>QSCH01000001.1:0-203351 GCA_003462965.1 Collinsella sp. OF03-4AA
GCTCAAAGCGATACCACGGCTCCAACAACACCGCCGCGCCGGCCTCGCGCGCCTGCATCAAACCCTGGCGAATCGCGCGGTACGTGGCCTGGCGAAAATTGCCGCCCTCGGTGTGTTTGGCATGCGCGCGGCCGCCCGCGAGCGTAATGCGCACATCGGTGATGGGCGAGCCCGTCAGCACGCCCAGGTGGTCGCGCTCCATAGCGTTGGTGAGTGCCAAACGCTGCCAGTTAAGATCGAGCTCGTCGGCCGAGGTCACGGTGCCAAACTGCACACCCGAACCCGCCGGCAACGGCTCCAGGCGCAGATGCACCTCGGCATAGTGGCGCAGCGGCTCAAAGTGGCCCACGCCCTCGACCGGCCGCGAAATAGTCTCCTTATAGAGAATGCCGCCGGGCTCAAACTCAATCGAAAGGTCAAAGCGATCGGCCAACACCCGCTGCACGACCTCGAGTTGCACGGCGCCCATCAACTGCAAGTGAATCTGCTCAAGATGCGTATTCCAGCTTACGCCGAGCATGGGGTCTTCGTCCGTCAGCTCAGCCAGCGCTTTAAACACCGCATGGACATCATGTTCGCCCGGGAGCACCGTATAGGTGAGGACCGGCGCAATGACGGGCGCATCGCACCCGGGCTCCGCACCCAAGGCATCCCCCGGGCGAACGTGCGCAAGACCCGTCACGGCACAAATACCGCCAGCGGCAACTTCCTGGGCAAGCTCGTACTTCTCTCCGTTATAGATGCGCACCTGATCGACCTTTTGCTCCCATGCCTCGGCGCCGGAACGCCCGTCAATCATCTGTTTGGCATGCAGTGTGCCGCCGGTCACTTTAACCCAAGCCAAGCGCTCGCCACGAACACCGCGGCTGACACGATAGACACGCGCGGCGAACTCCGGCGGCCACGCCTGCTCACGCATCAGCGTGCACATACCATCCAGCAGCTCGCCCACGCCCTGATCCTTGAGCGCCGAGCCGGCAAAGCAGGGAAAGAGCCTGCGCTCGGCAACCATGCGCGAAAGCGTTGCGACGGAAAGCTCACCCGTCTCAAGAAACTCCTCGAGGGCTGCCTCGTCCAACGCGGCAGCGTCCTCCCAAGCGGCGCCGCCCGCCAGCAGTTCGTTCGCATCGAGGCAGCCCTCGGAAAGACGCTGCCCAAGTTGTGCCAGCAAAACATCGCGGCCGGGATTCTCCAAATCGATTTTGTTGATATAGATGAACGTCGGAATGTCATAGCGCGCAAGCAGGCGCCACAGGGTTTCGGTGTGCCCCTGCACGCCGTCGTTGGCACCCACCACCAGAATCGCGTAGTCGAGCGCCCGCAATGTGCGCTCCGCCTCGGCCGAAAAATCGACGTGGCCGGGCGCATCCACGAGCATGACGTGGGTATCGCCATGGTCGAACACGGCCTGCGACGAGAAAATCGTGATGCCACGCTCGCGCTCGATCGCGTTAGTGTCCAGATGCGAATCGCCATCGTCCACGCGGCCACGCTTGCGAATGCGACCCGCGTTGAACAGCATGGCCTCGGCCAACGTGGTCTTGCCGGCATCGACATGCGCCAAGATTCCAACGACCGCTTGCTTCGACATGGCCCTCCTCTTATTACAAGCCCATCGCACGCGGCAACGGGCGTTCACGCTCCACACTGGATGATACAATTTACGGGCCGGCGGGCGAAGCGGGCCCTATCCCCCGACCGAGCTCATCGCCCCGCGTTGCCGCGCGGCGATTTTCGTAGGTTCGCGCCTTGCGAAAGCCGGCACCTCCCCTTTTTGTCTGCCCGGGTTCATCTGGGGCAGTAACAACGCGAGCCTCACAACAGCGAGGAGTCACCATGAAGGCATTGCTCAACGAGTTCAAGGAATTCATTAATCGCGGCAACGTGATAGACATGGCCGTCGGCGTGATTATCGGCGGTGCATTCACCGCTATCGTGACCTCGCTTACCGATAACATCATCAACCCGCTTATCTCCGTGATTGCCGGCGGCAGCGCCACCGAGATCTCGGGGTTGGTGGTGCCGGGCACCAATATCGACTTTGGAGCGCTCATTGGCGCGTGCATCAACTTTTTAATTGTCGCTGCCATCGTCTTTGCCATCGTCAAGGCGTTTAACAAGGCGCAGGAGATTGGCGATAAGCTGGCCGGCACCACCGCCGAGGAAGCCGCGCCGGCACCCGTCTGCCCGTATTGTCTGGAAGAGGTGCACGAAGGCGCGACCAAGTGCTGCCACTGCGGAAGTGAGCTGTCCAAGGAATAGTCGCGTAGGCGCAGCACTTTCAACCACACGGCAAGCACCCCAGACGCCGCAATCAACTAAATTTGGCCCCGTTTGGGGCCATTTTTCGTTCGAATGAATTGTTGCCGTGAGGCCCGGCTTTTACACCTCGCGCAGCCAATCGAACGCAACACGCGCCGTGCCGTCGGACACATAGACGACGCCGGCACGCTCAAACCCCGCCTTAATACTCGCACCCTGCATGGGTAGGTTGTCCCGGTGCGTGTCGATACGTAGGTGGTTGGCGCGCTCCTTGGCAAAGGCAAACATCGCAGCCGCGATACCGTGCACGGTGCCGTCGGACGCCACGCGGTGCAGCACGGCGTACGGAGTGTCGCTACGCCATTGACCGTCCTCAATTACGTCATAGCACTCGTCCGGGCCCGGTAAAAAGGCAAACGTCGCCACCACGCGGCCGTCGACTTCGCACACATAGCTGCCACCGGCGGCGATATCGGCAGCCAGCTGCTCGGCAGAAGGCGTGCCCTCGGGCCACTGCGTGGCGTTGCCATGTGCGCGCATAAAGGCGCGGGCCGCGTCATAGATAGCCATGACGGCGGGAATGTCGGTATCGAGGGTTTTTCTGATCATCACGCGGCGACCTCACGTTTATTGGTATCACTTTGATTGAGCAATGATACCAACGTTTGGAGAGGGGCGCGAAGCAGATGGGGAGCAAAAAGCGAGCCGCCTGGTCAAAAGCCAAAAGCGAGTTTTTGGGCGCTGCTACCGGCGGCGATATGAGCGACCTGTTTGCACGCGAGGACGAGCGCCGCGACGCCCTGGACGCCGAGCGCGATGAAGCCTGGCGCTACAAGTCGTGCGAGCGCAAAAACCGTTACGACACGCGCGCCGAGGCCGAGGCCGTTATGGCCGACTGCGAAAACCGCGGGCGGCGTGGTTTGGCCTGCTACAAATGCGAATACTGCGGCGGCTGGCACCTGACGTCGCACCCTTGGAAATAGACCCCGCATCGGCACGGCACCGACGGAGCGCCAGCCATCACACGCAAGCTACGGGCGCGGCGGCACCAAGACATCGTAGCGGACAGCCTTGCCCGCAAGCTGATAGCTCGGCTTGATGCCGGCAAGCAGCGGCCCCTTCACCGGCCGCTTGATAACAACCTTGCGCGGGTGCACCGCAAGCGCGGCTTCGACCAGCGTCTCCTCATCGGCGCACGGCTGCTCCAAATGGTGCAGGAGTTGGAACTTCTTTTTGACCGCCGCACTCTTGGTGCGCTCGGGAAACATGGGATCCAGATACACCACATCGGGAGCCGCGAGCTCACCACGCTCGACCAGCTCAGCCGCATGGCGAAGGCCGGCAACACTGTCCTCGCCCGCATGTAAGCGCATGCGCGCCACGGCAGCCGCAAGCGCCGGATCATCTGCCGCGCGATCCAGGGCATCCTGAAGGAGCGCCGCGATCACGCAATCCTGTTCATACAAATCGACGGTAAAGCCCACAGCGGCCAACAGCAGCGAATCCTCGCCAAAGCCTGCCGTGGCGTCAATCGCCCAGGGGTTCTCGATACCTTTTGTGCGTGCAGCCTTCACCAACAGCTCTTGCTGCAGACGACCCTGCTTGAGCCGTGGGAGCATACGGGCAAAATCGGCACGCAGCTCCATCGCACCGTCGGTGAGCGTGAGGCCCTCGGGCTTCCCGATCAGCTCAAGCCCCGCGGCCCGAGCAACAGAAAAGGGATCGACGACGCCCATGGGTACTCCTTAGCAAGCAAAGCGGATACGTGAGCGCCGCATGTGTCGGCACCCAATCGTCCGCTATTGTCCCACATGCGACATGGCCCACAGCATCCCAATGCAAAGCACCGCCATCAATCCCGTGCACACGGCAGCGATCACAGAATCGCTCATGCGCCTTCCTAACGAACGCGGCTCACGCACTTGCTTGGCTCCGTACATCACGGCTCCTCCTTCGGTCCAGCTCTTACCATGGCCCCATCATCGCAGCGCCGCGCATACGCTGCCATCGATTTGACTTACGCCCAGCTTTCCTTTTTGAAAGGTTGGACCGTACAGGCAAGAGACGCTTTCAAACGCATGCATCGCCCCGTTGAACTACAATGTGCTTCACCATATGTGCAGCACATAGGGTGCGCCAGGTTGGCGTACTCGTATCGAAAGGACCAGCCATGAGCTTCACTCGCAAGACACTCAAAATCCTTGCCCTCATCTATTTTGTTTTGGGCATCGCCAGCCTCGTCATCGGTATCACCGGCATCGCAACCGGCAAATTTGAATCCGTCTACGGATCGAACGCCATGCTCGCCGCGGTCGTGCTTGTCGCCAAGGGCGTTATCGACCTTGCCGCAGGTGTTGCGGGCATCAAGGGCGCCAACAAGCCTTCGCAGGTGGATGGCGCGTTTAAGCTCGGCATCGTTGCCGCAATCGCCACGATTGCGCAGGCTGTGCTCACCCTTCCCGCGCTCGGCGGCAGCGCCGTCAATATTGGAGCCTTTGTCATCGTGGTCTACGACCTGTTCTTTGTTCAGCAGGCACACGCCGTCAAGGCCGAGAACAAGGACCGCCTGTAAGCGCTCACTTCTCATAGCCTCTGCAGCCAAGTAACTAAAAGGGCCGATCGCGCATATCCGCGGTCGGCCCTTTACGTTTGCCCAGATAACACCTGCCAAAATAAACCTGTCCCTTTTTGGCAGGTTGTTAGCTGTGACGGTACTCGGCGATGATGAAGTCGATGTCGGTTTGAAGGGTGTCCAGGTTTGCCAGGCGCTCTTTATCGGCAGGGCGCGTGCGGTAGTAGTACGGCGTCATTTGGAACACCGCCTCGATGTCAGCCTGGGTCTGGAGCGTAATGTTCGCAAACACCCGCTGCGTTCCGACCAACTCGAGTTCGGTGGTCTTCGGCAGCTTCTCGTCATTGAGATATGGCGTGTCGTAGAGCACCTCTTTGAGGCCAAACAGATGCCGAGCACCCGGCACCACGGTGTAGAGCGAACCCTCTGGCGCCAGCACGCGGGCAAACTCACGCTCGTTAAAGGGAGCGAAGAGCTCGGTCACCATATCAAAGGCGCCATCAGCCACGGGGATATCTTTCATGTTGGCCACGAAGTACGTCGCATCGCCGCGCTTGGCGGCAAGGCGCACCATCTCCTTGCCCAGGTCGAAACCGTAAGCATCTACGCCCGGCACCGCGCCCATAGCGCTGGTGTAGTAGCCCTCGCCGCAGCAAATATCGAGCAGCGTCATGGGGCAGTTCGTAGACGCGGCACGTCCAGACACCCGCTCGCGCACCAGCTCGACCATCGCATCGCGCAACGGCGCGTAGTATCCACGGTTCAGAAAGTCACGACGGCTGCGCGCCTGCGACTTGGGATCACCCATGGAGTCGCCGCTCTTGGACGAGCGCAGCAGATAGAGATAGCCCTCGCGCGCACGGTCAAATCGGTGTCCGCCCGCGCATGCAGCACCGCGCTCGTCGTCCACCAACGGTTCATGGCAAACGGGACACAACAACATGGCAACTCCTTAGCGCGAACAACACAACGCCCACCATTGTCGCACGCCTTCCCCACCTAGTCATAGAAGAGACAAGGAGTGTCCCCAGCTGCCGACAGAAAAGGAACGTCCCTAAGTGCCGGCTGGCTGCACTAGGAGTATCATCGTCTGCGCAAATAAGCACGAAAGAGCATATTAGAGATTGAGAGCGTATGGCAGACACCGCATCTAAGCACATTGACATGACCACCGGCTCGCTATGGCGCAATATTCCCCTGTTCGCCTTCCCCGTGGCCGCCACGAGCATCTTGGAGCAGCTGTCGAACCTCATCGCCACGGTCATCATCGGTAACTTCTCGGGCGACCAGGGAACCCTCGCCATGGCGGCGGTCGGCTCCAATGTTCCGCTTACCAGTCTTATGCTCAACCTTTTTATTGGCATGTCGCTTGGCTCCAACGTGGTCATCGCCAACGCTATCGGCCGCAACGATCAGAACATGGTCAAACGCGCCGTCCATACCTCGATTTTAATGGCGCTCGTGGGCTTTGTCGTCATCGCACTGGGCGAGATCTTTGCCGAGCCCATGCTCGCTGCGCTCAACGTGCCTGCCGAGACCATGCCGCTCGCTTCGCTCTACCTGCGCGTCTTTTTGCTCAGCATGCCCTCGATCTTGCTCTACAACTTTGAGGCCGCGATCTTCCGCTCCGTCGGCATCACCCGCATGCCTCTGCAGGCACTTGCCGTGTCCACCGTCCTCAACATTGGCCTGGACCTCATCTTTGTCCCCGTACTCCACTGGGGCGTCGCGGGCGTCGCCATCGCCACCGCCATCGCCTACACCGTCAGCGCCGCTACGCTCTTTATCCGCCTGCTCAAGACCGACTCCGTCGTCCGCGTCACCCCACGCGACTTAGGCTTAGACCCCGTCGCCCTCAAGCGCATCGTCAAGATCGGCCTGCCCGCCGGCATCCAAAGCGCTGTCTTTGCCGTCGCCAACATCATCATCCAGTCCGCCATCAACAGCTTGGGCACCGAGGTCATGGCGGCATCGAGCGCTGCCATGAGCCTGGAGTACGTGTGCTACAACCTGCTCAACAGCTTTAGCCAGGCCTGCACCACCTTTGTGGGACAAAACCACGGTGCCCGCCAAATCGACCGCTGCACCAAGACGCTCAAGGTCTGCCTGGTCGAAGGCGGTATCGTCGCGCTCACCACCATCGTCATCATCGTAGGCTTGGGACGCGAAATCCTGGCGCTGTTCAACAGCGACCCCAACATCGTCTCGATCGGCTATATCCGCGTGTGCTCGATCTTCCCTGCCTACGCCTTTAGCATGTTCTACGAAAACATGTCCGGCTACCTGCGCGGCTTTGGCATCTCGCTCATGCCCGCCCTCATCACCATGACCTGCGTCTGCGGTATTCGCTTCTATTGGGTATTCTGCGTGTTCCCGCACTTCCGCACCTTTGCGAACATCATGATGGTCTACCCCATCAGCCTGGGCACCACGGCGTTCTTTATGGTCGTGGCGGTACTACTCTGCCACCCGGCACGCACCTATCGCGCCGCCCAAGCCAAAGCGACAGCCCGCTAAACACCGCACTCAACGCCATGCCAGTCATTAATTGACAATATGTGAGCTCATATAGTCGATAAAGTGCCTCGTGGCGATAGGCATGGTGTCCCAGCTGCGCCAGGCTGCCACTACGTCACGCGAGGGAGCGTGCACGATGGGACGCACGCGAATATCGGCCCTCATGCCCTCGACGGTACGGCGATACAGCATACTCACGCCTAGGCCCTCCTCCACCATCGCCATGATGGTGTAGTCGTCGGTCACCTCGCTCGTCACGTGCGGCGACAGCCCATGCGCCGCGAATGCATCGAGCACCAGGCTCTGTTCGCCCTCATCCAGCAGCACAAACGGCTCGGACGCCAGGTCGGCGAGCGTCACCTTTTCCTTTGCCGTCAGCGGATGCGCGGCCGGCAACAGTGCTACCAACTCATCGTGATAGACCACGCGCTTCTCGAGCCCCGCGGTAAATCCGCGTGCCGTAAAGCAAAAATCAACCACGCCATCGTGCACCCACTGGGCATTGCGCGTGTAATCGCCCTGTTTGAGCGTAAAGCGTACACCCGGATGCAGGGCACCAAAGTCGCGGATCACGCGCGGCAACACGGTGCGGCTCACGTTGGTAAACGTTGCGATACGAATATCAGTCGAGGAGAGTCCCAGCAATTCCTGGCGCTTGCCTCAAGCTCGGCTCGGCAGTTACAATCTGGCGCAGATACGGCAGGTACTGCTTGCCGTCGCGCGTAAGCGAAACGCCCTGCTTGCCGCGCTCGATAAGCGTGGTACCCAGCTCGCGCTCGAGCGCTTTGACGGCCTGGCTCACCGCGCTTTGCGTATAGCCCAGCTCATCGGCTGCACCCTTAAGACTGCCGCGATCGACCACCATACAAACAATCTGATACCGCGATGCCATCGTACCTCCACATCGACGTAGCCGTAAAACGTTTTGCCAGCGCTTTTCCCGCCTACATTAGTATTACTTAATCATACTGAAGATACATTCGCTTTACTACATCTAAATCTGGGAGCAGAATCCTTTTTGCGAAACCGTTCTGTAACAAAAGGAGTCCCATGGATCGCAAAAAAGCAATCGCGCTCTCGTTTTCCGTTCCCGTCGCATGGGGCTTTTCGTACCCCCTCATGAAGATCGGCATGGACAGCATGAACGCCACGAGCATCGTTGCGCTGCGCTGCATCATCGCCTTTGTGGCCTGCCTGCTGCTCTTCCACAAGCACGCGCTGCGTATCAACCGTGACGTGATGATTCGCTCCGCCATCATCGGCGCCATCATGGCAACCGAGCTCACCTGCATGTGCCTGGGCTCCAGCCTCACCTCCGCCTCAACCGCCGGCTTTTTGCAGAGCCTGACGGTCGTAATCGTGCCGTTTGCCAACGCAGCTCTGCTGCGTCGCGCCCCCGAGCGCAAGGTGTTCATCGGAACTGCCATCGTCACCTGCGGTATGCTGCTGCTCTCGGGCGCCGACTTTACCAGCCTGAATCCCGGCGCGATCATCATGCTGCTCTCGGCCTTTATCTATGCCGGCCACATTATCGTAGCCAAGCGCTTTGTCGAAGAAGTCGACCCACTGGCCCTGGGTGTTTGGCAGCTGGGCTTTGGCGGCCTGTTCTCGGGCATCGCCGCGTGCACCTTTGTCGGCTTCACGCTTCCCAGCACGCCCAACGAGATCGTCGTCGTCGTCGCACTCGCACTCATCTGCTCTGCCTATGGCTTTATCACCCAAACGCTCGTGCAGCCCCACGTGCCCGCCGAGACCACCGGCTTCGCCTTCTCGCTCGAGCCGGTCTGCTCCGCTGTCTTCTCGTTCTTCCTGGTCGGCGAGGTCCTGAGCCCCATCGCCTTCTTTGGCGCCGCCTCATCCTCACCGGCGTCATGGTGGCAACCGTCGAGCTTCCGCGCCTACGCGCGCATGAACAGGCTCGTATGGCAGGAACGCCCGAGCGCGTCTCGTAGACCCCACTCTTCATACAGCCGCGGCATAAAGGCAACCGGTGCGCCTTTACAATAGATACCAACAGAGTATCTGCCATAAAGGAGCCCCATGGACACCGCAACTCGCGACCGCAACATAGCAACCTGGTTGGGCGATGCGCCGCAGCCGGTACGTGACACTACGAACCAGCTGCTCGAGCGCATCGCCCTTTTGCGTGCCGAGCAGACCATCCACCCGGCACAAGACGACATCCTCAATGCCCTCGCCTACACGCCGGCCGAACAGGTCAAGGTTGTCATCTTGGGTCAAGATCCCTATCACGGACCCAACCAGGCCATGGGGTTATCGTTCTCGGTCCCCGCGACGCAAACCAAGTTGCCGCCGAGCCTGCGCAACATCTATAAGGAACTCAAAGCCGATCTGGACTGCCCCTTTCCTGCCACGGGAGACCTAACCCCATGGGCACAACAGGGCGTCCTGCTCCTTAACACCACGCTCACCGTGCGCGAGCATGCCGCCAATTCGCACGCCAAGCTGGGCTGGAGCACGCTCACCGACTATATTATCGAACACTGCTGTCAGCTGCCCCAGCCGGTCGTCTTTTTGGCATGGGGCCGCTTTGCCCAGCAAATGGTTGAGGGCAAGCTCGACGCGATCGGCGCGGGCAAGGCAACCGGCAAGTTCTGCCTAGCTTCTACGCACCCCTCGCCGCTTTCGGCCAACCGCGCCACGGCAGAACTCCCCGCCTTTATAGGGTCGCGCCCCTTCTCGGCAGCCAATCGGCTACTCGAACAGCACGGCTCGACCCCCGTCAACTGGACTTGCCTCGGCTAAAATCAATACATCAAAAACGCGCCCGACGGCATCTTGCCATCGGGCGCGTTTTGTTACTCGGGCCAAATAAACTGCGTGCGGCCGGCCTCGCCACCGTCAATGAGCAGACTCTGCCCGGTCATAAACCGGTTGGTCACGCCCACAAAGTAGATCCACTCGGCGATCTCTTGGGCGGTGGCCCAGCGCTTAAGCGGCGTGAGCTCCATAATCTGACTCCACAGGTGCTCGTCCTCCATCACGCAACGGTTGAGCGGCGTGATAACGCCGCCCGGGTCCACACTGTTGGCGATGGCCTGCGGCGCCAGGCGGTTTGCAAGGTTCTTGGTGTAGGCGATAACGCCGCCCTTGCTGGCAGCATAGGCGGGAAACTCCGATCCCGTATGTCCGCTCGCCGACCCCACATTGACCACGGATTGGATAGCAGGCGCCGGCTTGGCGGCAAGCCCCTCCCCCGCAAAGGCATAGCGCTCGGTCACGTTGATGGTGCCACGCAGGTTGGCAGCGATGTCGTCGGCCGAATCTTGCGTGCCGGCAACGTTTACGATCGCCTGAGGCTCAAGGCCGTCTGGAAACGAGTCCGGCTCGCGGACATCAACGATCAGATGGCGATAGCGCTCGTGCTCGACGGCCGCCGGCAGCAGATCAAAGCCCACGACCTCGTGGCCCTCGTCCAAAAAGCGCTGCACGCACGCGGCTCCAATGCCGCCCGAAGCGCCCGTGATCAAAACCCGCATAGGTGCTCCTTAGGCAGCTGCGTGGCGCTCGAGGTACTCGGAGCCCACATTCTCGCGCTCCCAGCCGCGCACGACCTTATAGCCCACGGGGCTCAGAAAGACCTCGCACAGCAGCTCGGCGACAGCGCCGGTCAGCGAGCACATAAGGACCTGCACCCAGGTCCAACCAAAGAACGTGTGGCTCACCACAATGGCAAAGACCAAGTTGTCGATAAACTGGCCAACACCCGTGGACACATAAGAGCGGAAGGCAAAGCTCGCAAAGTTATTCTTTTTGAGCATGCGGCCGAGCGACTGGTTGAGCGTGGAGTTAACCACGGCAGAAACGAGCATTGCCAGCGAAGAGCCCAGCACCACGTACCAGGTGCCGCCGATGGTGGCGTTAAGGGCGGCGTTGACCTCGATCATACCCGTGTCGTAGTAGGCACCCCACATGCCGGGCGTGAGCGAGCATGCCCAAAAGCACAGGCTCACGGCCAGGTTGACCAGCAGCGCGAGGATAGAGATTTTGATGGATGCCTTGGCGCCAAAGCGCTTGCAGATCATGTCCTGGCACAAAAACGAAACCCAGCTCACCACAAAGCCGCAATCGAGTGCCAGATACGGCAGGCTGATAAGCTCTTTGTTGGCCAGCAGGTTCATCATGATAACGCTCACGAAAAACAGCGAAACCGTTGCCGCGGGAATGCTCCGCAACAGGACCTTGTAGTCCTCCATGACCTTCTTGATCATTATGTACTCCTTTGGTTTTAGGTTTAACGAGCAGGATATCGGACCCGAACTGCTCGGACGCCCCGGTCTTGAGACGACGGTGGGTATGATAGCCGCTCACACGGCATCAGGCAAGCAAACGGCGCGGCAGCCCCGCAAGGCCACCGCGCCGGTGCGCTAAAACGTTACGTTGCCAAACTCCGACAGGATGAGGTCGGGGTTATGGTCGGTCGCCCAATCCACGTTCCATGGGCTCGTGAACAGCAGCAGCTTGCCGCCGCGCATATCCTCGACGCGCAGCGTGTCGCGCGTGAGCGAAAGACCCGGGATGTCGATGGTGTCGGGGTCGTTCTGGATCCAGCGAATGTCCGTATAGGGCAGCGGCTGGCGACGAACCTCGACGCGATACTCGGCCTTCAGGCGGCGCTCGAGCACCTCAAACTGCAGCACGCCGACCACGCCCACAATGACGCTCTCCATGCCGGCGCCGAGCTCGCGAAAGATCTGGATGGCGCCCTCCTGGGCAAGCTCCTCCATGCCTTTCACAAACTGCTTGCGCTTGAGCGTGTCGACCTGCGTAATGCGGGCGAACATCTCGGGGGCAAACGTCGGGATCTGCGGATACTGCACGTGGCGCTTGCCGGAGCACACGGTGTCGCCGATGCTAAAGATGCCGGGGTCGAACAGACCCACGATATCGCCGGCGTACGCCTCGTCCACAATGGCGCGGTCGTCGGCCATCATCGAGGTGCCCGTGGCCAGCTTGAGCTTGCGGTTGCCCTGCATATGGAAGGCATCCATGCCGCGCTCGAACTTGCCCGAGCAAATGCGCACAAAGGCAATGCGGTCGCGGTGGTTCTTGTCCATGTTGGCCTGGATCTTAAAGACAAAGCCGCTAAAGTCGTTCTCGGCGGGCGCGACCGGCTCGCTGGTGAGCGTATCGGTATAGGCGCGCGGCGTCGGCGCCAAGCGCAGGAACTCCTTAAGGAAGGGCTCCACGCCAAAGTTGGTAAGTGCCGAGCCAAAGAACGCCGGACTCAGCTTGCCACAGGCCACGGCATCCAGGTCGAGCTCGTCACCGGCGCCATCGAGCAGCTCGATGTCGTCCATCAGGTTCTTATGGTTCTCCTCGCCAATAAGCTCATCCATGGCGGGATCGCCCAGCTCGGCCTCGACCTCGGCGACCTTCTTGGTGGCATTGGCGTGGCCGTCGCCCTCAAAGGCGATAACGCGACGGGTCTGACGGTCGAACACGCCGCGGAAGTTGCGGCCGCTGCCAATCGGCCAGTTCATGGGATACGTATTGATACCCAGGACGTTCTCGATCTCTTCCATGAGCTCAAACGGATCGCGAGCCTCGTGGTCGAGCTTGTTCACAAAGGTGAAGATGGGAATGTGGCGCAGCGTACAGACCTTAAAGAGCTTTTTGGTCTGGGCCTCGACGCCCTTGGCGCCGTCGATGACCATGACTGCGGCGTCGGCGGCCATAAGGGTACGGTAGGTATCCTCCGAGAAGTCCTGGTGGCCGGGGGTATCGAGGATGTTGACGCAGGCGCCGTTGTAGGTGAACTGCAGCACCGAGGAGGTAACGGAAATGCCGCGCTCCTTCTCGATGTCCATCCAGTCCGAGACGGCGTGCTTGGCCGAGCTCTTGCCCTTGACCGAGCCGGCGGTCTGGATGCTGCCGGTATAGAGCAGCAGCTTCTCGGTAAGCGTGGTCTTACCGGCGTCCGGGTGGCTGATGATCGCGAATGTGCGGCGCGACGAGATTTCATCCGACAGGCTTGCCATGCGGATCCTTTCTTGCATTGAGTGCATTACGTCGTTGTAACCGCATTATTGTAGCCGCCAAATCCCGCCATAGGGCACCTATCAGGACAAATTCATCAGTTGGGGCCTGGGTAGCCGGCCCAATCCGAATTTGTCTCTTGCGTAACTGTACATAGTGTATATATACTGTGCTTACCGGTTATATACACGTGTAGCCCAACAGCTAAGGAGCCGCTGTGGACATCATCCTATCCAATTCGAGCGACAAGCCCATCTACGAGCAGATAACCTCGCAGGTCAAAGCCCAGATCCTTTCGGGCTCACTCGCTGCGGGAGCCAAGCTCCCCAGTATCCGCGCGCTGGCGAGCGACCTGGGCGTGAGCGTCATCACCACCAAGCGCGCCTATGCCGACCTGGAGCAACTCGGTTTTATCTGCACCGTGCAGGGCAAGGGCTGCTTTGTCGCCGAGGGAAACCAGGAACTCTTGCGCGAAAACCAGCTCTGCCATATCGAAGAGTTGCTTGCGCAGGCCGCTACGCAGGCCGAAACCCTGGGCGTCACGCGCGACAAATTGCACGAGATGCTCGACCTTGTAGCCCCCGAGACCATGCAGTAGCCATCTGCAAGAAAGGCTATACCATGCAAAACTTGCTAGAACTCAAAGGCGTTTCACGCCGCGTAAGCGACCGCTTTTCGCTACGCGATGTCACACTCACCGTGGAGCCCGGCCAGATTGTCGGCTTTGTGGGCGCAAACGGCGCCGGCAAGACAACGACCATTCGCGCCGCGCTCGGGCTTATAAAGCTCGATGCCGGCGAGGTGCATCTGTTTGGACAGCACTGCGACGCCAACGCGCCCGGCGAGGCACAGCGTCACCTGCGCTCCCGCGTCGGTCTTGTCCTGGACACGTGTCCTTTCCCCTCCACGCTCAAGGTGGGCCAGATCGAGACGCTCGTAGGCCCGGCGTACCCCACATGGAGTCGCGAAACATTCGCCAGATTTATCGACCGATTTGGCCTTGATCCCAAAGCCAAGGTAAAAGACCTCTCCCGCGGCATGGGCATGAAGCTGCAGCTCGCCTGCGCGCTCAGCCACAATGCCAAGCTGCTCGTTTTGGACGAAGCCACTGCGGGCCTCGATCCCATGGCGCGCGAGGAGCTGCTCGATGAGCTGCTCGCCTTTGTCGCCGACGGCCAGCACAGTGTGCTGCTCTCGAGCCACATTACGTCCGACCTCGATCGCGCCGCCGACCGCGTCATCTGCATCGATAACGGTTCGATTGTGTTTGACCTGCCGCGCGAGGACATTACCGACCGCGCCGGCATCGCCCACTGCACCCAAGCACAGGCCGCCGAGCTTATGGCTTGCGTCGAAGGCGCTCGCGCCGCCCACCACGCCTATAGCGTGGACGTGCTCGTGCCCAACCGTCGCGAGGCGCTCGAGGCCTTTCCCGAGATTCCCTGCGACCGGGCAACCATTGATGACTATCTGCGCCTCACGCTGAAAGGGGCTTCGAAATGAAACGCGCCTTTATGTCCGAGCTCGCCATCGTTCGCTCACTTGTCCCGAGCATTGCGGGTGTCGGCTTGTTCATATTCGTCGTGCTGACCCTTGCCAACGCATCGGACGGCGATTCCGGCATGAGCGCCGGCGCCTGCGCGGTCAGCGCCATGTCACCCATCATGGTCATGAGCTCGCTGGCCGGCTTCGACAATCAAAACGGATGGGAGCGTTATCGGGCAACGCTGCCCTTCTCGCGCAAAGACATTATTTGTGCCCGCTACCTGAGCGTTATTGTCTTCTCCGCCGCCATGGCATGTGCAGCTACGCTTTTGAGTATCGTCGCCATCCCGCTCTTCAACAGCGCGGGCATTCCTTCGACGGGACAGACGGTCTTTGAGATCGCAATAGCCTCGGCAGCATCGATGCTCATCTCCCTCATGATGGTGTTTTTGGCGCAGCGCCGTTCTTTCGCCTTGGACACATGGAGGCGCTGCGCCTATCCGTTGGCCTGTTTGCCCTGCTCGGGTGCCTTGCCATGGCCACGCTGAGCTCCTCCAACCCCATTAGCAACTGGCTTATGTCGATTGCCGGAGCAAATCCCGATCCCGCCGTCCTCGGCTGCCTGTGCGCAGGAATTGCCGTACTGGCCCTCGTGCTCTTTGCACTGAGTTGCGCCATCAGTACCAAGGTCTATCGAGCACGCGACCTGTAGGCAGGCGCGGTATCATCGGACATGCGCCACAGATCGGCGTGGCCCATTATTGGGAAGGCGCTCAACCCGTGTCGTGGATTACAGCAGCATTTTGAAAATAACGACCCGTCAAAGGGCACAAGCTCAAGTTGAACACCCTCACACCGGGCTTGAGATGTTTGTATTGACCGTGCGCCGCCGTGCTACTTGCGCAGCGGCTTGGGCAGCGGAATGCCAGCGGCGATAACGGCGGCGATGATCATGCAGACGATACCCTTGAGCGGGAAACACATGAGCAGCAAGCCCACAACCATGACCGGCTGACGCATAACGGCGCCCATCGTCGAGGCCGTGCAGACGGCGACGCAAAAGACCGGATCGGCGCCGGTAAGGATAGCGAAGCCGTAGCCCAAGCTCACGCCCGAAAAGATAACCGGGAAGAAGTGACCGCCGCGCCAGCCCAGGTTGATGAGGGCGGGCGTCAGCATGGCCTTGACCAGACCGGTCGCGATAAGCACGCCGGCGGGAATGGTCAGATAGGTCTCCATGAGCACGTCGGCTTGGGTCTCGCCGGCAAACATGGTGTAGGGCAGGACCGTGCCACAGATGGCGAGCGCCAGACCGGCTAGCATGGCCTTGACGACAGGGCGCTCCCCTATGGCATGGGACAGTGCCTCGCTTGCATGCTCAGAGACAAAGTACAGCCAGCCGCATACGGTGCCGACCAACGCCAGCGGAATGAGCCAGACAAGTTCCAGGTTGCCCACCTGAGCGGACTCGAACCTGGGCATGCCCATGCCGCCGCCCATAAGCTGGCCGAGCAGCAGGTAGGTACCCAGACCGCCGGCAATCGCAATGCCGTAGACCACGGTCTTTTGCGCCTTGGGAAGCTTGATCGTGATCTCATCGGACGCGGACTCATCGTCATTAGCGCCCTGGCCGTCGGCGCTACCGGCGAGCGGCGCCACAAAGCCAAACACGGGCGCGGTGAAGAGCGCCGTCAGGGCAGCCTGAGTACCCAGCAGTGTGAGCTGCCTAAACTCGGCGCCAAAGCGACGCATGCGGTCGCCGACCCAGCTGCACAGACCTGCGATAACGCCGGTCAGGCCGGCCTCCGGTCCAATGCTTCCGCCAAACAGCAGCGGCAGCAATGCCGCAAGCGAAAGCTTGCCCAAGTTGTCGTACGGGTAGCGGCCGTCGCGCTTTACCTTGGCCATCACTTGGTTGAGGTCATCGGTCTTGGTGCCTGTAAGCTTTTCGTACAGACCGATCAGCAGGCCGCCCAGCAGGCAGACGGAAAACGGATACGGCAAAAAACCGAACGGACCGCTCGCGAGCTCGGGCGAAGCGACGCCCAGCATATGCGGAATCTCGGTCCATAGATAGTCGATACCGTGCTCCATCGCAAAGAAAAACAGCCAGACCGCGGCGCCTGCAAACGCACCGGTCACGGCTACGCTAACTAAAAACAGCGCACGGTTTTTGGGTTTTGCAAGGTTGTCCATCGGGGCCTCCCGTGGTCAAAATCGACAAGGATACGTTTTATTGTAAGACGGGCACAGCGCGGACGTGCCGACCATCCACGCCGCGAACGGCGCCATTGGGCGCCGCACGTGCGATAGGCCTACGGCTTAGCTGCCGATAATCGATGCGATCTCGTGCAGGTCCTCGGCAAAGTAAATGCCTTGCTGGCGCCTCGGGCTCGAAAGCCCTTATCAATCATGTGCTCGAGCAGCGCCTTGAGGTCGTTGTAGTAACCGTTCAGGTTGTACAGGATGCACGGTGCGCTCAGATGTCCCAACGACACGGCCGACATGACCTCGGCAATCTCCTCGAGCGTGCCCGTACCGCCCGGAAAGGCGACGAACGCATCGCCGAGCTCGATCATCTTGGCCTTACGCTCGGCCATGTCGCTCGTCACGATCAGGTCATCGATACCATCGTGCTGAAACTCGGCCTCGATAAAAAAGCTCGGCTCAACACCGGTCACGCACCCGCCGGCATCGAGCACGCTATCGGCGAGCGCGCCCATCAGTCCCGACTTGGACCCGCCGTATACCAGCGCGTGGCCGTTGGAGCCAATCCATGTGCCGAGCTGCCGCACCGCAGGCAGAAACGCCGGGTCGTTACCGACGCTGGCGCCCAGGTATACCGTAATATTCATATTTTTGTCCCCCTCATCGTGACGCGCGGCGCCCGCCCTAGCGTTGGCGTCGGCGATATTCGCGCACGCGGCGCGACAGGTCGGCGAGCTCATCGCGATCGAGCTCTTCCAGGTGCTCAAGATCGTCCATAAAGCGCGCCATGGTGTCCTTTTGGCGCATCTTGATGAGCGTATTGCAGTAGTTCACCGCCACGCCCGTGAGCATGGCGATGTAGAAGATGCTGATGACGCTCAAAACGACGGTGATAGCGCGGGCAACCGGCGTTTCGGCCGGGATATCGCCAAAGCCGATCGTCGATACGGTCTCAAAGCTAAACCAGAGGCCATCGCCAAACGTAAGGGTCGAAGGGTCGGACAGCCAGACGACCGTCGAGCACAGCAGGTAGAAGATAAGGAACAGGCCGGTGATGCGCGCAAAGCCAGCCTGGCGCAACACGTCGGCAAGCGTCCTCAACTTGTTCATCGCGACCCCTTTTCCCAGACGCCCCATCACGTTGCTCGGTATTGTCGCACATCCGGCACTTGGGGACGTTCCTTTTGTGTCAAACAGATTGGGAACGTCCCTAAGTGCCAACTCCGGCAAAGAGTGTCCCCAGCGACTAGTCGTTTAAGAACGTCCCCAATGACTACCCATCTGCCGGGTGTTAGGGTGGCTGAGCTGGTATCCTTATGCGGTATTATCTCGACTCGATAGGATTGCCTGTGAAACCTTCCGCCGTCCTTCGCTTAGCTCTATATCGCACCCTAGCCGTCGCGCTTGCTGCGCTCACACTACTGAGCGCCGTCATGCCCACCCCGGCCTTTGCCGCCGACTCCGACCAGCAGGTCAAGACGGTCCGCGTTGGCTGGCTCGTCAACAACAAAGGCTTCCAGGAAGGCACGCCGGGCGAGCGCCTCTCGGGATGGGGCTACGAGTACCTCCAGACCCTCTCGTATTACACAAAGGGCTGGCAATACGAATACGTTAGCGGCACCTTCTCCGAGCTTATGGACATGCTCGAGGCGGGCGAAATCGACCTCATGCCCAACATCTCGTATTCGGCAGAGCGCGAGCAGAAGCTGCTCTTTTCCTCGAACCCCGAGGCACTGAGCGCTACTACATCTACGCCAGGCCCGATCGCGACGACCTTGCCAAAGGCGACCCCCAGGCGCTCCAAGGCCTTACCATCGGCTGCAACGCCGGCGTTATGCAAACTATCGTCGGCCAGCAGTGGCTCGCCGACGAAGGCGTTACCTGCACCTATAAAGAAATCGACACCGGCAGTGCCCTCTTTGAGGCGCTTGCAGACGGCGAGGTCGACGCCGTCATCATGAACGACACCATTTCGTCGCCCGATGCGTCACCCATGTTCTACGTAGGCTCGAGCGACTACTATTTTGCCGTTCCCAAAAGCCGCCCTGACCTGATGAACGACATCAACGCCGCCATGGCGACCATCGCCCGCGATAACCCGCGCTATAACGAGGAAGTCAAATCGAGTTACTCGACCCAAAACAGTGGCTCGTCATCGCTCACCGGCACCGAGACCACCTGGCTCAAAGAAAACGGCAATACCATCACGCTCGGCTATCTTAAAAACCAACTTCCCTACTGTACGCAAAATGACGACGGCGAAATGGAAGGGTCGCTCGCCTCGCTTGCAACGACGTTGCACGACAAGTTTGGCATTACGGTCAATACAATCGCACTCTCGAACAACAAGCAAATGATCAAAGCCCTTTCCAACGGAACCATCGATGTCGCCCTGCCGTTGTTTCGCGACTACTGGCTCGCCGAGCAGACAGGGGTCATCCAGTCAAACTCGATGGGAACGGTTTCGCTGACCGCCATTCACAGTGGCAAAAACCTGAACAGCGACCTTAAGAACATCGCTTGTACAAAGAGCACAATCGTTAACCGTTTTGAGCTCGAAAGTCTCTTTCCGAACGCAACGGTAACCGAGTATTCGAATGACGGCGAGGTGCTCAAAGCCCTCAATGAGGGGAAGGCACGTTGCATCATTGTCTCCAGCACGCGCCTGGAAACTCTCCGCGACATCTACGACATCGAGGATTTCGAAACACAGGAACTCACCAACACGGCGCAACTATCGTGTTTAATTTCGCGCGGCAAGCCCGAGCTGCTGGGAATCATCAATAAGGGCATCGTCAATGCAGGTGAATCGCTCTCTGCAAACAGCTATTTCCCCACATCGTACTCGGCGCAAGAATCGGATGCGTTCCGACCTCTCTACCGCAACCGCATCGTCATTGCGGCAGTCGTCATCTGCATTTTGCTCACCGGCATCATCATCCTTGTCTGGTCGCTTTACCGCGCACAGACAGAACGGCAGAAAGCTGATGCCGCCAACGCCGCCAAAACCGCTTTCCTCACGCGCATGAGCCACGACATCCGCACGCCGCTCAACGGCATCCTGGGTCTTATCGAAATTGAGGAATTGAGAGAAGGCGACATGCAGGTCGCCCGCGAAAGCCGCGCCAAGGCGCGCGTTGCCGCCAATCACCTGCTGTCACTGATTAACGACATCCTCGAGATGGGCAGGATCGAGGAGCGCAAAGTGACACTCGAGCACGAATCATTCAACCTTAAAGAGCTGTGCGACAATGCGCTCGTACTGTGCAAGCTCCGCGCATCGGACCGCGGCATAACCATGCTCGACACCAGCGAGCCCTACGCTGTCGACCAATATATGATCGGCAGCCCCACCCATATTCGGCAGATCATTGTCAACCTGCTCGACAACAGCATCAAGTACAACAAGCACGGAGGCACCGTCACGTTCTCATCGACCATCAAACCGGTCGACGACGAGCACGCCGCGTTTTGCTTTAGCGTCTCGGATACCGGCATTGGTATGACATCCGAGTTTTTGGCACACATTTACGAGCCGTTTGCCCAGGAAGGCGACGATGCGCGCAGCAAGTTCCAAGGAACCGGCATTGGCATGTCTATCGTCAAATCACTCATCGATATGATGGGCGGCACGATTGAGATTTCGAGTGAGGTTGGCGTGGGGAGTACGTTTAACGTCCAGATTCCGCTCGAGATCGACAAGAACCCTCAGGCAAAAGAACGTACGGACGAGCAGGCATACAGTTGCTCGCTTGCAGACATGAACGTTCTTTTGGCAGAAGATAACGAGCTCAATGCCGAGATTGCCCAGGCTCTGCTCGAAAGCGAGGGCATCGTCGTAACTCGCGCCGCCGACGGCAACGAAGCGGTCGACCTATACGTTGGCCGTCCCGCGGGTAGCTTCGATGCGATTCTTATGGACATCATGATGCCGGGCATGGACGGCTACGAGGCAACCCGCGCGATCCGCCTGAGCGAAAAGGCCGATGCGGCCGACATCCCCATCATCGCGCTCACCGCCAACGCCTTTGCCGAAGACGCCAAGGCGGCACACGATGCCGGTATGAACGCCCATCTGCCCAAACCGCTCGACTTTAGCAAGCTCAAAAACATACTCGCCTGTATCAAGAAATACGGATCCGTTTCGCTATAGTTTGTGCTCAACCACCATGCACAGCCAGAAAGGAAGCCAACGATGTTTAGGCCCTTACGTCGAAAGAAACGCGCCATCACTGACGAGGAAGCGCGCGAGTTGCTCGCCACCTGTAAGCGCGGCGTCTTTGCCGTCAACGGCGATGATGGCTACCCCTATGCCATTCCCGTCAACTACTTCTTTGACGCCGAGCACGACAAGATTTATTTCCATGGCGCCAAGGCCGGCCACAAGGTCGATTCGCTCAGGCGTGACGATAAAGTCTGCTTTACCGTTTACGGCAACGAGTGGTACAAGGACGGCGACTGGGCTCCTTACGTCATGAGCACCGTGGTCTTTGGCCGTTGCCGCCTGGTAGATGAAGCGCCTGCGTTTATCGAGGACAAAGTCCGTCAGCTCGCGCTTAAGTACTACCCTTCTGCCGAAGAAGTCGAGGAAGAAATCGCCAAAGACATCAAGGGCGTCCAACTCTACGAGATTTCGATTGAGCATCTTTGCGGCAAGCAGATTCACGAAAAGTAGCGAATGCGAAAAACGCGCTCGCTACCCTCTGCGCCCCATGTGCACGCATTTGACGGCGTGGGCACATGGGGCAGCACTCGAATCGAGCGCCCCCTATACCCCAAAAACGTAGCGGTCCAGGCGCTCACACGCCTCCTTTACCCGCGAAAGCGGCAGTGCCAGATTCACGCGGATGTGACAAGGCCCGTGGAACGGACGGCCATCCTGATACCCCACGCCCACGCGCGCCCCCTCGTCAAGCAGCCACTGAATATCGCGGCCATGCTCGCGACACCACTCGGTGCAGTCCAGAAACACCATGTACGTGCCCTGCGGACGCGAATAGGACACGCCCTCAAAATGCTCGTCAACGTAATTGCAAAAGTAGTCAACGTTGGCATCGATGACCTCATTGAGCTCATCGAGCCACTCGTAGCCTTGCGGCTGGTAGGCACCGATAAGCGCATGCATGGAGAGGACGTTCATCTCGTTGTAGTGAGTCTTGTTGGACACGGCGCACACGCGGTCGCGCAGCGTCTCGTTATAGATGATGTGGTAGCTGCCGACCAGGCCCGCCAGGTTAAACGTCTTGCTGGGCGCATAGAGGGCAACCGTGCGCATGCGGGCATCCTCGCTCACCGACTGCGTCGGGATATGCCTGTGACCCGGCAGGATGATATCGGACCAAATCTCATCCGAGATCACCACGCAATCGTGCTGGCGATAGATATCCATGGCGCGCTCGATCTCGTCGCGCTCCCATACGCGGCCGCAGGGATTGTGCGGCGAGCAGAACACGGCGGCATGGATGTGGTTTTGGGCGAGCTTGCGCTCCATGTCCTCAAAATCCATGCGCCACACGCCCTGATCGTCGAGCTTAAGCGGGCTGTGGACAATGCGATAGCCCGCGGCCTCGATGGACTTGGTAAAGCCGATGTAGGTGGGACTGTGGACCAGCACCGCATCGCCCGGCTGGACATATGCGCGCAACGTCGACACGACACCGCCCAGTACGCCGTTTTCGTAGCCGATATGCTCAGGGAGCAGGCCTTCGACGCCATTACGGCGGGTCTGCCATTCGATGATGCGGTCGAAGTACTCGTCGCGCGGATTGAAATAGCCAAACATGGGATGCTGGGCGCGCTGAATGATGTACTCCTGGACCGTGGGCACCGTGGCAAAGTTCATGTCCGCTACCCACATGGGGATGCGGTCGAAGCCCTCGTCGGGTGCGTTCGGAGCCATGCCGGGAATTTCTCCCCAGGAGTCAACGGCGATGGCGTCCATGCCGTGGCGGTCGATAAGCGAGGTAAAGTCGTATTTCATGCTGAGCTCCCGTGCAAAGCGGATTGTTTCGGTAGGCGTTATTGTCCACCAGCGTGGGCGGTTTTGACATGGGGTTTGGCGCTTAATTTGACGGGTGCGGACGAATGGCTGGTTAGTCTTGCGCGTCGTTGATGGCGGTTACCGTCAGCCTTGTTCCGTCGACCGTAAACGATATGTCGAGCCCGGCGTAGGCCAAGTGGTAAACGCGGTTGGGCTCGTGCTTGCTACCCGCACGGCGCGGATCTTGGCGAAGGACCTCGACCAAGCCGGGGAGCTTTGCAGGCGGGACCATATCTTTCAGCGCTTGTGGGAACTCAACATCGAGCTCTTGCCACGGCGCGTCCTCAATCCAGCCGCCCGTCGCATCCGGGTGACAGTCGGCAAATGGAATGTAGGGCTTGATGTCGTAGATGGGCGTGCCGTCGCGCAGGTCGGCCCCCAGTATATGGATGATCGGGCCATCATCGGTGAGCTCAACACGGCTGAGCTTGACGCAGGTGAGCCCGATGGGATTAGGGCGAAACGGACTGCGTGTGGCAAACACGCCCACACGCTCGGCTCCACCCAGACGCGGCGGGCGCACGGTTTTCGACCATTTTGCGTTGGTGCCGGACCTGTCCTGCGTTTTGGCATCGGCGGCTATGTCCTTAGCCGTGCCACCGGGCGTTCCGTTTTCGAAGCACCATAGCAGCCATAGGTGAGAGAAGGAGTCCAGACCCTCAACTGCAGCGTTGGAGGCAAATTCCGGCTCAAAGACGATGCGCCCCTGCAGATGGGGCGCCAAAAAGCTGTTGCGTGGGATGCCGAACTTCTGCGGCAGGTCGGTATGTATGTGTGCAATAGGTTCCATGCCGGTCATTGTACGGCATGAAGGTGTGAGGCGTCGTGCGCAATTCTTTGTCGCGGTCCCCCGTCGTGCAACCAACGGTTGCTTGGAAGGGCGTCTGCCGCCGCGTATGCTTAAAGCCATCAACCAGCAGAAAGGAGCCGCTATGGCCTTCGCAGAAAAGCTCATTGCTGTCCGTCGCGCCCATCACCTAACTCAGGAGCAGCTCGCCGCCAAGCTCTTCGTCACACGCCAAGCCGTCAGCCGTTGGGAGCGCGGCGAGGTCACACCGGGCATCGACATGATGAAGCTCATTGCCGCCGTGACCGGCGAGCCACTGTCTCATCTGCTCGAAATGCCCGAGTACTATTGTCAGAGCTGCGGCATGATACTCACGCCCGACGACTGCGGTACCGATGCTCACGGCGCAACGACCGACCATTACTGCAAGTGGTGCTACGACCACGGCAAGTACACCTACGAGACCACGATGGAGGCAATGATCGAGGACTGCGCCCCGCGTCTGGCGCAAAACACCGGCATGTCGCTCGACGAGGCAGTCTCGCTCATGGGTGCCGTGCTGCCGCAACTGGAGCGCTGGCGTACCGTGCAGGAAAACGAGGAGCGCTACGGCGCCGAGGCACGGGCGCGCTATGGCGATGAGGCTATCGATGCAGCAAACGAAACGTTACTGGACATGGATCCCCAGACATGGAACGACATGAAGGAACTCGAGCGTGCCATTCTGGGTCAGCTCTCGATTGCCATGGGCGACGGCGATCCAAAGAGCAGAAAGGCCCAAAAACTTGTTGCGATGCATCGTCGTTGGATTGGCCTCAACTGGGGAAGCGAACCCCAAGACGAGGCATACCTGGGGCTCGCCCACGGCTACCTCGCCGACCAGCGCTTTGTTGACTACTACGACAAGCCCTGCGGCACCGGAGCCACGGCGTTTCTGGTCCAGGCAATCGAGTCATCGCTGACTCGCGCATAGACCGCGGCGGCATTGGGTATCTCAATCGAAACCTCAACCGATTGGAGACCTATGGCTACTGATCACAAGCTCGAGCTGTACGTTATGACCGGCTGCCCGTATTGCATAAAGGTCAAGCGCTTTTTGGCCGATAACGGCGTGACCATCCCCGAGCGCAATATCTCGACCGACCCCGATGCCGAGCAGACGCTCATCGCCGTCGGCGGCAAGCGCCAGGTTCCCTGCCTGTTCATTGACGGCGCGCCGCTCTACGAGTCGGGCGACATCATCGCGTGGGTGCAGGAGAATTTGCTCTAGCGTTCTATTGCGGTCGGCCGGCCCCAACGCACAAACCCATACGAACCAAACATGTACGTCAGCATCCAAAGTCGACATTTTTCGACATCTTTGGATGCTGGCGTACAGCTTTTCAATCTAGTCATTGGGGACGTTCTTGAATGACTAGTCGTTAAAGAACGTCCCCAACGACTAGTAGCCACAAAAGCGGGCAACAGGCGCGAGCGGCTGCTCGCGAAAGACGCGCTCGACGGCGGCGCGGTATTCGTCGACCTTTTTGGTCTTGCGCACGAGCTTGTGCACGGTAGCGGGATCGGCGAAGGCACATTTGGCGTAGAACCACCATTCCTTCATGCGAAAGACCGCGTTGCCCCCAATCTCGTCCGCATAGGCCGCAAACAGCGTGTCGTGGAAGCGCTGCAACTCGGCAGCCGTGGCGGCAGGGCCGCCCTTAACCATGCGAGCCAGCGCGGGGTTCGCGAGCAAGCCGCGCCCCAACATTACGTGGCGTGTTCCGGGATAGGCCCCCACCAGCGCATCCATGTCCTCAAGATCAAAGATGTCGCCGTTATAGGCCACGGGAAACGGCGCCCGCTCCAACGTCTCGCCGTAAAACTCTTTACGCGGCGAGCCCGTATAACGGTCCTTTTGCACGCGCGGATGCACGATCAGCTCTGCCAGCGGCATGCGGCAATAGAGGTCGAGCACGCGTTCGTACTCGTCATCGCTTTCCAACCCCAGCCTGGTCTTGACCGACACCGGCAAGGGTGAGCGTTCGCACACGTCGCTCAAGAACACCTCGAGCTCATCCAGGTTGCGCAGAAAGCCCGAACCCTTGCCTTTGGCAACAACCGTACCCGAGGGGCAGCCAAGGTTGAGATTGACCTCGCGGTACCCCATCTCGGCGAGCACCTGCGCCGCCCACACAAACTCGTCCGCATTCTTGGACATCAGCTGAGGTACTACGTTAAGCCCCTGGTTATTGGCAGGATCGACCTCTTTAAACGCCTTGCCACCAAAGCGGTTGCCCACCCGCGGCGGCGGCAAAAACGGCGTGTAATAACAATCGAGCGCGCCAAAGCACTCCGCATGCACGCGACGGAACACATGCCCGGTAATCCCCTCCATAGGGGCCAGCGATAAATTCATCAACATCCACTCTCAAATCAATGTGACAAAGGGACAGTCCCTTTGTCACATCCCATTCAAGCGGTTCAGGAACTCTTCGCAGGCGCGAGAACGCAGGCGATATTTTTTCCACACCAGATACGATGCAATGGTGAAGGGGCAAAAGGGCAGTCCCTTTGCCCCAAGTGCCGGCTACCGGACGCAAGCTAGTTGCCGTTCGCGAACGCCGCCCATATTTCGAGGTCTAATACTTTTCCCGAGAAGTGAACGGCTCTATTTGGACCCCCGAAGCATTGACATTTTTAGGCGTCAAAACCGCAGGATTTGACTGGCAAAACCGCAGGAAATTGCACGCCAAAAGTGTCGATGCTTCGGGAGTCCGTTTTCACTCGTTCACTTCTCGGGAAAAGTATTAGACCTCGATTCCGCAGTCCCCGATGTGACAAAGGAACAGTCCATTTGTCACATTCAGAATTGACCCCCCCCCCGCAATAGCTCATCGATGGCGGGATTCTCTATACTGGGTCACATATGACGGTATCGCGCCAAAGGAGAACGCCGTGACCACGTCGCAGATATCCCTGCTCGCGCTCATCTTGGTTGGGGGCATCGGCATCCTGCTTATCGGAGTGAGCGCGCTCATGAAAGCCGCCGCTCGCAAGAAAGCCAAGGCCTGTACCGCCGTGACCATGGGAACGGTCATCGACCATCGCTTTATGGGCGAAGGCAGGATGTATCCCGTTTTGGAATACGCCGTCGACGGCACGCAATACCGCGCGAAAAAACAATTCCGTGGCATAATGACCAAAAGCTTGTCGGGACTCCCCATCCGCACGCAAGCCACCGCCTACGAAGACGCCAAGGGCTGGCTGCACGTGCAGACAGGCCCCATCGCCCGCCTAGGCACCCTCGCGGAGCAGCTTTGGCCCCTCGGTAGCCAAATGACCGTGTACTACAACCCCAGCAACCCAGACAAAAGCTATGTCGAACGCCCCATCGTGGGCAACTTTGCCACACTGATGTTTAACATCGCAGGCTTCTTGCTCATCGCGATGAGCATCTTGCTCTATGTTCTTATCCAGCGCTAGCTCAAACTGATGCGCCCCGCGCCCCATGCGCCGCAACGACCGTTACGACACCAAGGACCAGCCATGGCAACAATTTCCGAACAAGAACGCAAGCGTATCCAGCGATACTGCATCTATCCCAAGATTGCCGGTGCAGCGCTTGCCATGGCGTTCGTGCTGCCTTTTTTGATCATTCCCTTCGAAATGATCGACGATATCGTCTTCCATCACGAAGGCTTCCAAGAGACGGGCATGATGACCGCCTTGGCGCTCACTGCCATCGAGCTCGTCATATTCTGCTACTGCGCGCTCGCGCCGCGCTTTGGCATGCGCGGCAAGCAGTGGAAGGAAATGCAGCACCGACTCGTCGTCGAGCAGACCGAGAAAGACCGCTCGGCACAAATCGCAGGCGTTATCGGTACGCAGGCTGCCGCGCGCCTGCTTAAGAACAGCGATAACGCGACCGTGCGCAACCTGGGCGGCGCGGCAGAAGTCGCCGCTGCCGTAGGCGCCGTCGCCACCGCAGCGGACGTACTTACCGAAAGCTATGCCAACGCAAAGGCCATGGCGGAGGCCTATAGCGTGCCTATCCCCCGTGCAAAAAAGTGGATCATCGCACTTGTGGCGCTGCCCCTCGCAATCGTGTGCGGTGCTTATATCCCGCAGCTGGCACAGGGAAACATCGAGATGCAGGAGAATGCCGCGGCCGCGGCCGAGCAGATCGCCATCGCCCGCAAGACGCTAGAGCCCGCATGCGAGTACGTGTCCGCCGATGACCCCTACGAGCGATATCAAGATTACGGCTATCATGTCCGCGGCTATCTGCACGAAGGCGACTCCGACGCCCAGAAGACCTATACGTATCTGGACTTTGACAACAAGGGAACGCTCAAGGAAGTGAGTTACATAGCAGAGATCGACCCCGACGCGAGCCTTGAGGACAACCTCGCCCGCATCGAGCTCGACTTGGACGAACTTTCCTCTGTCGTCCAAACCGTAGACGTCAAGACCATGAGTCCCGAGCTCCTAGCACCGCAAAAGCTCCCCGAAGAGTTTAGGCAGGCTTTTTTGAACGGTTCGCTCTACGAGAGAATCTCCATCAGGACGAGTGACAACCCCATCAAAACGTACTATTCGTTTGACACGGAGCCCGAGGACGAGTTTGACGAGTACACCCATCCAAGCATCCGTATCACGTTGGTGGGCAAAACGAGCTAGGCGCCCAATGTGACAAAGGGACTGTCCCTTTGTCACATTCCATGAAAAAGGGCACCGGCGTTAGCCGATGCCCTAAAGCTGCTGCAGATTAACTCCTACAGCGTATGACTAAGACGAATCGAACTATTCGTCCCAAGAGAGGCTCTTACCAGTCTTCTTTGCCAGCAGCAAGAACAGACCGATGATGACGTTGCATGCAATACAGAAGATGAAAACGCCCTGGAAGGAGCCGACAAGCTCGTATACCTTCATCATGACGGGCATGCCAAAGGCGCCGACGATATAGCCCACGGAGCAGATGAGCGCGAAGATGCGACCAAAGTCACGGGAGCCAAAGACGTCCATCACCAAAACGGTCAGAGCGGTGCCGGCGATGACGTACATGACGTCGTTAACACCGGCAGCAAGAATGCTGAGCGTCGAGTTGCCGCTGCTCATCATGAGCATGACAAAGGAGAGAATCGAGACGGCGAGCCAGCTCAGAATGGCCTTGGTGCTGCCAAACTTATCGCAAGTGGTACCGACGATCGGGTTGAGGAACAGGTCGAACAGCGATGCGGCGGAAACCATGAAGCCACCCACCATGGGGCTAAAGCCGACCTCGGCGGCATAGGTGGGGAACAGCTGGTTCATGCAGCAAGTAAGCTGAACGAGGCAGAGGAAGCCGATGCAGAAAAAGAATGCAGGCGACTTAATAGCGCGTGCGTAGCTAACGCCACGTGCACTATCCTCGGTCGTCTCCTCGGTCTCGGCGACCGTCTCGCCTTCGACATAGCCATAGGGCAGCATGCCCTTGTCCTGGGGCTTATAGCGGATAATCAGGATGGAAGCGGGAAGAATGAGCACGGCGGAGACGCCAGCGAGCACCAGATAACCAGTCCTCCAGCCAGCAGCCTCAATGACAGAGGTGATGACGGGACTCATGATGAGCATGTAAATCGAATTCACTGCCCAAGCGAGACCAATTGCCAGGCCGCCAGATTTTTTGAACCACTGGTCAATAACATCGGACATGGCGACGCCGGTAGTGAAGGCGAAGCAAACGCCAATCAAAGCACCAGCTGCGATGAACATCCAGACTTCGGTGTAGAAGGCCATGCCTGCGCCAGCGGCGAGCAGAATAAGCTCGACGACGGGGAGCCAAAACTTGCCAACAACCTTGGGGATGAGTTTTCCGACAAACGGAAGAGCCGCTGCAAGACCAATGAGCGTTGCAGTGAAGTAATACGAGAAGATGGAGTAGTCAAATCCGAACTCCTCGCACACGGGCGCGACGAAGGAGCCAGCGATTACGCTATAGGATCCGGTCGTACCGGCAGACATGAGGCCGAGCGCGATCACGAGAACCCATGCGTAAACCTTGCTGCTCTTTAACTTTGCATTTTCCATTGATACAGCTCCTAGAGACCCAGAAGGGCGCACATAACGGCCTTAATGGTGTGCTGACGGTTCTCTGCCTCACGGAAGATGACCGACGCGTTGGCCTCAAAGCACTCGTCCGCAATCTCAAAGCCCTCGGTGATGATTTCACGATGCAGGTCGTTCTTGCACTGGTCGAGCAACATCTTGCCAACGCGGTGATTTGCGTTGTGAACAGAGGGGAGCTCGTGCATGCAGAAGATGTCGGGGTTGTTGGTGCGCTTGCACAGCTCACTGGTGACGCGATAGGGGTACAGGGACTCGGCGTCGCCAAGCCAAGAGTTGTAGTCGTCGGGGTCCAGAACCTCGTCGCCGCACTCGGGGTTGATGTAGCGCCACTCCTCGGTAACGATTACGTCGACACCGTCCAGAGCATCAAGGTCAGAGGTGATGGTGAAGGTCCTGTTAGGCGCGTACTTGGCGTAGCAGGCCTCAACCTCCTCGATCATTTCCTTGCACATCTGGTGACGGAGGTCGTCGGGGCCGATGGCGAGGAAGTCCATGTCGAGCATCGCGCACAGACGGCCATACCACACGGGGGCGCCGGCGCAGTTGCCAACGAAGGCCATCTTCTTGCCACGGCTCGTGCGCAGACCACCCCACTGCTCCTCCATCGTGAGAGCGTCAGCGAGCATCTGGGTCGGGTGATCGCCGAGGGTGAGGGCATTGATGACTGGAATATCGACCAAGTCGGCGACATCATAGAGGAACTGCTCGTCCTTTTGTGCACGATAGACAATGAGATCATACATGCCGTTGAAGACGCGCATGGCATCCTCGATGGTCTCGCAATCGCCCATGTGGGAGTTGGTCAGATAGGTGAAGCCCATGCCCAGGTCGTTGCAAGAGGTCTCAAAGGCGCAACGAGTGCGGGTCGAGCCCCACTCAAAGTTGGCGAGAACGTTCTTGCCGGGGAAGTAGCGCTGGTCGACACCGGACTTTTTCTGGGCCTTGAGGTTCCAGGCAAGATCGATGAGGTAACGGAAATCCTCAGAGGAAAGATCGTGGATGTTGAGGTAGTCGCGACCGCGAAGGCTGTTGTTCATGCCTATTTCCTTTCAATTGTTTGATGGGTAAGTGTCGAATGCGCCCCCGAGGGAAACACGGATATCCCTCGGGGACTGTAAATGTGGCGCTTGGATCAGGCAGCGCAAGTTTAAGAACTTGCTAGCAGCTGGCGGCCACGTCCTTGGTCCAGCAGTGCACGCCGCCGCCGGACAGGTTAAGCGCGAGAGAGTCGATCATGATGACCTTGCGATCGGGGAAGCAGCTCTCAAGAACCGCCTTGGCCTGCTCGTCCTTCTCCTTCACGACTTCGCTCATGCCTTCGTGGTAATAACGCTGGCCAAGAACGACGCCGTTGCAGATGAGGAAGTTGCAGTAGCTTGCTGCGGCATAAAAGTGAACGGGGCCTTCGGGCCAAGGGGTGCCATCCATGAACTTGCCGCCCATTTCGTCGATGAAGCCCTTATACAGCTCGTAGTCCTCGTCGCCGGGGGCGATGACAACCTCGATCGGCTCGGCAGTGGGCATGCGGACGATTTCGAAGGGCTTGCCCTCCCAGTCCGTCTCGGCGCGTAGAATCTCGTAGGCGGCGTCGATGCGACGACGCGATTCCGCGCCCGCCTTGCTCGAGGCGGCCTCCTCATCGGATACCTCGGCAAGAAGAATCTTGTTCGGGGTGATAAAGCGGCACATCTCATCGATGTGGGCGGCGAAGCTCATGCCGAAGACAGGAGTTCCATCTTCCTTCTCGTCGAGGATGCCCAGTCGATAGTCGTCGTCCTCAAGCATAGGCTGCGGCAGCCAGATAACCTTGTTGAGGTTGTAGATGCGCTTGTACTCGGCCTCCACTTCCTCTTTTGAGAACTCGGGATTGCGCTTGCGGCATTCCGTGTCCTCGATGGCGATCAGGGTGCCGTGACCGTCAAACTCGCGGTCGCCGCCCTCCGAAACCATTTCGGAATTGACGATATCGAAGCACCCGAGCGCAACCGCCATGTGAACAGCTGCCCTGCGTGCGGACTGGCACTCTGGGGAGTTCTTGTCCCACACGCCATAATAGGTCCAAGCGGGGTTGACCATATAGGAATGGCCTTCGTCGTCGACCATGATGCTGGGGCCGTTGTCGCGAACGTAGAAGTTGGAGTCTTCGAACTGCGTAATCTGGATACGGTCGAGATCCACCCCTTCTTCTTTAAGGCGCGAGCAGGCTTCCTCGTAGGAGCCGGGGGTGCCACAGTTGAGGTTGACCGTAACATCGCCATACTCAAGCAAAGCTTTAATTACGTCAACGCAGGGCTGGCGATTATCGAAGCCCTCTGCGCGAATGTAATCGGGAAGCCATGTCACATAGACGTTGGAGCGCTTCTCAAACTCGCCCGGCATACGATAGTTCTCGTACATGGTTGGTCCTTCCGTCGGGTTTCCCGCAATGCTGTCCGGCCGCGACAATAGCGGGGTTACACCAGCTATAGTACTACTATACCTACCGTTCGGTAGGTGTTTTTGTATAATTGCCATTCGCCTGTCGATACCTACCGTTCACCGTTTATAGTGGTCGTGTTTGGACACGAATTGATGTTCCGTTGCCATTCTTAATAATGTTGGCAATGCGGAAGTGATTTGCAATGGAGAAGTGAAGCGTGAGCACAAAGGGAAAAATATTGGACGCAATGTATGATCTTGTGGCAGAAGTCGGTTACGACAAGGCGTCCATTGGAAAAATCTGCGACCGTGTCGGTATATCCAAGCCATCGGTGTACTACTACTTTCCCTCTAAAGAGGATATTTTCACCACGCTCTTAGATAGTATGTTTCCGACTATCGACTATCAGCGCGACTACTCGCTAATAGTCGATAGGGACGGATTCAAGGCGGCGCTTATCGAGCTCGGCAATTCGGTTATAGGTGGCTATCGTAGTGATGAAAAGCGCCGTCGCGTGCTGGCCGAGGTCAGTATTCAGGCAAATCGAATCCCTGCAGTTCAGGAACGTCAGGCAACGGCGATCAACCGAACTATGGACGCGCTTAAAGACATCCTTCTCCATGGCCTAGAAATTGGCGCGTTTTCCGATGAAACAGACGTCATGCTGTACGTGCAGATTCTTTACACCGTACTTGAGGGAGCGAGCAATACCGTTGCCCAAGATGAAGACATCGATGAAAAGGCTGTTTGGGCAGGGATCGTCGAACTCATGTTTAAATAGGCGCGTAATAACAGAGGCACCTTGGCAAGCGCGATGCGACGACTTGCGGGGTCGCGGAATGGTTCGAAACCCGTGTTCGCGATGATTGCAAAAGTTGTTGAATAGAAATTGGGGCCGATTCCAGCTATGTTGGAATCGGCCCCAATTTCGTTTTAACTTGCGGAGACAAATGACAGGGCTGAAGGGCAGTTCGTTGGTCAGGTTATTTCGCGGTAGTCTTATTGAGGAGACCGGAAACTAAAGCAAATGTCGCAATCAGAAGGTTGCAGATGATACAGAAGACGAATACTCCTTGGAAAGACCCTGCCATACCGTAAACCTTCATCATGACTGGCATTCCGAAAGCTCCGACAACATAGCCCGCTGAGCAAATAATCGAATAGATCCTTCCAAAATCGCGTGATCCGAAGAGCGAGAGGAGAATCATCGGCATTGCAGTTCCAACGATGGCGAACATGACGTCGTTTACGCCGGCCGCGATGATGGAAACGGTCTCGTTGCTTCCGCCAAAGATGAGAAGTAGGAATGAAAGAATGCTGACTCCCGTCCATGCGACCGTTGCTTTAATAGCACCGAGCTTGTCGCATGTTTTGCCTACGAAGGGATTTAGGAAAATATCGGAGAGCGAGGCCGCCGAAACCATTAGGCTTCCCACGATGGGATTGAAGCCGACCTCGCTTGCATAGGTCGGGAACAGCTGGTTCATGCAGCAGGTGAGTTGCGCCACGCAGAGCAGAAGGGCACAGAGAATAAAAGATGGCGTTTTCGCGGCATCGCGGAGCGCCATGCCCGAAGAGACATCTTCCTTTTCATCGGCGCTGTAGCTCTCATGGGTTTCGGAGGTAGTCTCTCCGTACGGAAGCATATTGCGATCAGAAGGCTTAAGGCGAATGATAAATGCGCTTGTGGGCAATATCATGGCTGCAGAAACGGCCGCAAGTACGATGTAACCCGTACGCCAGCCTTGCTGCTCGATGACCAGTGTAATGACAGGACTCAATAGCAGCGTGCAGAGAGAATTAACGCCCCACGCAAGGCCGATGGCAAGACCAGACGATTTACTGAACCATTGGTCAATGACATCGGACATGCAGACACCCGTTGTGAACGAAAAGCAGATGCCGATCACTGCGGCGGAGACGATGAACATCCAGACCTCGGTGTAGAACGCCATTGCGGCGCCGGCGGCAATAAGGACGAGTTCAACGCAAATATGCCATGGTTTGCCGATTACTTTTGGAATGAAACGACTCAAAAGCGGAAGCCCAAGCGCAAGGCCAAGAAGAATCGCGGTGAAATAGAAAGAGAAAGAAGTGTAGTCAAAGCCCAGGTCTTCACATACAGGAGCGATGAATGAGCCGGCAATGATGCTGTAGGTGCCGGTTGTTCCCGCAGACATTAAACCGAGCGCAATAACGACAATCCAAGCAAATGCGCCGCTCTCACGGGGGCGGTCCTTTTCGGCTGGTGCGATGAGAGTCATGGTTACTCCGTTTCTATCGGCAATGCAACCTATATGCCTACCGATAGGTATATAAAGATGGAGATTCTTCGTCAAGTGTTAAGCGGGGAGCGGGGACCCTTAACGTGCCGAACGGTAATTGGGCCCCCAATGTGACAAAGGGACTGCCCCTTTGTCACATTATTCGGAACGCAGGGCTTCCACAGGGTCTTTCTTGGATGCGCTGCGAGCCGGCAGCAGGCCGGCAACAACCGTCAGCAACACAGAAATTGCAATGAGCATCAGCGCATCCTGCACGGGCAGGCTCATCAGATTGGGTACCTGTTTGGCCGCAAGCGCCCAGGCATTAACCGGAAAGCTCACGGCCACCACGACGACAATAGCAAAGACGCCGGCAATGAGACCTTCGATAAAGGTCTCGGCATTGAATACGTTGGCCACGTTACGCTTCGACGCGCCGATCGCGCGTAGGATGCCAATCTCCTTTTTGCGCTCCAGTACGCTGATGTAGGTGATGATGCCGATCATGATGGAGCTCACGACCAGGCTGATGCTCACGAATGCGATGAGCACCAAGCTGATGGTGTTCACGATGTCGGTCACCGAACCCATGATGATGCCCATGTAGTCGGTGTACGAGATTGCCTGCTCGTCGTGGCCAGCAGCTTTGACCTGCTTGTTGTACGCATCGATGTGATCGAGCACGCGCTCCTTGGCCTCAAAGTCGCGCGGGAAAATCTTGACCGAAATGGGGTCCGCCTCGTCCGCATAGCCCAACGTGGTCAGATTGTTGTCGTAGGTGAGCTTCGACGCCTTGGCATAGCTCATCATGAGCGAGCTCAGGTCCTCGGCGTCCATGTTGAAGTGGATGGCACGAGCAAAGGCGCCCGCATCCACGCGCATGGCGCTCGCCAGGTTGGCAAAACTCGAAGACATCTGCGTCGCCATTTGGTCCATGAGCCCTGCCGCACCCGCCTTGAGCTGGGTTGATACCGTCGTCGCAATCTGCTCGCTGACCGCCTTCATCACCTGATCCATAGACTGCTGCAAATACGGAGCCAGCTGCTTTTGCACATAGTCGCCCATCACCTGCTGCAGACGCTCGGCCAGGGCATCGCCGCCGAGCGCTTTGAGCTGTGCCAAAATTTGCTGGGCTGCGGCATCATTCTCAAGATATGCCGAGAATGCGGCAGCGAGCTTTGACGCGTCTTTAAGGTCTTCGGGTGACAGCGCCTTAAACTGATCAGAGCGCATAAAGCCCTCAAACAGCTGGTTGGCAAGTGCTCCCACCTGCTGCATTTGCTCGGGTGTGAGTTCCAGACCGTCAAAGATGCCCGAGAAATCTGGGGCCGGCGCTTTGGCCATGATGTCACTAAAGTCGATGTCCCTCCCAACACCCGAAAGGTCAATGTCCAGCCCGGACAAGTCGAGACCAGAAAGGTCCATACCGCCGGCTGCGCCCGAGAGCGCAGACGCATCGAGAGAGAACGCGCTCTTCAGTGCCGCCTCGTCTACGCTGAACATACTGCCCAAATCCACGCCCTGCTTGGCTTCGCCCTGCAGCTCGTCGAAGGTTTTGCCCGTAAAGACATCCGTCTCGGGGTGGGCAAGCTGCTCCTGCACAATCTGCGAATCGGCAGCACGCTCCATAAGCTGGCGAGTCAGCGCATGCGTATAGACAATGCCCGGGGACAATGCGCTCGCGTTTGCCGTCTCGTTGGGTCGCACCACGCCCACAATGCGCACGTCAATACCGTCGGCAACCTTGGTTTTCATAAAGTCGGCGTCGCCAGACATGTCAGTCCACATGCCGGTCTCTTCGTTTTTGCGATAGGCATCGGCCGGCGACAACACCTTAAACGTCGTGGACAGTGCATCGTCGTAGGTAAAGTCGCTGCCGGTCTTGGGCGTCTTGACCTTGCCGTCGGCCGTCATGGCACTGTTAACCAGGTCGTTAAGCTCATCGATATCCAGCGCGCCGATACTGTAGAGCGTGTAGTCGCCCACCGTTCCGCGGCTCGAAAGCACCATCACGGCCTCGTTGGCGGACGTAGGCCAATGGCCGGCAACGACATCGTACTGGCTGTCGAGCAGGCTCTGATCGTCAATCATCTCGTTAAAGACCGAGGTTCCCATGGAATCCATGCTCACCGTTGCCGCCGAGCTCGCGCCTCCGCTCATGGCCTCGGTCATGGCGTTGGGCACCAGCCGGACAGGCTTCTCATCGCCCTTGCCGGCACGATAGACAACCGGCGTCACGCCGTAGCCGTACTGAATGGCGTTGACCTCTTTATCGATGCCGTCGCCACCGGCATCGAGCCATGCCTTAAAGCTCGTCATGTCGTTGGACTTAACGCTTGCGAACATATCCTTTACGGCCGTGACCACAGGGATCTTATCGGTCCCCTGAGCCTTGCCGTCGGTGCCGTCGTCGGACGAACCCTCGTTCTTGGACGTATCGTCATCCGTGGCCCCATGCCCGCCCATCATGGACGACAGGTCGTAATCTTGTTTGGAAATCGTAAGCGGGTAGCTCGAGAGTGTGTCCTCCTCGACCTTTTTGATGTAGCCGTTTACGCCATTGGAGAGCGCCAGAATCGCCGCGATGCCAATAATGCCGATCGAACCAGCAAAGGCCGTCATAGCCGTACGGCCCTTCTTGGTCAAAAGGTTTCGCGCCGAAAGCCCCAGCGCTGTCACAAAGCTCATCGAGGTTTTGCGCGTGGGCTTGGCCTCGCGACGCGCGGGCTCGGCAGCATCAAAGGGATCTGAATCGTCGGTGACCTTGCCGTCCGCCAGGTTGACAATGCGCGTGGCGTACTTGTACGCCAGCTCGGGATTGTGCGTGACCATGATGACCAGACGGTCGCGCGCAACGTCCTTGAGCAAATCCATGACCTGGACGGACGTCGTTGAATCCAAGGCGCCGGTCGGCTCGTCAGCCAGCACAATCTCGGGGTCATTGATCAGGGCGCGGGCAATGGCCACGCGCTGCATCTGCCCGCCCGAAAGCTGGCTCGGGCGCTTGTCAACGTGCTCGCCCAGACCGACTGCCTCGAGCGCCTTGCGTGCACGTTGGCGGCGCTCGGCATGCCCCACGCCCGTGAGCGTAAGCGCCAACTCCACGTTTTCCAAAATGCTCTGATGCGGAATGAGGTTATAGCTCTGGAACACAAAGCCGATGCGATTATTGCGATAGGCATCCCAATCGCGGTCGTTGAAGTCCTTGGTCGAGATGCCGTCGATCAGCAGATCGCCCGAATCAAAATGATCGAGTCCACCGATGACGTTGAGCATCGTAGTCTTACCCGAACCCGAGGGACCCAGAATGGCTACGAACTCGTTATCGCGAAAAGACAGGCTTACGCTGTCGAGCGCTACCTGCGTAAACGACTGCGTAACGTACCTTTTGCAAATAACCCTGAGATCCAGCATGGACGGCAACCTCTCTCGCGCGGGCGCGCTCGCCCGCTCCCCCGCCGTTCACGTTCGGCGCGTTTGTCCTACTCTATCCTCATTTTTGGCCGATACCAGTGAGGAATGTAACGAACCGCGCCAAAAACGAACGGGACAGCACGCCGCATGGCGCACCATCCCGCACTTATCATCGATGATGTGACAAAGGGACTGTCCCTTTGTCACATTCGCACCTACTGCTCGCTCTTCGCGAGTGCCTGATCGATCAGTTTGTTGAGCGCCTCGCGCTGCTCAGCGGAGTTGATGCCGCCCATGATCGGCTCTCCCACAATGTTACCGTTCTGGTCGATCACGTAGGTGGTCGGGAACGAGTACAGGTTGGAGGTGAACTTTCCGGCCTCGCTGTCCGACTTAAACCAGATGTTCTTATACGTCACGCCCTTCTTGGAAAGCACGTCCTTGGCATCGGCCACCTCGTCTTTGTTGCCATCGAGCGTAAAGGAATTAACGCCCACGACCTGGCCGCCCTTCTCGGCAAGCTCCTTGTTGAGCTTCTCCAGATCGCCCAGCTCTCCCACGCACGGCTTGCAGGTGGTAAACCAGAAGTTCATGACGGTGACCTTGTTCTTGGAGAACAGCTCGTCGCTGTTTACATCGTTGCCGTCCAAGTCCTTGCCCTTAAAGCTGGGGAACTTCGTCTCCCCGCTCTCGCCGTTGGTCATGCCCGCGGTCGAGGCATCAACACTCTCCCCCTCGCCGGGCGTGCTGCCACATCCGGGGAACTCCTTCTCCAGCGCCATGAGCTTGTCCTCGATCTCCTTGACCTGCTGCGCGCCGGCCTTAAGCGTCTTAAGCTCGTCAGCCGCAAACTGATCCTTGGCGCCCTCGATGGTATCGAGCAAGAAGTCACCGTAGTTCTTGCCGTCCTCAATCATGGGAGTGTCTTTGTTGGCCGCAAGGAACACCTTTTCCCATAGGGCGTTATCGCTCGCAAAGATCTCGTTTTCCTTTTGCAGCAGCTGCTGGTACAGCTCGGCCGCCTCCTCGGCACTCGACGGCTTTTGCGCTATGAGCTCGGCAATCTGCGCATCGCCGCTCGTAGCACCCTTCGCGTCGCCCTTGGGGGCAGAGCACGCCGCGAGAGTCAGCGCCAGCACGGGCAGCATCAACAGAGCCGCAATTTTTGACAGTTTCATGGTTCCTCCGTTTATATCGAAACTTATATAGGTACCTATTTGTTTTCGCAGGCTTGCGTGGACTGCGCGGGTTTGTCGCCCGTCACACCCAGCCCGTAGCGAAAGCTAATAGCATCGACGGGGCACGCGCCCACGCATTTGCCGCAACGAATGCACTCGGCATGGTCGGGCGTACGCGTAACGTCCACGTCCATCTGGCACACCTTGGCGCACTTGCCGCACGAGACGCATTTACAATGATCGACCCGAATTCCCAGCAACGACACCTTGTTCATGAGCGCGTAGAATGCGCCGAGGGGGCAGATCCATTTGCAGAAGGGGCGGTAGAACAGCACGCTCAACACCGCAACCGCAATGAGGATCGCGAGCTTCCAGGTAAAGAGCTTTCCCAGCGCGGAACGGATTCCCGTATTCATGATGGACAGCGGAATCGCGCCCTCGAGCACGCCTTGCGGACAGATGTACTTGCAAAAGACCGGGTCGCCCATGCCCACATCGTTGACCACCAAGACAGGCAGCAGCACCACGGCAAACAGCAGCACGGCGTACTTGATGTACGTGAGCGGCTTGAGCTTTTTCGTCGAGAGCTTTTTGCCGGGAATCTTATGCAGAAGCTCTTGCAGCCATCCAAACGGGCATAAAAAGCCGCATACAAAACGCCCCAGCAGCACGCCGATCAGAATGAGTGTTCCGGTGACGTAATACGAAAAGCTGAACTTAGACGAGCCCACCACCGACTGAAACGACCCGATGGGGCACGCACCCGAGGCCGCCGGACACGAGTAGCAGTTGAGCCCCGGCACGCAGACGGCTTTGCCCGCCCCCTGGTAGATGCCTCCCTTGGCAAAGTTGGCAGGTGAATATTGGTCGCAAGCGTTGCCGCCGCCTGAATCAATCCGCGAAATCTCGCCAAAAGATGCGATACGGTATTTTTTCTTTTAACCAATTCCGATACACTCCAAGCACAGCCTGATTGCCTTGGCCAGCACGGCATCTGCCTCGCCGCGCATAATGCCAAAGCCAACCATGGCTACCCCAACGATCAGCAAAGCCACCTGCGCCACAGGCTTAATCGCTTTGAACAATCTGACCACTCCTTTCGTTTCGCGACCCATTGGACCATACCGACTATAAAATCCGTGTTAAGCGCGAATGACTATGCAAGGAGAACGTTATGCGCATCTTGGTCGTCGAGGACGAGCGGGCGCTGTGCGATGCAATCGCACGCAGCCTGCGCAACTTGGCCTATAGCGTCGACTGCTGCTACGACGGGCAGCAGGCCCTCGATCTGCTCGATATCGAGACCTTCGATCTTGTCGTGCTCGACCTCAATCTCCCCCATATTGACGGCATGACCGTGCTCAGGCAACTCAGAATTACTGATTGCGAAACTAAGGTGCTCGTGCTCTCGGCCCGCGTCGAGGTCGCCGACAAGGTAGCGGGACTCGATGCGGGCGCCAACGACTACCTCACTAAGCCGTTCCATCTAGACGAGCTGGCGGCACGCATCCGCAGCCTCACGCTCAGGCGCTTTACGCAAAGCGATGTTATCCTGACCTGCGGATCGCTGAGCTTTGACACCAAGGCGCGCATCGCTTCCGTGGACAGCGAGGCTTTATCTCTTACGCGCAAGGAAACGGGAATCTTGGAATACCTGATGCTTAATCAGGGGCGTCCGGTAAGTCAAGAGGAGCTTATCGAGCACGTTTGGGATAGCAGCGTGAACAGCTTTAGCAACGCAACCCGCGTTCATATCTCGTCGCTCCGCAAAAAGCTACGCAGCGCTTTGGGATACGACCCGATTCGCAATCGGATTGGAGAGGGCTACGTTATGGAGGGTGGAGAATGAAAGGGCTTTCGCTGCAATGGCGCATAACGATTATGACGGCACTGCTGACGTGTGCGGCATGCGTACTGACGAACTGCTTAGTCGGCTATACGGGCATGCGCTACATGGACGCCATCGGCAGCGACATCTCGGCCTTTAACGCAACCGGCGAAGATTCGCTCCAGGCGTTCGACCCAACGAAAGCGGCCCTCGATGACAAGGTCACAATCGTCGTAAATGACGCACAGGAGTCTTTTGGCACGACAGCCTGGTACATCACGGCTGGAGTCACACTCTTTGGCGGCGCGCTGGCATACTTTGTGAGCGGCCGTGCACTCAAACCGCTACGGGCTTTTGCAGCTCAGGTTGAGCGTGTGCAGCCTGACAACCTAAGCGAAATTAGACTCAATGAAGATGTGCCCACCGAGCTACAACGATGCAGCGCCTCTTTCAACGACATGATCGCTCGTCTTGGCGAAGGGTTCTCTGCACAGCGTCAGTTTACCGGCAACGCCGCACACGAGCTTCGCACCCCGCTCGCCCTTATGCAAGCACAGATTGAACTATTCATCTCCGAGCACTCCGGTTTGCAACCCGAAACAGCCGAGCTGCTCGGCCTGCTACAAGAACAAACTGAGCGGATGTCGCGGATGACCAAGGTGTTGCTCGAGATGAGTGAGCTCCGCAGCGTTCCTTGCGAGGACGATGTTGAACTTGGTCCCTTGTCCGAAGAGGTCCTCACCGACCTTGCGCCACTTGCCGAAAATAAGGGCATAGCCCTCAATTGTGCTGGAGACGCTTTAGTAATCGGGAGCGACACGCTCCTCTATCGGCTGGTGTTTAACCTGGTCGAAAATGCCATCCGTTACAGCCGCCCCGGCTCGACTGTCAACGTCTCCATCTGCGACAACAACAGCCGCGTGTTCCTGCGAGTCGAGGACCAGGGCCCGGGAATACCCAAGCAGTACCGCGAGAGCATCTTCCAACCGTTCTTTCGCCTGGATAAATCCCGCAGCAGGGCATACGGCGGCGCAGGACTCGGACTCGCGCTCGTTTGGGAGATTGCAGCGCTTCACGGTGGCGCTGTAGAGGTCGAAGCAAGTTCCGAGAACGGGACCACTATGCTCGCAAGCCTTCCAAAACGATCCGCAGCATTAACCGAACAGTAAAACGAAAGGGGTCCCGCACACGTTTGCGCGGGACCCCCTCCCTGTCAATGCAATTCGCCCAAAAGAGTAGAAGCCTACTCCCACTCGACCGTGCCAACGGGCTTCGGCGTGAGGTCGTAGCACACGCGGCAGATGCCGGGAACCTCGGCGGTGACGCGAGCGGTAATACGCTTGAGTAGCGCCCAGTCGAGCTCGGGAACCTCGGCAGTCATGACATCGACGGTGTTGATGCAGCGGATGATGCAGGGCCAATCGTAGGCGCGCTTGCCCTCGCGCACACCGGTTGCGCGGAAGTCGGGCACGACGGCAAAATACTGCCAGATGGTCAGACCGGCCTTGTCGATCTCCTCGCGCACGATGGCGTCGGCTTCGCGCAGCGCCTCAAGACGGTCGCGGGTGATGGCACCAAGGCAGCGGACGCCCAGGCCGGGACCGGGGAACGGCTGGCGCTCAACCATGTTCTCGGGCAGGCCGAGCTCGCGACCCACGACGCGGACCTCGTCCTTGTACAGCAGTTTGACGGGCTCGCAGAGCTCAAACTGCAGATCCTCGGGCAGACCGCCCACGTTGTGGTGAGCCTTCACGCCGTCTTGGGACTCCAGGATGTCGGGATAGATGGTGCCCTGGGCGAGGAAGCTGACCTCATCGCCAACCTTGCGGGCCTCCTCCTCGAACACGCGAATGAACTCGGCGCCGATAATCTTACGCTTGGCCTCGGGATCCTCGACGTCCACGAGCTTGTCCAGGAAGCGATCTGTGGCGTCAACGTAAACCAGGTTGGCATCCATCTGATTCTTGAAGACGTCGACGACCTGCTCGCTCTCGCCCTTGCGCATCAGGCCGTGGTTAACATGCACGCAAATGAGCTGCTTGCCGATGGCCTTGATGAGCAGGGCCGCGACAACCGAACTGTCGACACCACCGGAAAGAGCCAGCAGGACCTTTTTGTCGCCGATCTGCTCGCGGATTGCAGCGACCTGCTCTTCGATGAACGCCTGGGCAAGTTCGGGAGTGGTGATACGTACCATGTCGTCGGGACGCTTGTTGGGATCCATGCAGAGCTCCTTCTCGGTTCGATGGAAATGCGCCGCGCGTATGCAGACGCACCGTCATATGACCTCATTATATGCAGAACGAGATACGTTTCCCATCGCTGCGACAGAGCTTTTTGCAGGGGCGGCAGTTTTTCTATATCCCAAGGTCAGCTAGACTTCGGTAGCCACCTTGGGAGCATCGCCAATAGACTCTTCCTTTATACGTTCGGCACAATCGTAGGCGATACCCACAAATTCCAGTCCCGAGCAACAAGAGTACAATTGCTGCTAGTGTTGCCAGCTGTTGGGAGATGGAAGATGGACTGCGATGGCTACCCATGCGTTCCCATGCCGTTGATGTGCACCGCCTTTGTGCCGGGGCAGATTGACGCTGCGGTTGCAGGCATTTCCGACCCCGATTCACGCGCCATCGCCACGGCAGAAGCGCTGTACTTTCGCGGACAGGCCGCACTCGCCGCCAAGACGGCGCACCCCTATCTTGACGTCACCGATCCCGCGCTGCGCTATTCCGCATGCTTTATCTGCGGATACGCCAGTCTGTCGCTCAACCGTATCGCCGACGCCCGCCGGTGCCTTGCGGGCATCCTCGATACGCCGGCCGACGAGGAATCGCCCGCCGTCCACGCCACGCATATCCTGTTCGCCTCGGCCGCGAGCGTCCTGCTGCACTTGCCTTCCCCGTATCTGCCGAAGAGTTTTATCCACTTGCGGCGCACCTACGAAGGCCTGCGACTGTTCGCCAGCTACGTGATGGCGCACGCCTTGTATCTGCGCGGCGAATACGGCCGCAGCCTGGGCATGGCGGAAAACGCCCTAATTATGAAACAGGGAAGCTATCCCATCTCGGAACTGTTCCTGCACCTGGCAGCTTCCATGGCATGCATGAGCCTCAAGGACATCGACGCCGCAAAAGCGCATTTTGGAGCCGCTTGGGACATTGCGCGCCCCGACGGCCTTATCGAGCTCATTGGCGAGCACCACGGCCTTTTGCAGGGGCTCATCGAGGCATGCCTAAAACGCAATACCCTGACGACTTCGCACGCATCATCGAGATCACGTACCGCTTCAGCTACGGCTGGCGGCGCATCCACAACCCCGATTCGGGCGAGGACGTTGCCGACGATTTAACGACCACAGAGTTCACCATGGCCATGCTCGCCTGCCGCGGATGGACCAACGCTGAAATCGCAGGCCATATGGGAGTATCGCCGGGCACCGTCAAAAACCGCCTATCCGGCGTATACGCAAAGCTTGGCATCGGCACACGCGCCGAGCTGGTCGCGCACATGTTGCGTTAGCGACCGGGCTGCCAAGCGCATCGAACGCGTTCCGGAACCCGGCGCTTCGCTCGATCAATTTGGACATTTTGACCCTTGAACGGCACTACCGCCACGAAGCGTCTTCTCGCAAAATTGGATTATTTCCACCGATATTTGCGGGATGGGAGCCCAAGATGCTTGATCGCCGTTCGTTACTTGTTGCTGGAGCGTCCTCGCTGGCGAGCATTATGTTGCCTCGCGTGCCGGGAAGCGAAAATGCCTTCCTGCTGCCGTTCGCGCCCACCGCGGCCTATGCCGACGAAGAAGACCCCTTCAAGGTGCTCGTTCTCTCGCGCACCATGTTTGGTGTGGTCGTGGTCGACGTCGCCAACAAGAATACGCCCATCGCAGGTGCCCAGGTCACGCTCACATCGCGCTATGCCGTAGGCAAGCAGCTAACCGCCACGACCGATGACGAAGGCACGGCCATCTTTGAGGTCGCCCCTCTTTCGGAAGGCTACGTGGACGAGGCAACGCTCCTTGACGCGTACGACTTTAACGGCGGCATCTCCATTAGCATGGCGGGCTACCGTGATGTCGAGATTCCCCTTGCGCGTATCCAGGGCGGCACCGCCATAACCGCACCCACACGTCCGCTTTCCGACGGCGAGCCGTACTTCCGCCAGCTCACGTTCGACGAATGGGACATCCAGTACGCCGACGCCACGTTTATGGCAATGCCAGCGGACGAAGCGGCAAACGACCAGCCCGACACGCACGCTTTTACCGTGCAGGCTCATCTGCCGCAGGGCGGGCAGGCAACATTGCATATCAATAAAGTGATGCCCGCTGCGGGCAGCTCAACCGAAACCGTCACGCAGATTGGTCAGATCAAGGCCAGCGCATCGGGCGCGGATAGTCTGGCGACGTTCACACTCGAAGACAAGTTCCTCGATGCAGCGTCGAGCCTTCTGGAAGAAGGATGCAAGCTGCGCTTTGTCCTCGACTACCAGGGCAAAACCTACACGCTCTCCTCCCCCATGGCCGTTGTTACCGCGCCGGCGGCAAAGGCGGAATCCGGATCGACCACTATCGTCCCCACCACTATGGACCAAGAGATCACTCCGTTTGATTTCCCCGCATCGTTTCCCGGCATCGGTGGTAATAAGTTCACGTGCTGGATGCCCACATTTCCGATCCTCTTCGATTTCTCGTTTGCTGGATACGTGCTGTTTGGCGGAGGATACAAACCAGCCAGCTATATGAACGATTCGGGCAATCCGGATCCGGAGTACTGGAAGAAGTCACCGCGCGAGTCGGGCGCCAAGCAGGCAAACCGCTACCTCGACGAAATGGAGGGGAAGTGGAATCAGTACAAAAGTATGAGTGCCGGTTCGGGCACCGATCCAAGAAACACCAAGCTCCTTCGCCACCATTGCACGCCGCTGTTCACGATGGATATCGCCACACAGCTGTACGGCTCGCTCGCCTACGATTGGGTGGGCAAAACCTGGGGTAACAACAACGACCCCGCATACGGCAATATTAAGGCCCTCTTCCAGGTAAGAACTGACCTCAATTGGACCGAGCAGTTTACCCTAGGACCGGTGCCATTTTTCCTAAACGTCAACCCTTGGGTGCTGGCGAAGCTGGCGCTCGCTGTGGCTGCCCACACGCACGGCAGCGGCGCGGCGTTTTTCAAGAACATTTCGCTCGACTATTCCAACACGTCGGGCTCGTTCACCATCCAGATCGGGCTTGCCGTCACCTTTGGAGCCGGCGTTGCAGGCGTCGCTTCGTCTGCCGTGCGCGGTGCCGCATCCCTCACGCTGTTCATTGGGTACGAGAAGGCAGATGGACACCAGCTTCCGCGGCTGCGCGTGGGTGCAGACGTCGATGTCGATGTGATACTCCAGTTCGTAATGTTCAAGTGGACCACCAAGGCTTGGTCGGGGTCGTGGCCCACACTCATCGATTCGTGGAATATGTCGGTGAACAATGGCGACCAGTATGTACTCCAGCGCTCTGAGCTGGCATTGGGTGGAAATACGCCTTATACGTTGGATGCCTGCTTCGGCTCGGCCGGCAACGCCGAGGCAGGTGGTGTGCCGCAGTTTATCGCATCGGCCACCATCGTCACCAACGCCGAGCTGCTCGCACGCGCCGAGGTTAAGGCCACTGCCGTAAACGCCGCGCCTGTCGTGCGCGATTGGGATCAAACGGTCACGCGCATTGAGCTCGAGGCGAACGCGGAGAGCGACGACACGGGACAGGTCGAACATTTCGTCCATGCGCTGATAGAGAACGACGAAAATGCCGCACCGATGTATGAGTACACCTACATCGGTCAGTCAACGAACGCCGTTGCGGACCCGAACGCCAATTCTGCCGGCGTGTCGGAGGACGAGCGTGGCGGCATAAAACCCTCGAGCGACAACGTGCTGTTTTCCGGCGTGCTCAGCGAAGCCCACATGAAGCTAACGATGATTGCCGGCGTAGAATGCTTGTTCCGTATCGCCTCGGTGCGCTACGGCGACAATGGCCGCTCGCGCCTGGTGGTGCACACAAAGGCAAACGGCACGTGGTCCGCTCCCACGCCCGTGGACTTTCCCCTTGGGTTTGGCGAGGGCGACGTGGAGCGCAACGGCATATTCGATTACGACTTCGACGTGGTGGAATATACGGACGGAAGAGGAAACCAGGACGCCTACGTGCTGCTGGTCTCGGGCGAGCGCCCCGCCGGCGACAACACCCTTTTCGATACGGCAAGCACAGCCGGCATACTGTCCGTTGTGCGCCTGCGCATAAGTAATGACGAGATCCGCGTGGTGTCGCATACGTCATGGCGCAGCATCTCGCGCGGCCGCCTGCAAGAGGATGGCTACCATTGCCTGCAGTGCCCGCGCATCACGGTAGGCAAGACGCTGGTCGACGGACGCCTGTCGGGTGCCTACCTCCACCGCCGCGGAACCACCGCAGAGAAGGCGCTCGGCAGCGAGGCCGAGGTTGCGCTGGAATGCTTTACCCTGTGGTCGGACGTTTCGGGCGACAGCCTGACGTTCCGCCAAGTTCTTCGCTTTCCGCAAGCACCGTCGAGTATCGAGCTGAGCGAGCCCGAGAATATCAACGGCAAAATGGTGGTGCCCGTTGCGTACGAGACCGCAGACGGTTGCGGCTGCGCATCGTACGCCGTGATCGGCCAGTCCATTGCGGGCTGGGGCGTTATGCCACCAGACGCCACGGTGCCCCATGCGGTGCCGTGGCCACAACATTCGGGCTTTTTGGCCACCGTCAACGAGCAGCTGCAGCATATTACTTGGACGCGAGGCGCATCGGCATTTGCAACGCAGCCCGTGGGTGCCGCAGGCTGTGGCCCGGCATCGTTTAGCGTAAGCAACAACGGCAGGTGCGCGCTCTATATAGAGAACACCGATGGCAAGGTGGGGCAAACCTACGACGAAGAAGGCAACCCGGTAGCAGTGATGGGCAAGCACTTCCGCATCTTCGCCAGCACCTTGGCAGGCGATCTGTTCACGGAGCCGTTCGTGATGTGCGAGCTGGACCATCCCGTCGATCAGATAACGACATTTTTGACGTCGGGAGGCATGCTCTCCGCGCTCGCCACGCACATTGTGAGCGCGGAGAAGAGCGAGGCAGAGCTGCACGGCATCGAAGTGCCCTTGGTGGCGTGTGCCACTCCGACGGGCGCGGTCGCTACCTCGGGCGCGGTGGTGCCCGGAGCAGCAGGCGAATCCTTCATGGTCACGGTGCGAAACGACGGCAACACCCTGCTGACCGCCGGCACGATCGATCTGTACCGAGAGAGCTCCAGCCAGCCGTTCTCCAGCGCATCCATCGGGTTCGGAGCGAACGCACGCATGGCTTCGATCTACGATCCAGAGCTTGCCGAGGACGCTTCGGCCAACGACATGGCACGCGTGAAATACGCGCTCGAGACGCTGGGTGCACGTTTTGCAACGCACCCGCTGGTAGCCGACAACGGCAACGCCGTGCTGGCACCGGGTTGCACGGCACAGTTCCGCATGAGCTTCGCTATCCCCGAGAGTTGGAGCGACGAAGTGGGCAAACGCGTAACGCTGTATGCGAAGGCGCGTGACCTGGTGGCGCTCGATCCCGTAACGCTCGAGGAAATTCGACCGGGCGCAAACTCGGCGCTGGGTGCCGTACTGCACGAGCTCCATGTGCCCGACGCGGCATGCGAACGCTCAGAAGTTCAGGTCGGCGTATGCGACAGCGCGGATACGACAGGACTTCACGACGCCCCGATGACGGCGGACGGCGATAGCGGCTCAAGTGGCGGCGGTACTGACGAGGGCGGCGGCTCCGGCGGAAGCAGCTCCGGCAGTAGCAAGGACCACGACAATAACAAGCGCTCCGGAAAAGCGGGCGCACTTGCGGGCACGGGCGATGTCAACGCTCCCCTTACGGCAGCCGCTGCAGCACTCGCCGCGGCAGGCGCCGGCCTCGTCGCCTACAGCGCCCGCCGCACGGCGCTCGAAACCGACACCGCCAATGAGGTCAATTCGGATAGGCCTCGCTAGCTCCTACTTACTTTTGTGAGAGGCGCCGACTCGGCTAATCGAACATCAAAATGGGCTGGTTCTGGATACCCAGAGCCGGCCCATTGCGCATTAGATGTCGTCTGAGGAGTCGAGTTCTGCCTCGAGCTTGGCACGGCGTCTTTTCGCCGTGAAAAACGTTGCACACAGGACAGCAAACGTGGCCGCGAAAATCGTCGCACCGCAGAACACGCCCGTGGCCAGGTTCGCCAACCAAAAGACGCTTTCGAGCGGTACGATCTGCGCCTCAGCGACACAGCGCATTGCGGCAATAACAAGCGCGAACGCGGCGCTTATGGAAACCATGTTCGCCATCGCCATGTGGACATAACAATTTCGATTCGCTATTCAAACTTACTCGGACAGAACCGACTCGGTTTTGTCCGAGTAAACTCGAGCATAAACTTGTTCATGCGATACAATTAACTCGGACAAAACCGAGTCGGAAGGAACCGAGTAAGTGGAATTCATTGGCAGGGAGCTTGAACTCGCCCGTATTAAGAAAACACTCAATGCGCCCGAGCAGCGCAATGTTCTCATTTACGGAAGGCGTCGCGTCGGCAAAAGTGAGCTCATCAAGCAGGCGCTAACCGATTTATCGGACGTCGCAACGATCTATTACGAGTGCCGCCAAACCTCCGAGGCAGACAACCTCGAGAGTCTGTCCGCCCTTGCTGCTGAAGCGCTAAGCTTTCCTCCGCTCGCCTTCACGGGCATCCGCGAGCTCATCGAATTTCTGTTTGCCCAAGCCAAAGACAAGAACATTACCCTCGTTCTCGACGAATACCCCTACTTGAGAGATGCGGTTAAAGGCTTAGACAGCATTCTCCAGACCTCAATCGACGCTCACAGGGAAGACTCACGTTTAAACATTGTCCTGTGCGGCTCCTATGTTGAGATTATGAAATCTCTCATCGAGCATGAAACCCCCTCTACGGGCGAATTGATCTCGCGCTTGAGCTTAAGCCCATGGATTACTTTGACGCTGCAAAGTTCTATCCCGCGTTCTCACCCGAGGACAAGGTGCGGCTCTATAGCGTTTTTGGCGGCATCCCCTTTTACAATCGCCTCATCGATCAGTCCCAAAGCGTACGCGACAATATCATCGAGCTCGTCACAGAACCTGGCGCCCGCTTAGAAAGCGAAGTACCGTCCTATCTCAACGCCGAGATCTCGAAGATGACCAACGCCAACGAAGTTTTCGGGGCTCTCGCACAAGGTTACTCCCGTTGGGGGGACGTGCTGGCACAGTCGCACGTCTCGAGCGGTCCGGCCATGGCAGACGTACTCGACAAGCTCATGTCACTCGAAATCGTCCAAAAGCGTGCACCCATCAACGACCCTACGAATAAGCGCAAGTCTGGCTACTTTGTGGTGGACCCACTTTCGCTCTTTTACTATCGCTACGTCTTCCGCAATGCTTCTGCGCGTCAGCTGCTCGACCCGGAAGTCTTCTATGATCGTCACGTCTCCCAAGACTTCGAGGAAAACTACACTCCACATATGTTCGAGGAGATCTGCCGTCAATACCTCGTACGGCAAAACAGGACTGGCAAGATCGAACCGGCTTTCGATGCCATAGGCAAGTACTGGTACGACGATCCCGCAAACAAAACGAGCGGCGAATTCGATGTGGTAACGCAAGACCCCGAGGGCTACGCATCTACGAAGCAAAGTTCCGCAAATCCCCCGTCACGCAAAAAATGGTCGACGAGGAAATCGCCCAAGTCGAGGCAACGGGGCTCAAGTGCCATCGCTGCGGATTCTTCTCCCGTTCGGGCTTCGAAGCTGACGAAAGCGATCGAACCGTCTTCATCGACCTGCCGCAGATGTTTGAATAGGACAGACCCCACCCGCATCCCAAGCATTCATTATCTAACCGAACGATTGTTCGATGGAATTCGTGTTAGATGGAATCGTCCGAGGCCTGGGCTATGCTACCTTGACTATCTATATGACTTAAACGCAGCAAAGGAGCACCGAGAGAGCGAGTATGGCAAAAAACACCGCAAACTATGGTAACGACAGTATCCGCCAGCTCAAGGACGAGGAGCGCGTACGCCTGCGCCCTGCCGTCATCTTTGGCTCGGACGGACTCGATGGCTGTGCACACGCTGCCTTCGAGATCCTGTCCAACGCCGTTGACGAGGCGCGCCAGGGTTACGGCAAGCTCATCACCCTTACCGTCTTTCGCGATGGCTCCATTCAGGTAGAGGACAACGGCCGCGGCTGCCCGCTCGACTGGAACCCTTCCGAGAAGCGCTTTAACTGGGAGCTCGTCTTTTGCGAGCTCTACGCCGGCGGCAAGTATAACAACAACCAGGGCGGCGACTACGACTTCTCGCTCGGCACCAACGGCTTGGGCTCCTGCGCGACCCAGTACGCTTCCGAGTACATGGACGTCACGGTTTGGCGCGACGGCAACAAATACTCCCTGCACTTTAAAAAGGGCAAGGTCGTCGGCGCCAAAAAGAAGGCACTCGAGATTGAGCCCAGCGACGAAGACCGCACCGGTACCACCATCAAATGGCGCCCCGATCTTGAGGTCTTTACCTCGATTAGCATTCCCCACGACTGGTATCGCGAGACCATGCGCCGTCAGGCCGTGGCCAACGCCAACGTGACCTTCCGCCTGCGCATCGAGGGCGACGATGGCGAGTTTTCCGAAGAGGATTTTTGCTATCCCAAGGGCATCGAGGACTACGTGCTCGAGAAGGTCGGTACCGACTACCTTACCGAGCCCTTCTTTATCGAGGCCGACCGTCGCGGTCGCGATCGCGAGGACCTGCCCGACTACAACGTAAAAATCACTGCTTGCATGTGCTTCTCGCGCACTTTCATGATGCAGGAGTACTACCACAACTCATCGTGGCTCGAGAACGGCGGCTCGCCCGAGAAGGCGGCCCGCAGTGCTCTGACCAGCGCCATCGACGCCTACATCAAGCAACAGGGCAAGTACAACAAAAACGAGAGCGGCATCAAATGGCAGGACGTCCAGGACTGTCTGGTGCTGGTGACCAACTGCTTCTCCACCCAGACGTCCTACGAGAACCAGACTAAGAAGGCCATCAATAACCGCTTTATCCAGCAGGCCATGACCGCCTTCTTTAAGGAGCGTCTCTCGACCTACTTGATCGAGAACAAAGACGCCGCCAACAAGATTCTGGAGCAGGTCCTCATCAACAAGCGCTCGCGCGAGAACGCAGAGAAGACGCGTCAGAGCATCAAGACCAACCTGCAGCAGAAGACCGACATGGCCAACCGCGTGCAGAAATTCATCGACTGCCGCTCCAAGGACAAGAGCCGTCGCGAGATCTACATCGTAGAGGGCGACTCGGCAGCAGGCGCCATTCGCACCTCGCGCGATGCCGAGTTCCAGGGCGTTATGCCCGTCCGCGGCAAGATCCTCAACTGCCTGAAGGAGGACTACCCGCGCATCTTTAAGTCCGACATCATCATGGACCTTATGCGTGTGCTGGGCTGTGGCGTGGAGATCAAGGACAAGCGCATCAAGAACCTTGGCGCCTTCGACCTGGACAACCTCAACTGGAACAAGGTCATCATCTGTACGGATGCCGACGTCGACGGTTATCACATTCGCACGCTCGTGCTCACCATGCTCTATCGACTGGTGCCCACACTTATCGACGAGGGCTACGTGTATATCGCCGAGTCGCCGCTCTACGAGATCAACTGCAAAGAGAAGACCTACTTTGCCTACACCGAGCTCGAGAAGAACGGCATCCTCAAAGAGATCGGCGACCAGAAGTGCTCGATCAACCGCTCCAAGGGTCTTGGTGAGAACGATCCGGACATGATGTGGCTCACCACCATGAACCCCGAGACGCGCCGCCTGATCAAGGTAGAACCCGAGGACGTCACCAAGATGGAGACCATGTTCAACCTGTTGCTGGGCAACGACGAGGCGGGCCGCAAGCGTCACATCTCCGAGCACGGCAAGGAATACCTGGACCAGCTGGACCTGCAGTAGCAGCAAATCGATAACGACGGCCCATAAGAAGTTCAAGAGGAAATCGTGGCAAAGAAGAAGACGAAGAACCAGCCCAAGAAAAAGCAGGTCAACGCCGAGAACGTCATCGGCCTGCACTCCGAGGTCACCGATCAGCCGATCACGCAGACGCTCGAGGTCAACTATATGCCCTACGCTATGAGCGTCAACGTCTCGCGTGCGTTCCCCGAGATTGACGGCTTTAAGCCCTCGCACCGCAAGCTGCTCTACACCATGTACAAGATGGGTCTGCTCAAGGGCGAGCGCCAGAAGAGCGCCAACATCGTGGGCCAGACCATGAAGCTCAACCCGCACGGCGACGCCGCGATCTACGAGACGATGGTGCGCCTGGCCACCGGCAACGAGGCGTTGCTCGCCCCCTTCGTGGAGTCGAAGGGCAACTTTGGCAAGTACTATTCGGGCGACCTGAGCTACGCCGCCTCGCGCTATACCGAGGCCAAGCTCTCCCCCATTAGCGCCGAGATCTTCAAGGACATCGACAAGGACCCGGTCGACTTCGTCGACAGCTACGACGGCGCCATGAAGGAGCCACGCCTGCTGCCCACCACGTTCCCCAACATCCTCGTCTCGGCCAACAAGGGCATCGGCGTCGCCATGGCATCCGATATCTGCGGTTTCAACCTCAACGAGGTCTGTACCGCCACAATGCATTACCTGCAGGATCCCGACTGCGACCTGCTCGAGTACATGCCCATGCCCGACTTCTCGACCGGCGGCGAAATTATCTACCGCCGCGAGGAGATGGAAAAGATAATCGAGACCGGCCTTGGCAGCTTCCAGATTCGCTCCCGCTGGCGCTGGATTCCCGAAGAGCGCATCATCGAGGTGTACGAGATCCCCTACACCACCAAGACCGATGTCATCATCGAGCGCATCGTCAAGCTCTCCAAGGAGGGCAAGGTCAAGGAGATCGCTGACATCCGCGACGAGACCGACCTTTCGGGCCTGCGCATCGCTATCGACCTTAAGCGAGGTGTCGACCCCGACAAGCTCATGGCCAAGCTCTATCGCTCGACCACGCTGCAGGATTCGTTCTCGTGCAACTTCAACGTGCTGGTCGATGGCTACCCCCGCGTTATGGGCGTGCGCCAGATCCTGCACGAGTGGGTCAAGTGGCGTATTGAGTCTACGCGCCGCCGCATTAACTTTGACCTGGGCAAAAAGTCCGAGCGCCTGCACCTGCTGCACGGCCTCGAGGCGATCTTGCTCGACATCGACAAGGCAATCGCCATCATCCGCGGCACCAAGCTCGAAGCCGAGGTCGTGCCCAACCTTATGAAGGGTTTCGACATCGACGAGACCCAGGCCGAGTTTGTTGCCGAGCTTAAGCTCCGCAACATCAACGAGGAGTACATCCTCAACCGCACCAAGGACATCGCCAAGCTCGAGGGCGAGATTGCCGAGCTTGAGGAGATCCTCTCGAGCGAGGAGAACATCAAGAAGGTCATCAGCGACGAGCTGGCCGCGGTCAACAAAAAGTACGTGATGCCGCGCCGCACGGGCAGGATCGAGCCCCATGAGGTCATCGAGGTGAGCCTGGAGCCCGAGGTCGAGGAGTACCCGGTCACCATCATGCTCTCGCGCGATGGCTACCTTAAAAAGATGACGGACCGCGTGCTCAAGAAGGCGACCACGCTCAGGTACAAGGACGGCGACAAACCCTTTATCGAGTTCCCGTCCTCCAACACCCACGAGCTGCTGGTCTTTACCAACAAGAGCCAGGTGTACAAGTGCAAGGTTGCAGCGTTTGAGGACACCAAGTCGGCCCAGCTGGGCTCGTACCTGCCGACCGATCTTGAGATGGAACCCGACGAGAGCGTCATCTGGGTCATCGACCCCGAGGATTACAAGGCCGACGTGCTGTTTGTCTTTGAGAACGGCCGCGTGGTGCGCGTCGCGCTTTCTGGATACGTCACCAAGACCAACCGTAAGCGCCTCAAGAACGCCATCTACGGTGGCAGCAAGCTGCTGTATGCCCAGGTGCTCAAGGAAGATCGCGACATCGCGCTGGTCTCGAGCGACTACCGCCTGATGAACTTCAACACGTCGCTGCTCAAGACCAAGACGACCACCAACACGCAGGGCGTCCAGGCCTTTACGGCCAAGAAGGGCCGCTCGGTCACCACCGTCGGCACGACCGAGGAGATTCTTGGCGCCGGCGTCTCGGCCGAAAAGTTCACCGCGCAGAGCCTACCTTCCGCCGGTGCCTCATGAAGGAAAACGACATGCCGAGTTTGTTTGACTAGGTACCACGGCAACGAGATCGTTAGATACTTCGCAAAGCGACGAGGCCCGGAACGCAACGGCATTGCGCCCGGGACTCGTCGTTTTTCTTCTCAACTATTTTTTAACGCAGATAAATTGATTTCTGCTTATTTTTCTGCGTAAAAAATGTCAGCGTCACTACTTCGATGCCCTTTGGTCAGTCGTTAGCAAAACTTGCAAAAGTTAGCAAAACTTGCAAAAATTAGCAAAACCTGCAAAGGAGCTACCATGGAGTACAGCAAGAACCCCTTTACCCCAACATTTGGAAGCGTCCCTCCCTTTCTAGCGGGTCGCGAGCATATCCTGCGCGACATCAACCGTGGCTTTATCAACGGCCCAGGAGATCCCAACCTGTCGACCATTTTTACTGGCGCAAGGGGAACGGGCAAGACGGCACTTCTCTCACTCCTTTCAGAAACGGCGCTTGAACACGACTGGATCGCAGCAAATGTCTCCGCCATGCCAGGCATGCTCGAAGATATTATCGAGCGAACCAAAGAAGCCGCAGATAGCTACCTCTCACAGCCTCACGCGCGCATAAACGGTGTTCAAATTGGCCCAGTGGGCATCGATTGGACATACGCTCAAGAGGCTCAGGGCAACTGGCGCACGCGCATGAATGGCATCTTTAAGCAACTCGAAAAACATGACATCGGACTTCTCATCACCATCGATGAAGTCACCGTCGATCTCGAAGAAATGCTTCAATTTGCCTCTGTTTACCAGCACTTTGTACGCGAAGGTAAAAAAGTTGCCCTACTCATGGCAGGACTGCCCTACAAAGTATCGGCGTTGCTACGTAACGATTCCGTCTCGTTCCTCAGACGCTCCCAGTATCATCAGCTGGGACGAATCACTGATGTTGAGATTGCAAATGCATTTCGTAAAACCATTGAAGCAGGAGGACGCTCAATCACGCCAGAAGCGCTCGAGGATGCCGTCAAGGCCGTCGACGGATTTCCCTACATGATGCAGCTCGTCGGATATCGCACTTGGGATGTTTCGGAAAACTCGCCCCAAATCAGTACATCCGATGTCCAGCAGGGTTCTCTGCTTGCCCGTATGGAGCTGCGCGATCGTATTCTCGAAACGACCTATCAGGAGCTTTCCGATAAAGACATTGAGTTTTTGCTCGCGATGCTGCCCGATTCTGGCCCCAGCAGGGTCTCGGAGATAGCCAAACGCATGGGCGTCGCCAGCAACTACGCAAGCCAATACAAACGCCGCCTCCTCGAGGACGGCGTTATCGGGGAACGTGGACGTGGCCTCGTCGGCTTCGACATCCCCGCGTTCAGGGAATTCTTGAACGAGAAGGCGTTTTAGCACACCGGAATTGTCCGCGGGAGCATCGTTGTATGGCAATCAGCAATCCTCTTGGTAAGGGCAGCAAGCATTTCCGCTTGTGCTGATTGCCATGCGCTCCTCTTGTCCTTAGGCGAGCTTGCGGGCGAGCTCGCGCACCTCTTCCAATTTGGGCGAGGAGGCCATGCTGTCGCGCTTGGTCATGCCGCTAATGGTGACAATGCCCTGGTCCTCCCACTTGCAGTACGCGCAGGTTGACTTGTACATGGCAATCGCCGCATCATAGACACCCTCGCTGTGGCTATCGAGTAAAAGGGCCGTCTTGGTGAACGGGAATCCCGTGGCACCGAAGGCGTACAGGCGGTCGATGGCGGTCTTTTCCTGCGCAGTGATATCAAACCAGTAGATAGGCGAAGCGAAGACAACCATGTCGGTGTCTTTCAGCGACTCAATCACGTTGGCCATGTCATCCTTCTGCACGCAGACGCCCTCATGGGCGAAGCAGTACTGGCATCCCAAGCAGCCGGCGATCTTCTTGCTGGCAACGCGGATGACCTCGACCGTATGGCCGCCCTCACGCGCGGTCTCGGCAAACGCCTCGACCATGGTATCGGTATTAGCGCCCTTACGCGGGCTGCCGCTCAATACAACGATATTCATAGGATTCCCTCTCCCTCATGCTGCAGGCGCGCAGCATGCTTTCTTGTAACCAAAACGAATGGTGTTAATCAATCGCCAGCAGGCCATATCTCTTGTTCAAGTTCCCTAAAGAAGCTCAAGACGATTGCGATTGCCTTATACAACGTCGAAAATCAAAGAGGGCCCATAGCAACGCCACCTACCTAAAATGACATGCGGTCAAGACGAGCTACGAGGATCGTGACGAGCCGATACCGCCCGCATGCCCCCTTCGGAATAGGCGCTGAGCAGCTCCTGAGCGTGGGCAAACTCGGGCCCTCGCCTCCAACCGAGCAGGCGGTTGACCGCGAGATTTCCCTGGACGTTGTGGACGAAGAGCAGATAGGCGTCCTCGCGCGAAAGCCAGTCTCCTCCATGATCGAGGGAACCATCTGCTCGGCGCCGCGCTCGACGACGCGCTGTGCCACCCGGGCGTACGCGTCGTCATCCGAGTAGAGCAGATAATAGTCATCGTTTGCCGGCGGACGCTGGCAGAGGGCACCCGCCTCCGTTCCCTCGAGCGGCGGCACCGCCGCCAAGGCCTCGTCGATAAGCGCGTCGAGCAGGGCGAACTTGTCCTCGTAGTGCAGATAGAACGTGCCACGGTTGATATCGGCGCGGCGGCAAATATCCGCTACCGTCATCTTCGCGAAGCCGACCTCGGCCAGCAGCGCGAAGAACGCCTCCCGTATGACCGAGAGTGTATAGCGTCGGCGACGATCGATCTTCCCCGCTTCCATTACCCCTCCAATTGCAACGCTCGACAATGCCCGGCAAACGCTCGTTTATCGACAGCAGGCCGAAGCTGTTCATTGCTCTTAAGCAAATCGACATGGATACTTTTTATAGACACCTGTTTATAATAGCTGAAAGAAGGTATCCAGTGACCCTGTACGAGCAGCTCGTTATCGAGCTCACCAACCAATCGTTTTCCCTTCAGGCCGCCTACCGCAGCGGCGGCACGCCCTATGAGCTGAGTGACCGCGAGCCCGAGCCCTACGACCAGCAAATCAGGGACTTCGCCCGCATGATCGAGGAAGCCGATTGCGTGCTGGTGGGCGGGGCCTCTGGGCTCTCCGCGGCGGGCGGCGGCGACTTCTATTACGAGGACAACGCAACCTATCGCAGGCATTTCGGCAAATTCGCCGAGCGCTACGGTTTCAAGGGCGCTTTCGAGGGGTCGTTCTACCGCTGGCCCACCGCCGAGGCGCGCTGGGGATACCTCGCCACCTTCCTCGACACCACGCTCAACGCCCCGCTGCGCAAGCCCTACAGGGACCTCGACGCCATTCTCGCCGAGAAGGATTTCTTCGTGCTCACCACCAACCAGGACACGCAGTTTGTGAAGCTCTATCCCTGGGAGAAAGTGGCAGAGATCCAAGGCGACCACCGCTTCTTTCAGTGCTCCCACTGTTGCACCGACGCGGTGTGGGATGCGGTCGAGCCGGTCTCCCGCATGGTAGAGGCCATGGGAGACGGCCTTGAGGTTCCGACAGAGCTCGTGCCGCGCTGCCCGCACTGCGGGGCAGAGGCGTTCCCCTGGGTTCGCGGCTACGGCAACTTCCTGCAGGGCGAACTCTACGAGGAGCAGTACCGCAAGGTGTCCGACTGGCTCGACGCGCACGCACGGCAGAGGATCCTCTTCCTCGAGCTGGGTGTGGGCCGCATGACGCCCGCGTTTATCCAGGAGCCGTTCTGGGCCCTCACGGCGCAGTTACCGCAGGCCAGCTACATCGCCGTAAACAACAAGACGCAGTTTCTCCCCCGCGCGATCGAGGATCGGGGGCTCACCGTTCGCGCCGACATCGCCGACGTGCTTGCCGACGTGCGCAAGACGCTGGGGAGGTAGCGCATGGAGACGGCGAAAGCAGTTCGCATAGGCAGGGCGCTAGCCGAAGCGGATCTTGTCATCATCGGCGCTAGCAACGGACTCGACATGGCGGAGGGGCTCAACCTTTTCTGCGCCGATGCTCATTTCCAAGAGGCGTACGGCGACCTCGCTCAGGCAGACGGCATCGGCTGCATACTGCAGGGGCTCGCTTCCCCGGATGCCAGCGTGCGACGCCGATGGGCCGAGCGGTTCCATCAAAAGGAGTATCTCGAATATGAGCCCGGCTCGCTCATGAACGGGCTGCGGCGTCTTACGGAGCACGCCGACACCTTCGTGGTCACATGCAACATCGACGGGCACTTCGCGCGCGCCGGGTTCGACGAGGAGCGCGTGCTCGAGACTGAGGGGAGCACGCGCACGTCGGTTGACGAGCGGCGCCTCGCCCATCCAGACGCCCTCGCCATGACCCAGCTCGAGGAGCTCGAGCGCCTTGTGCAAGCCCATCGCAACGGCAGGGTCGCCATCCTCGAACTTGGCGTGGGACTGCGCAACGGCATCATAAAGCACATGCTCGCCCAGATCGCGAACGTCTGCGAGCACGCCACCTACATCGTGTTCAACTACAGCCAGGCTATGGCGCCCGATGCATCGTGCGAGACGATTCTCGTTGACGGCGATATGGCCCCGGCTTTCGAGGAGATTGCCCAATGCCGTCTCTAGAGAGGGAAGCGTATAGGCTTCGAAGCCTTATCGACGATGCCGACGCCATCATCGTCGGCATCGGCTCGGGCATGTCAAGCGCCGCCGGGTTCAACCATTACAACCGCGCAGGCATGGCGCGCGCCGGAATGACGGACTGGCAGCAAGCCTTTGGCTTCAAGAGCCTTTTCGACGGCTTCTACCACCTCTACCCCAGCCTCGAGCAGCAATGGGCCTACTACGCGCGATATATCGATTTCATGCTGCGCGAGCCGACCTCGCAGCCCTATCTCGACCTACGGTCCCTCATCGGCCATAAGGACTACTTCATCCTGAGCACCAACGTGGACACCCAGGTCGAGAAGACGTTTCCCGCCGAGAGAGTCTGCAACTACCAGGGAAGCTTCGCGCACCTTCAGTGCAAGCAGCCATGCTGCGACGAGCTCTTCGACGCGAAGCCCTACGTCGAGCGCATGCTCGCCGGCATGACGGGGTTCGAGATCCTCAGCGAGGATATCCCCCGATGCCCGCATTGCGGCTGGCAGCTCGTGCCGTGGGTGCGCGACGACACGTTTCTGCAGGGTGCGGCCTGGCGCGAGAGCCTCGGACGATACGAGCGCTTCGTGCGCGAGCACAGCGATCACCGCGTGCTGTTGCTGGAGCTCGGCGTGGGCGAGATGACCCCCGGCATCATCACGCTCCCGTTCTGGAGCATGACCGCGAAGCTGCCGGATGCGCACCTGCTGAGCGTAAACATCTCGGGCGACTCGGCTCCGCTGCAGCTTGGAAGCAAGGCAGGGGCGATCCAGGCCGATTTGAGCACGCTGCTCTCGGCGGCGCGGGCAGGTGGCGAGTAACGCGGAGCGGTAGACGCGCAATGAGGTTTTAGCCGCAGCCTCCGAACGAGAGGGCTCGGAGGCTGGTATTCCTGAATCGCAGGTCACGATGGGTTATCGGAATCGCGAAGAGCGGATACCGCCAGTAAGCCCCCTTCGGAATAGGCGTTGAGCAGCTCCTGGGTATGGGCGAACTCGGGGCCTCGTCTCCAGCCGAGCAGGCGGTTGACGGCCAGATTGCCCTGGACGTTGTGGACGAAGAGCAGGAAGGCGTCTTCGCGTGAAAGCCCTGTTTTCTCCATGACCCAGGGAACCATCTGCTCCGCTCCGCGTTCTATGACGCGCTGGGCTACGCGAGCGTATGCGTCGCTGTCCGAGTAAAGCAGGCGATAATCGTCGTCTGCCGGCGAACGCTGGCAAAGCGTTGCCGATTCAACCCCCTCAAGCGGGGGAGCCGCTGCCAATGCCTCGTCGATAAGCGCATCGAGCAGCGCGTACTTATCCTCGTAATGCAGATAGAACGTTCCCCGGTTGATCTCGGCGCGGCGGCAGATGTCCGCCACCGTCATCTTCGCGAAGCCGACCTCGGCCAGCAGCGCGAAGAACGCCTCCCGTATGACCGAGAGGGTGTAGCGCCGCCGGCGGTCGATCTTGGTTTCTCCCATCGCCTCTCCAATCTGAGTCGTTTGACAATGTCCAGTAGCTGTTCGTTTATCGACAGGTGCACGCGTTTGTTCATTGCCCCTGCGAAAATCAACAAGGATACTGTTTATAGACACCTGTTTTTATAGCTGAAAGGGAGCACGGATGACCCTGTGCGAGAAGCTCGGCATCGGGCTTGTCAGCCGATCGTTTTCCCATCGGGCCGTCTATCGAAACGGCGGCACGTCATACGATTTGAGCGATTGCGAGCCTGCTGCTTGCAAGCAAGATATCGAGGCTTTTGCCCGCAAGGTGGGGAAGGCTGATTGCGTGTTTACGGGAGAGGCAGGTAGGCAGGCGTTATGAGCATCTGCATCAAAAATCAGATTCAGAATATGAATATCGTCATCGGCTGCACGGTGGGGTGTCCATATTGCTATGCCCGTAACAATGTGAAACGTTGGCATATGATTGACGACTTCGCTGATCCTGCGTTCTTCCCGAGCAAGCTCAAGATGATGGAAAAGAAACGCCCGCAGAACTTTCTCCTTACCGGCATGAGCGATCTCTCCGGGTGGAAGCTGGAATGGCGAGACGAGGTATTTGCAAAGATCCATGAGAATCCACAGCATCAGTTCCTGTTCCTGACCAAGAGACCCGATTTGCTGGATTTAGATACCGACCTGGAAAACGCATGGTTCGGCGTTACGGTGACGAGGAAAGCGGAGCTGTGGCGTATCGACGCCCTTCGGAAAAACGTCAAAGCAAATCACTTCTTCGTTACTTTTGAGCCGCTATTCGACGATCCCGGTACGGTCGACCTTTCCGGAATCAACTGGATCGTCGTCGGTACCATGACCGGGGCGCAGAGCAGGAAGGTTCATACGGAACCGGAGTGGGCATGGTCTTTGACGGACCAGGCGCACGCGCTTGGCATTCCAATGTTTATGAAGGAAGACCTCGTCTCTGTCATAGGGGACGAAAACATGATTCAGGAATTGCCGGAAGAATTCGAAAGAGTGCTGGAGGTGCAGAGAACATGGCGGAAGTGATCGATGGAATCCTCATCAATGAGGTGGAAGCAAAGAACATCATGACCAAGTCCAGCCTGCCGGTAGGCGGCTACTCGGTCAATCCCTATGTAGGCTGCACGCATGCCTGCAAGTATTGCTATGCCTCCTTTATGAAGCGCTTTACCGGGCACAAGGAGGAATGGGGCACCTTTCTTGATGTGAAGCATTGGCCGGAAATCAAGAATCCGAAGAAATACGCTGGACAGCGGGTGGTTATCGGTTCTGTGACGGATGGCTACAATCCACAGGAGGAGCGATTCGGGAATACCAGGAAACTCCTGGAGCAGCTGATTGGCAGCGATGCAGATATTCTGATCTGCACAAAGTCCGATCTTGTGGTACGGGATATCGATCTGCTGAAGAGGCTTGGACGAGTGACCGTTTCATGGTCGATCAACACGCTGGATGAGAACTTCAAGAACGATATGGACTCCGCGTCGAGCATCGAGCGTCGTATCGCTGCTATGAAGCAGGTGTATGACGAAGGTATCCGTACGGTCTGCTTCGTGTCCCCGGTATTTCCCGGCATCACGGATTTTGAGATGATTTTTGAGCGAGTAAAGGATCGGTGCGATTTGTTTTGGCTCGAAAATCTCAATCTTCGGGGTGGTTTCAAAAAAGCGATCCTGGATTATATCGCCGAGAAACATCCCAATCTCGTACCGCTTTACGATGAGATCTATAACAAGCGCAACCGTAGCTATTTTGAAGCGCTTGAAGTAAAAGCCGAGGAAATGGCCAAGAAGTACGATTGCCCCTTTGTGAACAACGAAATGCCTTATGGCAGAGTCCCCCAGGGGCATCCGGTGATCGTGGACTACTTCTATCACGAGGAAGTCCGAGGGTCAGATAATAGCGGAAAAAGAAATCGTTAAACGGAAACCGACGACGATTCGCTCGAGCGATTAGCGTCCACGCGTGGCTTCTGCCGATTGGCGCAACGGGCGACGGATTAAGGGATCGCTCGGGCGGATGATCCCGCTGCAGTACAGGCGGTCGCTCAATTTAGCGGCATGAGCGTTTTCGCACGGAAAACCAGTATCCCCTGTGCCGAGTTTAATCGTAGCGAATACAATGGGCACTGAGCATCAATCGAAAGTAGTCAAGAGCCTTTTCGACGGCTTCTACCACCTCTACCCCAGCCTCGAGCAGCAATGGGCCTACTACGCGCGATATATCGATTTCATGCTGCGCGAGCTGGCCTCGCAGCCCTATCTCGACCTACGGTCCCTCATCGGCCATAAGGATTACTTCATCCTGAGCACCAATGTAGACATCCAAGTCGAGAAGACGTTTCCCGACGAGAGAACCTGTAACTATCAGGGAAGCTTCGCGCACCTTCAGTGCAAGCAGCCATGCTGCGACGAGCTCTTCGACGCGAGCCCCTACGTCGAACGCATGCTCGCGGGCATGGCGGGGTTCGAGGTCCTCAGCGAGGATATCCCCCGATGCCCGCATTGCGGCTGGCAGCTTGTGCCGTGGGTGCGCGACGACACGTTTCTGCAGGGTGCGGCCTGGCGCGAGAGCCTCGGACGATACGAGCGCTTCGTGCGCGAGCACAGCGATCACCGCGTGCTGTTGCTGGAGCTCGGCGTGGGCGAGATGACCCCCGGCATCATCACGCTCCCGTTCTGGAGCATGACCGCGAAGCTGCCGGATGCGCACCTTTTGAGCGTAAACATCTCGGGCGACTCGGCTCCGTTGCAGCTTGGAAGCAAGGCAGAGGCGATCCAGGCCGATTTGGGCGCCCTGCTCTCGGCGGCGCGGACGGGCGACGAGCAGCGCAGTTCATCGCGCCGTGTTTCATGCGTGGACGCTTAAATCAAAACCACCCCTAGAAGGGGTGGTTTGCTCTTAGGGTGTAACCCTTGGATTTCCGGCACGCGTCTAAAGGCGCCGGCCCTCACGGGGTTCGGGCCGCACTGCAGATTGACCCGTGACGGGCCGGTCAAACCGGCGCTATTTACGCCCCGGCCCTATCGAAGGGGTCCTCGTACTCCTTGGCGCTCAGCCGGTCGAGCGCGATGTCGGCCTTCTCCTGCTCCCGGATGTACTTCGCGATCGTGGCCTCGTTCAGGCCGACGGTGGACACGCAGTGGCCCTCGGCCCAGAACTTCCTGTTGCCGAATTTGTACTCCATGTTCGCGTGCCTGTCGAATACCATCAGCGAGCTCTTCCCCTTCAGGTAGCCCATCACGCTGGACACGCTGTACTTCGGCGGTATCGCCAGCAGCATGTGGACGTGGTCGGGCATCAGGTGCCCCTCGATGACCTCTATCCCTTGTACTGGCAGAGCTTCCTGAAGATCTCCCCAAGGTCGGACCTTATTTGGTTGTAGATGACTTTGCGCCTATACTTCGGCGTGAACACGACGTGGTACTTGCACGTCCACTTCGTGTGCGACAGGCCGTAGGCCTTCTGGGCCATACGCCACCACCGCCCTCTCGACTCGGATTCCTTGCGGCCTGAACAATCGCAAGTGTCCGGCGAGGGGGCGGCTTTGTAAAGCCGTTTGGCCCCACCCGCATAGCGGGTGGTTTCTGATGCGGCGCGCTGCGCGCCCCGCACAGGCTAAAGCCTGTAAATAAAAATACCCCCGATTCCAAGTGGAAATCGGGGGTATCTCATCGGGTGGCTTTCAAGCAGTTTGCAAAACTGCAGGTCGCAGACCTTCATTGCTAGTAGGAGAAATGAGTAGTCTCGGGTGGCTTGCCCATGAGTTGACGAATAAGTTGGAGCTTCGCCATTGGCTCAATCGCTTCGCGCGCTCGATAAACTTGTTTAGTAAAAGGCGGATCGGCCACCGATGGACGCACGACGAGAAACACGTACCTCCAGTGGTTCAAGCACGGCGCGCGTGAGGATCTCTGCAAGCAACCGCCTGGTACGCTACTGTTGCCAGCGTGGCTTAGCGGACTGGCGAATCCCGCCCCGTGCGCGTCATCATCCAATCAAATGCCCTGGCAAGCAGCAGCACCGCCAATCACACTACGTTCTTACGGCGCCCTCTGCGATAAAATTAGCGAATTGTGTTTTCACCTCGCAGCTACGGAGACATTAGATGATTACTCTGGACAATCTTCGCGACGCACTTAGGGCTCTGTGCTACGAGCCCTCGGGCGACGGCACCGTTTATCAGAAATCCTGGGAAGAGACCAGCGCGCAAATCACGGTCGATTTTTCCAAGAAACGCATCGGCTACCCGAAAGACCTGGGGTTCAAAGTCAACAAAGACACAACTTGTAACTTTTCCGATAACGAGAACTTCGTCGTACTCGCCTGCGTAACCATGCTCCTCGACAAAGGATATCGCCCCGAATCACTTGAGCTGGAGCGCGAATGGGCCCTTGGGCACGAACAAAAGAGCGGCCGCGCTGATATCTGCATTAATGACGAGAGGGGCGACACACTCGCAATCGTCGAATGCAAGACCCCTGGAACCGAGTTCAAAAACGAATTCAAGAACATGCAGTCAGACGGAGGGCAACTCCTCTCCTATTGGCAACAAGAGCGCGCGACTCGCTGGTTGGTACTCTTTGCATGCGATTTCATCAACAACGAAATCGTGCCAGACCAGGTTTCAATTAACTGCAGCGATGACGAGAACTTCATCGCGCTCGCCAAACGCGATGACACCATTGCGCTCTACCGCGACGCCCATACAGTGGAACAGCTCCATCAAGTTTGGACGGAAACGTACAACCAACAAGTCGAGGGAAACATCCTCTTTGGCGATAGGTCGACGGCATACCACCCGATGGTTCCTCCCCTTCTCAAGAAGGACCTTGTCGACTTCAGGGCCGAAGACAGCATCGTCAACCGCTTCGAGGAAATCCTCCGCCACAACAACGTCTCCGATAAAGAGAACGCCTTCAATCGCCTTATCGCGCTCTTTATCGCGAAGCTCCAAGACGAGCTCTCGAAAATGCCAACCCAGGAGATTGAGTTCCAATACCGCCAAGGACGCGACACCTACGAAACGCTCCAGGACAGGCTCCAGAGACTCCACTCAGACGGCATGAGAAAGCTCATGCGGGAAGAGGTCCTGTACGTTCCCAACGACTACGCCGAAAACCTCATAAGCAACTATACGGGCCAGCACCGCAAGAAGCTCATCGAGGAGCTGAACGGCACGCTGCGCAAGCTCAAGTTCTATACCAACAATGACTTTGCGTTCAAAGACGTCCACAACGAGGAACTCTTTCTTCAGAACGGCAAGGTACTCGTAGAGACGGTGCAACTTCTACAGCCGTATCGCATCGTAGGAACTCAAGACATTCAATTCTTGGGCGACCTCTTCGAACAGCTCCTTAATCAGGGCTTTAAGCAAAACGAGGGCCAATTCTTCACACCTGTGCCCATCACCCGTTTTATTTGGAAGTCACTCCCACTCGACAGCATCGTGCAGGACGAGGCTGGTGCCGTGCACTATCCACGCGTTATCGATTACGCCTGTGGCGCGGGGCACTTTCTCACAGAAGGATTCGAAGAAATCTCCGACGCCGCATGCCAATATGATCCGACCATAGAGGATGACCTCGGAGACGCCGACTGGGTCAGAGACAATCTCGTCGGCATCGAGAAGGACTATCGACTCGCTCGCGTTTCCAAGGTCTCGTTCTACATGCATGGCGCAGGGCAGAGCAACGTGGTCTTCGGCGACGGACTTGAAAATTATCCCGACAAGGGAATCGACAGCCGAACCGACAGGGGACGCTTCGACATTCTTGTCGCCAATCCCCCGTACTCTGTAGCGGCCTTCAAACCGCATCTCAAGCTTCACAACAACGAACTCAAAGTGCTGGAAACCATCAGCGATAGCGGCTCGGAAATCGAGACCCTCTTTGTCGAGCGTGCGGCACAGCTTGTTCGGCCCGGAGCTACGCCGCCATCGTCCTCCCCACCTCGATCCTCGACAAGAGCACGAGCTCGAGTTTCATGGCCGCACGCGATGTGCTTTTGAGCTCCTTCGAGATCGTCTCCATCGCCAGGTTTGGATCAGGCACATTCGCGGCCACAGGAACAAACGTCGCAATTATGTTCCTACGTCGCTTTGACGAGATCCCGCCCCGCAATGCGAACGCACTTGATTTCGTTGACGCTGTTTTTGAGCGCAGGAAGCTCACTGGCTGGAGAGACGAAAGCGCTTTCAACGCTTATCTCGGCACAATTAATGTAGACGGAGATACTTACCGGGCTTTTCTCGCAGGAGAGGCTAACTGGAACGAATGGGCAAACACTCGCCACTTCAGCGTTTATTGCCATCTTTTCGAATCATCGAAGGAGCTCAAGACCCTTCGGAAGAGCAAGACTTGGAAGGCGGCCGACAAGAACTCACGGCTCAAAGCAGAGAACGAGCTGTTCTATCGCCATGCGCACAAGGAAGAGCGCAAACGCCTGCGCGTTTGGGGTCTCGTCTGCGGCGAACAGACGCTCATCATCAACTCACCTAACACGACCAAGGAAATCGCCTCTTTCCTTGGCTACAAATGGAGCAATCGCAAAGGCAACGAGGGGATACAGCCCATCGATGGTGAGGGCGTGCTCTATTCGGACAACGAATCGGACGACACGAACTCGCTAAGCGGCATCATCAGAGCATGGTTCTCCGGCGAGCAAGTTGAGCCCGGCGACCTTGCCCAGTACTACTACTATGCCAAGACCGCCGATTTCATTGACTTTGATGCCGATAAGTTCGACGAGACTCTTACGATTCCCCGCTCTTTCTACAAGCCCCGCTCGTTCGCCCAGGGCACCGTAGTCAAGACGCTTAGAGACATCACATCCTACGTTACCAACAGCGTGGCCCAGAGTTCCATCACCACCGACACTTACGTAACAACGGAAAACATGGTCAAGGACCGTGGCGGCATAACCACCTATAGTGGAGAGCTTCCGGCAAGTGCTGGCACCGCATACAAGAAGGGAGACACGCTCGTCTCCAATATTCGCCCCTATCTGCAGAAGATTTGGCTCGCAGACCGCGATGGGGCGTGCTCCAAGGACGTTTTGGTATTCCGAAGCATAAATACCGACAGCCTATTGCCCGAGTTTCTCCATCTGCTCCTGTGGCAGAAGGACTTCTTCGACTACGATATGTCCACCTTCACGGGAACCGGCAGGCCTCGCGGAGACAAGGATGAGCTGCTCAAATACCCCATCCCAGTCCCGACGCTCTCCGAGCAGAGAGCCCTCATCGACGATTTCAATCGCTTAACAGATGAAATCAATAGCAAACGACAGCAAATCGCCGCTCTCAAGGAGAGCGTCAAATCACGGTTTGTCGAGATGTTTAGAACCAAGACACACGCATCATGGCCAGTCGAAACAATCGGCAACTACAGCATAGAAATGCACTACGGCACTTCAGCAAAAGCCGGCGCCGATGGCGATTATGTCTACATCCGAATGAACAATATCACCGACGACGGCATCCTTGACCTAACCGATACAAAGCGAATCACCCTAAAGGGCCAAGCTCTCGAAAATGCTACCGTCCGCTATGGCGATATGCTTTTTAATCGAACCAACAGCATTGACAAGGTTGGGAAACTTGCGTTTTTCATCAGTCAGAGACCATGGTTATTGCTGGGTACATCGTGTGCGTAAGGTTCGCTGACCACAGCTCTGCCGAATATGTATCTGGTTACCTGAATTCAAAGGAAGGAAAGCGAGTCCTTCGTAATATAGCGAAGGGAAGTGTCCATCAGGCAAACATCAGCGCAGCAGACTTGGCCGCTATTCCCATTGCAATTCCCCCGTTGTCCCTCCAACAGGAGTTCGCCGACTTCGCTGCCGAGGCGGACAAATCGCAATTTGCACTCGAGCAAGAGGTCGACGCCCTTTCCGCAGAGCGCGACGCCCTTCTAGACCGATTCCTCGCGTGATACGTTCCTCCCATCCATATCGGGATGGGAGGAACTGATGCACACGACGATCGAAATAGCAAACGCGGTTCTCACAAAAATGCAGGCACTCGTTAGCGGCGAAGTGCTTTCGTATCTCGAGAGCGTCCTTATGAGCGAACTCAGGGGCATCGAACTTGAAGTGAACGCGCTCAGCAATGTCGAAGACGAGGCCTCAAAGTACATGGAGCGATTCCTCGCAGCCAAAACCATCGAGGGATGCTCGCCTAAGACCATCAGGTACTACAAGGCCACACTTACAAGGGCGCTCGAAGCAATCAAAAAACCAATTGTCCGGATTAGTTCAGATGACTTACGAACATACCTGAGCGAATATCCCATGGGTAATAACGCAGGGAGCATCACCGTCGACAACGTCAGGCGCATCCTGTCGTCATTCTTCTCTTGGCTTGAAGACGAGAACCATATACTCAAAAGCCCTGCACGACGCATTAAAAAGATTCGCTCAAAGAGAACGGTCAAGTCCGTATATTCTGATGAAGAACTTATAGCCCTCACAGACGCCTGTTCTTGCAAGAGGGATCTGGCAATCATCAACCTTCTTAGTTCAACAGGGATGAGAATAGGCGAACTCGTCTCGCTCAATCGAGAAGACGTTGATCTAAATCGGCGAGAGTGCATTGTACTCGGAAAGGGCAACAAAGAGAGAGTCGTCTATTTTGATGCGACTACAAAGCTGCACCTAAACAACTACCTGCAAGAACGCAGCGATAACGTCGCCGCGCTATTCTGTAGTCTCACAAAGCCGAGTTCTAGGCTGCAAGTAAGCGGAGTCGAGCTCCGCCTTCGCTCCTTGGGAACAAAAGCAGGCGTCAAACACGTCCACCCACATAAGTTCAGGAGAACGCTGGCCACCAAAGCAATTGGAAAAGGAATGCCCATCGAGCAGGTGCAGAAGCTGCTTGGCCATCAAAAGATTGATACAACGTTGATGTACGCAATGGTCGATCAGGACAACGTAAGGGACTCTCATAGAAGGTATATCTGTTAAGTCAAATCACGGTTTGTAGAGGTATTTGGCGATCCGGTCGATGGTAAAAAATGGCCTTTCGTTAGGCTTGAAGACCTCTGTACCAAGTTGGGTTCCGGAGCAACGCCACGAGGTGGCAAAACGGCATACAAGGCCGAAGGTGTTCCGCTGGTCAGAAGTATGAATGTTCACAACGGTCGTTTCGTGTGGAAGGACCTTGCTTGTATTGATGATGAACAAGCCGCAAAACTAGAAGGCGTCACGCTGATGAAGGGTGACGTGCTTCTGAATATTACTGGCGCTTCGGTTGCTCGTTCATGTCTTTTGCCAGATGAATTGGCTGGTGGACGTGTTAATCAGCATGTCTCAATTGTCAGAGTCGACCAAAAACGGATGCTGCCGGTGCTATTGAACACGGTGCTGATCAGTGATTCGTATCAGAGACTCCTGCTAAACGGCTCAAGAGCGGCTGGAGCAACAAGGGAGGCAATTACCAAAGAAGCTCTAAAGAGAATGACGGTTCCCTTGCCTCCCCTTGAGCTTCAGCAAGAGTTCGCCTCTTTCGTCGCTCAGGTCGACAAATCGCAATTTATCATCCACCAAGATCTTCACGGCTTTTGAAAAGACAGATAGTTACATGTCCAACGCTACAGAAGCCCGAGGACCGTCGCCTTTGATAGCATCTCGTAGGCTCGCGGATATGTCTCTTTGTCGCGCTCGGCCATAAATGCCCAGTTCGCCGTCACGTCAGCCGCCCTCACCATAGCCACCTTGGAGGAGTCGACATAGGAGACTGGAATCTTGGGCAGCCAGTCGCTAAATACAGGAGGGTAGGAGGTCTGCCACGTTGGGTTGAACATGCCGCAGCGCAGCTCCTCATCAACCGATTCTGCCAGGTTGTACTTTCCGTCGATCGAAGTCGAATGCTCGTCAACCACAACAGAAACTGCATCAACCTCGCTCGCGGCAATTCCCTGAAGCCTCAGCGCGTCAACGATGCCGGACTTCACGCCACGCTTTAGAGCGTAGTCAAGATACCTTTGCTTGCGCCTTTTCGAGCTTGAATTCTCAGAGCAACTGCAACACCCCTGAGTAGTGGACCTCGTAGGGCGTCCTGAACCCCAGGCGCTTGTGGGGCCTGCGTTGATGGCATCGTACACCCGCTCGACCTCCTCGTCCGAGACCGCAGAGAAGCCGGTCCCCTTCGGGAAGTACTCGCGCAGCAGACCGTCTGTGTTTAGTCAAGCCTGATTTTCGGGTTGGGGCTGCGGTGGAAATCCTGGTCCTCTTTTGGTCCAGGATTTCCACCGCAGCCCCAACCCGTAAATTGAACGCTATCAAACACAGATGCCGTCGCGAAGTCGATGTCGCGCGTGACGCGGCCGTCGGGGATGCGCGCGAGCAGCCCGCTTCCGCCCTTGAGGATAAACCGGCCGTCGGGGTTGCTGAACACCCTGCGCAGGAACCGGTCGCGCAAAGCCCGACGACAGCCGTCCCCGGGGTCACCGCCCCTGTCGCGAACGGCCCTCTTCAGGGCCCTGTCGAGCTGATCGCCGTTCTCGTACGTCATTCTTCCCGCCTCCTAGCTAACGAATCGTACAGGCTGGCCCCCGCCGGCATCCCGGCTTTTGCCCCCCGGCGTCGATTTTCTCCCTCAGCGCGCCCTCGTCTTCGACGAGGCCCCTTTCGAGCGCGTCCGCGAGCACGTTCGCGACCAGGCTCAGTTCCTCCCCGGAGTCTATCAGGTCCACCACCGTGAGCCAGGGCCTCGTCGCCGGGATGTCCGAGACGATCGCCACGTCCTTCGGGTCGAGGCGGCGCTTCCTGATGAATCAGGTTCGGGCGCTTAGTCTGCTTTCTCTCGGGCGTGCAGAACTCGTAGGGCGAGGGGCTGACCTCGCCGATGCCGTAGAGCCATGCAGCCGTCGCCCCCATGGCGACGGGGCGCCTCCCCGGGTCGATCGACAGTCAGGCCGCGAGGACGTCCTCCTCCCGCGTGCTCGGTGAGCCGCCCATGCGGTAGACGCCCTTCGCGAGCCTCTCTATGTTGCCGAGCCCTTCCAGCCTCGAGAGCGCGTACCGCTCGACGCCGAGCACCTTCGCCTGCACAGATGTGAAGAGCCCCCTTTGGGAAGAGGCGATGTCGTTGGTGGCTCGTATGACTTCGATTTATTCCATGCTTGCATTGTGGAAAATAATGCAACAATGCAAGCAATACGCTCAGAATACACGGCGTTATTCGGCGGCATTCGGGGTCACTGAAACTGCGGAAACCGATTTTCGCATTTCTTTATTCCCATTTGTTGACCTGGGCGAATGCAATTGAAGAGGGCTTGAATCCGCCTCGCAGTTTCAAGTCAGTTTCATCCGCTCGAAATCGGCCTTCGGGGGACCCGAATTGTGAATTATTCCCGCAGGCCTAATTATTCCCGTACCGCCGAGTACTCCGTTGTACCGCCCAGTAGGGACACACGGGAATAATTGGGTCGTTTTCCCAGGTAAAGATGCAAAAAGAAAGCCCTCGAACCAAAGGGTTCGAGGGCTGTTATTCCCACTATTTCGCTGGTGGCTTTGGTTCTGTCGTCCCGTCATTCCAGTTGCACCCAGTTTTCGGCATCGACACGGAACGCGTGCCGCCGAATGACGCGATGTCGCGTCTCGTCGGCTTCGGGGACAAAAGCTGGGACAACTTCAAAAACTTTTTTCAAACTCAGGGCTTTGAGTTTTTGTTTTTGTCCCAAAGGAGCTTCCGGCCGTGATTCGGATGCCCGATTGGGCGGAATCGCCCGTTTCTGGAACTCAACCGCAGCATCACGCACAAGCCACTCGCAACAACTGCAAATGATTGGTCGAGGGCGGCTTCCAACGCGATTCCAAAGCCGCAGGTCAGGCGACTGCGCTGCTGGCAGGGAAAGGGAGTCGTATCAGGCGGCTTGCCCATGAGTCGACGATGAGGCCTTCACCGAATGTCGAGAACATGCTGGTAAAATAGGCAATACTTTTTATGACAGGAGAACGAGCATGGCCGAACCCCACGATAGGAAGCCGATCCTCACGATCGAGCAGCAGATAGAGCACCTCAAGCAGAAGGGCGTAGCCTTCGAGCTGTGTTCCGAGGAAGAGGCCGAGGACTACCTGCGCGACAAGTGCAACTTCTTCAAGCTCGCATCCTATCGCAAACTCTTCTCGAAATACGAGGGAGGCCTGCGCGACGGCCGCTACGTAGACCTCGACTTCGGCCAGCTACGCCTGCTCGCGGCGCTCGACCAGGAGCTACGCCACGCCCTGCTCGGCATGACGCTCGACATCGAGCACTTCCAGAAGGTGACACTGCTTCGCGAGATGGAGGACCGTGGAGAGGACGGCTACGCCATCGTGGCCGACTACATGGCATCGCTTACCACTGCAAACAGGGAGTACCGCCTGCGCGAGCTCAAGATGAGCGGCCGCAGCCCCTACAGCTCGAGCCTCTACGCGAAGTACTCCGGCGACATGCCTGCCTGGGCCTTCCTTGAGCTCACCTCGTTCGGCACCCTCATCGACTTCGTGCGCTTCTGCGCCAGGCGATGGGGCGACAGGCGCTTCGAGGCCTCCCACTACGACCTCAAGCGCGTGAAGTCCGTCCGCAACTGCGCCGCGCACGGCTCGTGCCTGATCAACTGCTTCGCCGAGAGGGGCGCCGCCCGGGGCTCGGCGTCCAGTGGCGTCTCCCGAAGGGTCGCCGCCGTGGGAATCCCCAAGGCGACCAGGAGGAAGTGGATGGGGAATACGGCCATGCAGGAGGTCGCGACCGTGCTCGTGGCGCACTCCGGCTTGGTACCCGAGGGCTCCTCGCGCTCGCGCGCCGCATCCGAGCTCGCCGAGATGTTCGCCAGGGCCGACGGAGAAACCGAGGCGCTGCCCGACAAGGGGCCCGACGCCGCAGCTCGCTCCGCGCTCGAGTTCCTTCGCAGGTTGACAGAATCGCTCGGGTTGGTAGAATAGCCTGCAGATAGCAAAACCTCACGGTTTTAGGGGCGGACTTGCGCAAGCGACTCTGCCCTATTTTTATATTCACTCGCTATAGGAGACGGGTGATACCTGGGTCAATGACAGAACTGAGAAGCCCGGAATAATGGAGCCAGTTAGAAACCCTCGGGTTTGCGGGGCGGGATCGTGAGAGCGATTCTGCCCTATTTTTTCCTCCGTCTGCCCCAAACCAAGTAGTTCGAAGATAGCCTGTAGGTGTCCTCCTGGGCGCCTTTTATTTTCAGGGAATCGGCCGCTTCATGAACGAGCGACCGGCTTGACCTAGATCGAACCGCCTTCATCTCCGCCTAGGCGCCGGCGATCAACATCGTAAATCCGCGCGTGCTACAATGCGGGCACCAGAGATGAAAACACAGTCCCCGTCGGGTAGTCGTGGGCGTGCGGGAGTCCGCATCAGTAACCTGCCTCCTTGGTTGTCCCTTCTCTGCATGGTCATCTACATAAAGGAGGAACCAACCATGCAGATCAGCGTGTCATCCACCCTGACCGTATATCATGACGGCCAATTCTGGGTCGGGCTGGCGGAGCATGTCGAGGACGGCAGATACGGCGTCGTCCGCATCGTCTTCGGTGCAGAACCGTCCAATGAGGAAATCCTGCAATTCGTTACAAGCAAATGGGCGAAGCTCTCGTTCTTCGGTGACGAGGCCACGGAAACAAGCAAGCCCGCGAAGAATCCCAAGCGACGCGCTCGCGAGGCAGCGAAAGCCCTTAAGCGGCCCGCGGTGAGCACCAAGGCACAACAGGCGCTCGCAGCACAGCGGGAAGCGATGAAGCGGGAGTCGGCTCAAGCAAGAAGCCAGCGTCGCGCGGATGAGGCGGAGGCGCGCTTCGAGCCACTGCACTTCACAGCTTGTTTCTCAAGTATTTGGGACGCACACGCGGCGTTCAAAAATGCGGAGCGACTCCACATGGCTCGAGACTGAGCCGAGGTGCCCTACTTCTCGCCCTCCAGCAGCCCCACGATACGGTCGATGTCGACGGCGAAGCGGGGCCTTCCCTCGCGCTCGCAGCGGTCGAGGTACGCCTGGCACTCGGAGACAATGCGCTTGGTGTTGCCGTCGATGATGCGCTGGAGCGTCTCGTAGTAGGCCGAGCCCTCGGTCCTGAAGCGGCGCTGGTAGGACTTGGTTATGGGGAACATCTTGATGTAGTGGATGCCGTGGCGACAGCCGGGGCTCGTCGTGGGGCGGGGTGGCAACGCAAAGTACTGGTCTTTGGGCACGTTGGGGGCGATGTTGGAATGCAGCGGCACGGCGAAGTCCCTGCGCTTCCCGCGGAAACGCAGCCTCACCACCACGATGCAGGGGAGATTGTGCTTAAGCATGAGCTCGCGGTCGCCCTCGACGAGGTCGAAGAAGTCCTGGGAGATGGATACGGTCTTCATCGGTTGCGCCCCCTCATACGAAGCGGGGCCCGCATCGCTGCAGGCCCCTACAGGTGGGCGATATTCTACGCCTTGCGGCACCCCGTCGCCCACGGAGGTTAAACGTACACGTAAGCCGTACTCTGAAAGCCGCGGCTTCCGGCAAGTAGTTTATACCACGAAAGGTCGCTTTCAACGCGCATAGCTCGCAAAATAACACTCGCTGGGCCGTCACCCCTGGCCGTTACCCTCCAATCTTCATTGGAGTCAGCAGGTCAATTCATATAGTTATGGGGGGGTATCCTAAAGGAAATCAAATTTATACCTCCATAGCTAAGGAATTTTCTATTCCCACTCAATGACTAGGGCCCTGGTGTAATTGGCTGGATCACCGTTCCGGGAACCGGTATCGACCTACCTGTCCGCCAAGCTCCTTCTTCAGCTCCAGCCTAGCATCTGACTCGCGCCGCTATAAGCGAAAACCGAAGAGATGCGTCTTAGCCAAGAAAAGAAGGTTAGCCTCATCTTACTGCATGATTCGTGTGTTATAGTTAGATAGCTCTAACTGTTTGGGGGCGACAGCCATGCATGAACGCAAGGGTTTCTGGGACAAGAATGCCAGTCGGTACGACCGTTTCATGCGAAACGACCGGGCGGCGTATGAGAAGATGTATGGGCTGATCCGGCCGGTAGTGAAAGCAAAAACCGTGCTGGAGGTTGCCACCGGCACGGGGCTTATCGCAAAGAGCATCGTAAATGCGGCGGCGCACATCGAGGCTACGGACGCCTCTGCAAAGATGATCCTTGAAGCAAAGCGGGACAATCAATCCGCAAAGCTGCACTTTTCCGTACAAGATATGTTCCGCCTGCCCTATGCACAGAAGTCCTTCGAAGTGGTGATTGTGTCCAACGCGCTTCACATAGTGCCGCATCCGGAAAAGGCCCTGCAAGAAATCAGGCGGGTGCTGAAGGACGACGGCGTGCTCATCGCTCCAACCTTCACCCACGCGGGGAACTCGGTTTCCGGCAAGGCAAAAGCCTTTTTCATGAGTATGGCGGGATTCCCCCTCCACAGCAGGTGGACAAGCGAGGAATACCTGCGTTTCCTGCGTCAAAACGGCTGGGCGGTGCAGAAAAGCTCGGTGCTGAAGGCCTCGTTCCCGTTGACCTATGCGGAATGCACGAAATCGGAGGGGCCAGATGTCGTTCTTTGAAAACACCCGCAAGCCCGTGGGCCTCGGCGGAAAACTTATGGTTGCCATGATGAATCTGGGCCACAGCCCTGTGGCGCGGTGGGGACTTCGATTTCTACGACTTGCGCCAAATGCCAAGGTGCTGGATTGCGGCTGCGGCGGCGGGGCGAACATAAAACGGCTGCTGAAAAAATGCCCGCATGGCGTCGTCAAGGGCGTCGACTATTCGCCCGTCAGCGTGGAGAAGGCTAGAAAGCTCAACCGAACTGCAATTCAGGAGGGGCGTTGCGCCGTCTTGCAAGGCAGTGTGGCGGATATGGCGTTTGAGGATAGCTACTTCGATGCTGCCACGGCCTTTGAAACCGTCTATTTTTGGCCTGATTTGCCCCGATGCTTCCGTGAGGTCTGGCGGACGCTGAAGCCAGGCGGGACAATTCTTATCTGCAACGAAAGCAATGGCGATACGGACAAGGACGAGAGGTGGACGCAGATCATCGGCGGCATGACCATCTACAAGGACATTGAATTAAAGGCATGTCTGGAGCAGGCGGGTTTTCACGAGGTGCAGATACACAAAAAGAAAAAGTGGCTCTGCGTCACGGCGCGGAAGTAGGGGCATCAAGCACGGGTATTTTTGCATCCATCCTGCACATGGCGATAGGCATGACGGTCATAGCGGCTATGCTGGCGGCAATTATGACAGTTTTTATTCACTGAGGAAGAAACCTATGAAATGTAAAATTGAGAAAAACACCGTGCAGGAGACGCTGATCCTCCCGCTGTATTCCCGGAAGCTGTGTACGGAGTTGTACCCGAACCTTTACAGGGATGAAACAGCGGTTCGTCTGCTCGACCAGATCGACTACGACTTTTCAGAGGCAGAGAAAAACTCCCGCAGCCTGATGCAGCGCTTTGGTGCGCTGGAGGTGGCCACACGGCAGGGTGATCTTGCTTTCGAGGTGCGGGATTACCTGAAAGACCACCCCAATGCGGCGGTGGTCAATCTGGGCTGCGGGCTGGACAACACCGGCAGAACCTGCGACAACGGTAGATGCAAGATCTACAATCTGGACTTCCCGGATGTGATTGCCTTGCGGCAGCAGCTGCTGCCCGCCGGGGATCGAGAACAAAATATCCCCTGCGACCTGAAAGACACCGCATGGTTTGGCAAAATCGATGCCTCCGGCGGGGCGGTGTTCTTTGCCTCCGGAGTGTTCTATTACTTTCTGACCCAGCAGGTCCGGGAACTGGTGCGGGGGATGGCGGACGCTTTCCCCGGCGGTGTGCTGGTCTTTGATGCTGCCAATCGGACGGCAGTAAAGATGATCGCAAAAACATGGCTTAAGACTGCAAAAATCAAGGATGTGGGGGCATATTTTGCGGTTTCGGATGCCGCCAAGGAAATCGGCACGTGGAACAGCCGTCTGCAGGTCACAAGTCGCGGCTATATGCTGGGTTACAACGATTTGAGAGACCCTTCTGTCAGCGGCTTTTTCCGGTTTCTCGCAAGGGTCGGTGACAACGGGATGAAAATGCAAATCGTGAAAATAAGATTTTGAGAGGCAAAAACGAAGCGCATTCACTTTGACGTTGAAGAAGACGGATTTTACGGCGCATATTGGGCGTGCAAGGGCACGCATACAGCAGCGGGCACGGATTCGATTGAAACCGTGCCCGCTATCTGATACTATATTATTATATCGAACGTCTGTTCTATTCCAACTCAATAGTTAAAAACTATCTCCGGTTTGTTCCAGTTTGCCGCAGTTCGCACCAGTTTGTCCCATTTACACCCAGTCTCAAAATCGCCGTGAATCCATGGGGCCAAATCTGGGTCACGGATTTCGGGGCGGGGCAGGGTGTTTTAGCGGGTCAAGGTGGGTCACGGCAAACTGCGATAGCAGCTAATGATCACATGGACATTGCATGTCAGAGGAGGCAGGGTAGAGAAGCCTCTACAGGCCCCAGCAGCTACGATGGATCCCCGACCTTCGACTTGTACAGCTCGATCAGAAGCTCTGAGCAGTCAATGCCCGCTGCCTCAAAAACGATCTTCAGCGTTTCGATTTTCACATAAGTCGAGCTTCCGGGATTGAAGTAGATTCCCTCACCGACTTTGAAGCAATAGTCGCTTTCTTTCCATGAGAAATACCTTCCCGGGAAGTCCGAGCCCTCAGGGACGAACTTATGGAAGACGACTGGATCAAGCTCGTAAACCATGGAAAGCACGCCGCAGATCATGTCAACCCAGGTCTTCGCCGTGAAGCGAGATCCCATGAAGCTGTATGCGGCGATCTGCCTGCCGGTGAACGAGAAATCATCGTCGAGGGCATGCTCCTCGTAGGCGTCGTTGCCCCACTCGAAGTCGGACTCGATGGATGGCCAAAGCTCAAGGAACTTCCTCTTCATGAGCTCGTTGCGAGCCTTCAGCTGCTCCTCGCCCCAGGCCTCCTGCTGGCAGACGAAGCCGTTGATCCTGAAGCCAGACTGCTTGAAGCCGTTCTCCATGTCCCGCTTCTCGGCAAAGCGCCTGTTGCTGTATTTGGAGTTGTATACGGTAAGCGTCAGATTCGCCATGCTGTTCAGCCACCTTGCGTGAATTGCGGCGAACTCAACGCCCAAATCCTGCTGCCAGCTTGTCGAAAGCGTCTGGGGCATGATGTGCTCAATGCTGAAAGACTCATCGCGAAGGTTGTCGACGACGTTGACCCTTTCGAGGCTGTCTCCGTTTTCAAGACGATCGAAGAGGTAGTACTTGTAGCTCGCGATCCTGTAGAAGTCCCTCTCTTCGAACGCTTGAATGAACTCGGCGTCGTCGGGGAAGTGGCCGCTGCCCTCCTTGGAGAGGAGAACTTTGTTCAACACGTCAGGATATGAACCGCCGTCTTTGACGCCTCTCAAAACCTCGCTGTGCAGAGTCTCGAAGACCTTGTTGAGCGCATTTGTGGGAACCTTGCAGACCCAGCGCCTGAAAAGGTAGGTCTCGACGGATTTGAGCGCCTCGATCACCTGCTGGTCGCTGATTCCTCCACAGCGCCTGTATTCGAATAGATTAAGCGTGAACGGGTTCATGACGCTCATGTCCAGCAGAATAAGTCGTCTCAAAACCGCATCAAGCCGATGGTTTCCAGAATCGGCGTCGTTAATCGCCTTGTAATGCTTTGAGTACTTAAGAAGTTCCTCAAGCAGGACTTTCGTATCGAATGCCTCCGCTTTTACATAGTCCTTGAACACGGAATAGACCTTCTTGATTGCGGGGGTCTTCCTGCGGACGGCAGCAAGCCAATCACGAGCAAAGGAGCTTACGTCGTAGCCGGTATTCTTCTCGATCTCGTTCCAGTACTGCTCGTAATACTCTTCCTGCATTTGGGCATCCAGACCCATGAGGATAAAGTTGCGGATCTTGTCGCCCTCGTTCAGGTCGAGGCCTGTCGAGTTGAGGCTCTCGAAGATTCGCTGGGCGTCATCCTCCTTGTCAAGCTTGATGTCGATGATCATCAGGCGCTCGATGGCATCGCGCAGCTGATCGGCCGTCAGCCTTGTCTTGTCGATACGGCCGCAGAAATAGATGTAATTCTGGGTTACGTTGGAGTCCTGGATGAACTTCTCTGCGTCAGCGGAGTAAAGCGCCTCAAAGGCAGCCTGGTCGTCCTTGATGAGCTTCAGCTTCAGCTTTCGCTCGGACTTATGCCATTTGTCGATGAGGTATTCCTCGTTGATCATGTCGGCCAGATTGTCGTCTTCGGAGGCGATGGCGCCTTCCCTGAGCTTGCTCACAAGCGCAAGGAGAAGGAGGTAAGACGTGGTGATCCTTTGCTGGCCATCGATGACGATGCGTGTGTCGGGGCCATCTGCTTTGGAGACGATGCTTCCAAAGAAATGACTCTCCACGCCTTCTGAAATGACATCCTCGAGGTCGTCGAACAATTGCTTGCAGTTTTCGATCTTCCAGTCGTAGTTGCGCTGATAGACGGGGATAACAAATCGAGTTTTCGTGCCTTCGAGCAAGTTAAGAAGGTATCGTTCTTCGCCTTTCATCTGTTACTCCTAGATAATCTTGCTAAACGCGGGAGCGAGTCAAATCCCCAGCTTCTTCCAATAAGAACTTGATAGGAATGCTGGTATTTAGAATTGTTTCTGTCTTTGCACCAAATCATGTAGACCAAGGTCTCGAGGAGCTCGTGCCTTGCACCTACCTTGTCTTCGTCGGAAGGGGTCTTTCCCTCCTCGAACTTTATGTACGACCCCCATGTTGCATCCATAAACTCCATCGCCGCTTCGCTCTTAGAGAATGCATGATAAAGAGGCTCAATTTCAAATTTCTGAACCACAGAGGCAAACGCGTCGGCGTCAAATACTTTCAAGGCGAGCATAGTCGGGACCAGGCCGGCATCGGCAAACGCTCGAACCCGGTCGTCTACAAATCCATCGCGGCTTTCCAATACTAAAGGGCGAACTCTGAAAAGCTCAGTCAGATACCTGTTGGCGTCCCTCATCGTCATTCCGTATGCCTCTGCAAGCTCATACGCAATTACGTCAAAGCGGTTGGAGGTTTTTATGAAGCCGTTCGCTTCTAGCTGCTTAAAGCTATCGACCTTTCTTAGAGGGATGGTTAGATCGTAGAAACGCGACAAATAACGTCGGCCGTCAAAACCTTGCCCATACATGCCTTCAACAACATGTGATAGTTGATTGGCGTTGACCGAATACACGATGACTACTCGATCATCTGTAAACAGATTCTTCAACTGCTCGAGCACCTTCATTGCAAAAGAAGGACGGCAACGATCGAGCTCATCGACAATGAGAAGCAATGTGTTGGCTTTTTCAGGGAGAGCTACATCTACCAGGTTTGAAACAGAGGACCTTAGCGTTTCTCTGTCACGATAAGCCTGGATTAAATCTCTGCCCGAAAAAGCGTCTCTTAAAGAGCTGGCTCCGCCATGTCCAAAGACCCCCAATATGGCGTCGAGTGTTCCGGCAATCTTTTCGCCAGCTTCGGTGTCACTGCGAAAAGAGGCGCATGCATCGCCTTGGAGGGCTATAGATGCTGCAATCGAAGGCAGCGGATCATCCCAATGGTCATTTTCCCAGGCGTTGTAGTATACGGGCAAGAAGCTGTTCAGCTCCATATAGGGTGCAAGCTCGCGATTGTTGTCAAGCAATCCGTCGAGGTCTCCGTGAGACTCAAGAAAAGGATTAACCTCTTCAAGGATGCAGGCCACCTGTCTAACGAAGAATGTCTTCCCGCTTCCCCAATCAGCGTCGACGAACAGGGAAAACCCGCCTTCGATGGATTTGAGTATCCCGGCAAACTCGGCGAGATCTCCATTCCTCCCGAGGGCGTCGTTGTGCAGCAGCTTAACAAGGATGTCGCGTGTAGGTGCTGAATCGATTCTTCGCATGTTACTTACTCTAATCCCACTCAATAGTTAGAAACTATCTCCAGTTCGTTCCAGTTTGCCTCAGTTTGTCCCACTTGCATCCAGTCTCAAAATTGCCGCGAATCCAGACCTCGAAGGGTGTCCTCTGCTCCCTCACGGCCTGCTTGAGGAACATGTTGATCGCCTGGGTGGTGCTGATGCCGAGCTTCGAGAAGAGCTTCGCAGCGTCGTCCCTCGTCTGCCTCTCCATGCGTACGGTGACGTTAACTGTCTCCATGCGGACCTCCTTGCCTCGTGTGTGCGCAATACGGCGATTGCACGCGCGGCAGGCGGTATGTTCCTGGAATCCGTCATGGTGTGGCGGATATCCGTCACGTGGCGACTGGAATATGCCGTGACCCGCTCCCATATACAAAGATAGCACCCATGATGCAGTGCGCCATGGGTGCTATCTAGGTTTTCATGCACGTAAATTGCACATATTTTAACTACTCAAACTCGATGGTCGCCGGCGGCTTGGACGTGATGTCGTAGCACACGCGGTTGGCACCGGGAACCTCGGCCACAATGCGGCCGGAAATGCGGGCCAGCACGTCGTAGGGCAGCTTGGCCCAGTCGGCGGTCATGGCGTCGCTGGACTCCACGGCGCGCAAGATGATCGGGCGCTGATAGGTGCGCTCGTCGCCCATAACGCCAACGGACTTGATGTCGGGCAGGACCGCAAAATACTGCCAGCAGCTGTGCTCGGAGTTGCGCTCGCCGGTCTGCTCAAACAGACGCTGGTTATAGGCGTCGAGCTCCTCGCGCACGATGGCGTCGGCATTCTTGAGGATCTCGAGCTTCTCCTTGTCGACCGCACCGATGATGCGGATGGCCAGGCCGGGCCCGGGAAGGGCTGACGGAACACGATGTGACCCGGCAGGCCCAGCGCCAGGCCAAGCGCGCGGACCTCGTCCTTAAAGAAGTGATCGAGCGGCTCGATAAGGTCGAAGTGCACGCCCTCGGGGAACGGAATCAGGTTGTGGTGGCTCTTGATGGTGGCCGTCTTGCCGCCCGTCTTGCGAGCGCCGGACTCGATGATGTCGGGGTAGATGGTGCCCTGAGCCAGGTACTTGACCGGCTTGCCATCGGTCTCGAGCTGCTGCGCCACGGCGAAGAACTCTTTCCAGAACTGCGTACCGATGATGCGGCGCTTCTCCTCGGGCTCGGTCACGCCGGCCAGAAGCTCGGCATAACGGTCCTCGGCGTGGACGTGGATAAAGTCGACGTCGAACTGCTTGGTGAAGACCTCCTCCACCTGCTCGGGCTCGCCCTTACGCAGCAGGCCGTGGTTGATGAACACGCAGGTCATCTGCTTGCCCACGGCGCGAGCGCCCAGCGCAGCCACGACGGAGGAGTCGACGCCGCCGGACAGGGCCAGAATCACGCGGTCGTCGCCGACCTTCTCGCGGAACTCGGCCGTCATGGTCTCGACCAGGTTGTCCATGCTCCAGTTGGGCTCCAGGCCGCAGATCTCAAACAGGAAGTTGCTCAGCAGCTGCTGACCGTACTCGGAGTGCTTGACCTCGGGGTGGAACTGAGTGGTGAAAATCTTGCGCTCGACGCACTCCATGGCGGCAACCGGGCACACGTCGGTGCTGGCGGTAACGGTAAAGCCTCGGGCACCTCGGACACGGCGTCGCGGTGGCTCATCCACACGGTCTGCTCCATGGGCGTGGAGTTAAAGAGCTTGGCGCCGGCCGTGCGCGTGATGGTGGCGCGGCCGTACTCGCCCACCTCGGAGTGGCCGACCTTGCCGCCGAGCGTCACGGCCGTGATCTGATGGCCGTAGCAAAAGCCCAGGACGGGAAGGCCCAGGTCAAAGATGGCAGGATCGATGGATGGAGCGTCCTCAGCATACACGGAGGCCGGGCCGCCAGAAAGGATGAGCGCAGAGGCGTTCATCTCGCGAATCTCGTCGGCCGAGATGTCGCAGGGAACGATCTCGGAATACACGTTGAGGTCGCGGACGCGACGGGCAATGAGCTGACCGTACTGCGCACCAAAGTCGAGTACGAGGACCTTTGCGGAAGCCTTTTGATCCATGGTTTCCCCCTCTTGTTGGCGGGGAGCCGGTGCCCACCCGCGTGAATGAACGAAAATAACTTTCATAGTGTACACGTTATATGGGGTTTCTCGTCCCTCGCAGCCATCAGCGCACGGCAAACGCACGACCGGGGCCCTATTTGACGGCGAATGAAGTGTTACCAAACGTTACAGATGATGTAATACGTTTGAACATTGGACGCCCTGTGCCACAATACTGCCGAACGGCTCCGCCTCTGCGGCGGCAAATACGATAGGAATACCAGCATGAAGCGCATCCTTCTCATCGCCACGGGCGGCACCATCGCATCGACCGAGGACGGCAACGGCCTCTCCCCCGCCCTGACCGGTGAGGAGCTCGCCCAGAGCGTCCCCGAGATCTCGGGGCTCTGCGAGCTCGACGTGGTGCAGCCGATGAACATCGACAGCACCAATATGCGCCCCAGTGACTGGATGCGCATCCGCGACGTCATCGTCGAGGGTTATGCCGACCACGACGGCTTCGTGATTCTGCACGGCACCGACACCATGAGCTACACTGCCGCAGCGCTTTCCTACCTGATTCAGGACAGCCCCAAGCCCATCGTGCTCACCGGCTCGCAAAAGCCCATGGGCAACCCCTTTACCGACGCCAAACTCAATCTGTACCAGAGCCTGCTCTATGCGCTCGACAAGCATTCGCACGACGTTTCGATCGTGTTTGGCGGTGTGGCCATCGCCGGCACGCGCGCCCGCAAGCAGCGCACCATGAGCTTTAACGCGTTCATTAGCGTCAACTATCCGCCCATCGCCTATATCCGCAACGACCGCATCGTGCGCAACGGACTTCACGGCACGCGTCAGGGCGAAAACCCGGTGCGTTTCTACGACAGCATCGACCCGCGCGTATTTGTACTCAAGCTTACGCCCGGCGTAAACCCGGGCATCCTCGACGCCCTGGCCGATAGCTACGACGCCGTGATTCTGGAGACCTTTGGCATTGGCGGTATTCCCGAGTTTGGCGAGTCCGGCGAGTCATTCCAGGAGGCAATTTTCCGCTGGGTCGATTCGGGCCGCACCGTCGTTATGACCACGCAGGTCCCCGAAGAGGGCCTCGATCTGGGCGTTTATGAGGTCGGCCGTGCTTACGCCGATCATCCGGGCATTCTGCGCGGCGACGATATGACCACCGAGACGCTCGTGGCCAAAACCATGTGGGCACTCGGCCAGTCACGCGATGCCGCCGAGATCCAGCGCCTGTTCTACAGCCAAGTCAACCACGACCGCATCCCGATGGCGTAATTCAGTTGTCGACGGGTATCCCCTATTCGATGCCCTCGAGAAGCTCTGATACCGTCATGCCGAGTGCGGGCGCGATCTTAAATAGAACCTTGAGCGTGAAATTTGCCGTCCCATCTTCGATTCGGTCGAGGTAGGGTCGGCTGATTCCTGTCGCCACACAAAAATCGACCTTGGAGATACCAAGGTCCCTGCGCGTCTGCTCGACTCGCTTGCCAAGAATCTGTTTCGCACGTTCGTCCATGCAGCCGAGTTTGAAATGGAGCTGAACAAAAACGTAAACTATAGTTTACGTTTTGCCGAATACACAGGAGTTTTCTATGTCGGGTTCTTCGGTCCGCACGTACCGAGCCACGCTTCGCACAAACAGCGCGCCGCCCAAGCTCGTCGTCGTTGAAGCAGAATGTCTTTCGCCCGATGAGCGCACAGCATTTGCATTGCTATCAAGTCGCGTCGCCGCCGTTCTGGTCCCTTGCCCGGCGCAAGGCGAACTTGCCATCCAATGCCAAGCGCACAGCTGCTCGCTCAATCAGGCTGCCGTAATCGCAACCAGCCAACGCGGTCTGCCCCTTCTCCTGGAAGCCGGTACCGCGCTCACCCTTCGCGGCGCCGGATACGAAAACGAGGCCGCCGCCGACATGGTCTTTAAACCACGATCGAGCGGCGGCCTCGCAGCAGCCATTGAATATGCGTGCAGGCTCGTTGCCTAGAAGAACAAGTTAGAAACCAAAGCCAAAGCCCGTTCCGGTAATAGCCGAGTACATAAAGTAAACGTTGATCACGTTGAGGAACACACCCGTGATGCAACCGTTGCGCAGGTAGCGCTCGCACACGATGCGCGCCATGGCGGCGGAGTCATCATTGTTTTTAGCCTGGCGTCCCGCCGTAAAGTACGTCGCCACGCTCAGCAGCAGGTTGAGCACCGGCAGTGCCAGCAGCTCGTAGCTCTTGCCCCAGCGCGTCACCTCGCCGGCGGCATTAAACTTTGTTGCCACCTCGGGACCAATGTTGGGGATAACACACGCTGCGACCGCCAGCGGAATCACCGCAAGTACGAGCAGCGCAATACCCATGTAGCCGGCTTTTTTGCCATATTTAAACATATGCGTCGTCCTTACACGTTAAAGCGGAAGTGCACGACATCGCCATCGGCCATGACATAGTCCTTGCCCTCAATACGCAGCTTGCCGGCAGCCTTGGCGCCCTGCTCGCCACCAAGCTCGATGTAGTCGTCATAGCCAATGACCTCGGCCTTAATAAAGCCACGCTCAAAGTCGGTGTGGATGACACCGGCGGCCTGCGGAGCGGTCGCGCCCTGACGAACCGTCCAGGCCTTGACCTCCATCTCGCCAGCCGTAAAGAACGACTGCAGGCCGAGCAGCTTGTAGGCTGCCTGGGCGAGCACGTCCAGGCCGGGCTGCTCCAGGCCCAAGCTCTCCAGGTAGTCGGCCGCATCCTCGGGATCGAGCTCGGAAAGCTCGGCCTCGATCTTGGCGCAGATCGGCAGCGGCTTGACGCCATCGATGGGCGCCAGGTCCTCGTTGAGCATGTCCTCGTCTACGTTGGCCACATACAGGATGGGCTTCATAGTGAGCAGGAACAGGCCCTTGGCAGCGGCACGCTCCTCGTCAGTCATCTCCATGGATGCGGCGCGCTTGCCCTCGTTGAGCCAAGCGAGCAGACGCTTGGCGACCTCAAACTTGGGCATGAGCTCCTTGTCGCGCTTGGCCTCCTTCTCGAGCTTGGGCAGCTGCTTCTCGAGCGTGCCCATGTCGGCCAGGATGAGCTCGGTCATGATGGTGTCGGCGTCACCGGCGGGGTCGACGAACTCGCCGGTGCGGCCCACTTCGCGCATAACGTTGGGATCCTTAAAGTAGCGAACGACCTCGCAGATGGCGTCGGTCTCGCGGATGTTTGCCAAGAACTGGTTGCCCAGACCCTCGCCCTCGTTAGCGCCCTTCACCAGACCTGCGATGTCGACGAACTCGACCGTCGCCGGCACAATGCGACCCGGGTTAACGATGTCGGCGAGCTTTTGCAGGCGGCTATCGGGCACGTCGACGATACCCACGTTGGGGTCGATCGTGGCGAACGGATAGTTGGCGGCAAGGCCGGTCTTTTTGGTAAGCGCGGTGAACAGCGTCGACTTGCCCACGTTGGGCAGGCCCACGATACCGATGGAAAGGGACACGACAGCTCCTTTTGGTACAGGTACTTCAAACTGCATAAGTATAGCGCCGCCGCAGCATCTGGGCGAACCCGGACGCCACGGCGGCACGAATGAAGCAGAGATAGAGGTCGCTGACTAGTCCGCGAGCTTTTCCACCTGGTCGAGCATCTTGTCGAACTTGGCCTTTGCCTCGGCCTTGACCTTCTCAGCTTCTTCGTGAGCCTTCGCCTTCTGGGCGGCCTTTTCCTCGGCTTCGGGATCGACGACGACCAGATTGGACGCGTCATGTTCAACTAACTTGAGCGCATGCTCGGGGCACACCTTGACGCAGGCACCGCAGCCCAAACAATACGTGGACTCCAACGCAAAGCGGCCGCTTCCCACCAAATCGCAGGCGAACGTAGGGCATACATTGACGCACTCGCCACACGACGTGCACTTGTCAAAATCACACTCAGGCGTGCTCACCTGCATGTTCTGGGCAAGCTCGGGGTGGTTTTGCAGCGTCGAGAGCACCAGCTGCCGCCCGTGCGTGAGCGAACGGCGACGCTTGGTCGTCGTGGTACCGCACATGGTGTTGAGCGTACGTTCGAGCTGGGTAATCTGGTGGCGGTGAGCTTTGAGCTTCTGCGTCACCGAGGCCAGCGCCGCCGTTGCCGGGTTGAGCTTGGTCACGGTAAGGCCCGTGGTGCGGGCGATCTTTTCCATGTACTCCTTGCGCTCGTACTCGCGGCGCTTATGGCACTTGAGGCTCTTGGGATCGACCTCCAGACCCATGCCCGCGCCCGCCCACTCCTCGGCGGTAGCAATGGCCTCGCCCAGGATGTCCTCGCCACCGGTGTTACGGCACTTATCGCACACGCCCAGCGGCAGGTACACGCTCACGTTGGGATAATCGGCCAGCACCGAGAACCAGGTCTCGGCCGTAATATCACCCACACAGGCGACAACAACCTCGTTCTCGCGCGGCATGCGCTTAAGAGCACGCGTGCAGGTAACGTAGGCGGTCTCGTGGCTCGTAGCCGCCGAGACAATGTCGTCGTAAAGGTTTTTGGGCGCCAGACGCGGCGAAATAATCGCCTCAGTCGGACAGGCGGCAGCGCACAGGCCGCACTTGCGGCAGGTATCGAGGATCTCGATGGCGTCTTCCTCGACCTCGATGGCGTTGACCGGGCACACGTCCATGCACGCGGTGCAGCCGCTCTTTTCGTTTTTGCAGGTCAGACACGGAATCGTGTTGCCGCGCGGACGCTCCTTGTAGTCGGCAGGATTCCACTGCGGCGCCGACGGATCGAGCGCGTCGGTCACGCCGCCAAGCGGGTTTTTAAGAAAGTCGAAACCCTTGCTGATCTCGATAATGTCATCAAACAGATCGTGTTCCTGCGCCATGCGCGGCCCCTCCCTGAGCAGTGCAAACAAGCAAGAGATAATAATACGCTATCGGCCCGTGCCTCGGGCAAATTACACGCGGAGCACCTTTGCGGCAAATAGCCTATGGCCTATCGCCGCCCCGATTGCACAAGGTCGATCAAGCGCCAAGCTATGCCTCGCGCATGAGCTCGACGAGCTTTTGCTTGGTCACCTTGGCCTGCTCGTTGGCCATATTGCGTTCGTTTCTAAAGGCCGCATCCGCAACGCTCATCAGGTCGGCATCGGAAATCTCGCCAAGGCCCAGCTCCTCGAGCGTCGTCGGCAGACCGACGCGCTGACAAAACTCGAGCACCTGTCCAAGCTCGGGCGCACGCTCCAGACAAAGCTGGACCACCAGACCAAACGCCACGGCCTCGCCGTGCATAGCCTTGCACTCGGGCAAAATCGTCAGGCCGTTGGCGATGGCATGCGCCAACGCCAAGCCACCGCTCTCAAAGCCAACGCCCGAAAGCAGGATGTTGCACTCGATCAGGCGCTCAACCGCCGGCGATGTACGCCCCTTTTTGAGATCGCGCTTGGCAGCGACGCCGCATTCCATAAGCGTGTCGTAGCAGGCACGTGCCGCGACCAGTGCCAAGTGCCCCGGCGCGCCACCGTGCTCGTTCGCACCTCTCGCCGCGGCGCACGAACGCGCCTCGAAGTACGTTGCCAGCGCATCGCCCATACCAGCGACCGTCATACGCAGTGGGGCCGCCGCGACCACGTTGGTATCGACCACGACCAGGTCCGGATTCTTCTCGAGCATCAGATAGCGATCGAACGACCCATCCTCGTGATACAGCACCGAAATCGCGCTGCACGGGCCGTCCATCGAAGCCGCCGTGGGGCATACACACAACGGCAGCTCAGCATAAAACGCAACGGCCTTTGCGATATCGAGCATCTTGCCGCCGCCAATGCCCACCACCATGTCGCAATACTCGGCCTGGGCTTCCTTGGCCATTTCGACAACGGCATCTTCCGTACACGGACCGTTGTAAATCTTAAAGAACGGCTCGCTTAGATCTTCATCCAGAAATCCATCGACGATCTGCCTGCACAGCCGATCCTCGGTGCCCTGGTCAAACAAGACATAGGCAGCGCAGCCCAACCATGACAAATACCTGCCCTGACGCGAAAGTTCGCCCGGCCCCTGAACATACCGGCCGGGACCGCCGTAAACCATAGGAAGCGCCATACGAGAATCCGCCCTTCATCAAACAACGATTGGTGCAAACTAACCTGACCCCTTTGCACCAACTTGGTGCGATGGGGTCAGGTTAGTTTGCACCATAGCAAAAAGGGGCAAAGCCGTCTGCTGGCTTTGCCCCTTCCTTAGCTTGATTTACTCATCCATGAGATAGTAGTGTCCCAGCGCGTCGGCACCCAGGATGGCGTTTGCGACCATCTCGGGCGTCACCTCAAACGGCATATTGCACATGGTGTCATCGGGCGCGCAGGCGGCCTCGGCAACAATCATGGCCTGTTCGCGCGTAAGCTCGGCAACGCCAAGTTCCTTCATCGTGACCGGCAGGCCCAGCTCAATGCAGAAGCCCAAGACTTCCTCGAGTTTCTCAGTCGGAGCATCCTCGAGTACCAGCTGAACGATGGTGCCAAAGGCGACCTTCTCGCCGTGATACATGCCGTGGCACTCGGGCAGCATCGTCAGGCCATTGTGGATGGCATGAGCAGCAGCAAGGCCCGAGCTCTCAAAGCCAATGCCCGAAAGCAGCGTATTGGCCTCGATGATATGCTCGACTGCAGGCGTGAGCGCACCCTTCTCCAGCGCGACCTTGGCCTTGACGCCATCGGCCATAAGCGTCTCGTAGCAGAGCTTGGCGAGCGCCAGACCGGCCATGCCGCCCTTGCCGCCAGCGCAGGTGCCACCGTCGGCATCATGCGTCGCCTGGGCCTCAAAGTAGGTTGCGAGCGCATCGCCCATACCGGAAACCGTCAGGCGCACCGGGCTCGCCGCGATAACCGTCGTATCCATCAGGACAATGTTGGGGTTTGCCTTAAGGAAGAGATATTTATCGAACTGGCCATCGTCGGTGTAGAGCACCGAAAGCGCCGAACACGGGGCATCGGTCGAAGCAATGGTGGGGCAAATGATAACCGGGGACTCCAGGTAATAGGCGACGGCCTTCGCGGTGTCGAGGATCTTGCCGCCACCGACGCCGACGATGATGTCGCAACCGTTGTCGCGAGCGAGCGCGACCAGGCGATCGACCTCACCCTTGGAGCACTCGCCGTTAAAGTCCTCAAACAGCAGCTCGGCCTTAGCTCGGCAAAACCGCCCTCGATCTTGGCACCGACGCGCTTCTTGCCCGAGGCGTCACGATGACGAGGGCCTTAGCGCCGAGCGGCTCGACATAGGAGCCGAGCTTGGCGAGCTCGTCCGGACCCTGGATGTACTTGCTGGGGCTATTGAAAATTGCAGCCATAACTATCCCATTCTCTAAAAGAAAAAAGAAAGGGGCTCCGTACAGATACGTGCGGAGCCCCTAGTTACGATAACAAGAGTCGATTAGAAATCGATGTCGGTGTCGTAGTAGCAGGCCTTGAGGATCTTCTCGAAGTCGGCAGCCTTGGTCTCACGCGGGTTCTCGGGCGTGCAGGCGTCGGTCTCGGCGTTCGCAGCGATCTCGGGCAGCTTGGCGAGGAACTCCTCCTCGGAAACCATCTGCGGGTTCTCGGCGTCGACCTTCACGCCACCATTCGCGTAATCCTTGATGGACTGCGGAATGTTGAGCTGGTCGTTGAGATCGCGAATCTTCTGGACGAGCGCAGCGATGAGCTCCTCGTTGGTCTCGCCGGGAAGGTGCAGGATCTCCTTGGCCACGTAAGCGTAACGCTCAGCAGCACGCGGGTCCTTGGAGTTCCACTGGATTACCTTGCCCAGGTACATGGCGTTAGCGGCACCGTGGATGATGTGGCCGTTCTCGAAGGCAGCACCGGTCTTGTGAGCCATGGAGTGAACGATGCCGAGCAGGCCCGAGGAGAAGGCGATACCGGCGATGCACTGAGCCTCGTGCATGTGCTGACGGGCCTCATGGTCGCCAGCATAGGACTTGGGCAGCCACTCGACGATCTCGCGGATGCCGTGCAGGGCGTTGGCGTCGGTGAACATAGAGGCGCAGGTGGAAACGTAGGCCTCCATGCAGTGGGTCAGAGCATCCATGCCGGTGTGGGCGCACAGCTTGGCGGGCATGGTGTAGGTGAGCTCGGGGTCGACGATGGCGACATCAGGGGTGATGTTGAAGTCGGCCAGCGGGTACTTGATGCCCTTGGCGTAGTCGGTAATGACGGAGAACGCGGTGACCTCGGTAGCGGTGCCGGAGGTAGAGGAGATGGCGCAGAAATGAGCCTTCTGACGCAGCTCGGGGAAGCTGAACGGCTGGATGATGTTATCGAAGGACTCCTCGGGATACTCGTAGAAGACCCACATGGCCTTAGCGGCATCGATGGGCGAGCCGCCGCCGATGGCGATAATCCAGTCGGGCTCGAACTCGCGCATGGCCTCGGCGCCCTTCATGACCGTCTCGATGGACGGGTCGGACTCGACGCCCTCGAACAGCTTGACCTCGAAACCGCCTTCCTTAAGGTCGTTCTCGACGTCCTGCAGGAACCCGCCGCGGCGCATAGAGCTGCCGCCAGAAACGATGATGGCCTTCTTGCCCTTGAGGTTCTTCACCTCGTGGCGAGCGCCCTCACCAAAGTACAGATCGCGAGGATTGGTAAAACGTCCCATACTGTGCCTCCTAAACAAGCCCCTCTTAGACTTGCGTATATAACGGAGCACCCGATTGGCTCCGTTAGGACCGTTTTGCGCGTTGCCGGCGATGACAATGCGCGATGTCTAAACGTCTCAACGCTCAGACAAACACTATTCTACCGTTCTGGTTGGTCAGTTATTCACCTAAAGCCGACAATGATGAAACGTTTTTTCTATCCCTGAAGACCCTTGTGGGGCATTCATACTCCCAAGCTGGGCAAACGTTTTATCAAGGTTGACCACATATCCCGGGCAGGACGGTGCTCCTCCAAAATGTGCCCCGTTCGCCGCCAAAAATCGACCGTTTGCGGCACCGTGATACCACTCGGTCGTCCAAGGTGCCGACATTTGTGCGACATCCGTCTTCGTGGTGCAAAGGTGCAAGTCCAAGTGCGGCACCCCCGGTGTGCCACATGCGGGTAAACTAGAACCTTATATAGAGACATTTGAACCCTAACCGCAGCAAAGGAGGCCCCATGGCATTCGATCCCATTCAAGAGGATTGCCATCGCCTCGTTCTTGAGGCCTTGCGCCGCGACAATATCCCGCTCACCGACGGTGCCGCCGTAGAGCGTCTGATGGAACAATTCACCCGCAACCCTGCACCGCTCATCGTGCACGACCGCGACCGCGCCGGGCACCTCATTGCCAAGGTGGTCGAGGCTGTCGACTACCGCATCCCCTTTATCCCCGACGACGCCCAGGCAGAGCAAGAAGAAGCCGCAGCCGAGAACATGCTTCGCGAGGCGGCCGAGCTCGATCCGACCAACTGGGACGCTCAGCGAATGCTGACCGCCCTCACCGCCAACTCCAACGAGGAGTACGTACAGTACCTGGTATCCAAGCGCGATGAAGTCGAGCACGACCTGGCGCTCAAGATTGCCTCGGCGCAGGACCCCTACGAGCGTGAGGCCGCAGGCGACCTGACCCGCCGCCCCTACCTGCGCTGGCTTGCCGCCTTAGCATCGCGCGCCCTCATTAGCGGCCGTTACCGCATGTCGCTGGATGCCGCGAATCGCAGCCTGGACTTTGCGCCCGACGACCCCGCCGGCGTCCGCCACACCGCGATGCTCGCCATGGCAAAGCTCGAGTACCCCGCCGAGGAGCTCAAGCGCTTTCGCTCTGCCCACTCCGTGCCCTATCTCACCAACACGCCGCTGCGCCGCCGCCCCAAGGACGCGGAGCGCGACTTGGACCCGTGGACACTCATCGCGCTGATGAGCGCTGCCTGGCGCGAGCTGGACTACGAGGGCGCCGAGCACTACCTGCGTATCCTTGCGCGCTCGTGTCCGCACGCGGCCGAGGCGCTCTACTTCCAAACCGAGTTTCCCGATGGCGTCTATGCCCGCGTCAACGTGGGCGTGGGCTCCACCGACGAGCTTGTCCTTGCGCTGTCCGAGGCGACGCCGGTACTGCAGGAGGGCCTGGGCGCTCCCGACAACGCCAGCTTTGCCGCCTGGGTCGCCACCAACGACATCGTGCGTTCCCAGATCGACGAGCGCATCCTGCGCGCAGCCGAGCAGGGGCTTCCATTTAAGGGAGGGGACCTCTAATGGATCCGAGCGTCTACATCCCCGCCTACTTGGAGCGCACCTATCTGGCGTCGCACCCCGAGCTCACCGATGCAGCACGCGAGCTTGTCCATAACGACATGAGCGCGAATCCCCAAAAGTATGCGCAGTCCGAGCATGCCCAGGCGCTGCTGTCCTATGCCGGTGTTCATCGCCACCTGCTCGACGAGCTCCATCGCATCGAGGACATGGGCAGCGACGAGGAGTTCGAGCAGACGCGCAATCGCCTGTTCGACGAAATGCGCGATGAGCTGCTCAAGATTGTCCGCGTCGATGCACTGGCCGTCGACGCGCAGCTGCTCGCCATCATCCTGGCCGACACGCCCGTTGACGCTTGCCTGGGCGACCTGATGAAGCTCGAAGCGAGCACGGCCGACTACCTGCAACAGAGCGTGCCCGGGTTTGATATGGAGGCCCCGCACTATTGGACCAATAATGTTTTGGCCGACGGTGTCACCGCAGCAGACCTTACCGTGAGCGAGCCGGCGCTTATCGGGTGGCTCCACACGCTCGAGGCCATCTCGCAGCTGTGCATGGCGAGCGCTCGTTACCGCGCCGCCGCCAACTATTCTCGCCGTGTCCTTAAGGCGGAGGGCTATCCCACCCGGGCCGCCGGCACCGTGCTGCTTGCCCTCGCCCGCCTGGAAGACCAGGACGGCTTTTTTGCCCTAGCGCATCAGCTCGAGGAACAGATGGGGGCAGACGCACTCGAAAACTCTCCTTGGTACCTGCTCGCCCGCACGATTCTGCTGTTCAAAACAAACAAGATGCGCCCGGCGACGCGCGCGCTGCGTGAGTTCGCTAACCGTTGCGAGGGCGGCGCGTTCTTTTTGCTGAACCCCATGTATCAGACACCGTACCTTCCCTGCCGACCCGAACCGCACGACCCCTGGGACCTTTCGCATCAGGCAATTTGGGAAGCCGACGGCATCATCTCGGACACCCCCGACTTTGCCCCCTGGGCCAACGCCTGCGAAGATGTATCGCAGCTTGCCCAGGAATTTGCGCGCCGTTACGGCTTTTAACGGCGCAAACGCCACGACCATGTCATTCACGTTAGGAACGGCCTCATGAACTTCCGCTCATCTCTCGCCTGTGCCTCGAGCGATATCGCCCGCTGGGGGCTGCGCTCCGTCCTTAAGCGCCAGGGCGGCGTACTCCCCGGCCGCATCGCCATGAAGATCGACCCCGAGCTGCTAAGCGACCTCGCGAGCCTGGTCGACCGCAGCGTGGTGATCACCGGCACCAACGGCAAGACCACCACCTCCAACCTCATCGCCGACGCCGTTGCTGCCAGCAGTGCTACCGTGGTGTGCAACCGTGCCGGCAACAATATGGAGCCTGGTGTGGTGGGTGCTCTGCTCGAGGCCCGCGGCGGCCTTAAGCACACCAGCAGCGGCAAGCGCGTGGGCGTTTTTGAGTGCGACGAGCTCTACACCGTACGCGTTCTGCCCAGGCTCAAACCGACGTACTTTGTGCTGCTCAACCTGTTCCGCGACCAGCTAGACCGCTACGGCGAGATCGACCATACCCAAGACGTCATCGCCCATGCGTTGGAGCTCTCTCCGACGACAACGCTCATCTACAACGCCGACGATCCGCTGTGCGCCTCGATCGCCGCGCGCGTCCCCAACACGAGCATCGCCTTTGGCATCGACGGCGCCACGGGCACCGAGTCCGACCGCATTAGCGACTCGCGTTTTTGCTCGCAGTGCAACGCCCCGCTGGAATACGACTATGTGCAGTACGGACAGCTGGGCGCCTATCATTGCCCTTCGTGCGGCTGGGGTCGCCCCGCGCTGCTCCGCCGCGTGACGGGCGTTGAGCTCGGCTGCGACGGCTACGGCTTTGACCTGGCCTTTGGACCCGAGGCCAACGCGCCCGCCGTGCACATCGCCACGCGCTACAACGGCCTGTACATGGTCTATAACGTCGCCGCCGCCTTCTTTGCCGCACACGAGCTGGGCGTGAACACGGCGCTTCTACAGCCTACGCTTAATGCCTACGTGCCCGCCGGCGGACGCATGGGCCGCTGGGATATTGCCGGCCGCACCGTCGAGGCCAACCTGGCCAAGAATCCCGTGGGCTTCGATCGCCAGATCCAGTCCATTAAAACGGCAGGTGGCAGGCTCTGCGCTTTCTTCCTCAATGACAACGACGCCGACGGCCACGATGTCTCGTGGATCTACGACGTCGACTTCGAGCGCATCGCCGATACCCCGGGGCTTGTCGCCTTTGCCGGCGGCACGCGTGCACACGATATGCAGGTGCGCCTCAAGTACGCCGGCATCGACGCCGCCATTATCTCGGACGTCGCGCAGGCAATTGGCGCCATGGCAGACGAGGCCGCCGATGACACCTTCTACGCCGTCGCCAACTACACGGCCTTCCCGCCGCTGGTCAAAGAACTCGACGGGCTGAAGGGTGCCGATGCAGCCACGGTTGCCGCCCGCGCCGCAGTCCGCGCCGACGGCAGCGCTCTTCCTGTCGGTATCGCGCCAGTCGAGCTCTCGCGCCCGCTGCGCATCGTCTACCTGTATCCCGATGCCCTCAACCTCTATGGCGACGGCGGCAACGTCATCGCCCTCGAGCGCCGCTGCGCCTGGCGCGGCATCCCCGTTCGCGTGGATGAGGTCCGCATGGGCGAGGTGCTCGATCTGCATGATGCCGATATCGTCATGATGGGCGGCGGATCCGATCGCGACCAGCTAGCCGTGGCACACGAGCTGCTCGCCCAAAAAGACAAGGTCGCAGCCTATGTTGAGGACGGCGGTTCGCTGCTCGCCATCTGCGGCAGCTATCAGCTGCTCGGCCGTTCGTACTATATGGGCGAAAATCGCATCGAGGGCCTGGGCGTCATTGCCGCCGAGACCGTACGCGGCTCCGACCGCCTGATCGGCAACGTCGCCGTCAAGACCGACCTGGCACCCGAGCCCTTTGTGGGATTCGAGAACCACGGTGGCCGCACGCTTTTGGACGCCGATGCCACGCCGCTCGGAACGTCCGTCGTCACGGGCACCGGCAACAACGGCGACGATGGCTTTGAGGGTCTCATCTACAAGGGTGTCATCGGCACGTACCTGCATGGCCCGGCGCTGCCCAAGAACCCCGAACTCGCCGACTGGCTCATCGCGCACGCCCTCGAGCGCCGTGGCGACACACAGGCCGCCGCCCTGCTGCCGCTCAAACCCCTCGACGACACCTACGAGCACGCCGCCCACGACGCCGCCATGAAGCTCCTCCCCTAACGCCCCAACCACCACAAAGGGGACAGGTACCTTTGTGGTGGTTTTCCAGTTTGCCAACGATATACGCGCCGGCAAAAAAGTCTGCTATACTCTTTCCCGCTGTCCCCATCGTCTAGCGGCCAAGGACGCCACCCTTTCAAGGTGGATATCGCGGGTTGAATCCCGCTGGGGGCACCACAGAATCTGAGAAGCCCGTTACCAATTCGGTAGCGGGCTTTTTGCTACCCATACGCCGGGATTCGAACCCCGAAGGCATAAAATCACACTGTCATCCAAGGGCCCGTGGACAAAAAATAGCAAATATGAGTACTGTTACCAATTTAGTAACAGCGATTTCATGCCATCAGAAGGCGATTTGGACACAAGGCGTCCTACGGCGGAGGAATTGCAGGCATTTATCAGCTAAGTACTTGGACATATGTTGCGTAACACTGCATATTTTGCAAAAAGATAATGCTACAGGGCTTGTGACAGTACTCATATTTGACGTTTTTTGCCCACGACCCCTTATTGCGTGGGCGAATCAGTTGCAAAGCGGGATCCAAAGCGTCCTTCGCAAACAAATAGCCGGGCCCCGCGCGATGCGGACCCCGGCTCAATACCGTGATGATACGTCAGTTACGTTCTACACGTAGAACAGAATGTCATCGTAGGTCGGAACCGGCCAGTAGTCGGCTGCCACGATCTCCTCCATGGCATCCACGGCGGCGCGCAGCGTATCCATAGCGGGAACGACCTCGTGTGCATACACATTGGCCTGCTCCTGGCCATCGAGGGCCTCGGCCTTCTGATGCACGGCGTCGAGCGCCTTGATGGAGTCGTTGATGGCGGTGATGCCGTTGCAGAGCTTGTTGAGCGTGTTCTGCTCGCACTGCATGGCGGCCTCAGCACCGGCGGCACGAATAGTCTCAAGGCCCTTAGCGACCTTGGTGGCGTAGGCGGTAATGACCGGGCGATAGGTACGACGCGCCTCGCGAACCATCGTGGTAGCTCGATGTTCATGAGCTTGTTGTACTTCTCGAGCTTGCAGTCATAGCGGCACTGAGCCTCGGCCTTGGTCAGGACGCCCGTCTCCTCAAAGAGCGCGATAGCCTTATCGGAAACAAAGGCGGGAAGAGCGTCGGCCGTGGTCTTGTTGTTGGCAAGGCCGCGCTTCTCGGCCTCGACGGGCCACTCATCGGAGTAACCGTCGCCGGAGAACAGGATGCGCTGGTGATCGGTCAGCACCTTCTTGCAGTACTCGAGCGCGGCGTCCTGGAACTTATCCTCGGGCGTACCCTCGAGTGCGTCGGCGAAGGACTTGAGCGACTTGGCCACGGCGGCATCGAGCACCAGGTTGGAGTCGGAGACGTTCTGCTCAGAGCCGCAGGCACGGAACTCGAACTTGTTGCCAGTGAAGGCGAACGGGGAGGTGCGGTTGCGGTCGGTGTTGTCTTGCATCAGCTTGGGCAGGGTATCGGCGCCCAGGTCGAGCACGCCGCGCGTGGCATGGACGGAAGCTTTGCCATCGATGATCTTCTCGACGACCTCGGTAAGCTGGTCGCCCAGGAAGATGGACATAATCGCCGGAGGAGCCTCGTTGGCGCCCAGACGATGGTCGTTGCCGGCCGAGGCGACGGAGGCGCGCAGGAGCTCCTGATAGTTATCGACGGCCTCGATCACCGCAGTGAGGAAGACGATGAACTGCAGGTTGTCGAGCGGGGTGTCGCCCGGGTCGAGCAGGTTCTCGGACTCGGTGCCAAGCGACCAGTTGTTGTGCTTGCCCGAACCGTTGATGCCCTCGAAGGGCTTCTCGTGCAGCAGGCAGACCAAGTCGTGACGGGAGGCGATGAGCTTCATCTTCTCCATCATGACCAGATTCTGGTCGATGGCCTCGTTGACCTCGCCATAGACAGGGGCGAGCTCATGCTGGCAAGGAGCGACCTCGTTGTGCTTGGTCTTGGCGGGAATACCAAGTGCCCATAGCTCATCGTCCAGGTCCTTCATATAGGCCGAGACGGTAGGGCGGATAGCGCCAAAGTAGTGCTCCTCGAGTTCCTGGCCCTTGCAGGGAGCAGCACCAAAGAGGGTGCGGCCGGTGATGACCAGGTCCCTGCGCTTGCGGTAGGCGTCCTTCTTGATCAAGAAGTACTCCTGCTCGTCGCCAACGGAAGGAACGACCTTCTTGGGGGTCTTGCCGAACAGCGCCAGAACACGCTTAGACTCACGCGAGAGCGCGGTCATGGAGCGCAGCAGCGGGGTCTTCTTGTCCAGGGCCTCGCCCGTGTAGGAGCAGAAAGCCGTGGGGATGCACAGGACATCGTCCTTGATAAAAGCGGGGCTGGTGGGATCCCAAGCGGTGTAGCCACGGGCCTCGAAGGTGGCACGCAGACCGCCGTTGGGGAAGCTGGAGGCATCGGGCTCGCCCTGGATGAGGTTCTTGCCCGTAAACTCGGTAATGGCGGTGCCGTCGTGGTTGGGCTCGAGGAAGCTGTCGTGCTTCTCGGAAGTAATGCCCGAAAGCGGCTGGAACCAGTGCGCGTAGTGCGTCGCGCCCTTGGAGATGGCCCAGACCTTCATGGCGTGGGCAACGGCGTTGGCCACATCCAGGTCGAGCGGCTCACCGTCCTCGAGGGTTGCAGCAAGGCGCTTCCAAATGTCCTTGGGGAGGTAGTCCTTCATGACTTCCTCAGAGAACACCATGGTCCCGAAGCGTCAGTAAGATCGGCCATACGGAACTCCCTTCGTATCGGCACCGCGTGAGATGCGGCGTTGATTACTAACGAACGAGTCATAGCTTAGACTCGCCGTGTTTCCGCGACATTACCGTTATGTTGCTGTCGCGAAACCAATCAATGAGGTTACCGCATCACAGCGGCGCTGCTGCCCTTAATGGCCAATCAACTGTATAAATTGCAGACCTCTTCCCATGATTTAAGGGTAGTCAATTTGGGATGGGGCTCTATTAACTGGTATTTCGCATCAGATACCATTCAATATAGCCCTTTCCTACATTGACCACTCTGCTATAGGCAATGCCGATAGCAAGGCATCTTTGATTGGTATCCCTAAATCGCGAGTAAAACTCCACCGTGGCACAGCGGTGCTGTAGAATCCTTACAACACATCGCACTAAATATCTAAAGGAGCACGATATGCGCGTCGACGAGGTTTTTAAGCAGGCAGCATCCCAGGGCGCCACGCCCGTTTCGTTTGAGATGTTCCCGCCCAAGGGTGAGCTTACCCTCGATACGGCTCGCGAGGTGGCAGGCAACCTGTGCAAGCTTTCACCGAGCTTTGTCTCGGTCACTTGTTCCGCTGGCGGCTCGGGCAACGGTGCCACCACCGCCCCCATCGCGCATATGATTACGAGCGAATTCGATACGCCCTCGGTGGCGCACCTCACCTGTGTGGGCCGTACCCACGCCGATATCGCCGCCAAGATCGATGAGTACCGCACCGCCGGCGTGGAAAACATCCTGGCCCTGCGTGGCGATCTCCCTGCCGGCGCGACCGAGGACGACAAGCCCGCCTCGGACTACGCCTACGCCCGCGACCTCATCCCCGAGCTCGTCGACGCCGGCTTTTGTGTGGGCGCCGCAGCCTACCCCGAGGGCCACATTGCCTGCGAGGATCTCAACCTCTCGGTCGAGCACCTCAAGCAAAAGCAAGACGCCGGCGCGAGCTTCTTTGTGACGCAGCTCTTCTTTGATAACGAGTGCTTCTATCGCTTCCGCGAGCTTGCCGACAAGGCCGGCATCACCGTGCCCATTACCGCGGGCATCATGCCGTTTATGGGCAAGTCGCAGATCAGCCGCATGGTCTTTATGTGCGGCGCGTCGCTGCCCTCCCCCGTCATCAAGATTCTCGCCAAGTACGAGAACGACCCCGAGAGCCTGCAGGCAGCCGGTGTAGATTATGCCGCCCGTCAGCTTTGCGACCTTAAGGAGCACGGCGCCGCCGGTCTGCACCTGTACACTATGAATCGTCCTGCGATCGCCGCGACTATTATGGAGCGCCTGGGGTAATGGAAAAACCGCACATCGATACAACCGCTGTCGAAGTGCCGGCCGACTTTGCGTCGCCGGCGCTTTACCGTGTCGATGCTGCGCACCATCCCCGTGTCGACCGTGCCGAGATGCTGCGGTATCTGGGTTACGGCGGCCAGCAGATTGAGCCCGAGCTGTCACGACGTATTGAGCTTGTAGTCGAGCGCCTGGAACTGGACATTGAGCCCCGTGGCGTGCGCCGCGTGTTTGCCGTCGATGCCACGGGCGTGGACGAACAAAGTGAGCCTTGCATTCGCTTGGTCGGCACCAACGTTGAGCTGCGAGGTCGCGATATCTATCGACATCTCAAAGACGCCCGCTTTGCCGCGCTCATGGCATGCACCCTCGGCATGGACGCCGAGCGTCGCCTGCGCACCACGGGAGCCCAGCAGCCCCTGGAGGGAGCCGTGCTCGACGCCGCATGCTCTGCCTATGTAGAAGCCGCCGTCGAGCAGATGGACCAGCAGGTCAAGGCTGCGGCCGCCGCACACGGACTCGCCGGCAACTGGCGCTTCAGTCCCGGCTACGGCGACTGCCCGCTTACGGCACAGCGCTCAATCGTGGACGCGCTCAACGCCACGCGGCTCATCGGGCTTACCGTCACGCCCACCAGCCTGCTCATGCCCACCAAGAGCGTGACCGCGGTGATCGGTCTGTTCGACGGCGAGGTCCACGACGCCAGAGCCGCCCCACCTGCAATATCTGCCGCATGCGCGAGCACTGTCGCTTCCGCGCCGCCCACACCACCTGCTATTCGCATTCTGAATAAAATGTCAATTGATGGCACGGTATCGAGGGAATCTCATCCGTAAGTAAGCGGATGTCCTCACAAACAAGTACCATAAGATGCCAAATAACAACTATCTGAAAGCCAGTACATGCACAACATTCTGCAGTTCTCGCCACAACTAACCGCGCTTGAGTTTTTTTCAGGCATTGGCTTGGCTCGTGCCGGCATGGCAAAAGCCGGAATCAAAACAATCTGGGCAAATGACATAGACCGTACTAAATGCGCCATGTACAGCCAGTGCTGGGGCGATGAGCATCTAGTCGAGCAGGATGTCCACACACTCGACCCCGACCTAATACCCCAAGCCGACATCGCATGGGCGTCAAGCCCTTGCACAAACTTATCTCTCGCGGGAAACAGGGAGGGACTTATCTCTGGCAAAGAGTCCAGTGCGTTCTTTGGCTTTATTAAGGCCATCGAAGGAATGAGCGATCGTGCCCCGCGGGCACTTGTTCTCGAAAACGTCATCGGCCTTGCCACGTCTAATAACAGTGATGACTTTAGACTCGTTTGCCAGGAATTTAATCGTTTAGGCTATTCATGCGACGCTTATTTTATCGATGCACGGCACTGGCTTCCCCAGTCACGCCCCCGCATGTTTGTCGTCGGATTAAAAGACCCTCTTCCCAACAGCCGACTCGATTCCTCGCTTCGACCTGAAAAGGTCTCCTGGATTCACTCCGACCCTTCACTCATTACGCACGTCTCTCACCTAAACGAGCCGAGCCCACTTCGCATGACGGGCCTTGCAACGGTTGTTGAAGATATTCCCGAGGGCGACAAGCGTTGGTGGAACAAAAACCAAGTACAAGCATTTATCGACTCGCTTGCACCGCATCAAGCAGAGCGCCTTCAGCGCTTCTTAAATGCCAAAGAAAAAACTGTTCGCACTGCTTACCGTCGCACGCGATCAGGCGTTGTGCGCTGGGAAATCCGTGAAGAAGAAATTGCCGGATGTCTAAGAACGGCTCGCGGCGGCTCATCAAGACAGGCAGTCGTTATATGCGAAAACGGAAAGATAGAAGTTCGCTGGATGACTGGAACCGAATATGCCCGTCTCCAAGGTGCTGACTCATGTCAGTTTAGCGGCTTCTCGGATGCTCAGATTCGCTACGCATTCGGCGATGCAGTTGCCGTGCCAGTTGTCACTTGGCTTATAAAAAATGCAGTCAAACCAGCGCTTATGTCTTCAAGGAACGGAGTGAACAATAATGGAAATGACCAATTGCTCCTTGAACGAGCCCGATAAAGATATCTTGGATGCCATTGAACTCTGGTACGAATCCAAACGCAGCAAGCGAGGCAATGTCAACCGTAACGTCATGGCGGTTGGCATAGGCATAAGCGAGCTGTTGCAAAACCGTTTTCCGCTCACCGACGATTATGTGCAATCGGACAAGGGGAGCCAAGTACGAGGCCTAAGTGGAGCATGCATCAAAACAGTTTTAGCCAGACATGGGGAAACGCGTGCCTTCGCATCAGAGGGCGGCAGAACCTCACGCGGCACACTCCCGATGGCGCTTGAGCTTGCCACAATTATCAACTCTGCCCTACCCAGTGACACTTGCGAAGACGCTCGTCTTGAAGCTGCGAATGCAATCGCCAATTTCTTCGTCGAGCGAATCCAGGTCGATTTCTTTAACCGGCAGAGAATCAAAGTCGAAATCGATCTTCAAAAACCAATTTCTGTCATTGTCGATGATATCCTAGCCGAAGCAAGCCTACGGTCCGATAAGCCAACGGGTACCGTCGCACAGCACCTGGTAGGCGCAAAACTAGAGATGTTATTTCCAACCATAGAAATCGGAAAGGACAACTCAAACGCTGCCGACCAGCAAACAGACCGTTCTGGCGATTTCCAAATCAATGATGCTGCATTTCACGTGACTGTATCGCCAATGGCCAAATTGACCGATCGATGCCGAGATAACATTCGAAATGGCATTCGGCCCATCGTCGTTGTCCCCCACGATAAAGTTTCCTTCGCTTACGGACTGTTCGAAAGTGAGGGACTCGGCAATCGCGTACAGGTTATCGCGCTCGAATCGTTTATCGGCATCAATATTGAAGAATTATCGTTCTACAAGCGAGGCCTAATTCGATTAAATGTCGCACGGCTTCTTGCCACTACAACAAGCGAATCGAAGATATCGAGCCCGACAAATCCCTTCAAATAGAAATTCCTCAGTGGGCTCTAGACGAAATGGACGCACATGGCGAATAGCTCAAACATACTTATCACTCATGATCTGGACGGTGCCGCGCTGGCGGCGCCTGTTGATGCTGCGCGCCGCAACGGAGCTGCATACAAGACGCGCACGATCGACGACCTTCGCATTAAGGACGATCGTCTGCGCGCCGCCATCGAGGGCACGGGACACCTGCTGTTCGACGGCGGCATGGGTACCATGCTGCAGGCGGCCGGCATGAAGGCCGGCGCCCTGCCCGAGCTGCTCAACTTTGAGGAGCCTCAGGTCATTACCGACATCCAGCGTCAGTACGTCGAAGCCGGCTGCGACGTGATCACCGCCAACACCTTTGGCGCCAACGCCCACAAGCTCGACGGTACCGCCACCGTGGCAGATGTCTTTGCCGCCGCTGTCGCCTGCGCCCGCGCGGCCGGCGCCCACTACGTCGCCGGCGATATCGGCCCCATCGGCGCGCTGCTTCGCCCCTTGGGTACCCTCAGCTTCGACGAGGCCTACGACCTCTTTGCCGAGGAAGTGCGCGCCGGCGTCGCCGCGGGCGTGGACCTCTTTATTATCGAGACTATGACCGACCTGGCCGAGATCAAGGCGGCCGTCCTCGCCTGCCGCGAGAACTCCGACCTGCCCGTCTTTGCCACCATGACCTTTGAGGAAGACGGTCGCACCTTCCTGGGCACGAGTCCCGAGGTTGCCGCCATCACGCTCGATGCCATCGGCGCCGACGTTTTGGGCATCAACTGCAGCCAGGGACCGGCCGAGCTCCGAGGACTCGCCGCTCGCATGCTCACCGTTACGGACAAGCCCGTTATGGTGCAGGCCAACGCAGGACTGCCCCACGTGGACGACGACGGCAACACCGTCTTTGATATCCAGGCGCCCGAGTACGCCGTGGCCGTCGCCGGTATGATTGAGGACGGCGTAAGCGTCGTGGGCGGCTGCTGCGGCACCACGCCGGCGCACATGGCAGCGCTGCGCACGCTTATCGATAACCACACGCCCAGTCCGCGCCACCGCAAGCCCAGCATGTCGGTCACAAGCGCCCAGACCGTGGTGGACCTCCCCTGCGACGGCCACAAGATCGCCGTCATCGGCGAGCGCATCAACCCCACCGGCAAAAAGCGCCTGCAGCAGGCCCTGCGCGACGGCGACCTGGACTACGTGGTGAGCCAGGGCATCAGCCAGCAGGAGCAGGGCGCCGACATCCTGGACGTCAACGTGGGCCTGCCCGAGATCGACGAGGTCAAGATTATCCAACAGGCCACCGAGCAGCTCCAAGGCTCCACGCTGCTGCCGCTGCAGATCGACTCCACCGACCCCGCCGCCGTCGAGGCCGCCGTACGTCGCTACGCCGGCAAGCCCATCATCAACTCGGTCAACGGCAAGCAGCAGATCATGGACGAGATCTTCCCGCTGGTCGCCCACTACGGCACCAACGTTGTCGGCCTTACGCTCGACGAAGGCGGCATCCCCGATACCGCCGAGGCCCGCTTTGCCATCGCCGAGCGCATCGTGGCCGAGGCTGCCCGCTACGGCATCGGCCCGGACCGTATCCTCATCGACTGCCTGGTCATGACCGCCTCGACCAATCAACGCCAGGCCGAGCAGATCCTGCGCGCCATGTCCCTGTGCAAGGAGCGCCTGGGCGTCAAATGCGCGCTCGGCGTGTCGAACATCAGCTTTGGTCTGCCTGCCCGCCCGCTGCTGGGCTCGGTCTTTTTGGCCGCCGCCTTTGGCGCGGGCCTCGATGCCCCCATCATGAACCCGGGCTCCAAGCGCTTTATGGACACCGTCTACAGCTATCGCGTCCTGAGCGTTGAGGACGAGGGCTCGACCGGATACATCGAGCGCTATGCCGGCTGGACCGATCCGTATAAGATCGCCGCCAACCCGGCAGCAGCTCAGGCCGCATCGACCGACACCGTGCCCGCTGCCGGCACCGCCGGCACCGACGGCAACGACGACCCGATTCGTCGCATGGTCGTCTCGGGCCGCAAAGGCGAGATCGCTGCCGAGACCGAGCGTCTGCTGGCAGACCACGACGCCATGGACCTTATCAACAACCACTTTATCCCCGCCCTCGACGAGGTGGGCGTCCTCTTTGACCAGGGCAAGTTCTTCTTGCCGCAACTCATGGCCTCGGCCGAAGCCGCACGCGTGGGCTTCGACACCATCAAGCGCCTGATGCCCGCCGGCGAGATTGCCGACAAGGGTAAGATCTGCGTGGCCACCGTCAAGGGCGACATCCACGATATCGGCAAGAACATCGTCAAGATGCTGCTCGATAACTACGGCTACACCGTCTTTGACCTAGGCCGCGATGTCGACCCGCAAGAAGTGCTCAAGACCGTGCAGGAGCGTGACATCAAGCTCGTCGGCCTCTCGGCGCTTATGACCACCACGGTCGTCGCCATGGAAGAGACCATCAAGTTGCTCCATGCCGAGGTTCCGGGCGTCAAGATCATCGTGGGCGGCGCCGTGCTCACCCCCGAATACGCCAAGCAAATCGGCGCGGACTACTACGCCAAGGACGCCGCCGAGAGCGCTCGTATCGCCGAAGAGGTCTTTGGGAAGTAACACAACGGAAACAACCGAGCACCAAAACGTGCCGCACGCGCCACTTGGCACGTGCGCACGTTAGATAGATAAGACTATGCTCGTTTTGGCAGATAGGAGCGCAAGGATGGCGATCACGCCCGCAGAAATCGCGGAAACCCGCGGCATGGTTGAGGAACAGAACCTCGACATCAGGACCATCACCATGGGTGTTTCGCTCATGGGTTGCGGTGACGAGAACCTCGACCGCATGTGCACGAAGATCTACGACCATGTGACGCACACGGCTGAGCATCTGGTCGAGACCGCCGAGAACCTCGAGCGCGAGTACGGTATCCCCATTGTCAACAAGCGCGTTTCCGTCACCCCGGTGGCGCAGATCGCCGCGTGCTGCAAGGATGAGGACCTCACCCCCATCGCGCATGCCCTCGACCGCGCGGCCGAGACGCTCGGCATCGATTACCTGGGCGGCTTCTCCGCACTCGTCCAGAAGGGCATCGGCGACGCCGACCGCCGCGTCATCCAGTCCATCCCCCAGGCGCTCGCCACCACGAGCCGTGTCTGCTCCAGTGTCAACGTCGCCAGCCTGCGCGCCGGCATCAACATGGACGCCGTGCTTATGGCCGCCCAGACCATCATCGATGCCGCTAAACTCACGGCCGACCAGGATTCCGTCGGCGCTTCCAAGTTTGTCTGCTTTGCTAACATGGTCGAGGACTCCCCGTTTATGGCGGGCGCCGTCCACGGCGGTGGCGAGGCCGACGCCGTCATCAACGTAGGCGTCTCGGGCCCCGGCGTTATGGCCGCAGCCCTGGAGACGCTGCCCGATTCCGCATCGATGATGGAAGTCGCCGAAAAGATTAAGCAGACCGCCTTTAAGATCACCCGTGCCGGCGAGCTCATGAGCCGCGAGGCCGCCCATCGCCTGGGTGTCGAGAAGGGCATCGTCGACCTGTCGCTGGCTCCCACGCCTGCCATCGGCGACTCCGTCGCGCGCATCCTCGAGATCATCGGCGTGGGCACCTGCGGTGGCCCGGGCACGACCTGCGCGCTCGCCATGCTCAACGATGCCGTCAAGAAGGGCGGCGTCATGGCCAGCTCCAGCGTGGGCGGTCTCTCCGGCGCTTTCATCCCCGTGTCCGAGGACGCCGGCATGATCGCCGCCGTCGAAGCCGGTGCGCTTTCGCTCGAGAAGCTCGAGGCCATGACCTGCGTGTGCTCCGTCGGCCTGGACATGATCGCCATCCCCGGCGACACCCCGGTCGAGACCATCGCCGGCATCATCGCCGACGAGATGGCCATCGGCGTCATCAACAACAAGACCACGGCCGTCCGCGTGATTCCCGCCATCGGCAAGGGCGTGGGTGACTGCGTCGAGTACGGCGGCCTGTTCGGCCGTGCGCCCATCATGCCGGTGAACCCCAACGCCGGCACCGTGCTTGCCCACCGCGGTGGACGCTTCCCGGCACCGCTGAACTCGCTGAAGAACTAGCTGAGGGGTTCGGGCGAGGAGCCCCGCCGCCGGGCGGCAGACATATAAGGTCGCCTACTCGGACAGTCCTGACTCGCACGGAGAGCACATTAAGTGCTCTCCGGCTCGTGCGGAACTCGCGATCGACCTTATATGTCTGCCGCCGGGCGGCGGGGCTCCCGCACAACGGGACCTCAGTTGGGTTCTATCCCGGTTGCAGTTGCTTCGCTCCTGCACCACTTGGCTGGTGCGGCGGTTTGGCGTTGGATCGGTTCTTTCTGATATATGCTGGTTGCGGCTCTTCTTTTGGGAGGAGTCGCTTTTTTGTTGTGAGGGGGATAGCCCGTGGCTGATGATTTGATTCGTTCTGAGCTGCTTTCTGCGGATTGGAATGGCGAATGGATGCGTCTGCAGGCTGGTCGGCGGCGGGCAGATGACTCTTTTGAGTGGGATAAAAGGGCTCGGCATTTTCGGCCGCTTGAGACTGCTCCGTATGCCCGGGACTTTATGAAGCTGTTGGCGTTAAAGCCTGGTGAATCAGTGCTTGATATGGGGTGCGGGGCTGGGTCGATTGCTATTCCGCTTGCTCAGGCTGGGCATCCTGTGATTGCTGCTGACTTTTCCCCTGCCATGTTGGGCACGCTTGATGCTGGCATTGAGTACTATGGGCTCGAAGATCGCATTACGCCGCTTGAGCTTGCTTGGGACGATGATTGGGATTTGGTTGGGCCGGTCGCGAAAGCGGTGGATGTTGCCTTTGCCAGTCGGTCGGTTACGACGACCAATCTAAAAGATGCGCTTGCCAAGCTCGACCGCACGGCTCGTCGGCGTTGTGCTGTCACGATGGTCGCCAACTCCAGCCCGCGCTATGATCTGCACTTGATGAACGCTATCGGCGCCTCGGTTACCTGCAGCAATGGCTTTGTGTACGCCTTCAACATCCTCATTCAGATGGGTGCGTTGCCGCAGGTTACATACTTTGAATCGCCTCGTCGCGATACCTTCGATAGCCTTGAGGCAGGCGTGGCGGATTTTTCCCGTATGCTCGAGCATGGCAACGAGGATAAGATCGACCGCCTGCGCGACTATATCGCTCAGCACATGATCGAAAACCCCCATGCCGGCGAGCCGGGCTCCAAGGGCGTGCCGCAGGGGCGCTATATGCTCGACCATATCCGTAAGGTTCGCTGGGCGTTTATTGCATGGGAACCGGTCTCTGCGCCCAGCTCATAGCCTGTTCGCAGCCCGCACCGCCCACTCACTCGGCATCCGCATTCTTTTTGAACTGGGCAAACGCGCTCCACACCGCGCCGTTCCTGCGCTATCGTGGGACAGCTCACGTAGATTAAGGCCCCGTCGCGGGGCGCCCCATACATAGAAAGCGAGAACCCATGGCACTGACAGGAGCCCAGGTCAAGCAGCTTCGCAGCATGGCCCATCACCTCAACCCCGCCATCATCATCGGTAAGTCCGATGTCAACGAGGGCACCGTCGAGCAGACGGTCGCCTACCTGGAGAAGCATGAGCTCGTTAAGTGCTCCGTGCTCGATGGCTCCAGTCTTTCCGCCCGCGAGGCCGCCGAAGAGCTCGCTGAGCGTTGCCACGCCGAGGTCGTCCAGGTCATCGGCCGCAAGTTCTCGCTGTATCGCGAGTCCTCGCGCAAGGACATCGAGAAGATCAAGCTCGTCTAAGAGTCAATGATCCGGCGAACCAACACATAGCAAGCTTACGGGTGCCCAAGTACTTCGGGCGCCCGTTTTTTATCGCTCGACCAGCACGCGATTGAGCCGCCCCTCCACCAAGCGCTCGTATAGACGCCGCGTCTCGGGCTCGGGCACGCCATTGACCTGCTCCCTCAGATGGTGCATATGCCCACTGTATAGCTCGACGATATCGCGCCTCCGCCCCGCCGCACTGTAGACACGCATGGCGCAGCGCACCATATCCTCACGCGCCGTTTCCTGTCGAAGACCCGACTCCGCCAGCCAAATCGCCGACTGCAGATCGTTTTCTTCTAGAGCGGCATTTGCTCCCTTAATCATGCAATCGATGTACTTTGACTGCATAATGCGTCGCATACGCAAAAAGTAGGTGGGATTACAGCCATTGGGAACATACAGCGGTCCGGCATAAAGCTGCTCAATCTTAAGGCACAGCTCAACTAAATGGGGCCCGCGCGCACCCGTGCGATTTCCCAAAACCTCGCGGCTTATCTGGTCAAACAGCCGTACATCGGTCTTGACGTAGTCGCCGTTGAGTCCGATGCATTCATTTTGGATGAGCACACACGACTTGCCATCCGGCGTCGGTCCCAAAGCCGACCGCAAGCGCGATATCGTCGAGTACAGGTTGTTGCGGGCGCTATTGAACTCGGCATGGGGCCACAACTCCATGGCCAGCGTCTCACGATCGACGAGCGCATCCATGCCCAGCGCAAGCCGCTCGGCAAGTGTCGCCGCCTTCTTGCGGCGCCACATTTTGTCCGTGATGGGAAACCCGTCGCGCTCGGCGCGGAACGCACCAAACATGCGAATCTCGATATGGTCGATGGTATCAACGGCTTCAACCTCGCCGGCCTGGAACAGGCGCTCGCCCTCCCCTTCCAGATCATCGCGCAGCGAGTACCGCGACAGCTCGCGCACGGGAAGCTTCTTGCGAATCCTGGTCGCCGGCTCGCCCAGACAATGCATGGCAAGGCGCGCAAAGAGCCGATACGATGGCTCCAGAATCCCCGCACGATTCATGGACATCCAGGCCGCAAGATCGCTGTCTCGGCCCGCACAGGCCAAATGCAGCGCCACCATCCAGGCCTCCGCTCCACCAACCTGCGTCTGGCTTATATCGAGTAGCTCCGCTTCCTCGCGCACCGAAACCATCGAGGTGTTACGCAGATACGCCGCGCGCTCCAACAGCAATGCGTTATCGCGCATGTACGCAATCGACTCCTCGGCAAGTTTGAGCACTTGGACCGCACGGAACTTTGCATTAACCGGCCGTCCCTCTGCCAGCGACTGCCAGCCTTCTAGCAACAGGCCAAACAGCTGAATCTGGTTGTCGCGCATGCGCACGGCAAAACGATCGAGCTCGTTGAATGCCGCGTCGTCGGTTACCGGCAAGCCGGAAAGGAGCCGCCGTGCCGCCAACACCATGCGCACCCAGATAGCCATCGCCTTAAGCCCACGTACGTCGAGCGCCTCCCGCACCACCGTCATCTCGTCGTCGCGCTCGTCGGTTCCCGTAAACGACCCGTCAAAGAGCTCCACCAGCATGCTATCGGCCCGTATAACAATCCCCGCGATGTCGAGCTCACAGTCGTAGGCCTTGCTCGTTTTGAGCTGCTGTAGAACGCCGCCGTCATCTCCCCGCTCGGTCAGGCAGCGCTTGACCTCGATATGCGCAGACAACATATCGAGTGCGGTATGGGATGTCTCGATTTCTGGCACGGCCAGGTTCGCAGGAAGCCCAAGCCCGTTGTCCCCATAGCAAACAGCCGTCAGTGTCCGGGCCACCGTCCATGAAACAGGGTCTATTTCACAGGCCGCCCGTTCGCCCCCGCGCTCGATGACCGATGCCATATAGCGAGCGAGCTTTGTATTGGACACGCTGACCGCTGCCAGATATACGCCAAGCGCCTCGGCAGGCGTTGGCTCTGGAGCCGGATCCTCGGCATCGATCGTGCCCAGCGCTGCTCGGCAGATATCGGCCCCGTGCCCCGTCAGAGCCAGATCGACCCCATACTGCCCAGCAAGTTCAAGGACCGCATCACGGTCCAAAAAGGCGTCCGCCAGGCCCATCGCCGCATCGCATCGGCCCGCCTTAAGCAAAATCCGGGCCGCTCTCGGAACAAGTTCGGGGCGAACCTCGGCCACCAACTTACGCAAGCGCAAGCGTCCGTTATCCTCCGTGCCCAGACACGTAAAACTCCGCTCGGCGGGGTCCAAGCCAAAGATCGGGTAGTCGCGTACGAAGTAGGACTGGTCGACCATCGATAGCCTCACCCCGCAAGCCTCGAGTTCTGCGATATTGCCCTCGCCCATCAAAATCATGAGACATGCCACGCAAAACAGTGCATTATTGTCGAGCGAAGCCAAGTCGACAAGTGCCGCGCCATATACGTTGACAATCTCGTTTTCGAGCAGACCGGCTACGTCGCCTTGGCCATACAGACCCGTCTGCAATGCCGAAACGAGCTCGGGCACGCCCTGCGTGAGCTGATAAAAGTCGAGCGATGTGCTGATCGAAAACGCCGATGCCCACGCCGAATACTCATAGGCATGCACCTTGAGCATCTGCGCATTGATCTTAACCGAATCGCCCAGCCCATGAATCAGTTGACGATTTGAAGGACGGCAGGAGATAAAGACCCCCACCCCCATAGCGCGCAGGCCGCGAATCCTGTCGATGAGGTCTTCGGTATCGTGCTGATCGAGGTTTGGCACATTATCAATCGCGATAAGGGAGTGCGGTTTGTCTTTGAGTTCTTCGGTAACCACCTCGAGCTGCATAAACACCTCGCGCCCAGTGGCGCGATCGGCCTCGATAATCCGCACGGGGCCTCGCGTCGGGTCGCATTTAACCTCATGGGTGTACTGCAGCAGCACCGAGGTCTTCCCAAACCCGTCGGGCGCATAAAGAACCACGATGCCGGCCTTTCGGCCCTTGGCGAGAAGCTCATTCATCAAGCGTTCGCGTCGCACCATATAGCCACCGCCCAGCGGCATCAGCTCGAGGTCGTCCATACTGCCCAAATCGTTTACCATGCCCGCTCCTCAACTCGACCGTATGGACACTGTAACCGCAAGACCATACAAGCCGCGCTATGAATAGAGCGACCTTGTGTTCTAGGTTGTCTTTTGGTACGCAAGCGGCAAGTTTTTGTACAGCGAGGGCCGATTGTTATTAATCCCCCGACTAATCGGTCTTTAAGCAGGTAAATGAGCTTGTCAGCTTGTCCCATCTAAGCGGCAGTGTAACGCAAATGAACAAGGTTCAGCTATGTCATTCAACTCGCCTAGCACCCGCTACCGTCTACGACCTTTTAGTGGCATTTTTGCATAGAATCTGGTATGGAATGAATCAAGCTGTTGGACATCCGGCATTCGTCAAGCTTGCGGCAAGATTTTGGTCAAGCGGGCGGAGAGGGATAACAAAAAGGCCCCCGCAAAGCGGAGGCCTTAGGCAAGGCTATGTCGAGATGCAGGATTCGCGCTACTCGCAGAGCGAAAGGGCGGCCTCGTCGGCAACGACAACGCAGTTGGTGTGCAGCTGCAGGATCGAAGCCGGGCACGCGGGCGTAACCGGACCATAGCACATGTCATGCACGGCCTGAGCCTTGGCCTCGCCGTTGGCGACGACTAGGATCATGCGGGCATACATGATGGTCTGGGTACCATGGTGTAGGCCTGACGGGGAACATCGTCGATGCTGTCGAACAGGCGGCTGTTGGCCTGAATGGTGCTCTCGGTGAGGTCGACGCAGTGCGTGCCCTTGGAGAAGTGGTCATCGGGCTCGTTGAAACCAATGTGGCCGTTGTTGCCAATGCCGAGCAGCTGCAGATCCGGGTAACCGGCGGCGGCGACGATCTTGTCGTACTCAGAGCAGGCAGCGGCGGCGTCGGGGTTGGAACCGTCGGGCACATGCGTGTTGTTCAGGTCGATGTTGATGTGATCGAAGAAGTTCTCACGCATGAAGTAGTGATAGCTCTGGGGATCGTCGTGCGAAAGGCCGCGATACTCGTCCAGGTTGTAAGTGCTGACCTCGGCAAAGTCGACGTCGCCCTTCTCGTACCAAGCAGCGAGCTGCTTGTAGGCACCGATCGGGGTGGAGCCGGTGGCAAGACCCAGCACGCAATCGGGCTTGAGGATAACCTGCGCCGAGATGATATTGGCGGCCTTGCGGCTCATATCCTCGTAGTCTTTAGCTTTAATGATCTTCATTACGCGTCCTTTCTCGTACAAGAGAGGCAAGGCTCCCCTTACAAGCACTTGCCCGCGGCCCGCGTCGGCCGCAACCAACGTGTGCGGCCACCAGGGCGAGGTCGCGTAATGTATGTGTCTCGTGTCTAGCCGCGTCGAGGCCCCTGCCCGTCCACGGTGACCCAAAGCCGTTTAGCTTCGGACAAATCCCATCTTGCCACGGAGGGCGCCCTCTTTCAAGGGCGCCCTCCATAAACGTGTTTGAATTGTAGGCTAATGGCCACGTGCACTTGCTAGCGTTCGCGAGCAACGATGAGCTGGTCCATCTCCTCGACATGCTCGCCAACGGAGCCCTTGATGCTCGAGAACTCAACGGAGTTGCACACCAAGATGGGAACCGTCACATCGTAGCCCTCGGCAGCAATTGCCTCGCGATCGAACTCAATGAGCACATCGCCCTTATGGACGATGTCACCCACTTGCGCATGTACGGTAAAGTGTTTGCCCTCGAGCTGAACAGTGTCCAAACCAACGTGGATGAGCACGTCCAAGCCATCGACCGTGTTAAGCGCAACAGCGTGTCCCGTAGGAAAAATGGCCTCGACCTTGGCGTCTGCCGGCGCAATCACGCGCGTGCCGGTAGGCTGAATCGCCACGCCCTGGCCCAAAAGGCCGGTGGCAAATGTCTGGTCGTTTACCTCGGAAAGCGGAATGACGTCGCCCGAGATGGGAGCATCCAGCGTAAGGACTCGACCACGCATACCAAAAGACCTTAGGACTTTAGTGAACATTCTCCCCCTCGGACATACCAATTGACCAAAATAGCCTTAACAGTTTACCACTTGGCACTCGTTTTTGACCATTAGGGAAGTTCGCGCTTGACAACCTCGACGATGTCGTCGACAACGCGCTGGGTCAGCTCGTGCGTCTCGGCCTCGGCCATCACGCGGACCAGCGGCTCGGTACCGCTCGGACGCACCAGAATGCGACCACGGCCGTCAAGTTCCTTCTCGGCAGCAGCGACGGCATCCCAGATGGGCTGGCAATCGTCCAGACCAGCCTTGTTGTCGGAATGCACGTTGACGAGTACCTGCGGGTACTTCTTCATGATGCCGGCAAGATCAGTGAGGGTACGACCGGTGCGCTTGAGCACGGCCAGCAGCTGCAGAGCCGTCACCAGGCCGTCACCGGTGGTGTTGTGCTCCAGGAAGATGATGTGGCCGGACTGTTCGCCGCCGATGACGGCGCCATCCGCGAGCATGCGCTCCAAAACGTAGCGGTCCCCCACGGCGGTCTGAACCATCTCGAAGCCCTGCTCCTTCATAGCGATGGAGAAGCCAAGGTTGCACATGACGGTCGAGACGATCTCGGAGTTGGCGAGCTTGCCGCGGGCGGCGAGGTCAGAACCGCAGATAGCCAGGATGTAGTCACCGTCGATCTCATTGCCCTCGCCGTCGACGAACAGCACGCGGTCGGCGTCGCCGTCGTGGGCCAGGCCGATATCGGCGTGGGTGCGCAGCACGAGCTCGCGCAGGGGCTCAAGGTGAGTGGAGCCGCACTCAACGTTAATGTCGGTGCCGCAGTAATCAGTGTTGATGGCATGAACCGTGGCGCCCAGGCGCTGCAGCGCAGCGGGCGTGGTCTGGCAGGAAGCACCGTGGCCGCAGTCGACGGCAACAACCAGGCCATCGAGCTTAAGGCCGTCGAGCGTGCTGATGGCATGATCGACATAGGCCTTGCGGGCGTCTTTCATCTTGATAATGTGGCCCACGCCGGCACCGGTCGGCAGCGTGTCGGCAGCCATGGCCTCCTCGGACATGACCCAGGCGCTGATCTCTTCCTCGACAGCATCGGGAAGCTTCATACCCTTGCGGCTAAAGAACTTGATGCCGTTGAACTCCGGCGGATTATGCGAAGCAGAGATGACGATGCCGCCGTCGAGCTCGTTTTGGACGGTGAGCAGCGCCACGGCCGGCGTAGGGATAACGCCGCAGCAATGCGGACGGCCGCCCTCTGCCATAATGCCAGCGGTCAGAGCACTCTCGAGCATGGTACCCGAAAGACGCGTGTCGCGGCCGATGCAGATGTCCGGGCCAAGGAACTTGGTCGCCGCGCGGCCCAGGCGAAACGCGAGGTCGCACGAGAGGTCGGCATTGGCGACGCCACGGACGCCGTCGGTACCGAAGATGTTCTGGGGCATAGGATCGCTCCTTCCCTAGCAGGCGATATACAACCGCCCACCCTAGTCGAAAAAGAAAAGCGGGACCCGCCGAGGAATCGGCAGGCCCCGCTTGTACATTGTATCTCGAAAGGAGATAAAACCTTAGCGCTTGGAGAACTGGGGAGCGCGGCGGGCCTTCTTGAGGCCGTACTTCTTGCGCTCGACCACGCGAGCATCGCGCGTAAGGAAACCGGCCTTCTTGAGGTCAGCACGGTAGTCGCCAGCGTTCAGAAGAGCGCGAGCGATGCCCAGACGCAGAGCGCCGGACTGACCGGAGATGCCGCCGCCATCGCACAGAGCGATAACGTCGAACTGACCGGCGGTGTCGGTCACCTTGAAGGGAGCAAGGGCGTTCTCAACGAGCTGATGACGGCCGAAATACTGCTCGGCGTCACGCTTGTTGATGGTCACCTTGCCGGTGCCGGGGACGAGACGGACGCGGGCGACGGCGTTCTTACGACGGCCGGTACCCTGGTAGACAACGGTGTTCTCAGCCATCTTTAAGCCTCCAGCTCAATCTTCGTGGGGTTCTGGGCAGCATGCGGATGCTCGGCACCAGCGTAGACCTTAAGCTTGGTCATCTGGCACGGCCGAGGGTGGTCTTGGGCAGCATACCGCGAACGGCGCGCTCGATGACCTTCTCCGGGTGCTTCTCCATAGCCTGGCGGAAGCTCTCAGCCTTGAGGCCGCCGTTGTAGCCGCTGTGGCGATAATAGGTCTTCGTGTCGGCCTTGTTACCGGTAAGCTGGACCTTATCGGCGTTGATGACGACAACGAAGTCGCCGCAGTCGCTGTTGGGCGTGAACTGGGGCTTGTTCTTACCGCGCAGGATCATTGCGATCTGGGTGGCAAGACGGCCCAGGACAGCACCATCGGCGTCGACGAGAACCCAGTTGCGCTGGACCTCGCCCTGCTTGGCGTAGTGAGTCGATTTCGAAATCACTTAGACTCCTCCATGTACAGTACGTGTTGTTACAGAGATTCACGGGGCTCTGCAAGTAACCCGTCCATATTACCCCGCTCGCCGTACGAGTCAACAGGTATTTTGGCTCCGACCAGAGTTTCTGCACATGTCATCCACGAGCCGTGACGTTGCAGCGCTAGCGCTCAACAAACTCCTGGATCTCCGCGAGCAAACGCTTTGCCTCTTGGCGACCCTGAATATACAGATCGAGCAGCTTTGCTGGATCATGCTCGACATGGCCGACCTCGACCGGCTTTTGCGGAGCGACGACCAACGCGCGGCCATCGCGCTCATACTTCCACAGGTGCATGCGCTGGAGGTTATAGCGGTCGTGGCGCGTCTCGATAGCCTCGAGCAGATAGGGGTAGTCAGCATAACGGGCGCGCGCCGCCGGCAAAAACTCGTAGGGCTTTTTCTCATACGAGCGGTCCTGGGTGACGATGACGACCGCACGATCGAAGCCCGCCTCCTCGAGCACATGCTCGATAGGAACCGAATCGGCCACGCCGCCGTCGACGTATTTGTGCCCGTCAATCTCGACCGGCGGCGTCACCAGCGGCAGCGAGGTCGAGGCGCGCACGGCGTCGAGATCGAGCACGGCGCTTTTGACCGGCAGGTAGGCAGCGGTTCCAAAGAGCATGTCCGTCGCGACTGCGTACATCTCGATAGGGCTGGCGTCGAACGTCTCGTTATCAAAGGGATCCAGGCGGTCCTGGATATCGTTGAAGATAAAGTCGTAACCCACGATGGAGCCCGTGGATGCGAAGGATGCGGCACCCATGTAGCGGTTGTCATTGCAGAAGGTCAGGTTGATGCGATTGACGCGACCGATCTGGTGCGACTTGTAGTTGACGCCGTTGAGCGCACCGGCCGAAACGCCGTACACCGCCGGAATTTCGACACCGGCCTCCATGAGAACGTCGAGCACGCCGGCGGTAAACTGCCCACGAAAACTGCCACCCTCCAAGACGAGCGCGACCTTGCCGGCGTTCTTTGCCTTATCTTCTGCAGTCATATTGACCTCCTGCGATTGCGTTTTGACTTTCTTCTACCCAGTTTTGGGATGGAGGGCGCATGGGTTTTGGAGTTGAGGGGGCGGCTGGCGGAAAGCACGTCCCGTTCTGAGGGGCGATTCCGGGATGCGCTTTCCGCCTGGGTTGCCATGGGGAAAGCATGTCCCACTCTACGGCTCGATTCCGGGTCGCAGCTTCCACTTGAGGCGTCATCCGGAAAATGTATCCCATTCCGAGCTTAGATTCCGGGATGCGGTTTCCGCCTGGGCAGTCATTGGGAAAACGCGTCCCACTCTGCATCACTGAAGCGTTTTCTTTACGCCCGCGCCCTGCATAGAGTTCGATTCTCCGCGGTACGGGGGATCCGTTGATGCTGGGCGAGGCCAGCTGAAATTCGATAAACATCGCATCTATATTGGGCTGAAGCATTGCGCGAAGAATCCGCGTATTTGCTGCACCGGCTTCGGCCGGCTGCCGCCGCCCTCGCCCGCGGGATACAAACGCTTCGCGTTTGCTTAACGCCCGCGCCCTGCACAGAGTTCGATTCTCCGCGGTACGGACTAGAAATAAAAAGACAGGTAGATACGAATATCTACCTGCCTGTTACTTATGGTGGAGGCGCGGAGAATCGAACTCCGGTCCACGAAAGCCCCCTGATTGGCGTCTCCAAGCTCAGTCGCTGGTTTAGTCTCGGACGCCTTGCGCGCAGCGACACGCTCGCGACGTCCTAACCGGTTCGGTCTTAGCCCGCGCCATACCGATTACGTGCGCAGGAGCATTCCCCTAAGATGACGTCGCGCCGGTGTCGGGGAAATCACCGGGTTGACGCGCCGCTATAAATTAAGCAGCGAGAGCCATAGGCTCAAAAGAAGAGTTGTTGTCAATTCAATTTGACGGTACCCCTGTTTAACGAGGCGAGGAGACCTCGGCTTGCTTCCTCTCTCAGAGCTATCGTGTCGAAACCAGTCGCCCCCGAATGTCGGGAAAGTCTGGATGGTATCGGGCCTGCAAACACCCGATAACCGTCGACTTTTCAAGGAACATACGGGGCGAGCCCCGCTTGTGGAGTGTTATCTTACCACGTTCTGAAAGCGGACAGCTGTTCTATGCACGAGCTGTGAAGACCCCAATGTGCGCCGCACTTCGCACTTTTGTTACCGATCGCGTCACGTATATTTTCGCCAAGCAAAATTGACCCGTCGAAAGGACCGTTATGGATACCAAGCAGCAACTCGTCGATGCCCTCGCAGGCCTGGGCTCAACCATTACTGAAGCTATGGATGTCATCGAGGGCTTTGTCCCCTGCGGACATCCCGCCCTCACGGTATCGAACGCACTCGTCGCGCTGGACGTTGACGATGATGCAGCTCTCGCCCAGCAGCTTGAGACCGTCGAGGGCTTTATCGACCACGTGAGTGAGAACCGCGGCGTGGCCGCCTACCACGGTATCGAGGTCGAGCTCGCGGGTCCCAAGGCCGATCTGTTCGCAGCAATCCGCGAGGTAGGCGCCCTTATGCAGACCGCAGGCGTCAAGAACACCCAGGTCAACGAGTGGGTCTACCGCAGTCTGGCAGCACTCGACAGCTCCGACGAAAAGGCAGCCGAGCAGCTCGCAGAAAGTCCCGCCATCAAGGCCGAGCTTTTGTAAATAGCAGACGCGGGCCCCTTGGCGCATCGTCGTCCAAGAGGCCCGCAAACAGTTCGCGTCAACCGATTGCCGCACCGCCGCATTCGGCCAAGGCAAGAATCGGCATCATTTGACGAGGTGTCTTTGCTGCAAGATCGGCATGTTCGAGCAGTTTTCGATCGTTGGTCACCAAGTAATCGACCTGGGCGCGTTTGCATGCGGCGAGTACCAAGTTGTCCTCGTAATCGCGATGGAGCGCTAAGTATTTGTCGGCCAGCCAAAGGTCCGACGCATCTGCACCCACGGCCGTGGCGTTTTCGGTCATGTTCCGAACAAACGCCAGCGCCGCATCGCCAATCGCGCGGGCAGAAGCCTCGCCGAGCGCTCCCCCGCTGGCAAGAACGCTGCGCTTCAGTTCGTGCTGTACAACATACAGTACGTCCTTGGCGATATGCACCGGAAAGAACAGCAATGCCCCCGCCTCCGTCGCCTGCCCAATAAACGCACGCGCGGCAAGCGACTCGGCATGGTCGACGCAAAACGAATCAACCCATACGTTGGCATCCACCATTATTTTGAGGGGAGCCCCGCTCACAGGATCATCCCCTTTTGGCGATAGCGCTCGTCCATGGCTTCGGAATAGATTGTGTCCCAATCGCGATTGTCGGATACGGGCGACGTAGCGATGCCCAGGTCCGCGTAAAGCTGATCCGCCGCCGCCCATGATGCGGCGAACGGAGTATCGTGCGCGACGGTCTGCCGCCGGTCGTCGACGGCCGCAAGCACTTCCTCGCACTGCCCGCCACCCTGCGCGACCTTGGCCACCACCTTTTTGATGAGCTCGGGCAGTGACCCGCCCGAAAGCCGCAACGCTTCCTCCGCATGGTCCTTGACCTGGCGATCCACGCGAACGTTCACCTGCGCCATGCTGCTAACAGCACCCACGTTGATCCCGCTCCCTTCAATTGCTAGCACCGCTAGCAACACTATATAGAGAAGCTAGCAAATGGTCAAATGCAAAAGGCCTGCGCCCGGACGACACCGATGCCGTCTGGGCGCAGGCCAGATAACGTGGGCGAACACGTCGCTAACGCAGGTAAGCCTTCGCGTTGCTCAGGCTGTAGGCAATCGTCGAGCCGTTGTGCAGCAGTGACGACGTCTGCGGGGTAATCGCGCCGGTAATACCCAATGCCAACAGCGCCGAGTTGGTGCGCATCACCTTAGAGTAGGAGCTCGTCAGACGATCAATGAGGCCCTGGCTCATGCGGCGCAAACGCACGATCGCGGCCAGATCCGTGTCGGTCAGGATGATATCGGCGACCTCCTTGGCGATGTCGCTTCCGCCACCCATTGCCAGCCCCACGTCGGCCAAACCGAGTGCCGGCGAATCGTTGACGCCGTCGCCCACCATGGCAACGTGGCGCCCCTCACCCTTAATGCGCTCCACATAGGCGTACTTGTCCTCGGGCAGCAGCTCGGCCTTAAACTCGTCGACACCCGCCTCGCGCGCAATGCGCTCGGCCGTGCGCTCCGAATCGCCCGTGAGCATAACGACATGCTTGACGCCCAGCGCATGTAGGTCGGCGATGGCCTCACGGACGCCGGGCTTGAGCGGATCCTCGATGCCGAGCACGCCGACGACCTTGCCGTCGACCGCCAGATACAGCGGCGACAGGCCTTGCATCTGGAGCTCGATTTGCTCCTTGATGTCGGACTCGAGCTGCGCACCCTCGTCCTCAAATACAAAGTGCGCCGAACCGATAATGGCGCGACGCCCCTCGATGGACGAAGCGATGCCGTGCGCCACGATGTACTCGACGGCGGCATGGCGCTCGCGGTGCTCGAGCCCGCGCTCGCGGGCGGCGTTGACCACGGCACGCGCCACAGGATGCGGGAAATGCTCCTCCAAGCAAGCGGAAAGGCGCAGGACCTCGTCCTCGCTCCAGCCGTCGGTCGTCAGCACACAAGCCAGGCGCGGCTGCGCCTCGGTCAGCGTGCCGGTCTTATCAAACACAATGGTGTCAGCCTTGGCAAACGACTCAAAGTACTTCGCGCCCTTGACCATGACGCCCATCTTGGCGGCATCGCTCATGGCAGTCATGACGGCAACGGAACCCGTGAGCTTGAGTGCGCACGAGTAGTCGACCATCAGTGCCGCGGAGGTCTTGATGAGACTGCGCGTGGTGAGCGCAACCAGGCCCGCGAGCAGGAAGTTCCACGGGACGATCTTGTTGGCGAGGTCCTCCATATGCGACTGGCCCTCGGACTTGAGCGAGTCGGCCGTCTGCACGAGCGAGACGATTGAGCGCAGTTTGGTTTGCGCCGTATTGGCGCGCACGCGCACCAAGATGCCGCCGTCTTCCACGACGGTACCGGCGAACACGTCGTCGCCCACGCTGCGCTCGACGGCCAGCGGCTCGCCGGTCAGGGTCGCCTGGTTGACCATAGCGCTCCCCTGCTCGACAACACCGTCGATGCAAATGGACATGCCAGTGCGCACGGCGACCAGATCGCCGGGCTCGAGCTCGGTCGCAGCAACGCTTACCTCGGTGTCGCCGACAACCTTTTGCGCCTTGTCGGGTACATCGAGCAGCGAGTTGATGAGCTCGTTTTCGCTCATGGCGCGGGTGTAGTCCTCGAGCAGCTCGCCCACGTTGAGCAGGAACATTGTCTGGCCCGCGGTGTCGACATCACGCTTGACGAACGAAATGCCGATGGCCGAAGCGTCGAGCACGGGAACGGTCAGGCGCGGCTGCGCCAGCTCATGAAGGGCAGCGCGCAAAAATGCCATGTAACCGGCCACGACAAACACCGCACGCAGAGGCGTCGGCAAGAACCAGCGGCGCGCGTAGTGGGCGCCGACGAGTGTCGCCAGGTCCATAACGAGTTTGTGCTTGCGCGGCTCAAGCTGCATCACATAGCCCGACTTGGCATCGGCGATAGCTTGAGCATCGAGTGCGCCCAAGGCGTCGAGCACGCTCGCGCGACGTGGCTCGTCGTATTCGAGCGCCATCTGGCCAATACGGCCATATACGCGCACCTTGTGCACGCCGTCGATATCGCCGCTGAGCTTAAGAAGTGCATCGAGATCGCTCTCTGGCACAGGACCCGCCAATTGAAGACGGGTCCTGCCGGGGATCTCGCTAATAATCGAGAATCTCATAGTTTGTGCCTGGGAGCGTTACTCGGCTGCCTCGTCAGCAGCGGCCTCGCTCTGGGTGATGTAAGCAGCCTCGGCAACCATGTCGTCAACATTAGCCTTGGCCTGCTCGACCATGTCCTGGTAGCCGTTCTTGATGCGCATGCCGCACGCGATACCCTGCACGCAGGCATTCTTTACCGGAGCGCTGGTAAGCAGCTTGATGCCGGCCGTGCCAAGCAGAAAACCGCCACCGACAAGCAGGGTATTGAACGTCGACTTCTTCATGTTGCTTCTCCCTTTTGCCGCATTGGACGCGGCATGGTGCTTCAGCACCCGAGTAAACAAGTTTGCTCGAGCACGCTTTTGAAATATCTCAATTTTATCTAACTATCTAGGTCAGCCATGGCTAACCTTTTGAAAATTAACGATGCGGAGTAACCGATTGTCAATGTGAGAAAGGGACTGTCCCTTTGCCCCTTCTTACAACTGCCAGGTAGCTGCTTCCTTTTGCAGCGCCACCATGCGGGCGAATTCTCCACCTGCCGCCTTGAGCTGCGCCGGAGTGCCCTGCTCGGCAACCACACCATCCTTGAGTACAACGATTTTGTCGGCATTTTCCACCGTACGCATACGGTGGGCAATAACGATAACCGTCTTACCTGCAAGCAGACGGGAGAGCGCCTGCTGAACCACGGTCTCGTTCTCCACATCCAAGCTCGCCGTCGCCTCGTCCAACAGCACGATAGGCGCGTCTTTGAGCAGCGCACGGGCGATAGAGATGCGCTGGCGCTCACCGCCGGACAGCTTGGAGCCGTTCTCGCCGATCATGGTGTCATAGCCCTGCGGCATGCGGCTCACAAACTCGTCGCAGTTGGCGGCACGCGCGGCAGCAAGCACTTCCTCATCGGTGGCATCGCGACGACCAAGACGGATGTTTCCCATCACCGTGTCGTCAAAGAGCAGCACGTCTTGGAACACAATGGCGTAGTCGCGCAGCAGCACCTCGGGATCCACGCTCGCAACATCCACGCCGCCCACGGTGACCGTGCCTTCGGTGGCGTCCCAAAAGCGCGCGGCCAGGCGGCTCACCGTGGACTTACCGGAGCCCGAAGGACCGACCAGTGCCGTGACCTCGCCTTCCTTGGCGGTAAAGCTCACATCGGTAAGAACTTTCTCGCCGGCGCGGCCGTCCTCGCCCGCACCATAGCCAAATGCCACGTGATCGAACACCACATCGTGGCCTACGGGCTCAAACTGCTCGCTGCCCCGCGCCACGGGCTCTTCCATGATGGAACGCATGCGCTTGGCCGACGACTCGGCGGCAAACAGCTCGGACATCAGCATCAGCGCCTGATCAAAGGGCGCATAGATGCGGCTCACCATAAGCAGGAAGGCAAACATCATCAAAAAGTCGACCTGGCCGGAGGCGACCATCGCAGCGCCCGTGACCAACGTGGTGGCAATCCCCAGGCGCAGGATGGCAAAGGCGGAGTTGACCAAAAGCCCGTTGGCGAGCTCGCCTCTGGTGGTCTCGCGCTCCTCGGCATCGATCACGGCGTTGAGCCCCTCAAGATAATGAGCCTCCTGGTTGGTGGCGCGGATCTCGCGCACGCAGTCGAGCGTCTCCTGGATCGCCTCGGTAACCTTGACCTTCTCGACACGCACATGGTCGAACACCGGGATCATGGGGCCGCGCGTCAGATACAGCACGGCAAAGGCCACGGGAACGCTCCAAAACGCCGCAATCGCCAGCTGCCAGCAAAAGAACAGCGACGCCACGAACACAATGACGCTTGCGATGATGGCACCCCAAAGCTCTCCCAGCACGTGGCTGTAGGCGTGCTCCATGGCCTGGACGTCACCCATGATGGTCTCGGTTAAATCGGCCAGATCACGACGACCAAAAAACGACAGCGGCAGTTTGCGCAAGCGCTCGGCAATCTCCATACGCTGCTTGCCGCACTCCTCGTAAAAGATGCAGTAAGTGTAGTAATACTGCTGCCAGTTAGAGGCAAAGAGCAACACGAAAAAGACCAGGAGGCCGCCCACAATCGGCAGGGCATCTGGCAGGTCGGCACCGGTGGCGAGATGTTCGACAAAACCGGCCATGACCAGGAACAATAAGCCCATGCCGGCCATGGTAATGAGATTGGTGAGCGCGGTCCAGAAAATGCCGCGTTTTACGCCGGCGACGCCTTTATCGGATAGGAAGTACTTCTTTTGGAATGAGGCGAACATTTAGGCCTCGCCTCCCTTCGTGACGACGGCATCCGCGGCAGCAGTGATCTTCCAGCTCGCGGCCTGTTCGTATTCGGCCCACATCTTGGCGTATAGACCGTTTTGGGACAGCAGCTCGGCATGGGTGCCAGTCTCCTGCACGCTACCTTGGTTGAGCACCACGATCTTGTCGGCCCCCACCACGGTCGAAAGCCGGTGCGCGATCATAATGACTGTGCGACCCGCCGCCAGCTTGCTAAAGGCACGCTGGATGAGCGCCTCGTTCTCGGGGTCGGCAAACGCCGTGGCCTCATCGAGCACCACGATAGGCGCGTCTTTAAGGATCGCGCGGGCGAGTGCTACGCGCTGCACCTCGCCACCCGAAAGGTACGCCCCGCCGGCGCCGAGCATGGTGTCGATGCCCTGCGGGAGCTTGGCCACGATATCGTCGCACTGGGCCGCGGAGAGGGCCGCGCGCACTTCGTCGTCAGTGGCTCCAGGCTTGGAGGCGCGCACGTTGTCGGCAAGTGTTTGTCGGAACAGCTGGTTGGTCTGAAACACGAAGGCAACCTGGTCCATAAGCTCGTGGGGATCCATGTCGCGAACGTCTACGCCGCCTACGAGCACGCGACCCGCGGAAACATCCCAAAAACGCGGGATCAGGCTTGCGCAGGTTGACTTACCGCCGCCCGAGGGACCAACCAACGCAAGGGTGCTACCTGCGGGAACGCTAAAGCTCACATGATCGACGGCAGGCGCTTCGGCACCCTCGTAGGTAAAGCTCACGTCCTCAAAGCGCACATCGCTACCAACAGGATGCTTGGGCTGGGCAGGCACGGAGAGCTGCTTGGAATCCATAACGCTTCGGATACGCGCCAGCGAATCGGCACTCATCTGAGACGCCTCGCCCACAAACATAAGCTTGGTCATGGCCGTCGGCACCACGGCCGAAAAGATCGCGTAAAACGTGAAGTTGGTCATAAAATGCGCGAAGTCCGTCTCACCCGGCGCCAACAGCAACGCCACGGGCAAAAGAAATGCCACGAGGCCATTGAGCGCGGTAAGGTTGAGCACCTGCGGGCCTCGGCAGAATGTACCCGCATAGTTTTGCGCCATGTCGGCGTATTCGGCGATTGCATCGTGGAACGCCTTAAAGGAGTAGACCGTCTGCTGGAACACCTTGACCACGGGGATACCGCGAACGTATTCGGTGCCGGTCTTGTTCATCTTGACCAGCGCGCCCATGTAGGCCTTCATAAACTCGGCGCCCTTGCCGCTCATCATGGTGGCCATGGCGCAAAACGAAACGGCCACCGAAATGAGGCACGCCGCGCCCAAGCGCCAATCGAGGGCGAAAAGCAGCACGAGCAAGCCCACGACCATGGCGGCGGCGCCTGCGATATCGGGCAGCATGTGTGCGAGCAAAGTCTCTGTGGAAGCGGCGCATCCGTCTACGATACGGCGCAGCTCACCGGTGGCGTGTGTGTCAAAGTAGCCAAGCGGCAGCTTAAGCAGGTGCTCGCTCGTAGTCTTGCGAATATTGGACGCGCAGCGAAACGCAGACAGGTGCGTGCACATGAGCCCCACGAAATAGACCACGATGCTTGCCAGCGCAAACCCCACGGCCCACCAGCCATACGTCGCGATGCCGCAGGCTTCGCTCCAGTTAGGTGCCACGGCGATCAGATCGCGCGCGACAAGCCAAATGCACACGAACGGGCCAAAGCTCAGCAGCTGCGAGAGCGCCGAGAGAGCCATGCCCAAATACGTTAGAAATTTGCGGTCGCCGGCATATGCAAGCAGCTCGCCGATACCGCCGCCTTCCTTTTTTGATCCCTTTGCCATGAGATTCCTTTCTAACGGCTTGAGAGTTAACCGTAAGAAACTTATCATGGGCGTGTTAGCCAGGGCACACAATTGGGCCAGGCGTGGACGTTTTCGCAAATGAAGGGGACGCTTTTGAAAATGCGGCGGGCAGCAACCGATATAACCGAGCTCTACGCACCGCAGTTTGAGCAGTTTGGTCTGCAGCTTTCCGGCAAGGGCGCCGTCTTTACCGGCGAGGTGGCAAACGATCGGGCACACGGACGCGCATGGATCATGCCCCTTTCCCCCACCTGCATCGTCATGGAGCATTTCATTACCCCGACGCACAACATGCAGCTAGCCGAATACACGCCCGAACCGTACGCGTGCGTGAGCGAGGTCAGCGCGCCCACGCTCATGTGCATGCCCGAAGCCGGCATAACGCCTGCGAACCTCAAGCCGCTGCATGGACCGTGGCCGAACAGCGCGATCTGCAGCTTTGTCCAAGATAGCTGCGGTGAGGAGCTAAGCCCGCTGTTTGCAGGGCAGCTCTACCACTCGCGCTCGGTCCTCTTTTTGCCTGGATATTTTGACGAACTGGAGCACCGCTATCCCACCGAGTTCGCGGGGGTCTTTGAGGCGTTTGCCGAGTCATGGCACGAGGAGGCAGCGTCTGCCATCTACCACACGCTGCGCAGGATTAACGAGGAACGCGCCCGTACCGTAGGCGGACACGTCTATATGCAAGGCATCGTAGAGACCATGGTCGCGGAGCTCGCCTGTTCGCGCGCGGCCCACAGGCAAGCACAGCAAGCGACAGACACGCGCGCCAGCGTTACCATTGCCCAAGAGGCGGCGAGCCTTGTGGAGCGCTCGCTCGACAAGGGCAGACATGTGAGCATCAACGAGGTGGCCGAGGCGCTCTTCTCAAGCCGCTCCAAGCTATGCGCCACCTTTAAGGCCCAAACTGGCGAGTCCCTGGGCGCCTACATTCGCAGACGCCGTATGGAACGAGCACAGGACCTTTTGGCCGATAGCGCGCTCACGATAGCGCAGGTGGCAGAGCGTCTAGGCTACCCTCAGCAGGCCGCCTTCGCCCAAGCCTTCAAGCAACACACCGGCACCACCCCCACCGCTTGGCGCTCCCAACATATATAAAGAATGAAGGCGCCAACGGCGCCCTCATTCACCAAATTCCATTCAGCCCCGCCTGACCCGAACGGCCGAGTCGTTACGGAACCGAGGGGCCGGGCGCAGGGCCTTGCCTCTCAATGAGTTCCGCACGAACAGGAGGCGCCAGTGGCGCCTCCGTCGTGAGTCAGGACTGTCCGAAATTGAGAGGCAAGGCCCTGCGCCCGGCCCCTCGGTTCCCGTTTACGAGAGCGACGTTCTCAGCAACTCGTTGAAGAGCTTCGGGTTGCCCTTGCCGCGGCTTGCCTTCATGCACTGGCCCACCAAAAAGCCGATGACTTTCTGGTTGCCGTCACGATACTGCTGCGCCTGGTCGGCACAGTTAGCCAGCACCTCGTCCACGATCGGCTGCAGCGCGCCGGCATCGCTCACCTGACGCATACCGCGCTCGTCGACGATCTTGTTGGGGTCGTCGCCGGTCTGGGCCATAGCCTCAAAGACCTCGTGCGCCTGGTTGGAGCTGATGGCATCGGTCGCCAGCAGCTTGGCAAGGGCTGCCACCTGAGCCGGCGCGATGCCGGACTCGGCGAGCGACACACCCGCGCCCTTAAGGTAGGCGATCATCTCGTTGACCAGCAAGTTTGCAACCGTCTGGGCCTCCTTGCCAGCCATGCCGGCAGCGGCGGCCTCAAAGAACTCGGCAAACTCGGGGTCGCCCGCGATCTGCTCGGCATCGGTCGCCTTAATACCAAAGTCGGTCTCAAAACGGGCGCGCTTGGCATCGGGCAGCTCGGGAATCTCGCCACGGCAGCGGTCGATGAACTCGTCGTCCAGGTCGAACGGCGCCAAGTCGGGATCGGGGAACAGACGATAGTCGTCGGCCGTTTCCTTCACACGCATGACCACGGTGCGCTTGCGGCTGGGCTCCCAGTGGCGGGTCTCCTGATAGATGATGCCGCCCTCCTCGAGCACCTCGGCCTGACGGCAGATCTCGTAGGCAAGGCCGTCATGCAGGCTCTTAAACGAGTTGAGGTTCTTGAGCTCAGTCTTGGTGCCCAGCTTGGTCTCGCCGCGGCGGCGCAGCGACACGTTGCCATCGCAGCGCATGGAACCCTTCTCCATGGAGCAATCGGAAATGCCCAGCGTCACAAAGATGCGACGAAGCTTCTCCATAAACAGGCGGGCCTCCTCGGGCGTGCGCAGGTCGGGCTCGGTGACGAGCTCGATCAGCGGCGTGCCGCAGCGGTTGTAGTCGACGAGCGACTCGGCCGCGGCGGTAATGCGGCCCTCGGCGCCGCCCACGTGAACCATCTTGGCGGCGTCCTCCTCCATGTGGATGCGCAGGATGCGGATGGGCACCGTGTAGGAACCGTCCTCGCGACGCTCGGGCATCTGCAAGTTGGACGCGTCATAGCTGGCCAGGTGGCCGGCGCGCTGGTTGCCCTCGCGCATGGTCGACGTCATGGACGTGGACAAGCCCTCGGCGTTGGCCGAGGCGCTCGCCAGGCTCTGGGCCTCGGCCTCGCCAAACGCGCATTCGGGGCGCTCGGCGGCACCGCGACCGGTCACATCCAGATCAAGGTGACCGTACATGGCAAAGGCGACCGGACCCTGCGTGGTCTGGAAGTTCTTGGCCATATCGGGATAGAAGTAGTGCTTGCGGTAGAACATCGAGTGGCGCTGGATCTCGCAGTTGGTGGCCAGACCCGCCTTGACGATGCTCTCGATAGCGCGCTTGTTGGGCACCGGCAGGGCGCCGGGCAGGCCCAGGCACACCGGGCACACGTTGGCGTTGGGCTCGTCATCGTGGCTGAGCTTGCAGTTGCAGAACATCTTGGTATCGAGTGCGGTGAGCTCGGTATGGATTTCCAGGCCGATCACGGCCTCCCAATCCTGCAGGACCTCGGATAGCTCCTTCATTACAGCTCGCCTCCCTTCCCGGCAAAATCGGGCGCGACAGAAAGCGCGGGCGCACCCGTGGCGGCTTCGGCAAAGCCGCGCTCCAGGGCGCGGGCAAACGTAAGCAGCTGACGGTCTTTAAAGGCAGGTCCCACCAGCTGGGCAGAAACGGGCAGCTGAGTATCCTCGCCCAGGCCCAGCGGCACCGAAATGCCACCGTTACCGCAAATGTTGAGCGAGATGGTGTACAGATCGGAGAGGTACATCTGCGTGGGGTCGCTGATCTCGCCAAACTTAAAGGCCGTGCGCGGCGAGGCGGGCATGAGGATGGTGTCCACCTTGGCATACGCGGCGTCATAGTCCTGCGTGATGAGCGTGCGGGCCTTTTGCGCGGCGTAGTAGTACTTGTCGTACACGCCCGAGCTCAGCAGGTAGGCGCCGAGCATCTGACGGCGCTTGGCCTCGGCGCCAAAACCGTGGGCACGCGAAAGCGAGCTCTGGTCGGACAGGTTGGCGCAGCCTCCTCCTGATAGCCATAGCGAATGCCGTCGAAACGAGCCAGGTTGGAGAACGCCTCGGCCGGGCCGATGACGTAGTAGGCGGCGATGGCGGCGTCCAGGTGCGGCAGGTCGACCTCTACCAGCTCGGCGCCCTGGTTCTGCAGCTCCTGGGCGGCGCGCTCAACGGCGGAGCGGACCTCGGGCGTCAGGCCCTCGGCCTCCATAAACGCGGGGATGATGCCCACGCGCTTACCCTCGATGCTGTCGTTGAGGTGCTCGGTAAAGTCGACGGCGCAATCCTGGCTGGTGCAGTCGTACGGATCGTGGCCCGCGCCGGTAAGCGCGTTCATGGCCAGCGCGACATCCTCGACCGTGCGGCCAAAGGGACCCACCTGGTCGAGCGACGAGCCAAAGGCAACCACGCCGTAACGGCTCACGGCGCCATACGTGGGCTTAAAGCCCACCACGCCGCACAGCGACGCCGGCTGGCGAATGGAGCCGCCGGTGTCCGAGCCCAGCGAGAGCGCGACCTCGCCCGCGGCGACGGCGGCAGCGGAGCCGCCCGAGGAGCCGCCGGGCACGCGTTCGGTATCCCAGGGGTTGTTGGTGCGGTGGAACGCCGAGCTCTCGGTGGAGCTGCCAAAGGCAAACTCGTCCATGTTGGCCTTGCCATGGGCAGGCAGCCGGCGTCGAGCATGCGCTGGACGCAGGTGGCGGTATAGACGCTCTGGTAGTCCCCGAGCATGCGGGAAGCGCAGGTGGTGCGCGTGCCCACAAGGTTCATGTTGTCCTTAATGGCCAGCGGCACGCCCGCAAGCGGGGGCAGCGGCTTGCCTGCGGCACGGTCGGCATCCACGCGCGCGGCGGCCTCGAGCGCGAGCTCGGGCGCCACCTGCAGGAATGCCTGGACCCCGCCCTCGCGCGCCTCGATGGCGGCAAGGGAGGCCTGGGCCACCTCGGTAGCGGTAAAGTCGCCGGCAGAAACGCCCGCGGCGATCTGGCGGCGGTAAGGGAATCGAAGCTTAGCGCCATTACTCGCTCTCCCCCTCTCCCAAAATGGACGGCACGCGGAAGTAGCGGTCGCGCGCGCTGCCGGCGTTTTCGAGCGCAACGTCGAGCGGCAGGTCGCGCTCGGGCTCGCGCAGGTCGTCGCCCATCACGTTGGACAGGCTTCCGATGGGATGGAACGTGGGCTCCACGTCGGGCAAGTCATATTGCAAGACGGGCTCGAGCATCTGGACGGCGTCGTTCAGGTAGGACGTCATCTGGGTGAGCTCGTCATCGGTCAGTGCGATCTTTGCGTACTCGGCGATGCCGCGCACGTCTTTCTCGCTGAGTGCCATAGGCGCTCCCTTCCGCATAACAGATAAACCGCTCTAGTATACAAGGCAACGCCGCTTGGAGCAGGTGCTTTACCTAAATGCAGCGAAAACGTAACGAGGGCGGCGGTTGGCAGGCGGCAGGCTGGCGGTTCTGCAGCGAAACCGCACCGCCCACAGCGAAAACCGTCCCGCCCACAATGAAAACCGCGCCGTCCATAATGAAAACCATCACAACATTCGACGCTTTTCGTCAAAATCGCGATTTTCATCGAATGTTGCGATGGTTTGGAAGCCCCGACCACCACAAAGGTGCCTGTCCCCTTTGTGGTGGTTCTGAAGAATGTCCTATGCCGAGGCCTTGGCCTTGCGGCGCTTACGGATCGTGTGGATCACGATGTCCAGCAGCAACAGCACAATGGCCACGACCACGATGAGCACGGCAAACTCGCGCTTGCCCCAGTGGCGACCGGCCAGCGACTTTTGCTTGTCGACGTCCTTCTTGTTGTACTTGGTGCGCACGCAATGCACCAGCAGGCGATGGTCGTTCACGCCGTAGGGCGTGCAGGTGACAAGCGTCACCTTGTCGGCGCCGGGCTCGATGGTTAGCGACTCCATCTCCTCGGGCAGCACGACCTCGGAGTCCACCATCTTGTAGGCGAGCGTCTTGTTCATGGTGTGCAGCAGCACCAGGTCGCCGGGCTCCAGCGAGTGGATGTCGTCGAACATGCTCAGGTTGCGCATGCCCGAGTGCGCGGTGAGCACGCAATGCGTCGAGGTGCCGCCCACCGGCAGGCTCGTGCCCTCCAGGTGGCCGACGCCTGCCATAAGGACTTCTTCGCTCGTGCCGTGGTAGATGGGCATGCTCACGTCGATGGAGGGGATCTCGACCCAGCTCATCATGGGGTCGCGGTCAAAGATGAGCTGCTGGGCGTAGGGCTCGATCTGGTCGGCGGGAAGCTCGGTGGCCTCGCCCGCCAGCTGCTCGTTAAAGGAGCGCGCCTGGAGCAGGATGCGCTCGCGCTCCTCGGCAGACAGCGCGTCCACGGTGCTGGACACGGTGCTGATCTGGTTGAACACGCCCGAGGCCTCAAGCCGGTCCAAGATCCACGGCCAGGTCATAAGGCCCACGCCAATAAGGATGATGACGATGGTGATGAGCCGGTCGGCCCAGCGCGGCAGCCGCTTGCGACGGCGCTTGGGCTTTGGTTGAGGTTTGGGCTGAGGGTTTGAGCCGCCGTTGTCCGCGGCGTTATTGCTCTTCATATGTTTAGCGCCCTGCACCATCGCCGGTCACTCCTCTACAACTCAAGTTGTCTAAACAAATAATAGCCGATTAGCGAACTCATGCGCCAGACAACGCAGCTAAACAGCATTGCGCGGCGCGAGCATGGGTCTGCATTTGCGTTTTCAAAATATCCCGAATCGGCGGGGCGATTCGGGATACAATGTCAATAGAAAACGACGCACCCCGCGTAAATGTTTGGGAGCGCGGGCGGCCTAGTTTTCTGGTTTTGTTAAATGCCCGGGCCTCTAACCCCGGGCATTCTTATTTGCGCTTGTTGCGGCGCAAATGCCTTCTACCGTCCGCACCGCGCGTGCGCCTACGGACCTTAAACCGAACCTCATACGAGTCAAGAAACGCGATGACGAACGTGCCCGCATCGGACGATGGAGGCTGCCTGCGTTATCCAAAAAAAACAGGGCAAACTCCAGCGTGGAGTCCGCCCCGAAAAGAGGATGGCAAAGCAAGAACGTGGATGAACGAGAAAAGTGTCCGCAAGTCTCATGGCCATCACATCCCACCTGCCAAAGGGATGGGTGAGCGAGCGTTACTCCTGCTCGGACTCCTCAGCCTGCTTACGGCTGCGGATGAGGTGCGCCACGCCGATGCACAGCACCGCGCCACCAGCGATCCACGTGAAGGTCACGCCATTGAGACCGGTGAGCGGGAGGCCAACCTGCTTGGTATCGCCAACGGTGATGTTGAAGATGCCGTCCGTCTTCTCCGAGCCAGACTTCAACGTCAGCTTGTTATCGCCGGAGTCGCCATCGGTGAGGCCGGCGATAACCTTGTCGTTCTGGCCAGTCGTAAGTACTCCAGTGAGCTCAGTAAGACCAGCACCCGGATCATCGGCATTCATGCTCGGCTTGATCTCGAAGGTGAAGGGGTCGACCTTAGCGTAACCAGAGGGGGCAGAAACCTCCGTGACGGTATAGGTGCCGGCGTCGAGTCCGGTGACCTTGATGACACCGCCGTTGGCAGTCACGAATTTCCAGGGATCAGAACCAAGAGAACCATCCTTCTGGACATACAAACTCTTGGATGCGCCGTCGTCCGCTCCAGTGGCCTGAATGGTGAACTCGGCACCGTCGAGGGCTGCCTCGGTACCCAGGTCGACCTTATTGATCTTGAGGCCGTAGGTGTAATCCTTGACCGTGTCAGGCTTGGTCTCGCCGCGCTCGCTGGTCATGGGGTTATTGGAGTAGTTGAGCGTCACGGCGTTCTCGTTACCCTCGGTGCCCGCGACGACCGCATCCTTGTTGATTTGCGCCTTATAGGAGACGACGATGTAGGAGTCCTTAGTGACGTCACTGACCTTCTTCAGGTTATCGCAGGTCCACGTCGTCGTCTTGCTGCCGTCTTCGGCAGCCTCGGCGGGCGTTTCCTCCTTGAAATACGCAGTGATATCCGTGCCCTTCGCGCGGGTGAGATCACCCTTCGCATCAGACCTGTTCTTATACAGGTAGATCTTAGCGCCCGTCTGCAGCGTCAGACCCTTGGAGATCTGGTCGGAAAACTCGTAGAAATACGTGTCGTACTTGTCGAAGTTCTCGGCGACGGTGCCGTAGAGGTTGTACGTCACGTCCTGGCCGATCTGGGAATCGGCGGCATCGTGCTCTTTGTCATCAGCATCGCTCACGATTTTCTTCTCAACGGTAGGGATGCCCGTTTTCTCGTTGACGTTAACGGGCGTGCTTCCCACGACAGTGAAGATGGGAGACGTGCCCGCCTCGCCGTCTCCGATGGTGCCGGCATCGGTCACAAAGAGCCAGTAACCGTGCTCTAGACCGGAGGCAACACCAGCACTCGTTGTCTTTTTGTCAGTAAGATCGTCCACAGCAGCGGCAATCTTATAAGCAATGTTGTCGGGGCCAACGCAATATGCATCGTTGGTTCCCGTCACCTTACTCGTGATCCAGTCTGCAGCGTCCTGGGCGGTCTTGCCCTTGTAAGTCGGCTCCTCATTCTTAATGACACCCTCGACAGCCGCCTTCACGCTACCGTTTGCCCAGGTGATATTACTCACAACCGTCTTACCTTCGACTGTCGCAACATCAGCCTTAAAAATCTGATAGCCATCGAATTCGGTATGGTTGCCCTCAACGTTCGCAATGGTCACCGAGCCGTTCGCAGTCGTCGTGCCCTCGGCAAACGCCATCGTGACCGGTGCCATCACTCCGCCGAAGCTCAGGGCTGCGGTGAGGCCGGCGGTTACTGCCAGGCGTGCGATGTTCTTGGTTGTTTTCATGTTGGGACCTCTTTCTTGGAGGTTGCTTTAATTCTCGTCATCACCAAAAGTCAGCAGGCTCATTTCCCTGCGCTCTAATCGCTACGGAGGCAGTACGCCATTGAGCAGGGGGGGGGACAATTATTTATCATGGCGACCTCCTCCCCGCTTGATGACGAGCGCGACGACAATAGCCACTACTCCGATGACGGCCAAAGCCGTTACCAACACCAACGTTCTATCTCCCGTCGAGGCATAAAGCCTCGACTCACTTCGTTACTTGGGGTGTTAAGCACCGACAACTCGACTAAACCCTTCCCGGCATCGGCGGCATCAACTCGCAGAGGGCTTTCGGCCGATACGGTCACCTTAGGCTTGGCGGCCGCCACCTGGTCGACGTCCAGGCCCTCAGCCTTGACCGTCACGGAGCGCGTGCCCTCAAAGGCGGTGTAGCCCTTGGGCGCCTTGAGCTCGCGGACCTCCAGCTTGCCCGAGTCCACGCCCGAGACGGTCACACGGCCGTCCTCGCCCGTGGTGACGGTGGCCTTGCCCTCCGCATCCCACGTGCCGTCGGCCGCCAGCGCGCGACCGCGTCGTCGTGATGCTCAGGACCGCCCCGGGCAGCGGCTTGTCGCCGTCGCTGCCGCGCTTGGTGAGCGCGAGATCCCAGGCGTAGGCGCATGCATCGTCGCTCGGCGTGCTGGTGAAGCCGGCGTCGCCGGACTGGTCGGCAAAGGGAGAGCGCGGGTAGCGCAGGTAGACCTCGTTGGGGTTGCCCTTCGCGATGCCGTGGTTGCACGCGCTGTTGAGCGGCGCGTTGTACACGGCGACCACGCGGGCGCCCGCGGTAAAGGCGTCGGCCCCGCCGAGCACGCGTTGTACACGGCGACCACGCGGGCGCCCGCGGTAAAGGCGTCGGCCCCGCCGAGCACGGCGATCAGGTCGCCGGTGCGCACGGTGAAGGTCTTGCCGTCCGCCGCTACCTTGGTGGCGCACTGGGCCGTGATGTCGGTCCAACCCTTCGCGGGCTCGGTGCCGGCGCGGCCGTCCTTGCCGGTCTGGACCGCACCAAAGCCGCCGTCCGCGCCCGCCGCCGCGTACACGCGCATGCTCGCGGCGACCTTGGAGGGGTCGAGCCCCGCGCCCATGGTGTCGACGAACTGCACCGCGTAGGTGTCATAGGCGGAAAGGCCCGCGGGAACCGTGGCCGAGAGGCGCCAGTACAGGTCGTCGGCGACCGTGGCATCGGCGGCCTTCTGCCATGCGGCGGCGCTGTCCTCCAGCACGTGCTTGGCGACCTTGGGGGTCGCCGCCTTGGGCTTGACGGTGACGGCGCCGCCGCCGACCAGGGCCATGATCGGCGCGGTGCCGGCCTCGCCCTGGGCGATGGCGTCGTCGTCGGCGACGATGAGCCAGTAGCCGCAGGGCAGCTCGGCCGCCGTGCCCGCGTTAAGAGTCACGGTCACGGCGCAGAGCTCTGGAGGGAACGAGCGAGCTGTGCGCTCAGCGCGCTCGTAAGGTGGGAATCGGTGTTGAGCCACTCGGCAGCTTCCTGCGCGGTGGTCTGGGAATTGGGCATACCGGCGCTGTGCAGCACGGGCAGGACGGCGTCGCGCGCGGCGTCGCTTGCCCAGGCGAGCTCGGTGGCGATCTTGGCGTCGCTGTCGCCGTCGACGACGTTGGCGCTAAAAATCTGGTAGGCGTCGTAGCTGCTCGCCACGGTACCGCTCACCGTGATGGAACCGGTCGAGGTCGGCGCGGCCTGCGCGGATGCGGGGAACACAACCGCGCAGATGCCGATCAGGAGGGCAAGCAGCGCAAACAAGATCGGGAAGGAGCAAACTTTCTTATTCACGACGCTCGCCTCCCTTCGCATTCGCCTTGCGACGAATGTGCATCCAGGCCGCAGCAGCGCAAAGCACCGCCGCGCCGGCAAGGTACGTCAGAGTGACGCCCGACATACCAGAAAGGGGCAAAGAGGTGGAGTAGGTGTTGGTGAAGGTGGGAGTGGACTTGCCGGTGAGGTCGTGGGGCGTGTCAGTGGTCACTTCATTGCCATCACGATCCTGAATCTGCTTGTAGGTCGCAGTGACGTCGATATGGTGGTTAGAGTCGTCAGTCGCGTTAACCGTAATCTGATAGACCGACTTGTCGTACGTATAGTGCGAGAACAGCGAACCGTCGTCTTTCTCGCGCACGTAGTACGTGAAGGTCTTGGAAGCACCACGGCCAGTGGGGCCAGACGCGAGCTGGTCGAGTTGATCGAGTTTGTAATCAATCTTGTCGAAGCTCAGGGTCTGGGACTTGTCGCCGTCGGCAGTGGTGGACTTGCTGCTAACGATATCCGTAAAATCTGTGTCGGTCGCAAGCTGGAGCGTGAACTCCTTCATCTCGCCACCCTCAACGACCTTAGTCGCCATAGGCGTCCAGGAGCCCTTCGAGTCGTACGGAGTGAACTTGTTAGTGAAAGTCGTGGAGTCACCCTCACAGATAATTGGATAATAGTCTCCACTCTTCTGCACCTTGCTCCTCGCTTTTACGTTCTCCCACTTCCCAGACGACTCGCGGAATTCGTACTTGGTTACACCGACGTTTTTAATCGTGTAGTTATGGATGTAAAGATCCTTCAGTTGGCTTGAGTTTTCTTTACTCGGAACAGACATGAGCAAGGTCTTGGTATCTTCGGCCGTCACCACAATCTTATACACGCTGGAATCGTACGTGATGCCAGAATCACCACCGGGATCTTCGACCAAGTAGTATGTGATTTCGTTACCCGCGCCACTCGATGCGAATTGTTCACCAAGGTCAAACGTAATGCTGCCTTCTGCATCATTTGCTGCTGTTCCAACCTCGGTGCAAACGTCGCGATTGAATGTCGTGCCAGCTGTCGTGCCAGCCAAAGGGTCGTCTGAATCCTTGCGATACACCGTAAAGGAGAACTCCCCATCATTGAGCTTGCGGCCTTCCAGCTTCTTGGTCGCCTTGAGCTTGAGGCTCGGATAGACATACGTGTCCTCAGGCGCGCCCATGTACAGGTCGCCGTTCGACATGATGCCGCCGCCATGGTTCCAGGAATAATTGCCCGTGATAAACGTCGCGCCCGCCTCTAGCGCAGCCTTTCGCGCATCGATCGCCTCGGGGTCTTGAGCCTTAACATCCGAACTCAGGCCGATGCTGTTATATACCTGCACGCCACCGTTAGCGGGGATAGTAATGGCTTTCTGAAGCTCTAAGCTTCCCCGATACTTAGCATCGCCGCCGCCAAGCATTTTGCCAATCACCGCCGCGATCGGAGTCGTATGACCCTCCGCCGCAAGGAAGAAGTCCGCGTGGCCCTTTTCGCGAAACACTTCGGCATTGTAGGCGTCGGAGTCCTGGTCCTTACCGTGACCACCGCCGGAAAGATGGGGGGTGCCGTTATTGCCTGTATTACTCACGGATTCGTAATCGTTCGCGTTTTGCTCATTTCCGGCAGAAGTATTACCGAAAATCGCCGTGCCGTCGGTGCCTGTCACCAAAGTCTTACCCGTCGGGCAAACCGCAACGCCGCCACCGTAGCCACCGGCCTCATTGCTGCTTATATAGGAGTTATAGACAAATAGCCTACCAGCATTAGACGCGACCTTAGAATCGCCCTGGACGAAGATGCCGCCTCCACCCCAGTCAAAGCGAGACATGCAGTGGTTATTAGTGATATAGACTGGATTTGAATTTGACGTTCCTTTTATCATCGCGTCAACCAGCTGGCCCACGCGAATGCCGGCACCCTCAGAGCGAAAACTCACGTTAGAGGCAATAGTTCCCCCCGTAATGTTGAGCCATGCCATTGTCTTGCGCGAGGGCGCCCCTTGGTGTTCGATGTCGGTCACATAGACGCCGCCGCCGGCTTCCTCAGAATAGTTGCCCGTGATCTGGCCGCCCGAAATGGTGACATGAGTACCGTTTTTAGCGGCAAGTCCAGCGCCGCCATGATCGCCATTACCATCGTTACCACAGTAATTGGCATATTTATTGTTAGTAATGTAGCCACCAGAAACAGTAACGCTGCCGCCTTCGGCCATGATGCCGCCGCCGAAACCAACACCAGTAGCAAGCGTGCTGTTGCCGGAGATTACGCCATTAGTTATGTTGACCGTGGAGTCTTTAGCATACACACCACCGCCACTAGGAGCACTGTTGCCGGCAATTACGCCACCGGAAACCTCGAGGGTCGAATTACCGTGTATTTCAATTCCGCCGCCCGCACCCGAGCCAGAAGCTCCACACACATAGCCGCCGCGCATGTTGACGGTAGAGCCGTTCTCGGCATAGACCAAGCTGCTAACGCTGCTGCCTTGTTTTTGCGTGATCACGCCGCTCACAAGGTTAAACGTGCCACCCTTGCCGTTGTTGTTATACAGATTGATGAGCTTTAGATTTGCGTTGCCGTCGCACGCCACGATGGCGCCCTTAATATCGACGTTATGTCTGACAAGCGTCTCGATTGTCCCTGTACCACTCGGGGACGATTCGGTCACGTAGTAGGTAAGATTAGACGGAATGCCATCAACGTAATTTAGCTCGGCTTTCTTGCCATAATTATTGGGATTCGGGTTCTGCCCCTGATTAGTCAGCTGTTGGACATCGTTGACCGTCTCAGTCACCGGCGCGGAGTCCTTAATTTCGTCCTTAATTGTAAGTGTTGCGCCGTTAGCAACATCAAATAACGGCATTTCGGTGTTCAAGCACTTGATCTTATGACCGTTTAAGTTCAGCGTTATATTGCTGCCGCTCTTCTCAAGTTTGATTTCACCAGCATAGTCAATATCAGCTGTAAGCTCGAAGCAGGCAGTTTGGTTTTCCCCAACGCCTTGAAGCTTAGCTGACAAATCATCGGCGTTAGTAATGTTAGTAATAGCTGTGGTTGTCTCTTCGCTCTCTGCAGCCTCCTCGGCTGACGCGACAGCGTTAACATCCATCGCATCATTATCTTCCGCCTGCGACTCGTCCTTGGACTGCTCCTCCGGCCGAGCATCGTCGTCGCTCGCAGCATCGTCGCTGTTCTGGTTTTCGGCGTCTGTGCCGGCATCCCCGTTAGTACTGTTGTCTATACCAGTAGACTCACTTGAGGAACCCCCCCCCATCACAGTTTCCTCGGTAGAAACCGCCTCGGCATCGTTGGCGATGGCCTGCGAGATCGGAGGCATGACGAGCGACAGTACCAGGCTCAACACGGATGCTCCGCACAAAACGCCTGCCAGTACACGGCGCGTCGCTTTATTACTCTGCTTAGATTTGTCCGAATTCGCTTTCATCGATGTCTCCTCCCCAAGAGACCGCGATCTTGCTCTTTCACCATCAAACGTATCTGCGCAATCTGTAATTGCGCGCGTTTAGTAATGCAATTATAACGATTGTTTAAACATCTGAGCAACAAAAACCGATAGTTTTGTAGTGAGTACTCAATTCTCTTGACAATTGCTCGGATTTGCCTTTGTTTATTCGCTATCCATTTTTTGTTTCTGCTGGTAATTTAGTTGCCTATTATTTTTTAATGGCATTAGATTTATTTGCACAACATTTTGCTCAAGAGCAAACATCCTGTGAACGGTCGAAAATCGACCGTGAGCGGTAGGCCATTAACCGGGATGAATATCCTACCAAATTGATGAGAATATCTTTAACCCATCGGTAGTTAGAAGCGTGATGTTCAGACAACAATATTTGAATTTTCGCACAGATTTTAGGTATCAATTCGCCCAAATCGCCTGAGGCCACCGCAAAAAGAGCCTGCCCCCTTCTGCGGTAGTTCTCCCCCAGCGCTACAGCAGATGTTCCTCGATAAAGATCGCGATGCCGTCTTTGTCGTTGCTGGCGGTTACAAAATCGGCGGCGGCGCGGGTGGCGTCGCTGCCATTTGCCATGGCCACGCCCACGCCGGCGTCAGCCACCATGCAGGTGTCGTTATCAGCATCGCCAAACACGCAGATGTCCTGGAGCTCCATGTCGTTGAGCTCCGCCACGCGCACAAGGCCGCGCGTCTTGGACACGCGCGGATCCATGAACTCGTAGAGCCGCTGCGTGGTTTGCAGAGCCGCCGCCTTAACAGTGTTATCGGCAAACGTCGACGCCCGCTCAATCACCCGCGGCATTACCTCGGGCGCCATGGTAAACATCACCTTGGACTGCGGCTCGCGCAAAAACTCGGCAAAATCGACCACCTGGTAGGGCACGCCGTCGACGCGCGACAGGTGCTCGATGCACGCATTGCTCTCGGGCACGTAGAACACGCCGTCTCGGGGGCAGACGGGCGTTGCCGGAAGGTCTGCCATGTGCTTGCAGATGCGCGCGATGGTCTCGCCCGGCAGCGGGTAGCTCAGCTCGTTGATGTCGTGCGCGCGGTCGATGACCTCGGCGCCACCGCAGCCCACGAGCACGTCCACCAGGCCTTCGATGCCCCAGAGCTCGTACATGGCCTCGGTCGCATGGGCGTCGCGCCCGGTGCACAGGCCAAAGAGCACGCCACGCTCGCGCAGGGCGCGGATCGCCGCCACGGTGCGCGGGGACACCGTGTGCTGGCTCGTGAGCAGCGTACCGTCGATATCGCAGAACACGGCTTTGATGTGGCTGAAGGTGGTGTCCATGGGAGCCTTTCTGGGTTGTGCGGCGGTGTGGGGTGTATTCGCAAACGGCGTACATGGTATACCAAGGCGCAGGCGCGGCCCGTCAAAGCAAAAACCACCACAAAGGTGCCTGGCCCCTTTGTGGTGGCCGGACCCGCAGGGTGGCCTGGCCCGGGGCGCAAACCATCACAACATTCGACGTTATTCGGCAAAATCGCGATTTTCATCGAATGTTGTGATGGTTTTTACTGCTTTGCGGCACGATCCAGATGCCGACGTCCAAACAGCAGCAGCGCCGCGGGAACCGCCGTCACGACCATGCCCGCTCCCACGAGTGTCCGTTGTACGCCAAATGTTGCCGCCAGCCACGGGGCAATCGCCAGAGGGGCCACGCCGGCGAACATATTGCCAAAGCCCATGACCGAGTTCACACGGCCAAGCTGCTCGAGCGGTGCCGTCGTCTGCACAATGGTGTTGTGGAGCGGGTTGACGACACCCCAAGCTATGCCCAGGGCGATCTGGCCGACGAGGGCCACGCCCACGTACGGCGTCCCCACATAGAGCAGACTTCCCAGGCCCACGGACATAAGTGCCACGAGCAGCGTTTTTAGGTTTACCAAGTGCGGCGGCAAGCGGAGCGCGAGCACGGCACCCAGCACCGCGCCCACGCCCGAGGCCGACGAGAGCCAGCCCATCCACTCAACGCCGACGCGTAGGACATCGCGATAGAAAAACGACTCGAGCGGATCGAAGGCTCCGTAGCCAAAGTTCGAAAGAAAAATGATGCAGAAAAGTAGCGCGAGGACGCTGTTGGTGAAGACCGTCTTGATGCTAGTCGCGAAGGTGGCGCGAGTGGATGCGCTGGGGTTGGAGCTTTGCCCCGCACGCTCCCCTTCCTCTGCCGAATCGGCATCCGCATGCCCGGCGACATGGCTGGTCTGCGGCCTAAAGCCCCAGCCGGCGATGAGCGCCAGCACGGTAAAGACCATCATGAGCACGAACACCGCGCGCGACGATGCAGCCGCCGCGACAAAGCCGCCCAGCGTGGGACCAACGATGATACTCACGTTTGAAAACATGGCGATGGCGGAGTTGATGTCTTTGAGCTCGACAGGATCGTCGGTGAGGTAAGCCGGATAGGATGTGGCGATGGGCTGGGCGAATCCCATCGTAAAGCCCAGAAACACCGCGCCGAGCAGGACGACGCCGGTCGCGCTACCAAAGGCGATGATTGCCGTGCCAGTTGCGAGCGTGCCGACGATGCTCAGCAAGAAATGGCGGCGCGGACCCCATGCGTCGAGCGCAGCGCCGCCCGCAAAGGATCCCAGGATCACGAAAACGTTCATGAACAGGACGGCCAGCGATGTCGCGACGACCGAGGCATCGTCCGCATAGGTAAGCGTTCCGATGACGCCGATAAAGTAGCTGGTCTGAAACCCGGTGTAGATGAGAAAGCGCATCGCTACCAGGCGCTTGGCCTGCATGGACAGCGAAGGTTGAGGTTTTGAGAGAAGAGATGCGAGCATGGAGACTCCTTGTTTCATACGAATACGGGCGGTGGGTATTCGCCACCGTCTGTCAAATCAATCTATCCGCATGAAACATTAAGGACGCATCAGGACCCTTCTCTCCGTTTTTCGCTCAGTATGAACTACTTGGTAGATTGTAAGGCATGTCCCACACATCTACTAAAGTAAAAACCACCACAAAGGTGCCTGGCCCCTTTGTGGTGGAAATGACGTTTGCCCAGATAAAACCTGCCAAAACAAACCTGTCCCTTTTTGGCATGTTATGGCAACGCAGCGAGCCGGTTCCAAGTGCCCCAGGTCGCCCCGAAAGAGGAGCGACGCGTACTTTGGTACGCGAGCGACGGCTTGAGGGACGAGATGGGGTGCTTGGGGCCGGCGCAGCGTCGAGCCTTAAAGATGATCTTGGATAAGATTGCAGATGGCTCGGGCGTCGTTGATGTTGATGGCTCGGGTCGCAAAGCCGGCGTCGAAGGCCTGACGCGCCAGGGCTTCGTTGCAGGCAAGGGCCAGCGTGTGACCGTCGACCAGGTCGAGCGAGCTCTTGCCGCGCAGACGGTCGACACCGGAGCGCGCGACCACGATGTTGTCGAAGCCCTCGGTCTTGTAGCCCTCGATGATCACCACGTCGACATCGTTGTAACGCGACAGCAGCTCGCGCGCGGGCATCTCGTCCTCCTCGCGCGTGTCGGCGTACTCCGCCCAGCGCGTGGCGCAGATGAGCCCCACGTGCTTGGATCCGGCTTGGTGATGGCGCCAGGTGTCCTTAGCGGGCACGTCGATATCAAAGCCGTGATGCCCGTGATGCTTGAGCGAACCCACGCGCAGGCCGCGGCGGGTGAGCTCGGCGATAACCTTCTCGACGAGCGTGGTCTTGCCCGAGTTTTGGTAGCCGATAAACGCGATCGCAGGGACAGCCGGAGTGGGAGCTGCGGGCGCGACGGCGACGGGTGCGCTCGCGGGTGCATTGCCCGCGGCTCCCACGGCCTCAACAGTAGCGGCCTGGCGTTCGGCACGATCCCACACGCCCGAGCGACCGCCCTCCTTGTGCAGCAGGCGCACGTCGACGATCTCCATGCCGCGATCGACGGCCTTGCACATGTCATAGATGGTCAGACACGCGGTACTCGCGCCGGTCAGGGCCTCCATCTCGATACCCGTCTTGCCCGTCACGCCGGCCGTAACCAGTACGTGAAAGCCAACCTGTCCGTCCGCGCGCGCCGGCGCCCAGCCTTCGGGCACGTCCTCGGCCGGCGTCCCCGCCGGAGCGATGGGCGCAATGTCGCACTTGCTCTTGGTGATGAGCAACGGATGGCACATGGGAATGATGTCGCTCGTGCGCTTGATGGCCATGATGCCCGCCACGCGCGCGCAGGCAAGCACGTCGCCCTTTTTGGCGCGGTCCTGCAGCACCATGGCCTGCGTCTCGGGGTGCATGAGGATGGTGCCCTCGGCGATGGCAATGCGATGGGTCTCGGCCTTATTGGACACGTCGACCATGCGCACCTCGCCCTTGGCGTCCACGTGCGTCAGCTCGTCGCGACGGGCGTCGCGGGCGGTGTCGGTGGCAGCGCTGACAGTCGGCCGCGCGGACGCGTCGGCATCGCCAGCATTCGCCGCGGCTGAAGCTTTATGGGCAGACATCGCGGCCCTGCGAGCGGCCTTGGTGGCATCGGCGTACCTGCTCTTGGCCATATGATCATCCTCCGATTTGGGACATAAATCGTTGCGTGCCCTCAATTATCGCGTGTTCCTGCGGTTTGTGGGCGACAGCATCGCGCCAAATCGAAAGTACCTGCATATCATCACCACGGCGCAGGGCGTCGCGCACCGAATACTCGGCATCGCTGAACAGGCACGGGCGCACGTTGCCATCGGCCGTCAGGCGCAGACGGTTGCAGTTCGCGCAAAAATGGTTGGACATGGCGCTAATGAAGCCGACCGTTCCCGCCGCGCCCGGAAAGTGCCAATAGCGCGCAGGGCCCGCGCCGGCAGGAGCGTCGTTGATGTCGAGCGGCTCGAACTCGCCCAGTCCCGCCGCGGTGGCCCCGGCATTGATACGCTCCCGCAGCTCGTCACTCGGCACGGTGTCACTCGCGTCCCACAGCTCGGAATTGAGCGTGGGCGCGTGAGGGTCTACGGCACAATGCGAGCTCGTGCGCTCGTCGCCAATGGGCATGTATTCGATAAAGCGCAGGTGGATGGGGCGGTCGACGGTCAGCCGCGCAAGGGCCGCCACATCCTGGTTGAGCCGGCGCACCACAACGCAGTTGACCTTAACGGGCTCAAAGCCCCAAGCCAGCGCCGCGTCGATGCCGGCCATGGTCTGTTCGAGCCGACCCAGGCGCGTGATCTTTCCAAAGAGCATAGGGTCGAGCGTGTCGAGCGAGATGTTGACGCGGTTAAGCCCGGCATCTTTGAGCTGCGGCGCCAGCTTGGGCAGCAGGGCGCCGTTGGTGGTGAGCGAGATGTCCTCGATCTGCGGGATCGCGCGGATGTCGCGAATGAGCGGGATGATACGGCGGCTGACCAGCGGCTCGCCGCCCGTCAGGCGCACGCGGCGAATGCCCTCCCCCGCCACCAGACGCACAAAGCGGGCGATTTCCTCGGCGCTGAGCAGCTCGTCGTGCGCGCGGGGTGCCACGCCATCGGCCGGCATGCAGTAAATGCAGCGGAAATTGCACTTGTCGGTAACGGCAATACGCAGGTAGTTGATATCGCGGCCAAAGCCGTCATGTTGCACGTGCCCGCCCACGCAGCCTCCCCTCACGCAACGTTTTATTCTTCGGAAAACATAATACCCCACGGGAGAATCATGCCGACACCCGTACGACAGGACAGGTCGCTTCGAGCAAAACGGACTTTCCAAGCCCATCCTCAACACACAGACCATCACAACATTCGATGCTTTTCCCGCTTTTGGCAAAAAACGTCGAATGTTGTGATGGTTTGCCTGCCCACGGCACCCCGCAGAAGGACCAAAGCGCCCCTAAAGGCCGCCGTCCCAGTGCCGAATCACAAATTCTCGCAGGTCGTTTTGACGCTTTTGGAACGCTTCGCTTCGGTCGCACTTAAGGCCCATAGCGAGCGCAATGGCGTTCATCGCCCGGTGCAATTGCAGCTGGTGGGCAAACTGAGTCCCGGTGAGGACGATCATCCTAAAGCCCAGCGCGCTCAGCACGGTCATACGCTCCGCATCCGACGCGCTGCGCTGCTTATCAAGATGGTCCGAGCCGTTATATTCAATCCCCGTACCGCTCGCAGGCGCATATACGTCGATCTCGAAATACCCGGCCTTTGCGAGATACTTGAACTCGTTGGGAACATCGACCCAATGGTTGAGCTCGATCTTGGCGTATCCCAGCCCGCCCTGGGAACGTTTTGCTACGACCATGATTGCGGTGGCCGTCTCCATGGGCGACCGCGCGCCATCGTGCACGCGCTTGAGCACGGCGGCCGCGCGTATGGCCCCCTGACGAGATCGGTTCTCATTGCAATAGGCAATCAAGTCGGCAACGGTATACCTCTGCCCCATCTCGATATAATCGCCTGTCGACAGATGATTCAAATGGTATCGGGCGCAGATTTCATAACCATACTCCAGCTGTTCGGGCTCACTCATCCACGAACCCGCTTGGACAAAGCACATGGCCTCATCAACCACCAGAAGGCCCTCTGCCACCTCGATAAGATGGCCTGGAGGTACCGGCGCCCCAAACACGTGGCACCTAAACCCAGCCGGCGTCGAACGCTCAAAATCGAAGTTGACGAGTGTGTCGATATGATCGAGCTCTTCTCGTGGAATACCAAGCGAAACCAGATAGTCGGTAACGATCCCAACTGCTGTCGAAGCCCTCAGTCCCTTGGCATCGAGTCCCAATTTGGGCAGGCTCGCAGTCGGCTCCGCCTCGCTAGCAAGCGAGTCCTCATCGTATAGGCTGCTTGCTCGCGAGAGCGGCTCGGACGGGCGCGCCACATTGTGGTACAGCCAGGCAGTCTTATGGGACAGGACGATCGGCAGGTCCATGAGCCCTCCAATGGAGTCAGATAACCAACCTTATTCCCCTGCCCACGGGTCCGCACACCTTCGTGCGCAAGAAAGCGATTCCACCCGATCGAGTGGTAGAAAAACCATCACAACATTCGATGCTTTTCCCGATTTTGGCAAAAAACGTCGAATGTTGTGATGGTTTGAGACGAGGTGAGCGGCATGAAGGGTCAAAGCATCGTGCTCGAACGGGTTAATCCAACTCTTTTAAGCCATGCGCCAGCTGCCAGTACTCGCCGTGCTGGGCGAGCAGTTCTTCGTGCGCGCCGCGCTCGATGATGCGGCCGTGTTCGAGGACCATGATGGCATCGGCGTCGCGGACGGTGGACAGGCGGTGCGCGATCATAAACGTGGTGCGTCCGCGCATGATGCGGTCCATACCGCGCTCGATGAGCTTTTCGGTGCGCGTGTCGATGCTCGAAGTGGCCTCGTCCAGGATGAGCACCGGCGGGTCAGCGACGGCCACGCGCGCGATGGCGAGCAGCTGGCGCTGGCCCTGCGACAGGTTGGCGCCGTCGGCCGTGACCGGCGTGTCGTAGCCTCTAGGCAGGCGGCGAATAAACGAGTCGGCGCAGGCCGCCTCGGCAGCGGCGCGCACCTCCTCGTCGGTCGCGTCGAGCTTGCCAAAGCGGATGTTCTGCGCAATGGTGCCGCTAAACAGGTGCGTATCCTGCAGCACAATGCCGAGCGACCCGCGCAGGCTGGCCTTGGCAATGTGCTTGACGTCGATGCCGTCGTACGTGATCTCGCCGTCATCGACCTCGTAGAAGCGGTTGATGAGGTTGGTGATGGTCGTCTTTCCGGCGCCCGTCGAGCCCACAAACGCGATCTTTTGCCCCGGCTTGGCAAACAGGTTGAGGTCCGTGAGCACGCGGGTGACCGGCACGTAGGAAAAGTCCACGGCATGGAAGCGCACGTCGCCGGCAAGCGGAACCAAGCCGCACGTGAGCTCGGTACCGTCGGCAGCCACCGCGCGGCCCGACTCATCAACGGCTGCCACGTCATGCAAGTGCCCGTACGCGCCCACGCCCTGGCCCTCGGGAATCTTCCACGCCCACGCGGCGTCGCCCGTCTGCACCAGCTCCACGTAGCCCTCGTCCACCTCGGGCTTAAGGTCCATGGCGGCAAACAGGCGCTCGGCACCGGCCAGCGCGTTGAGCAAAAAGTTGCCCAGCTGCGTAAACTGGTTGATGGGCATGGCCGCCTGGCGTACAAAGACCAGGTAACTTGCAAGCGCGCCCACGTCGGCGAGTCCCTTGATGCAGAGCATGCCGCCCGCCACGGCGACGATGGCATAGTTGACGTAGCCAATCACGACGGTCATGGGCACCATGGAGTTGGCATAGCTCACGGCGGCGGTGCCGGTACGGCGAAGCTCGTCGTTGCGGCAGGCGAAGCCGGCAACATTCGCTGCCTCGCGGTTAAAGACCTTGATGACCTTTTGGCCCGAGACCATCTCTTCGATATATCCGTCCAAGTCGCCAAGCGATGCCTGCTGGGCGGCAAAGAAGCGCTTAGAGTGCGCGCCCGAGTAGCGCGCATACAGCACAATGGCCGCATCGCACACGAGCGTGATAATCGTGAGCTGCCAGTTGAGGATGATGAGCATGGCCGTGGTGCCCACAACCTGAATGGCGGCCTGAATCACGTTGGCAAAGCTGTTGTTGAGCGCCTCGGAGACGGTGTCGACGTCGTTGGTGAAAAAGCTCATGATGTCGCCCGAGCGTGTGCCGTCAAAATAGCTGAGCGGCAGCGTCTGGATGTGCGCGAACAGGTCGCGGCGAATATCGGACACCACGCGTTGGGCCGCGCGCACCATGATTTGTGAGTAGCCCAGGGCCGAGAGCACGCCCGCGGCGTAGATGATCGCCGTCAGGATGACCTGCTTGGCAAGCAGTTCCTCCCCGCCCGTGGCCAAACCGTTAACGATGGGGCGCACCATGTAGGTGCCGGCGAGGCTCGCGATGGCGGCGACGGAGGCGAGCACGCCCACCGCGAGCAACGAGAACTTGGCATGCCCCATGTAGGAGAGCAGGCGGAGCACAGTGCGCTTGAGGTCGGCCGGGCGTGCTTGGGCTGCGGTCTTAGGCATGGCGCTCACCCCCTTCCAAGGTCGATCCGCTGGGGACGGAGGAAAACGGATCATTCGCGCAGCCATCGTCACTGCCTCCGGCGGCGTCCGCGTTCCCCGCAAACTCCATCTGCGAGGCGTAAATCTCCTGGTAGATGTTGTCGCCCGCCAGCAGTTCCTCGTGCGTACCCACGCCGTGGACACGACCGTCGTCCAACACCACAATGCGATCGGCATCCATGACGCTCGCGATGCACTGGGCGATGATGAGCACGGTCGTATCGGGAATCCGAGCGATGTGCTCGCGAATCTTAGCGTCGGTCGCCATATCGACCGCGCTGGTGGAGTCATCAAAAATGAGCACGCGCGGATGCTTGAGCAGCGTGCGCGCGATGCACAGGCGTTGCTTCTGGCCACCCGAAACGCCGGCGCCGCCTTGGCCCAACTCGCCGTCCAGCCCGCCGATGCGATCAAGGAACTCGTCCACGCACGCCGCGCGGCAAGCCGCGAGGAGCTCATCGTCCGACGCCTGCGGATTGCCCCACTGCAGGTTCTCACGCACGGTGCCCGTGAACAGCACATTCTTTTGCAGCACAATGCCCACGGCGTCGCGTAGGGTCGCGAGGTCGTAGTCGCGCACGTCGTGTCCGCCCACAAGCACGGCGCCCTCGGTGGCGTCGTACAGGCGCGCAATCAGCTGCACAAGCGAGCTCTTGCCCGAGCCCGTGCCGCCGAGGATGCCCACCGTCGAGCCGCTCTCGATGCGAAGGTCAATATGCTCGAGCACATCCTCGGCTGCGTCCGCGCGGTATTTAAAGGAAACGTCGCGAAACTCGATACTGCCGTCCGCTGGCGCCGCAGTCGCGAGGTCTCCCGCAGGGTTGGCGATAAAGGGCTCCTCATCGAGCACCTCTGCGATACGGCCCACACTCGTGAGAGCGCGCGTGAGCAGCAAAAACACGTTGGAAATCATCATGAGCGAGTTCATGATCAACAGCACATAACTCATAAAGCCCGTGAGCGAGCCCACGCCCAAGCGACCTTCGATGATCATGCGGCCGCCAATCCACAGAATCGAGAGCGCAGCCACGTACATCGAGAGTTGGAACACCGGCAGGTTGAGCACAGCGGTGCCGAAGGTCTTGGTCGCCGTGCCGGCGAGCTCGGTATTGACGGTGGCGAACTTGTCGCACTCGTGCTCGGCGCGCACGTAAGCCTTCACGGCGCGCACGGCGGTAAGGTCCTCTTGCACCACGCCGTTAAGGTGGTCCATCGAGGTCTGGAGTTGGCGGTAGAGCGGGCTCACGCGCACGGTAATGATACCGAGCACGATGGCGAGCATCGGCAGAATGACGGCAAAGACCGCCGCGAGCTCGCGCGAGAGCGCAAAAGCGTAGACGAGGCCCATGACCAGATTTACCGGCCCGCGCACCATGGGGCGGAAGCCGTTACCTACGGCGTTTTGAATCACGGTGATGTCGGTGGTCATGCGAGTGACGAGCGAGCTGGCGTCGTAGTTGTCCAGATTGCCAAAGGCGAGCGTCTGGATCTTGCGATACTCGGCCTCGCGCAGGTTAGCGCCCAGCCCCGAGGCGACGCGAGCAGACGTGCGCGCATAGCCCAAGCCAAGTGCCAGCGAAAATGCGGCACATACCAACATATACGTGCCCTGCAACAGCATGTAGTCGATGTCGCCCGCGGGCACGCCTACATCGATGATATTTGCCATGATGACCGGGATAAACAGCTCGAGCGCCGTCTCGGCCGTCACAAAGAGCACGCCGAGCATGGCATCGCGGCGGTATGCCCCCAGATAGGAAAACAGAATCTTGAGATTGCGCACGCAGGTTCATCCCCCATCAAACGTTGTTCGCAAACCCACGTATTATGGCGCGCCGTGCGGCGGTGTCAAGTGTTCCGAAATCGATTTCTGCAAGGCTAGTGCAGGCACCAAGCTCGCAGGACGCGCCCCTGTATTCAATTAGAAATGAACGCGAGCGTGACTTTTTCGCCCCACTGCCAACATAAACCTTGACTCTATAATCGTTGTAGGGTTTTCACTACACTGGTACGTAAACAGACCAAGCCAGAAAGCCCCGCCCATGGAACACGACCTCACACGCGGCAATGTCCTTAAGACCATCGCGGTCTTTGCCCTGCCTTATATGCTCTCGTACTTTTTGCAGATGCTCTACGGCATGGCCGACCTGTACATGATGGGGCAGTTTAGCGGCGCCGCCGGCATCACCGCCGTGGGCAACGGCGCGCAGACGCTCTATATCATTACCGTGACGCTCGTGGGCCTGGCCATGGGAACGACGGTTATCGTCGGCCACGCCGTGGGTTCGCGTCGGTTTGACCGCGCCGAGACCGCCATCGGCAACACCATCACGCTCTTTATGGGTGTCTCGGTGGTGCTGGCCGCTGTCCTGCTCGCACTGTGTCCGCAGATTGTGGCACTCATTGGCACGCCGGCCGAGGCGGTCGAAGGAACCGCCGCCTACCTGCGTATCTGCTTTATGGGCATTCCCTTTATCGCCGCGTACAACATCCTCTCGGCCATCTTTCGCGGCCTAGGCGATTCGCGCTCGCCCATGTACGTGATTGGCGTGGCATGCATCATCAACATCGCGCTCGACTTTCTGTTTATCGGCCACATGGGGCTCGGCCCCGTAGGCGCGGCACTCGGCACAGTCATCGCGCAGACGGCGAGCGTGGCTCTCGCGCTCGTGTGGCTCAAGAGCCGCCGTACGCACATTCACCTCAAGCGCAGCGACCTACGCCCCCAGCCCGAGGTGCTCGGCAGCATCCTTAAGATCGGCGTGCCCGTAGCCGTGCAGGACGGCTGCATCCAGGTGGCGTTTATGTTCATCACCGTCATCGCCAACCACCGCGGCCTGGTTGATGCCGCCGCCGTAGGCTTGGTCGAAAAGATGATCAGCTTTTTGTTTATCGTGCCGAGTTCCATGGGCGCTACCGTCAGCGCGCTCACGGCGCAAAACGCCGGCGCAGGCAAGGGCGACCGCGCGCGCCAGGTGCTCAAGGATGCCATGACCATCTCGGTGGTGTACGGCTGCCTGATCACGGTGCTGATGTGGCTGGTGGCGCCGGCGTTTATCGGCTTTTTTGCCAAGGACCCCGCGGTGGTCGCCGCCGGCACCGGCTATATGCGCAGCTATATTTTCGACGCGATTTTTGCCGGCATCCACATTTGCTTTAGCGGCTTTTTCGCTGCATACGGCAAGAGCTACATCGGCTTTGCGCACAACGTGCTGGCCGTGGCGCTCATTCGCGTACCCGGCGCATGGCTGCTGTCGAACGCCTATTCCGACACGCTGTTCCCCATGGGCATCGCTTCGCCGTGCGGATCGATTTTGTCGGCAGTCATCTGTGTTGTCGCGTTTACCGTGCTCAACCGGCGCGGGGCTTTTGACAAACTGGTGGCGTAGCGGGGCAACGCGAAATCGCCCTTATCGACGACATCATCAGCGATGACCCCGCGACCTACGTGACGCAGATCACGGTGCCGGTTGCCCCAGCAAAGTAAGAACCGCCCGGAAGGCATCGCGCTTCCGGGCGGTTTTTCAATTTGGTTATCGACGCCTTAAGCCTGGGGCACCTGACCAGTAGCCAAGATCTGCTCGAGTGCGTCCTCATCCAGCACGGGTACGCCCAGCTGCTCGGCCTTGGTGAGCTTGGAGCCCGCTTTGGGGCCGGCGACCAGATAGCTCGTCTTCTTCGACACACTGCCCGAAACCTTGGCGCCGAGCACCTTGAGCGCCGCGCCCGCCTCGTCGCGGGTGCGGTTGACGAGCGTGCCGGTGAGCACGAAGGTCAGGCCCGCGAGCGGCTGCGCATCGGCGAGCTCGCCCGCTACGCCGGCATCGGCTGCGGCCTGTGCATGCGCGGCGCCCAAGTCAACCTCGAGCGACAGGCCCGCCTGACGCAGGCGCTCCAGTACGGCGAGGTTCTCGGGCACGGCCAGGAACTGCTTGACGCTCGCCGCGATCTTGGGACCGATGCCCTCGCACTCGGCGATGTCCTCTTCGCTCGCCAAGATGAGCTTGTCAATCGACAGGAATCGCTCGGCGATGACCTCGCCCACGCTTTTGCCCACATGGCGGATACCCAGGGCAAACAGCACGCGGCCGAGCGGCTGGCTTTTGGACTTGTTGAGTTCGGCGACGATCTTTTCGGCCGTCTTGAGGCCCACCGGAATGGGATCGCCCTTCTTAACACCCTTTTTGCTATTGGTGCTCGCGTACACGCGGCCCGTGTCCAGGCCGGCGATGTCGTCGACTGTGAGCTGGTAGAAGTCCGCGACATCGTGGATCAGCCCGGCGGCGATCATCTTGTCGACGATCTCGTCGCCCAGGCCGTCGACGTCCATGCAGCCGCGGCTCACCCAGTGGAGCAGGCGTTCCTTGAGCTGCGCGGGGCAATCGATGGAGACGCAGCGGTAGGCCACCTCGCCGTCCTCGTGGACAACGGGGCTGCCGCACACGGGGCAGACCTCGGGCATGTGCCAGTCGACCGAATCGGCCGGGCGCTTATCGAGCACCGGGCCCACGACCTCGGGAATCACGTCGCCCGCCTTGTGCACGATGATGGTGTCACCCTCGCGCACGTTTTTGCGACGGATCTCGTCGATATTGTGCAGCGTGGCACGCGCGATGGTGGAACCGGCAACCGTCACCGGGTCGAACTCGGCGACCGGCGTGAGCACACCGGTGCGGCCCACCTGGATGCGAATTTCGCGCAGGACGGTCTGCTTTTCCTCGGGCGGGAACTTAAAGGCAATGGCCCAGCGCGGCGCGCGGGCGGTAAAGCCCAGGTCGAGCTGCTGTTGGAAGCTGTCCACCTTTACGACCACGCCGTCGATGTCGTAGTCCAAATCGCCGCGGTGCTCGAGCGCCTGGGCACAGAACTCGTGGACCTCGGCCGGCGTGGCGCAACGGGCAACGTTGGGGTTGACGCTAAAGCCGGCGCTACGCAGCCAATCGAGGAACTCGCGCTGACTGTGGACGTGCAGCGGGTCGGTATCAGCAATGGCATAGATAAAGGTGGCAAGGTCGCGGCGCGCCGTGACCTTGGGATCTTTCTGACGCAGGCTGCCGGCGGCGGCGTTGCGCGGGTTGGCGAAGGGGTCGCGGCCCTCGGCATCGGCCTCGTCGTTCAGGCGCACAAAGCTGCCCTTAGGCATGTAGACCTCGCCGCGCACCTCGATGGTGCGCTCGCGGTCGGCGCCCATGTGGACGAGCGCCGGCTCGGACAGGTGCATGGGCACGTCCTTGATGGTACGGACGTTGAGCGACACGTCCTCGCCCGTGGTGCCATCGCCACGTGTGGCGGCGCGTACGAAGGTGCCGTTTTGGTAAGTAAGGGCCACGCCCAGACCGTCGATCTTAAGCTCGCAGGTATAGGTGACGCTACCGGCACCGAGCGCATCCTCGGTGCGTTGGAGCCATGCGTCGAGCTCGTCCAGATCCATGGCATCGTCCATGGAATACATGCGCGCCATGTGCGTGACCGGCGTAAACTGCTCGCTCACGTAGCCGCCCACGCGCTGGGTATAGCTGTCGGGCGTCACCAGGTCGGGGTAGGTAGCCTCGATTTCCTGCAGCTCAACGAGCATTTTATCGAAAGCAGCGTCCGTGATCTCGGGCGCGTCGAGCATGTAGTAGCGATAGGCGTGGTAATCGAGCTCGTGGCGCAGCTCGGCCGCGCGCATTGCCGCCTGGGCACGGGCATCGGCCGGTGCGGCGGCATCCGCGCTCGCGGGCGTTTCGGTATCGATGTCCACGCCGTCACCAAACAGGCTCGATTGCTCCATAGCGGCACTCCTTCGCTCGATTTCAAACGGATACTAGAGTACCACCGGTCGCAATGAGGCCGAATAGCGGTCTCAAACCGCACCGAATCGGCAGCCGTCGGATTGGGGTGGACAGTTAGTTCAGATACGTATAAATGCTAGAGCTGAATCAGGCACGAACACCCCTGTTTCAACTAATTTGGGCTCCTCGAGACCATGTAAACGTCCCGTTCTCCCTCCCAAACACCCATTCAAGCCCCATCCCAATCAATAATTGCTCAAAACGCATCCCAAGCTACCCCAGATTTATACGTATCTGAACTAACTGTCCAGACCATTACGAACCAGGCCTCTTATCAGCCCCAAGTGATCCGTTTTCCTCCGTCCCCAACGGATCAATAAGAAAAGAGGGGCCGTCCCGCACTGGCGGAACAGCCCCCTCTGGCTTCGCTATGTGTGGAGTGGCTCGTTAGTAGCCCTGACCCTGGCCCTGGCCCTGCTGGCCCAGCAGCTCCTCCAGGTACTGGCGCAGCTGCTCGTCGGTAATACCGCCGTTGCCGGTGTCGGTCGAGCTGTCGTCCTGCTGCTGGTTCTGCAGCTCCTCGTCGGAGCCCAGTTCAACCGTGACCTTCTTCTCTTCCTTGCCGCGCATGAGCGTGATCTCGACCTTCTCGCCCACCTCGTGGCTGCGCAGCGCAATGATCAGGCCATCGGCGCTCGTAATCTCGTCGTCGCCCAGCTTGGTAATGACATCGCCCTCTTGGATGCCAGCCTTGGCGGCGGGACCGTCCTCGACGACGCTCGCCACGTACGCGCCGCTATCGGTGCTCAGCTTGTTGGTGCGGGCGTTGAGCGCGTTGACGCTCGAAAGCGTAGCGCCCAGGTACGGATGCACCGGCATCTTGCCATCGATGATCTGGTCGGCAATGTTCTTGGCGTAGTTAACCGGAATGGCAAAGCCCACGCCCGAGCTGGAGCCCGAGTAGCTCTCGATGAGCGAGTTGATACCCACCAGCTCGCCATTGTCGTTGACGAGCGCACCACCGGAGTTACCCGGGTTGATGGCGGCATCGGTCTGGATCATGTTGGCATAGATGGTGTTGCCGTTGGTAGAGCTCATGGCCGTGGAGCGATACAGCGCCGACACGATACCCGTGGAGACAGACTGCTCGTTGCCGAACGGCGAGCCGATCGCCATGACCCACTCGCCCACGTTGAGCTTGGAAGAGTCGCCGATCTCGATCGGCGTGAGCTTGGAGGCGTCGGCATCCTTGAGCTTGATGACGGCCAGGTCGCTCGAGGCATCGTTGCCCACGAACTCGGCCTCATAGGTGGTGCCGTCGTCCATGGTCACCACGTACTGGTCGTAACCATCGACCACGTGGTTGTTGGTGAGGATATGGCCCTCGGTATCGAGCACAACGCCCGAACCGACGCTGCCCGAACCATCCGACTCGTCGGCAGACTGCGAAAGCGAGCCATTCTGGCTGCCGCTCGAAGTGGCGGTAATGGAAACCACGGAGGGCAATGCCTTGGCAGAAACGGCCTCGGCCAGCGTGGTGTCCTCGGAATCAATCGTAATCTTTTGCGTCGAAGAACCCGAAGCACCCGCCGTCACGGCATTCTTGCCACCGCCGATATCGAGCGTGCCGCTCATAATGAGCGCAATGACCAGCAGGGCGCCGCACGCGCAGCCGGCGAGCGCCGTAATAAAGATCGGCAGCTTTTTGGTCTTGGTCTTGACCACCGTGTGCTTGTTCACGACCTGCTGGCCACCCAGCGGCTTACCGGTCTGCGTGTCGTAGGCCTGCACGTAGGGAATGTTGTTGCCATCGGCAGGCGTCGACTCCACCTGCACGCGCGGCTGCTGCTGAGTCTCGCCGGCGTTGCCCGGATCCTGGGGGCGCTGGGAATCGTTCTCGCTCATAGCTGCGATCCTTTCGTCAAATAACCAAAGGCCCGCCAAACATGTGGCGGGCCATCATTGTTCACGTTGAGTTGTACCCCAAGCTGGGCAGTCCCGAGCACTAGATGCCAAGATTTCAGCTTTGCTTAAGTAATGACATGCTTATAGGCCAATTCGTTTTATGCCGTCATGTCTATTCGATATAACAGTCGATAGCAAAACCCACGGCTTCGCTCTCTGGCGTGAAAATAGTCTCTCTGCTTCTTGTTCGCATTTTTTCATTGCCATTTTCATCTCTGACCACCGCGCCAACCACGAGCGCCAATCGCTTCCGAGCGTCCGGCAGCTCCAAGGCTTCCGCCATCCCAGCTCGCATCAAAATGGGAGCTCCTGCCATCAGGCCTAAGAACTGTTTTCCATCAATCATTCTTCATTCCCCTGGTCTGCTTGATTTGGCTTTCTCGGCTGAATGGGGATATAGAACAGTCCCGTCAAGTTCCTTATCTTCCACAAAAACTAGAATCCATTTTTCACCTGCCTTCAACCCTGCAACATATCCGGAACTTGACTTGCGGCGCATATCGATCTTTTTATGGCAACCACTTGGCATCAACGCCTCAAATTGCCCGTTATGAACATCCGATAGAGTGCGAACTTCGATCGCAACAACCGTGTCGTTTTCTCCCCCATTAGTCGCCCCTAGCAGGGACAAACTCACTGCAGCGACCAAGGCAAGGAAAAGAACCAATAGGGGTATTGCCCTTCGAATGAACTTGTCGCCGTTCACGAGCACAATCACCCCTTGCAATATGTTCCGTCGTGAGCCGTGTAAATTGATACGCCATATGGAAGAAACTGCAGCCGGTTTGTCTATCCATTCCAAACCACAAGCAGGTACTTCTTGGCATTTGAGTATGTGTTATACATTGCCACATAGCCCACAACTGCCATTGCGTGCCCGCTGCCATTTGACCGGAGCCCCCCGGAGAAAACATTGCCGAAACGCGCATGCGTAGGTTTTCGCCTCTTTGATAACTTTCGCCTGCGTTGGCGTTATCATTCCCGAAATCGTTTTGCTCGCATCAACAACGTAATCCCATTTATACAAATCCATGGCAAGTAACTAAATGTTATTCGCCAGATAGTGCTATACGCTTGATATTGTTTTTATGACGCACTTTCAGTCGGTAAAAGGTATGATTCTTGCCACAAGCGAGAAAAGGGCACCGAAAAACTCCGGTGCCCTGTATCGTCTTCTGGTTATCCCTAGTCCTTAAACAGATAGCCCACGCCGCGGACGGTGGTGATGTGTGCCGCGATCTGCGGGCCCACCTTGGAGCGGATGCGTCGGATGTGCACGTCGACGGTGCGCGTGCCGCCGCAGTACTCAAAGCCCCACACGCGGTGCAGCAGCACCTCGCGGCTGTAGGCGCGATTGGGATGCGTCGCCAAAAAGCTCAGCAGCGAGTACTCCATCAGCGTCAGGTCGATGGGCTCGTTATCGAGTGTCACCTGGTAGGTAGCCAGATTAATCTCGAGGTTATCGATGTTGAGCACATCGTCGGCGGTGACGGTCTCCTCCTCGCCCATCAGGCGCTGCACGCGAGCCTTAAGCTCGTTGGGCGTCGCCGTGGGGCACACAAAGTCGGCATGCGCGTGATTCGGCAGGCGCAGGGTACCGAGCGCCTCATCGTCGACGATCACCAACATGGGGACACCGCCGCGATCGTCAAGCCACTTGGCAATCTGATCGATGCGGTCGCTGCGGATGCCGTCGGAATCGAGGATCAGCAGGTCAAAGTCGTGCGCCGCAGTTGGCGAATCAGGGGTTGCCAGGCTCACCTCGACACCCAGGGTAGTCGTCAAGCTGCGGGCAAACTCGTGGAAGCGCGTCGTGCGCGCCATGAACAGGGCACTCTTTTCGGACATATCGGCCTCCAAAGAAATGAGCTCAATCGTACTGGAACAAGCCAGCGCGATTAGGAGTTCGCCAGGTAGTGCTTGATCTCCCACTCGGTGATCGTAGACTCAAACTTATGCCACTCGTCGCGCTTCTTTTTGAGGAAGAAGCTGTGAATGTGCTCGCCGAGGGCATCCTTCATAAACTGCGAGTCCTCAAACACGTCGAGCGCCTCTTTGAGCGAGCGCGGCAGCGGCGTGTAGCCGGCGTCGACCATCTGACGGTCGGTAAGCTTGAGCGTCTCGGCCGTGGCCTCGGGCGGGAGCTCCAGCTTGCGCTCGATGCCGTCCAGACCAGCCGCCAGCGTGACGGCGTTGACCAGATACGGGTTGGCCATGGGGTCGGGGCTACGCAGCTCGATGCGCGTGGACAGCTGCTTGCCGGGCTTGTAGACCGGAATGCGGACCATACTCGCGCGGTTGCGCAGGCCCCACGTGGCGTACTGCGGCACGGAGTCGCCGCCCGTGGTGATGCGCTTGTACGAATTGACCGTGGGGTTGGTGATGGCGCTGATCTCGCGCGCGTGCGCCAGGATGCCGGCCATGTAGTGCTTGGCGATTTCGGAGAGGTGGTACTTCTCGTCGTCCTCGCCCCAAAAGACGTTGTTGCCGTCATGGTCGAACAGCGACTGACACAGGAACATTGCGCTGCCGTCCTCACCCGCCAACGGCTTGGGCATAAAGGAGGCGTGGCACCCGCTCTCGTAGGCCTGCTGCTTAATGATGAGCTTGGCCGTGGTGATGGCGTCGGACATGCTCAGGGCCTCGGCGTGACGCAGGCTCATACCGTGCTGCGAGCGGCCGGCGGCATGGAAGGTGTACTCCACGGGCACGGACATCTTCTCGAGCGTGAGGACCGTGTTGCGACGCAGGTCGCGGGCGGCATCGCTTACCGAAAGATCGAAGTAGCCCACGTTGTCGAGCGGCTCGGGGGTGTGCTCGTCGGGGAAGTAGTAATACTCCAGCTCGGCACCCACGTTAAGCAGATAGCCAGCCTTCTCGGCCTTGCGGAACATGCGGCGCAGGGCATCGCGCGGGTCGCCGGCAAACGGCTTGCGATCGGGAGTGCACACGTCGCAGAACACGCGGGCTACGCCGTTGTGGCTCGGGCGCCACGGCAGGATCTGGAAGGTCGAAGCATCGGGGAACGCCAGCATGTCGGCTTCCTCGGGCGTGGCAAAGCCCTCGATGGCGGAGCCGTCAAAGCCAATACCCTCCTCAAAAGCGACCTCGAGGTCCTCGGGGCTAATGGCAAAGTTCTTGAGGCGGCCGAGAATGTCGACAAACCACAGACGCACAAAGCGGATGTCACGCTGCTCTACAGAGCGGAGTACGTAATCGATGTTCTGCTGGTTCATGTCGCTCCCCTTTCTTTCGGGCGGGTTTCGACTGGTCTATATCGCAGATACTATCGCAGAAAAATGTTTCCGCAGGGTTAAAGCGTATCAAGCGCTCAAAAAACGTGTGCGAACAGGCTGGTATGACAAGTGATTATCGCTCGGATTCGGAAACAATTTGCCTACACGCTCGTTCCAGCGCCGGGAACTCCATCGTCACCGCATCCCAAACAACCGATCGGTCGACATTGCCGTAATCATGCGCGAGGTAATTTCTCATGCCGATAATTCCACGCCACTCAATTTCGGGATGAAGCCGCTGCGAGCGTTCCGACAACTTGCCCGCTTCTTCCGTCACCCTAAGCGCGCACATCAAAAGGGAGTCCGCCAACGCCCTCGTCCGCACGTCATTCGCATGCAGAAACTGGTCCTCGGTGATACCAAAAGCCTTGATGCGCTCGTTCGTTTCAGCGATGGCCTCCAAGACCTCTTGGGCGCGGAGACAGTCTGACTTACGCGCGATCATAAAGGATCACTCCTTCGCGCTCGATTACCGCGGCAAGATCGTCATCAAGATGATCACTCGAGACGAGGTCAACCTGCCTCCCGGTTTCTTTGCGCACCGCCTCACCAAACGCCGACAACGCGAAAAGGCCAAAGCCCTGATCGCGATCGACTTCGAGACGCAAGTCAATATCACTATCGGCGCGTGCCTCGCCACGGGCATACGAGCCAAAAAGAATCACGGTTTTGATGGCGGGAATCGAGCTGGCCGCCTCACGGACGGCTGACTCAATCTGAGCAGTATCCAAAATGTCTGCGGCGACGTTTTCGCTCGCAGAGTTTTTGCCAAGTGAAGGAACAAACGGCAGCGAGCGCTCGCGCAGCATCTGCCTCATAAACATATTGACCGCTACAGACGAAGTCATGCCGAGTTCTTCGCATAGCTCGGCAAATGAATCTTTAATTGACGAGTCCACTCGTACACTCAGTACAGACGCAGCCATGGATACCTCCTGTATGACATTGTCTATATATTATCACACAAACTAGCACGAGGTCGAAGCGCGGTGTTCGATGTGGCCGGGGATCTCGATGCGCTTGGGGGCGAGCTTTGCGGCATCGCCCACCGTAGTGGTAACAACGTCGATACGCTCGGACAGGCGCTCGACTACGCGCTCGGCAATGGTAAGAGTGTCCTGCGCTGCCGTGGTCACACCGCCAAAGAGGACGTGGTTCCAGGGATAGTCGTCAAACGTTGCAATCTTGAGACCCGCCGGCAACGAGGGCCCCAGCTGGGCCAGCGCCTCGGTCAGGCGCAGAAAGACCAGGCCGTTGACGGCAATGAGGCCGAGCTTTTTACCCGCATAGCCGCGGATGGTCTCGTCCAGGCGACTGACACCCTCGACGCCACCATCGGCCAGGGTGACGACCTCACCCGCAAGGCCGCGTCGCGAAAGCTCGTCGGCAAAGGCCTCGGCACGCTCGCGACGCACGGGGCTGTCATCGCTTGCCTCGGTGAGCAGGCACAGGCGCTCGCTGCCAGCAGAGGCCAAGGCGTCTACCAGGCCGGCGACCAGCTCACGGTTGTTGGAGGTCACCAGATCGACACCGCCGTCGGCAACATCGCGGTCGAGCAGCACGACGGGCAGGCGTCCCGCAGCCTCGGCGATCGCCTTGTCGTTGCCTCCGCAGGTATTGACGACCAGGCCGTCCACGCCGGCATCGATAAGTCTGGTGAGCGACTCTGCCTCCTTGGCGGGATCGTTGCCACTAATGGCCGTCATGAGCGAGCAGCCGCGCGCGGCGGCACTGGCGGAAAGCCCTTCGAGCATGGCGCTCGAGAACGGGTTGGCGATGTCGGCCAAAATCACGCCGATGAGGTTGGTACGCGAGCTGCGCAGATTGCGCGCGGCGGCACGTGGACGATAGCCGGTGCGCTCGATAACCGCCGCGATGCGAGCGCGGGTTTCCTCGGTCATCTGCCCGGGACGGTTGTTGAGATAGCGCGAGACCGTGGCCGGGCTCACGCCCGCCTCGGCGGCAATGTCCTTGATTCTCATCTGCGCCATAGCGCACCCCGTTTCCCAATTGTCGGCAGTCTGAGCCATTTTAGGCATTTTTTTAAAAATCTCGCTTGCAAAACGCTGTAGGTGAGTATACTACAACTCGAAACGAAACCGATTTCGTAAACCGATTTCGGCAAGCGTTGGCACGGAGGTGCAAAGATGTACCCTACCGTCTTGGCACCTCCGTGCCAACGCCATATCAAAGGTGTACGCACGAGTAAGAAGGAGCTGCGCGACCATGGGTAAAACGGTTCTTACCTTCGGCGAGATCATGATGAGGCTCTCGCCCAAAGACCATCTGCGCATTGAGCAGGCGACCGAGTTTGATGTCCGCTACGGCGGCGCCGAAGCCAACACCGCGCTTTCCCTGGCCTACCAGGGTGACAAGGCAGCTTACGTCTCCGTTGTCCCGGCCAACCGTCTGGGCGAGTGCGCCCTGCGTTCGCTGAAGGTCTACGACGTCGATACCTCGCGCGTCGTGCGCCAGGGCGACCGTCTTGGTTCCTATGTGTTTGAGGTCGGCGCCTCGCAGCGCGGCAACGGCTGCGTCTACGACCGCAAGTACTCTGCCATCAACATGGCCAAGCGCGACGTCTTTGACTGGGACGAGATCCTCAAGGGTGTCGATGTCTTCTACTTCTCCGGCGTGACGCCCGCCGTCTCCGACGAGATGGCCGCCGCCTGCAAGGATGCCCTCACCGCCTGCCGCGCCAAGGGCATCACCACCGTTTGCGACGTGAACTATCGCGGCAAGATGTGGTCGCCCGAGAAGTCGCAGGCCACCATGAAGGAACTCCTGCCGCTCGTTGACATCTGCATTGCCAACGACGAGGACGCTCCTGCCGGCCTCGGTATGACCTGCGTCTCCGGCTCCCTTGCCCACGGCATCGAGGAGCGCGACACCTACGTCGAGATGGCCCGTCAGATCTGCGCCGAGTACGGTTGCAAGAAGGTCGCCTCGGTCGTCCGCAACATCTCCTGCGTCGAGCGCTCCATCTGGATGGGCATGCTCTATGACGCCGAGAGCGGCGAGCACTGGTTCTCCCCCGCCCACGACGTGCACGTGCTCGAGGGCGTTGCCGCCGGCGACGCTTTCAACGCCGGCCTCGTCCATGCCCTCATCAACGACTTTGACCCGCAAGACGCCGTCAACTACGCGATTGCGGCCTCGATCCTCAAGCTCACCATCAAGGGCGATTCCAACCTGGTGACCGCAGACGAGATCGCAGCCGTGGCATCCGCCGCCGACGGTGGCACCCGCGTCGCGCGCTAAGCCGTCCCCATTCCGCGGGCCGCAGCTTTCCATACCCATACCCCTGCGACCCGCTCCCCGATTCCTCCGGTCGGGCAAAACCACCAGTCCCATTCCGGTTTTGCCTGGCACTTCCTATACGACTGGTCGCGCAGCCGGTTTTGAAATTGCTTGTGACCCCAAGCAGTGCCTCCGATAACCAATCCAAAACCGGCTCATGACCAGCATATTTGGCAATCACGCGCCAGCGCGCGCCGTACATCGAAAGGAACATCATGTTCGATCAGTTCTACACCACGCTTGAGTCCCTGGGCATCGTGCCGGTCGTCGTGCTCGATAAGGTCGAGGACGCCGCACCGCTCGCCCACGCCCTTATGACAGCTGGCATGAGGTCCGCCGAGGTCACCTTCCGCACCGCCTGCGCCGCCGAGTGCATCGCCGCCATGGCCGAGGCCGAGCCCGAGATGTGCGTCGGCGCTGGCACCGTCCTGACTGTCGAGCAGGTTGAACAGGCCCGCGCCGCCGGTGCCAAGTTCATCGTCTCCCCGGGTTACAACGAGGACGTCGTGAAGCACTGCATCGACATCGACCTGCCCGTGCTGCCCGGCACCGTGACCCCCTCCGAGGTTACCGCCGCCGAGAACCTGGGCCTCAAGGTCACCAAGTTCTTCCCTGCGGCTCAGTATGGTGGCCTCAACACCATCAAGGCCCTCGCCGCTCCGTTTGTCGGTCATCGCTTTATGCCCACCGGCGGCGTGAGCACCGCCAACGTCGAGGAGTACCTGAGCTCCAGCGCCATCATCGCCTGTGGTGGCACCTGGATGGTCAAGCCGGCCCTGTTCGCCGACGGCGACTTCTCCAAGGTCGAGCAGATCGCCCGCGAGGCCATGGACGTCGTCAAGAAGGTCCGCGGCTAGGTTTAGCTCTCTATCGTGAAAGGGGGCGTGTCCTAGACCTCGCCCCCTTTCTTTTAAAGCGGCTCGGAAGCGCGCCGTTTCCGTCACGAACAAGAACCAAAACCGTCTTGTATGCTGATAGAACGTGACGGAAGCGACACGCCCCCGAGCCGCTTTGCTTTCCCGGTCAATCAACCGACTCAACATAATCCAGTCCACCAAAACAGCTGCGGCGTCGTCTGGGGGAATGGACCCTTGCTTCCGGTCTTTTCCTCCAAGCGGCGCCGCAGCCTTTTCATGCCCCGATTGCATCCCCGCACTTGCGGTGAAATACGGACTGCTTACGTCGTCAAAGCCGCAAAACAGTCCCTATTTCACCGCAACTAATTAGGGGAACGGATTAGATGGCCGAGTCTTTGGGCAGCTCAAAGTAGTCGGGATGTAAGGCGATAACCGGGCCCTGTTCCTCGGGCATTAGATGCAAATGCGTCTCTGCCAGATAGCTCGCCGTGTCGGTATCGCCCTTCTTAATGGCCTCGAGAATCCGGCGATGCTGCCCACGGATCGGCTCCCAATCCAAATCCTGCGACACCATACGCAGCCAGTTGTATCGCTCAAAATGCGTGTTGACGCTCTTCATCCAATCCCACAACATGTGGCGGCCGGCAATCTCAAAACACGTCTCATGGAACAGGTTGTCCAGATCGAAAAAGCGACGCGTTTCGCTATGGTCGAGCGACTCGGACTCGGCAAGAATCCGCTCGAGCCGCTGCTTTTGCTCGGGCGTGACGGCAGAGCAGCATTTAATGAGCACGCTTCTCTCGAGTTTCTCGCGCAAGAAACAGGCGTTCTCGGCGCGCTCCATGCTGATTTTTGAGACATAGGTGCCGCTTTTGGGACGCGTTTCCACCAGCTCCTGCTCACGCAAGCGCACAAAAGACTCGCGAATGGGCGTGCGCCCGATTCCCGTCTCCTTTTCCAGACCAATCGCCGAAAGGCGCGTGCCGGGCTTGAGCTCGGCATAGATGATCTTGGAGCGCAATGCGTTGTATGCCTGATCTTGCAGGCTCTGATTATGCTGGTGTTGTTCCATAAAGCCCTCGGATGAAGCTCACGGTTTGTCGAATTTCACCACGTAATACTATCGCATCGACACGCCCCAGCTCCCAATCAGTCTTTTTGGGACGGGGCTCTTTTAGCTACCCTGGCCCGCAGATCGGCCCCCCTTGCCACAAAAGTGGCCCATCTATTACGTTAACACGGATAGCCTCGGCCATACCGAAAACCGTGAAAACAAAACCGCAGGTAGACAGCTTGTCGATTTTCGAAAAAACCGACTATGGTTGACCCCTGCGGCTTAAACGTAGTAGATAGGCCCTTTTCGTGGCGCAGCACTACTGCACCCCAAATTGGCACCCCGAGCCTGTTATAAGTTGCTGTGAAATACGGACGGTTGATAATCAAGGGTTGAAAATCAAGGCGCGCTATACGGCTTGCTATATCTCACTATACTTTGCTGTACGTCGCTGTACTTTGCTATAACTTGACAATAATCGGCCCATTACCATCCGGGATATAACGGACCCCAAGCCAACGCTGGCTTGGGGTCCGTCTTGTACCATGGCTCTTTTGGACTATGAGCGCTCGTATTTCGTGGCCCGCCCGGTTCCCTGCCTTACGATTGCATTCCGTTCAAGCAGAGATTCGAGTGCCGCCAACGTCCGCATGCGGCTCAGCCCCGTCTGTTTTCAATCTCGCTTCGCGACATAATTCGCCCGCCCGACAAGGCCTTGAGAACCTGGACCTCTTCCTCGGACCCTTCAAAGGCATCGGTAACGGGCAATGTGACGGCCACCATGCCGCCGCGAACATCAAAAATTGGTTGATTGATCGAATCGCGATAGGCACGTCTAATGCGCGCAATTCCCGTACCAAATTTCTCGATGTAATCCAGCTTTAAGAAGGCCTCTGCAACGATGGGGTTTCTGAGCACGGATATCTGCCCATACAGGTATTGTTCCGTCGTCAAACCGGCGGGCAGCGATCCGGGGGAGGTCACAACGACGCGATCATCGTACAGGGCAATTTGAACGTTCGCTCGAACGTCCCACGTCCGATGCACTAAAGCGTTTGCAACAGCTTCGCGGAATGCCTCAAGAGGAATTCGATCGGTTTGGACGCGCTCCATCCCTTCGATACGCTCATAACGGTAGTAGCGTGCAAACATAGCCACCGCCCTGTCCGCCTGCTCAATTGCGGATACATTTGTCGCCGCCTCGCGATCCAAGATCACATCCTCGGTATCGCCAAAACGGACGCAGTCGATGCCTGGAAAATCATTCTTATCCGCTAAAATCGCCGCGGCATTGGTATAGCCATCCTTGCCGAGCAAGCGGAGCGTACGCAAGATATCCGACGTTAGCTCGGAAATGCCGAGGTGTTCAACACACTTATGCTCGAGCGTATGAAAGCTCAAGTCCTGGCGAGCCGACGTGAGCGCGTCGAACGTTACGTTGCTGCCTTCGAGCGTCAGCCTGCCATACTCAAACCGGTCGACCTCCACCGTTGCCGAATCGTTTCGCCTGTAGGCCTTTCCCTTGCTTCGATAGGGTTTGTCCTGTCCCTCATAAACCGTAAGGATTACGGTCCCGTGTTTCTCATCGGGCTCGAGCGTGTAACGGGGAGCGGGGTCCAAGCTGTCATTAATCATGTTCTCGATGCGGAGACACTCTGCGACCGGATCTGCAAGGCCGACAACCACGCCCTCGTCATCAACGCCAAACTCAATCTTGCCCGTCCCATAGTTTGCATAGGCGCTAACCGTTTTAGAAACGTCGGCGTAACGCTTTCCTTGTATTCGACTGTAGGGCTCTCTCTAACAACCATATGCACAACCCCCTCGTTTCGTACCATTCATAACCGTATTATAAGACGAAAACCGTTTGCGTACTGATTTATATAAGACGCAAACTGTTTTCGTCTTGATTTGCGTACGGAATTAAGACGCATAATTTCGCTTTCGTATGGCTCAATACCGGACGCAGACTGTTTTCGTCTGTCAATACGTCTGAAATCCAAACGAAAAGAGCCCCGAGCTCGTATGAACTCGGGGCTCTTTGTGCCGCACATCTATGAGAGGAAAAATTCGATGCGTACGGGCGCTACCCCATGAAGCCGCCCTGGGATGGCGGCAACCTCGCCGTTACCCGTCTGATGGGTGTGCTCAAGGCATCCGTTCCCCTCTTTATCGACGTAACGGGCAAAAAAGTTCGTCGAGGAGACCATCCGCACGCACCACGGTGTGGCCGACGCCATTGAGACGCGCAACCCCACCGCCGCTCACGATGCGATGTATCTGCACCTGGTCTACAACCGCAATATGATTGCGGAAGGCACACAAACAAAAGGCATTTAAGGCTCGACAATAATCTTTCTTTGATAAAACGCAGGCAGCGAGCGCTTGCGTTTTATCAAATGGTGCAATGGGGTCAGGTTTACATGCATCAACTTAGCGCAAAGTAACCTGGCCCCCACGCAACAAAGGGTTAACTAGAGCTCGCAGGCAACCTTGTAGCCATCGCCGATGGCGTCGCGAATGTTACCGCACTTGTTGGCATCGCCCAGCACGTGGGTGGCAACACCGGCTGCAGCCAGGTCGTCTGCCAGCTTGGTATTGGGACGATAGCCCATGGCAAGCACCAGCGTATCGGCACCGGTGATGGTGTGGACCTCGCCGTCCTTCTCGTAGCTGATAGCATCCTCGGTAATCTCGGTCACCTTGGCCTCAGTCAGCACGTGGACACCCTTGGAGAGCATGCGCGTGATGAGCACCGCGCGGCCGGCACCGCCCTCGTTGGCGGCGAGCGTCTTGGTCATCTCGATGACGGTGACATCGCGATTGGCCGGCGACAGGTCGTTGACCAACGGGGCCAGGTAATCGGCCGTCTCGCAGCCGACGGTGCCGCCGCCCACGATGACGATCTTCTTGCCCGGAAAAGCCTTGCCGCCCAACAGGTCGTCAGCCGTCATAACCTGCTTAAAGCCCTGCATGAAGGCCGGAGCGATGGGCTCGGCGCCATAAGCTAGGACGACCTCGTAGCCGGCGTAGTCACGCTGAATGTCCTCGGCAGTAAGCTCAGTGCCAAATACGCACGTGACGCCGGCCTCGGCCAGGCGACGGTACTGGTACTTGATCACACGAGTGAGCTCCTGCTTTGCCGGCGGAACGGCCGCGATGCGCATCTCGCCGCCCGGTTCGTCCTGCTTATCCACGAGCACCACGTTATGGCCGCGCTTGGCGGCAATGTAGGCCGCCTCCATGCCAGCGGGACCGGCGCCCACGACGAGCACGTTCTTGGCCTCGGCGGCAGGCTCGTAGCCGGCCTCGTCGCGCTCGACGTCCGGGTTGACGGTGCAGGAGATGCGCTTGCCAAACATGATGCCGTTCAGGCAGCGCAGGCAGCCGATGCAGGGACGGATCTCGTCGGCGTTGCCGGCAGCCGCCTTATTGCAGAACTCGGCATCGCACAGATTGGCGCGGCCCATCATGCAGATGTCGGCGGCGCCGTCCTCGATCAGCTCCTCGGCGATCCAGGCCTCGTTGATGCGGCCGACCGTGGCAACGGGAATGTTGACGTGCTTCTTAATCTCGCGCGAGCAGGCGGCATGCGAGGCCTGCTGCGTACCGGCGGCGGGAATTGCGGAGCCACGCTTGATGGTGGTGCCGCCCGACACATGAATCATGTCGACGCCGGCCTTCTCCAGGCGACGCGAGACGTAGATCATGTCGTTGAGGGTCAGGCCGCCATCGGTGTACTCGTCGCCCGAGATACGGACGTCGATAATGAAGTCCTTGCCGCAGCGCTCGCGAATCTCGGCGATGACCTCGAGCAGGAAGCGCATGCGGGCGTCGAGCGAGCCGCCGTACTCGTCGGTACGCTTGTTGTAGAGCGGAGTCAAAAAGCCGCCGAGCATACCGTGGGCGTGCGCCGCATGGACCTCGACGCCATCGACGCCGGCCTTCTGCATACGCACGGCAGCGTCGCCGAACTGATGCGTGAGCTCGTGGATCTCGTCAACCGTGATGGGACGCGGTGCCTCGCGGGCATAGGACGGGCCCACAAAGGACGGGGCGATCAGGCGCGGCGTGCCTGGAATGTTAAAGGCCATGTAGGCGGGGTGGAAGAGCTGCGGCATGATCTTGCAGCCGTACTCGTGGACGGCCGCGGCGAGCTTTTCCCAGCCGGGGATAAACGTGTCGTCGTAGCAGCACATGTCACCCGGCAGATAGGTATAGGTGGGCTCGACCGTCACGACCTCGGTGATGATGAGGCCCACGCCGCCCTTGGCGCGGGCGCGGTAATGATCGACCAAGTCGTCGGTCACATAGCCATGATCGGCCAGGTTGGTTGACACTGGCGGCATAAAGACGCGGTTCTTGACCTCGGTCGTACCGACCTTGATCGGGCTAAAGAGCATTGGATAGGCAGAAGACTCCATGCAGGCTTCCTTTCGTTTGAGCCGCTCGGCGGCAGTTACTAACGTACTTATCGTATCAGTATCCGCCGCATTCGCACTCGCTCGCACTCCCCACCTTCAATCCCGACCCTCACAAAAAAGTTGCGGTGGAATACGGAGTAGATGAGACTTTTGACAGCCAAAACAGTCCGTATTTCACCGCAACCGATGGGCGGGGTGGAATTGAGGGCTCAGATAGTCAGTCATGCCCTCATCCGCCACTCCCTCACTTACAGCGCGCCGTCCAGCATAAGGTTCACCTTGAGCACGTTAACCGTGGGCTCGCCGAACACGCCGAGGAAACGGCCCTTGGTGCACTGGGCGATGATCTCGCGCACCTCGTCTTCGCTCTTGCCCGTGGCCTTGGCAAGGCGCGGGACCTGGTACTCGGCGGCATCCGGAGAGATCTCCGGGTCGAGGCCGGACCCCGAACACGTCACCAGGTCGACGGGCACAGCGTCCATATCGGCATCGGAGTTGGCGGCGCGAATCTTCTTCACGCGCGCATCCACAAGCTGCCGATACTTCTCACTCGCCGGGGACAGGTTGGACGGGGCACCATACGCCATGAGCTCGCCGTCTTCGCCTTCGACAATTGACACGTTCTGGATACGACCCCACATGTGGCTTCGTCATCGAAGTTCTGGCCGATGAGCTCGGAACCCACAACCTTGCCGTCGACCGTAATAAGCGATCCGTTCGCCTGGTACGGAAACGCAAGCTGCACGACGCCGGTCACCACGAGCGTGTATCCCAGGCCGCAGACGATGGTAAACAGCGCGAACACGCCAAGTGCGCGCGATGCGATACCTTTGAACATACAAACCTCCGTCTACATCATGCCAATGCCGAACAAGGCCAGCAGCATGTCGATAATCTTGATGAATACGAACGGCGCCACGATGCCGCCCAGACCCCACACCAGCAGGTTATGGGTCAACAGCTGGCCGGATGGAACCTCGCGGTACTTGACGCCCTTGAGAGCCGCCGGAATTAGCGCGACGATGACCAGCGCGTTGTAGATGATGGCGGACAGCACGGCCGTCAACGGGTTGGTGAGGCTCAGGATGTTGAGGGCGCCCAGTCCCGAATAGATCGGCGAGAACAGGGCCGGGATGATAGCGAAGTACTTCGCCACGTCGTTGGCCACCGAGAAGGTCGTGAGCGAGCCGCGGGTCATGAGCAGCTGCTTGCCAATACGCACGACCTCGATGAGCTTGGTGGGGCTGGAGTCGAGGTCGACCATGTTGCCGGCCTCCTTGGCAGCCTGGGTGCCCGTGTTCATGGCCACGGCGACGTCGGCCTGGGCCAGAGCGGGCGCGTCGTTGGTGCCGTCGCCGGTCATGGCGACCAGGTGACCCTCACGCTGGAACTCGCGGATCTTCTCGAGTTTGCCTTCAGGGGTGGCCTCGGCCAGGAAGTCGTCAACGCCGGCCTCGGCGGCGATTGCCGCGGCGGTGAGCGGATTGTCGCCCGTCACCATGATGGTCTTGATGCCCATCTTGCGCAGGTCGGCGAACTTCTCCTTAACGCCGGACTTGATGATGTCCTTGAGGTACACAACGCCCAGCACGCGGCAGTTCTTGGTCACGACCAGCGGGGTGCCGCCGGCCTTGGCGATGCGTTCGACGGCCTCTTCGCACTCCTGGGAGAACACGCCGCCGGCTGCCTCCAGATAGGTGCGCACGGAATCGGCAGCGCCCTTGCGGATCTCATTGCCCTCGTAGTTCACGCCGGACATACGCGTTGCCGCGGTGAACGGGATGAACTCCATGCCCTTATCCTCGAGCGTGCGGCCGCGCAGACCGAACTGCTCCTTGGCGAGCACGACGATGGAACGGCCCTCGGGGGTCTCGTCGGCCAGCGAGGAAAGCTGGGCGGCATCGGCCAGCTCCGCGGGATCGACGCCGTCGACCGGGATGAACTCGGCGGCTTGGCGGTTACCCAGGGTGATGGTGCCGGTCTTGTCGAGCATGAGGATGTCGACGTCGCCGGCGGCCTCGATGGCGCGGCCGGACATGGCCAGCACGTTGGCCTCGTTCAGACGGCTCATGCCGGCGATGCCGATGGCGGACAGAAGGGCGCCGATGGTAGTGGGAGCCAGGCACACGAGCAGCGCCACGAGCGTGGTCACGGCCGTGGGGTTGACCATGTCGTTAAGACCGACCGAGAAGCAGGAGTAACAATACAGGGCCAGCGTGACCAGAATAAAGACGATGGAAAGGGCCACCAGGAAGATCTCCAGAGCGATCTCGTTAGGGGTCTTCTTGCGCGCGGCACCCTCGACCATCGCGATCATCTTGTCCAGGAAGCTCTGGCCGGGCTCACTGGAGATCTTGACGATGATCCAGTCGGACAGCACCGTGGTACCGCCGGTAACGGCAGAGCGGTCGCCGCCGGCCTCGCGGACCACGGGGGCGGACTCGCCGGTGATGGCGGACTCGTCAACGGAGGCAGCGCCCTCGATGACGTCGCCGTCGCCGGGAATCTGCTCGCCGGCGCGTACGATCACCAGGTCGCCGCGCGTGAGCTCGGTGCCGGGAACGACGGTGAAGTGCTCCTTGTCCTCAACGGACTCGATGCGATGGGCCTCGACATCCTTCTTGGCCGCACGCAGAGAATCAGCCTGAGCCTTACCGCGGCCCTCGGCAAGCGCCTCGGCGAAGTTCGAGAACAGGTCGGTGAGCCACAGGATGACCGCGATGGCGACCACATAGTAGGTGGGCACACCCGCGTCCCGCACACCGAAGATGGAAGCGACGACCAGGACGGAGGTCATGACGGCTGAAAGCCACACCAGGAACATGACCGGGTTTTGAATCTGGACGCGAGGGTCCAGCTTGGCAAACGAGTCGCGGACCGCGCGGCCCATCATGTCTTTTTGCATAGTCATAAATCTGCGCCCTCCTTTACGCAATCATCTGGAAGAACTCGGCAACGGGGCCAAGCGCCAGGGCCGGGAAGAAGCTCAGGGCACCGATCAGCAGAACGATGAACACGAGCAGGAATACGAACATGCCGTTGGTGGTAGACAGGGTACCGGCGCTCTCGGCGACCTTACCCTTCTTGGCCAGCGAGCCGGCGATAGCCAGCGTACCGATGATGGGCATGAAGCGGGCGAACAGCATCTCGAGGCCGAGCATGACGTTGATCCAGGGAATGTTGCAGTTCATACCTGCAAACGCCGAGCCGTTGTTGCCGCCGCATGAGGTGAAGGCATACAGCACCTCGGAGAAGCCGTGCGCGCCACCATTGTTGAGCTGGTCGGCAAGACCGGGCACCATGCAGGCGATGGCCGAGCACACCAGAATGGCAAACGGAGTTGCCAGGCACAGGACAACTGCCCAGCGCATCTCGCCCGGCTCGATCTTCTTGCCCAGGAACTCGGGCGTGCGGCCGACCATAAGGCCGGCGATGAACACTGTGAGGATGGCGAAGCCGATCATGCCGTACAGGCCGCAGCCCACGCCGCCGAAGACAACCTCGCCCAGAGCCATCTGGAGCATCTGGACAAAACCGCCCAGCGGGGTGTAGGAGTCGTGCATGGAGTTAACCGAGCCGTTGGAAGCGGCGGTGGTGTAAGCCGACCACGTGGAGGAGGTGACGATACCGAAGCGGCTCTCCTTGCCCTCCATGTTGCCGCCGGCTTGGCCGTCGGTCATCTCGATATTGACCGCTCCGCCATCGGCCAGCTGCGGGGTGCCCGCATGCTCGTTGACGGCGATGATGCCGGTGAAGATCACCAGCAGGATGAACATGGCGGCAAAGATGGCCTTGCCCTGCTTGGTGTTCTTGACGCCGATACCGAAGGTGAAGCAGCAGGCAGCCGGGATCAGCAGCAGGCTGGTCATCTCGATGATGTTGGTGAAGGCACTGGGGTTCTCATACGGATGGGCGGAGTTCACGCCGAAGAAGCCGCCGCCGTTGGTTCCGGACTGCTTGATGGCGACCTGAGGAGCCGCAGGACCCTGGGGCAGGAACTGCTCGGTGACCACGCGCGCGCCCTCGACAACCTTGCCGTCGACCTTGACCGTGTCGCCCTCGATCTGGGCGCCGTCGAGGACGCTCCAGCCGCCGTCTGCATTAGGCTGGACGGCGACGGGCTCTACGAGCTCAGCCTTCTGAGCCGGCTGGAAGTTGGAGATGACGCCACCGGCAGCCAGGCAGATGCCGAACACGAGGTTCAGCGGGATGAGCACATACAGGACGGTGCGGGTGAGGTCGACCCAGAAGGAACCCAAGCTCTGCTCCTTGACCTGACGGAAGCCACGAATCAGCGCGAACATGACCGCGATACCGGTGCCAGCGGAAACGAAGTTCTGCACGGTGAGACCCATGAACTGCACAAGGTAGGACAGGGTGGTCTCGCCGGAGTAGGACTGCCAGTTGGTGTTGGTTATGAAGGAAGCAGCCGTATTGAACGACAGGTCCCATGGCACACCCGGCAGGTGCTGGGGATTGCCTGGCAAGAAGGACTGAAGCGCTTGAAGTGCCACAAGGACCACGAGGCCGATCCCCGAAAAGACCAGCACGCTCGCCAGGTAGCGCCTACACCCCATCTGCTCTGCCGCGTCGATGCGAAGCAGACGATAGACGCCACGCTCCACAGGAGCAATCACAGGCGACAGGAACGTATGCTCACCATCCATGATATGGGCCATGAACCGACCGAGCGGAACGGCCAGGACGACGAGCACGGCAAAGTACAAGATGTACTGAATCGCAGCGTCCATAGTTTACGAATCACTCCTCATCAGAATGTAGATGTAATAGATAAGGAGTCCAATGCAGACGACTCCGATGATGGGAATGAGGATGTTCATTTACCGCCCCTTTCACGCGCGGTCCGATGTCTCGGACGCCTGCTCTCGCAAGCGCCTGGGGACAGTAAACGCTTCTAGAGATTAAAGAGGCGTGAGGGCCGGGGCTCACGACCTTAAGATGCCGTAAAGATGCAGGTAGAAAGCACTATTGCGGCTGCAGTGCGCCTATACTCGACCTCGCGAGCATACAGTGGCGTCCTCACCGCGTATGCACGCATGGGCAACGTTTCAGAAAGGCTACGCTATGCAGCGCGACGCATCGGACACTCGCGTCAATCCAGACCTCATCCTCAAGGCAATTGAGAAAGACGAGGCCGCCGATGACGCTCGAACCAGCCGGGGACACCTCAAGATTTTCTTTGGCTACGCTGCTGGTGCAGGCAAAACCTATGCGATGCTTCAAGCCGCCCACGCCGCCAAGCGGCGAGGTGTCGACGTCGTCGCGGGATACATCGAGCCGCACGAACGTCCGGCAACTGCCCATCTTGCACAAGGGCTTGAGAACGTGCCCTGTAAACTCGCTGAGCACAACGGCATTGCGCTCAGCGAGTTCGATCTAGATGCGGCTATCGAACGCGCCCCTCAGCTCATCCTTGTCGACGAGCTCGCCCATACGAATGCGCCGGGGTCTCGCCACGACAAACGTTATCAAGACGTCGAGGAACTTCTACATGCAGGCATCGACGTCTATACGACTGTGAACGTTCAGCATATCGAGAGCCTAAACGACATGGTTGCATCCATCACCGGCGTTGTCGTGAGCGAACGAATCCCCGACCGCATCTTCGATGATGCCGACCAGGTCGAGCTCGTTGACATAGAGCCCGAAGACCTACTTGAGCGCCTTCGCGCCGGCCTCGTCTACCGTCCCGCACAAGCCGAGCGAGCGCAACAGCATTTTTTTACCGTCGAGAACCTCACCGCACTCCGAGAAATCGCGCTGCGCCGCTGCGCCGATCGCACCGGCCACCTCACAGACGCCGCACGCGTGCTGGGAAACCGTGACTACTACACCAGGGAGCGTATCTTAGTCTGTGTCTCCCCGGCGCCGACCAATCCCCGCATCGTCCGTGCCGCCGCACGCATGGCGAAAGCGTTTCGCAGCGAGCTCGTCGCCCTGTTCGTAGAGAGCCCGCGCACGCAAGCCATGAGCGATGATGAGCGCGCCAAGCTTGCAGACAATATCGCCCTAGCCGAGCAGCTCGGAGCACATATGGAAACCGTCTATGGCGACGACGTCGCGTTTCAGATCTCCGAGTTCGCACGCCTGTCGGGTATTTCGAAGATCGTCATGGGGCGCACGGGCGAGCACAGCAGCGTCCGTCAGGCCCTCTTTGGCCGCAAATCTCTCGTAGAACAGCTCATAACATTCGCCCCGAACCTCGACATTTACATCATTCCAGACCAGTCGACTCCGCCCTCCCGACCCAAAGGACGCCGCCATGCGCTCGCCCTGCAGCCGCCCAGCAGCCGAAACGTGCTTCGCACGCTGGCCCTCTCTCTTGTCGCCACAGCGATCGGCACGGCTTTCCGCCATCTGGGATTTGCCGATTCCAGCATCATATCCCTCTATATCCTCACGGCCCTGCTGACCGCCGTCACCACGACGGGGCGTATCTGCACGATCGTATCGAGCGTGCTCTCTGTAGTGCTTTACAACTTCTGCTTCGTAACGCCTCTGTTTTCGCTCGCCAGCTACGACCGAAGCTATCTGGTCACGTTCGGCATCATGTTCGCTACCGCTATGGTCGCCGGCGAGTTAACTGCGCGCATCGCCGACAACGCCCGTACCTCCGCCGAGAACGCATTCAAAACGCGCGTACTCCTCGAAACGAACCAGCTCTTGCAGCAAGCCCATAGCGCGGAGGAGTGTGCCCGCGTCGCCATGAACCAACTCATCAAACTGCTAAAACTCGACGTGGTCTTCTACACCGCCGAACACGGCACGCTCGGCAAGACGCTCTATGAGTCCGCTGGCACCGAAAACCGATCCGCGTCGCTGCTCACCGACTACGAGCGCGCTGTTGCAACCTGGACCTACACCAACAACAAACGCGCGGGCGCAAGCACGCGGACCCTGCCCGAGGCGCGCTGCCTCTACCTCGCGGTTCGCACCGGCGACAAGGTATTCGGTGTCATCGGCATCGACCTGGAGGGGCGCGAGATCGAAGCCTTCGAGCATTCGATCGTCCTATCTATCGTAGGCGAATGCGCCTTGGCGCTCGAAAGCGACCGGGCGGCGCAAGAGCGCGAAGAGGCTGCGGTCTTGGCGAAAAACGAGCAGCTGCGCGCCAACCTTTTGCGCTCCATCGGCCACGATTTGAGGACACCACTCACGGCTATATCCGGATCTGCGGCAATCCTTCGGAAGAGCGACGAGAAGCTCAGCCTCGAACAACGCTGCGATCTTGCCGATGCCATCTACGACGACTCCCTCTGGCTTATCGATACCGTGGAGAACCTCCTCGCCATCACACGCGTCGAGGATGGCACCATTTGCCTCAACTTCACATCCGAGCTCATCGACGAGGTCATCGAGCCGCCCTCAGCCATGTCGCCCAAGCATCGCATGGACGTACCGTCACCATCGAGCACACTGACGACATCCTGCTGGTACGCATCGACGTCCATCTCATCATGCAGGTGCTTACGAATCTCATCATGAACGCCTTCAAATACACGCCCGAGGACTCGACTGTCACCATCAGCGCACGTCGCGAGGGTGCGTTCGTCGTGGTGGACGTCGCAGACGATGGGCCGGGTGTGGCAGACTGCGACAAGCCTCATATCTTTGAGCGCTTCTTCACCTCACGCAATACGCGGCCCGTGGATTCGCGTCGAAGCATCGGCCTTGGGCTGTCGCTCTGCCGCTCCATCGTGGAGGCGCATGGCGGCGTCATCGAAGCTCGCGACAACCACCCCCATGGGGCCGTCTTCCGTTTTACCCTGCCCGCCGAGGAGATCGAGATTCATGAATAATGCCGCTAAGCCACGCATCCTCCTGGTCGAAGATGACCTGACCGTTCAAAACCTCGTTTCGACCGCGCTTGACCTCCACGGCTATGTCGTGAGCAAGGTTTGCAACGGCCAGGCCGCCATCATGGATGCGGTGTCGCACGGCCCCAGCCTCATCATGCTCGACCTCGGCCTTCCCGACATTGACGGTATCGAGGTCATCACGAAGATCCGAAGCTGGTCGGCAGTCCCCATTATCGTCATTTCGGCGCGCACCGAAGATTCCGACAAGATTGCAGCACTTGACGCAGGGGCAGACGACTACCTCACCAAGCCCTTTTCTGTGGATGAGTTGCTCGCGCGCGTCCGTGCGAATTTGAGGCGCTCCTCGATGGCGTCAAGCGAATCGACAGAAGCGAGCACGTTCGACAACGGTCCGCTGCATATCGACTACGCCGCGGGATACGCGACGAAAGACGGACGCGAGCTCTCGCTCACCCCAACCGAGTACAAATTGCTCGTCCTTCTGGCGAAAAACGTCGACAAGGTGCTCACCCACACCTTCATCACCCGCGAGATATGGGGCACGAGCTGGGACAGCGATCTGGCGAGCCTGCGCGTGTTCATGCGCACCCTGCGCAAGAAGATCGAGGCAGACCCCTCTCACCCCAAGATGATTCAGACGCACATGGGTGTCGGGTACCGCATGCAGCGTCTCTAGCCCACCCCACAAAAAAGTTGCGGTGGAATACGGAGTAGATAAGGCCTTTGACGGCCAAAACAGTCTGTATTTCACCGCAACTGATGGGCGGGATGGAGTTAGAGGCCCAGGTAGTTGGTCATGCCTTCGACGGCGAGATTGGCGCTCGCTACGGCATGGACCACGGTGAGCGGGCCGTTGACCACATAGTTAGCGATACCCAAAAATACTCTTCAACTCGCCACACTCTCCCCCAAATGTGCAAAGCGCCCCGCGAACGGATGCTCGCGAGGCGCTTGGGTGCCTGGACCTTTATTTGATACCGCGGCCCAAGTCTTCGGCGATTTTGTCTACGCCCTTAAGTGCGGCGCAGGTCTTTTTGTTGGAGCAATGCCCCGTACAAACGCCACCCTGGGCGCAGTCGGCGCAGGTGCCCTTTCGGTAGATACGCACGCACACGGCGACAAACGCAATGCCGATAACAGCCAACACAACAATATCGATAGGTGCCATAGTAAGCCTCCTCTAGTTAACCACCACTTACTTTACCCCATCTTCCACCTGCCAAAAAGGGACAGGTTTGTTTTGGTCGGTTTTATCTGCGGAAACGCCACATCTTACTTCTGGAGCAAAGCAATCTGTCCCCCATTGCACCAAAAAGCCCGAGTGTCGCTGGGACACCCGGGCTCATGGAAAGGGGCTAATCCTTATTCGGACTTAAGCGGAAACTGCGGCGGAAGCAGTGTTGGTCTCGTCCTCGTCGGTCCAAGCATGTTTAGGCATGGGACGGAAGATCTGGAAGAGCATCGCAACCAGCAGCACGATGGCCACAACCGTCCAGATACCAAACTGTCCAAGAACGAACAGGTTGTAGAACTGGTTGATGAACAGACCAATGACCCAAGCAAAGGCGCACTCGTAACCGATCGCGATGGCGGTCCACTTGCCGGAATCCATCTGGTTGCGGATAGTGCCCATGGCGGCAAAGCACGGAGCGCACAGCAGGTTGAACGCACCAAAGGCAACGCAAGCGCCCATAGTCGGGAACATGCCGGCGAACGCGGTCCACAGGCTCGGGTCGGTCTCGCCGGCGTCGGCGACGGACAGCAGCGAACCGGCGGTGGCGACGACGTTCTCCTTAGCGACAAGGCCCGAGACGGTCAGCGCAGTTGCCTGCCAGGTGCTAAAGCCGAGCGGGGCGAAGATCCAGGCGACCAGGTTGCCCAGCATGGCAAGCACGGAGTAGTCCATGAACTCCTCGGGGATGCCCTCCATAGCAGGCAGGAAGCCAAACGTGCCGTTGTAGCTACCAAAGTTGGACAGGAACCAAACAACGACGGTGGACGCGAAGATGACCGTGCCGGCCTTCTTGATAAAGGCCCAGCAGCGCTCCCACACGTGCAGCGCCCAAGAGCGGATCGCCGGGAAGTGGTAGGCGGGAAGCTCCATAACGAACGGCGTCGGGCGGCCGGCGAAGAGCTTGGTCTTCTTGAGCATGAGGCCCGAAGCGATGACGGCAAAGACGCCCAGGAAGTAGAAGAGCGGGCTGATCCACGCGGCGGTGGTGGAAGAATCGCCGATGATGGAACCCATGAGCAGGGCGATGATCGGCAGCTTAGCGCCACAGGGAATAAACGTGGTGGTCATGACCGTCATGCGGCGGTCCTTCTCGTTCTCGATGGTCTTGGTGGCCATGACGCCGGGGACGCCGCAGCCCGAGGATACGAGCATGGGGATGAACGACTTACCGGACAGGCCAAAGCGACGGAACACGCGGTCCATGATGAAGGCGACGCGGGCCATATAGCCGCAGTCCTCCAGGAAGGACAGCATGACGAACAGCAGGAACATCTGCGGGACAAAGCCGAAGATGGCGCCCAGGCCGCCGACGATGCCGTCGCAGACCAGCGAATCGACCAGGCCACCGTCCTCGGTGCCGCCCGCCACAAGGGCGTCGTGGACCATGGTGGTAATACCAGGAACATAGGGGCCGTACTGTGCCGGGTCGACCGAGTCGGCATTGTCGCCCGCAGCCTCGACGGCCGCGTCGTAGGCGTCGCGGCCCTGACCGAGCACGTACCAACCGTCGGTACCGAAGAGCTGGTCGTTGGTGAAGTCGGTCACCGTGCCGCCCAAGGTAGAAACGGCGATGTAGTACACGCAGAACATGATGACCACAAAGATCGGCAGGCCCAGGATACGGTTGGTAACCACGCGGTCGATCTTCTCGGAGGTGCTCATCTTTGCCGGAGCCTTGGTGAGGCACTCGTCAATGATGTGGCAATCACGCCGTAACGCTCGCCGGTGATGATGGACTCGGCGTCATCGTCGCAGTCCTGCTCGCACTGAGCGACCAGACCTTCGACGCGAGCGGCCTTCTCCTTGGTGAGGTTGATGAGCTTGCAGGCGTCCGCATCGCGCTCGAACAGCTTGACAGCGTAGTAGCGGCGCTTGTTGGCGGGAACGCTCGCCGGCAGATTGTTCTCGATGTGGTCCAGAACGTCCTCGATGGAGGAATCGAACTTGTGCTCCGGCACCTGGCCCTTGGAAGCAGCGGACTTCTTGACCTGCTCGAACAGCTCCTTGATGCCCTTGTTCTTAAGGGCCGAGATCATCATGACCGGACAACCGAGCTTCTTGGAGAGCTTGTCCGTGTCGATCTTATCGCCGTTCTTCTCGACCAGGTCGGCCATGTTGAGGGCAACGACCACGGGCAGGCCGGTCTCGATAACCTGAAGCGCCAGGTACAGGTTACGCTCGAGGTTGGTGGCGTCGACCACCTGGACGACGACATCGGGCTCGCCGCTCATGAGGTAATCGCGCGAGCACTGCTCCTCAGGGCTGTAGGGGGAAAGCGAGTAGATGCCAGGGAGGTCCGTGATGGTAACGTTCTTGTCGCTTAGGAGCTTGGCCTCCTTTTTCTCAACCGTGACGCCGGGCCAGTTGCCAACGTAGCCGTTGGCGCCGGTGATCAGGTTGAAAAGCGTGGTCTTGCCGCAGTTGGGGTTACCCGCCAGCGCGACATGGATCTGAGAATCCGCCATTCAATCCTTCTTCCTTGTGTGCCTGCGCTGCTTTCTCCGCGCAGGCTGGATAATGTGCTTCAAAGATGCTGCATTAAGTTAGAAAAACCTAACTTTATCTGCAGATATATGCGCCGCGAGCCCTTACTGGACCTCGACGACGGCAGCCTCCTCCTTGCGGATGGAAAGCTCGTAGCCGCGCACGTTGATCTCGACCGGATCACCGAGCGGTGCAACCTTCACGACCTTGAACGAAGTGCCCTTGATGAGCCCCAGGTCCATAAGGTGACGGCGAAGCGCACCCTCACCGTGAAGCTTGACGATGGTAGAGCTCTCGCCCACCTTAACGTCACCCAACGTCTTCATCCTCTTGTCCCCCTTTCAGTTTTTATGAAATGCTGCGGACTAACCGACGGTCATGATGTGCATGGCAACCTTGGAATCGATGCCAAAGCGTGCGCCCAGCACCGTGACGATGATATTGGCGCCACTCGAGCTCACCACGTGGATTTCGTTGCCCTCGACAAAGCCGAGGTCCTTGAGGTGGTGCTTCATGTCCTCATTGCCCTTTACACGAGACACGCGCACGGTTTCGCCCGCTTTTACCATCGAAAGCGGCATGGCCGGCATCTGCGGTCCGCAAGACATGAGTGGCTCCTAACGTCAGTTCGTCCTCAACATCGACGCGATAAAAGTTAACCACGTCTATGTTCGCTTTAGTAAACTAGCACGTGGTTAACTTTTTGGAAAGGGTCCCTATTCAGATTTCGAAAAAGTTTCCTATATGAAACAAAAAGGCGCGGCAAAGAGCTGTCCTTTGCCGCGCCCTGTCATGCTTAGAGCGAGAGGTTTCTGATCGACGTAACGCAGGAAGCCTCGTCTACGCCCGAAACGCGAAAGATGATGTCCTCGCCGCACTCGCCGTAGAGAGCCATGAGGCCCATGACATCGCGACCGTCGGTATGGCGGTCGCCGATGCTGACCGACACGTCGCTACGGTGCATGGCAATGATGTCATAGAGCAGCGCAACCGGGCGGGCGTGTAGTCCCAACGGATCTTTAATCGTCTTTGTAAACTCGACCATGTCCCCTCCCACGACATCACACATTCGGCCGGCAAACCCAGCCACGTGGTAGTTATTGTAGCGTTAGATGCTTATCGAGGGCCCCTCCGGATACCCCGTGGTCAAAAAGTGGCAAATATGAGTACTGTCACAAATTTAGTAGCAGCAAAATCGAGAGCAAATTGCCTAGCTTGAGCGATTCGAAGAGGTTGAAAGCCGTCAAACGCCCTTTAAAGGGAGTTAGATAAATCGATTTTGAGCCCATTTTCGCTCAGAGCAGGCCGAAAAATATGGCACTTCTTTTGCAACAGTACTCATATTTGGCATTTTTTGACCACGGGGGCCAAAACCATGCCCCAAAACACAAAAGGAGGGGCCTCGTAAGGCCCCTCCTTAGGAAAGGGAATCGATTTATTCCACAGCCGTAGATTAATCCTAGCCGCTACTCCATCATATCGAGGACGGAAGGGCGAAGCTCGTTCTCGGCGGCCTCGGGATCGGTCTCGCGCAGGCGGTTGATGTAGCGGTTGTACCACATCACGGCAAGGCCCAAGAAGACAACCACGCCGCCAACGTTGTAGACCAGCGTCAGCCACAGCGGCTGATCGAGCGGAATGGTGCCGCAGATAAGCACGAAGCAGAAGACCACAAGCAGGAATGCGGCAACGACCAGGCCAAAGCGGCGCGAACCCATGCGGAAGCCACGGGGAGCGGCGTCAAAGTTCTTGCGCAGCATAAAGTAGGCAAGCAAAATCAGCAGCGGTGGGAGCAGAGCGGTGGCAGCAGTCATGTTGGTAACGATCATGAGCAGGTCGTCGAGGTTACCGGAGCCCAGGGCCGGAATGATCAGGATGGGGACGACGATGGCGAACTGCAGCCAAGCAGCGCGGGCAGGAATGCCATGCTCGTTGAGCTCGACGATCTTGCTACCAAAGACGCCCTTGGGGATCTCGGTGAAGAAAACCTTGATGGGAGCAGAGGTCCACATCATGAGGGAGCCCAGCGTGGCGGCGAGAAGGATCAAGCCGATGGCGCGCGTAGACACTTCCATGGGAATGCCAAAGTGGGCAAAGACAGCGCCGAATACGTCGAAGATACCGGTGGAGATGGCAACGCCGCCCTCGGGGATGAACAGGTTAACCAGCAGCGAAGCGCCTGCATACAGAAGGCCGATGGTCAGGCCGGCGATAACGACGGTGCGCACGAAGGCCTTGACGCCACCCTTAAGGTCGTTAAGGAACACGCCGACAGACTCAGCGGCGCCAACGCCCTGGATGATCCAGGCAAGCGTACCGAAGAAGCCCCACGCAGTTGCGAAGTTGCTCATGTCGGGAGCCATGTTAGCGGGAGTAGGAGCCGTAGCGAACTCAACGCCGCCAAAGGCAGCAGCCAGGGACAGCAGGATGAACACGGCGGTCAGGCCGAGAGCCGCGGTCGAACCGAAGGAGGAAATGGAGCCGATCCACTTAGCGCCCTTGGTCGAAACCCACGTGGCGATAGCAAAGACGACGATCTCGATAATGGTGATCCACAGCTGCGAAAGCTCGGCGTTGGCACCAAAGAACACGTAGCTCGCGTAGATGATGACGTTGGGCAGGACGGACGCAAAGAAGAACAGGTTAACGAACCAGTAGCTAAATGCCGTCAGGAACGCCCAGCGACCACCCATCGAGGTCTTAACCCATGCGTACACGCCAGACTCGGAGTCCTTGTTGAGGCCGACGAACTCGGCGGTAACCAGGGTATAGGGGACAAAGTACAAAAGCGTGGCGAAGAAGAACGACGGCGCAGCTGCCAAGCCGATGGCCGCGTTGTTGTTGATGATGTTCTTGATACCGAACACGGCGGCGACCGTCATGCCCAGCAGAGCGAACGAACCAATCGTTCCTCGTTTTTCAGAGCTCATAAGCCCTCCCAATCATCTGTTAAATGTCATCTAAAACCGTCCGAGCTGCAAGTGCAAACACGGACGGCGCACCTGCTAAGGGGAATGGGGAAAAGGGAGTCAACAAAGCCATCCCCCTTAACGGCGCGAAGCAAACGTCCAAACGGACGAATACTACTTGTTGGGGAAGGAATAACCTTCAACCGTCACGTGCAGTACCACGACGCGGGAATCCGCGGCATCGGCCACGACACGGTAGGCCTCGTCAATTTCGACGACGGCAACGCCGCCGGCGGGAATCGTCACGGTCTCCCCCGCACCCTCAAAGCGCTCGCGATCATCGATATCGCTGTAGGCGCGCGTACAGGTAAGATCGGCCTTGGAAGCCACCTCAACGGTCAGATTGCCGTCGAGCGGGGCGAGCACGGCATGGTAGCGACGGTGACCGACCAGATCGGCAGTAGCCGCCTCGTGGGCGTTCACCCACCAATACACCAGCGAGTCGCCGATAGAGTACGCCACATCGTGCTGCAGTTCAGAAACGCCGTCGAGTGCCTGACCGGTACGCATCCACTTCTTGACGGACTTCATCTGGGCGTCGAAATCGGCACGCGAGTTAAAGATATGCATGACTTATGCCTCCTTAATGGGTGCCAGCGCCTGAGCCAGATCGGCAGACGTCAGCGGTCGCAGGGACACCTCAAAGCTGAAGCTCTCAAAACGGGTGCGATAGGAATCGAGCACCTCGGAACCCCAAGAGTTCGAGCCAAGGCCGAGCAGCTGGTCGTTGATGTTGACCGTAACCGTGTCGCCCGGGACAAGATCGTAGACATGCTTGGCATTATCGATAGCCTCGCAGCTATAGGGCCATGCGGAGAACGAGAACGGATTGGAAGCGGCGTCGCTCGGACGCGTCACGACCAGACCGTCACCGTGGCTGGAGCGCAGGGCGACCCAGCGGGTACCCTCGCGGTTGGCGCAGTCCTGGGGCATAACGTAGGGCGTGAACATGTCGTCGACCGTAGTGCGGTAATGACCGACCGGGTTGGCGCGCAGCGAGTCCGGATAGTTCTCGCCCGGGCCGTGGCCATACCACTCGACGGCACGATCACAACCGGGGACCTCGAAGGAGATGCCGATGCGCGGGATAATGTCCGAATAGTCGCCGTAGGGCTCGCCGGAAACCTTGAGGTCGACGCGGCCACTCGGAAGCACGGTATAGACGAGCTCGACGCGCATGCCGAACGCGCGGACGGGAGGAGCGATACGCTGGCTCACGGTAACGACAACCGCATTGTCGTCCTGCTTCCAAGAAACATTGCGGGTAGGCGTCTGCATCACATCGATGAAGTTATCCTTCCACAGGGAGTCGTACTCCTGGGCGTGGTTATCGACGAGCGGATGCCAAAAACCAACCTGGGGACCGGAGGTCATGACGTCGCGATCGGATGCCTTCCACTCGCTCACGGTACCGTTGACCTTGCTGAAGGTCAGCTCGCCGTTGAGGGAGCGAATACGAATCTCCTGCTCGGTCTCCTCGACCGTAAGCTCAGGACGAGTGGGGGCGGCAATTGCCGGCGCCGGATGGTTTGCGATGGCAAACTGGCTTGCACCCAGTTGGAACATCGGCTCGCACCAGGCGTGAGCCGCCATGGTGTAGGCGTGCACGGTCAGCAGGGTCTCGCCCACTGCGGCCTCGCGAATCACCAGCGGAAGCTGGACGGACTCGCCGGGGGCAACCGCACCGGGCATGAGCGTCTTGCGGCAGACCACGTCGCCGTCCACCAGGGTCTCCGCCGACAGGCAGACATCCTCGAGGGTGGTAAACCAACGCTTGTTGGTGACGGTCAGCTCGCCCGCCTCGGCATCGTAGGCCATGCGAACCGGGCAGATGACCTGGCCGTACTCGGTAAGGCCCGGGCTCGGCTGCTGCCAGGGGAACACCATGCCGTCGATGCAGAAGTTGCTGTTGTTGGGGTAATCGCCGTTGTCGCCGCCATACATGTCGTAGGCAACGCCGTCCTCGGTCACAGCAGCCAAACCGTGGTCGCACCATTCCCAAATAAACTGGCCTTGGATGCAATCCCAGCGATCGAAGACCTCCTGGTACTCGGACAGGCCTCCGGGACCATTACCCATGGAGTGGCCGTACTCGCAGTTGATGCGCGGCTTGGGGAACGGATGCTCGCCAAAGTCGTTCATCTGCGACACGCGGGAGTACATGGTGGAAATGACGTCGACGGTATCGGCGTTGCGATCCTCCTCGTAGTGGACCGGACGACCGTCGAGCTCGTGAGCTTTGGCGTACATCGCGCGGATGTTGCAGCCATAGCCGCTCTCGTTGCCCATCGACCACATGATGATGCACGCGTGGTTGCGTTCCTGCATCACCAGGCGCTCAACACGGTCAACGTAAGCCGGCTCCCAGGCAGGGTCGTCGGTGACCAGGGCGATATTGCCGATATTCTCGAAGCCGTGGCTCTCCATATCGGTCTCGGCGACCAGCATGATGCCGTACTCGTCGCACAGCTCGTAGAAGCGCGGATCGTTGGCGTAGTGGGACGTGCGCACCGCGTTGATGTTGTGCTGCTTCATGAGCTCCAGGTCGCGGCGCATGCGCTCGAGACCCACGGCGCGGCCCTTGTGATCGTCGTGGTCGTGGCGGTTGACGCCATGCATCTTAAAGTAGGTGCCGTTGAGGTAGATATGATTGCCCTCGACCGTCACCTCGGCAAGGCCTTGGCGATGCGGAACGTACTCGCTGACCTCGTCGCCGTCGTAGACCTCAAGCGTAAGGTCATAGAGGAAGGGGTCCTCGGGGTTCCAGAAGTGGGCATCGGCAACGCTGCACTCGGCATGGCCGTCGACGCACTCGCCCGTAGCGACCACATTCTGGCCATCGCTGAGCGTATACACGACGCGACTTGCGCCCTCGGCAACCGTATCGAGCGTGATCAGAGCGGCATCGCCCTCGCGGTGCGTGCGGAACCTAAAGTCGACCAGATGCGCGGCGGGACGCTGCATGAGGTACACATCGCGGAAGATGCCCGATGCCCACCACATGTCCTGGTCCTCGATGTAGCTACCATCGCTGTACTGCAGAACCTTGACCGCAAACAGGTTGTCGCCCTCGACGAGCGCGTCGGTCACGTCAAACTCGGCGGACAGGCGCGAACCCTTGGTCATGCCGATAAACTTGCCGTTGACATACAGCTCGCCGTAGCTCTCGATACCGTCGAAGCGAATAATCTCGCGAGCGCCGGCAGGCACGGCGGGAAGTTTGACGATGCGCTGGTAGACGCCCGTAGGGTCGTCGGAGGGAACGAACGGCTGATCCACCGGGAACGGAAAACCCTCGTCGGTGTAGGCAAGGTTGCCATAGCCGTCTACCTGCCACAGGTGCGGAACCTCCACGTGATCCCACTCGGGCTTGTACGTGCAAAGTGCTTCGTTGGAGACGGCCGCGGGGCCCTCAAAAAGGCGGAACTGCCACGAGCCGGACAGCTGGACAAATCCGCGCGACAGCTCGCGGCTGTACGTAGCGGCGAGATCGGCGGCCTCATAACCCATAAAGTACGCATGGGGTGCCAGGCGGTTCCTGTGGGTGAGCGCTTGGTTTTCCCAATCGTTAATGGCGTCCATGGTGATGCTCCTTCGTCATCGTAGTGCTTCTTTGTGCAACCGGTTGTCCTTATCTTACGGGCGGTACAAAAATCTGTGCAACCGGTTGTCCGCCGAACGGTCGATTTTGTCGGATTAACGGTGCAACCGGTTGTACAACCATGCTACTTATGTCACCCTAAGCTTAGGTGCACAGCACGGGGCATCGTTCTTGAACTCACAGGCAACTGTCGCGCCTGCCTATGTCTCGCCCATACATGCCGTGCTCAGTCGCAGTTTGATTGCAAAACGACACCGGTCACCGGATACCATGGACGCCGTTCACGCGCGCTATAGTAATCTGTATCCGCATTAGCCTTTATCGATAGCCCACCGACCCAATTGCACAGGAGACGCCATGACCCAACCAGCACGCACCGCACCCACGCTTGCCGAGGTTGCTGAAGCTGCCGGTGTTTCGCGCTCCACGGCATCGCGCGCCCTCAACGACTCCCCCCGCATTAGCGAGGAAACTAAAAAGCGTGTCCGCGCAGCGGCGAAAAAGGTTAACTTCGTTCCCAACGCACGCGGCCGGGCGCTCGCCGTCGGACGCACGGAAATTATCGCCGTGCTGGTTACCGAGCCTTTGAGCGAGCTGTTTAGCGATCCCACCTACAGTGAGTTTTTAAGCGGCATTACCGAGGAACTTTCGGAGTCGTCTTACTTGCCCGTGATCTTGCAGGCATCTTCCTCGCATGAGCGCAACCGCGCACGCGAGCATTTTGAGCGCCGCTCGTTTGACGCCGTCATCGACGTCTCGCCCTACAAGGGCAGTGAGCTGCTCGAGGTGCTGCGCGAGCTGGGCGTACCCACTGTGTTATGCGGCCAGCTCGAGGGCCATCCCTATCGCGACGTGTTCTCGACGGTCTACTCCGACGACGAAGAGGGCGGACGCTTTGCGGCGCTCGCTATGAAAGATCGCGGACGCAAGGACATCGTTGCCGTGCTGGGGCCGCAGGATAACCCCGCCGTCATCGACCGCCTTCGCGGCTACCGTGCAATTTTGGGCGAAAGCCTTCCGGATGAAAATGTCATCTATACCGGATGGAGCAGCGGAGACGGCTACCAAGCCACGCGGCGGTTGCTCGCGCGCGAAATACGTGCCGACGGTGTGCTATGCGGATCGGACCGTATCGCAACCGGCGTTATCGCCGCATTCAACGAAGCAGGAATTAGCGTACCCAAAGACGTTTCGGTCGTGGGCTTCGATGACCACGAGGTCGCAGCTCGCAGCGTCCCCGCGTTGACGACCATTCGTCAGCCGCTTCGCGAGGAAGGCCACATGGCCGCAGGCATTGCGCTCGATATGATCAATGGCGCCGTACCCACCACCACCGTCATGCACATGCAGCTCGTTCAGAGAGACTCACTGTAGGAAACTGGGCCGGGCTTTCCGCTAGGCTGCTTTAGCGGAAAGCCCGGCCCATTCCGAACGCCGATTCTGGGATGTACTTTCCGCCAGAAGCTCAACCGGAAAGTGCGACCCGTTATTTGGCTGGATTCTGGGTCGCAGTTTCCGCGACGTCCGGTCACCCTATGCCCTCGCAACCTCGGCGTATAAAAAACGAGGGAAAGCACACGTCCTTCCCTCGTTGCAAGCAATATGTAGCCGCTTGCCTACATCAGGCGCAGGCTGACGTCCTTGAGCTGGGCGCCGGAAACGGCACTCGGAGCGCCCGACATGAGGTCGGAGCCGCTGGCCGTCTTGGGGAACGCCATGACGTCGCGGATGGAGTCGGAGCCGGTGAGCAGCATGCACACGCGGTCCAGGCCCAGAGCGAAACCGCCCATCGGGGGCGCACCAAACTTGAGGGCCTCCATGAGGAAGCCAAACTGAGACTCGGCGCGCTCCTCGGTGAAGCCCAGGAGCTTGAGCATGGACATCTGCATCTCGGCGTTGTGGATACGCATACCGCCGCCGCCGGCCTCAAAGCCGTCCATGACAAAGTCGTAGGTGCAAGAACCGGCTGCCAACGGGTCGGCCTCGATCTTGGCGATGTCGGTCTCGGTCGGCAGGGTAAAGGGCTGGTGCTCGGCTGCATAGGCCTTGCGGTCCTCATCCCAGTGGAACAGCGGGAAGTTGACGACCCACAGGAAGTCGTGGCCCTCGCGCTTGATCTCAAGCGCGTTGGCCATGTGGGAACGCATGCCGCCCAGGATCTCGTCGGAAAGCAGGCGCGGGCCGGCGGCGAACATCACAAGGTCGCCGGGCTCGACATCCATGCGCTCGCGCAGAGCCGCCATCTCCTCGTCCGAGAAGAACTTGACGATGGGGCTGTTGATGGAGCCGTCCTCGCGGAAAGCGATCCACGCCAGACCCTTGGCGCCAAACGTGGAGGCCACGCCGGCAAGCTTATCGATCTTGGCACGTGCCAGGCACCGGCGCCCTTGGCGTTGATGGCCTTGACGACAGAGCCTCCTCGTTTGCCGCAGTCGCAAAGACCTTGAACTTGGAGTTGGCAAAGATGTCGGTCAGGTCGACCAGATGCATGCCATAGCGGGTATCGGGCTTGTCGGAGCCATAGGTGTCCATGGCCTCCCAGTAGTTCATGCGACGCAGCGGCGTGGGCATCTCGACACCCATGCGGCCGAAGGCATCGGCCAGGACCTCTTCGAGCGCGCTCATAACGTCGTTCTGGTCCACGAAGGACATCTCGATATCGACCTGAGTGAACTCGGGCTGACGGTCGGCACGCAGGTCCTCGTCGCGGAAGCACTTGGCAACCTGATAGTAGCGCTCGACGCCACCGACCATAAGCAGCTGCTTCAGGAGCTGCGGGGACTGCGGCAGGGCGTAGAAGTTGCCCGGCTGAATACGGCTGGGAACGATGAAGTCACGAGCGCCCTCGGGCGTGGACTTAAACAGGGAGGGCGTCTCGACCTCCATGAACTCACGGTTGTGCAGCGCCTCGCGAATGGCAAAGGTAAAGTCGGAGCGCAGCTTGAGGTTGGCCATCATCTCGGGACGACGGAGGTCCAGATAGCGATAGCGCAGACGGGTGTCCTCGCTGGTCTCGATGCCGTCCTCAATCTGGAACGGCGGGGTGACGGACGTGTTGAGCACCTCGGCGTGGTCGGTCAGGACCTCGATCTCGCCGGTCGCGAGCTTGGCGTTGGTGGTCTCCTCGCCACGGGAGCGCACGACGCCGTGGATCTTGATGGGCCACTCGGGACGCATGGTCTCGGCGATCTTAAATGCGTCGCCGTCAGAGTGCTCGGGGTCGAAGGTGAGCTGCGTGATGCCCTCGCGGTCACGAAGGTCGCAGAAAATAAGGCCGCCGTGGTCACGGCGACGGCTCACCCAACCGGTGAGGGTGACCTCTTCGCCCACGTTCTCGCGGCGAAGCTCGCCGCAGGTACGGGTGTGCATGGAATGCTCGTCGATGGGACGGGTCTGGCTCATACCAGTGATCCTCCTTTATGGATCTGTGCCGCCCCGTGTCGTTCCGGGCGGCGTCGTACAGATTTGCCCAGCCTGCGTAAACCGCGCAGCCAGACATGGCGTTCTATCTTATCGCACCTGTGTCGATGTGCCGCGGAAAAGTAGTTCTCGCCCAAAGACTTGACGGAGACGAAACAATTGACGCGGCCTGGCCGTCGCCAAGGCGCGCCGCGTGCGACAATGTGCCCCAATACAACTGCACTCGGAAAGGCCCGCCATGACTGCACGCCTCATCGTTATGGATATCGACTCCACGCTCATCAACCAGGAGGTCATCGACCTGTTGGGCGAGGAGGCAGGCGTGGGCGAGCAAGTTGCGCGGATCACCGAACGCGCCATGCGCGGCGAGCTGGACTTTAAGCAAGCGCTCGAGGAGCGCGTGGGGCTGCTCGCCGGCCTGGACGAGAGCGTGTTCGAGCGCACCTTTGAACGCGTGACATTTACCCCCGGCGCGCTGGAGCTTGTGCGTTCGGCACACAGCAAGGGCTGGAAGGTCGGCGTGGTAAGCGGCGGCTTCCACGAGATCGCTGACAAGATCGTAGCCGCCGCGGGTATCGATTTTTGCCTGGCCAACCGCCTGGAAGTCGTGGACGGCAAGCTCACCGGTAAGTTGGCTGCCGGCATTGTGACCAAGGAGTCCAAGCTCATCCAGCTGCTGGACTGGGCAGTTGAGTGCGGCGTCGATATGGCCCATACCGTCGCGATCGGCGACGGCGCCAACGACATCCCCATGATTCAGGCCGCGGGCACGGGCATCGCGTTTTGCGCCAAGCCCAAGACGCGCGAAGCTGCCCCGTTTGCCATCGACGAGCGCAACCTGATGCTCGCCATGGACATCATCCTGCGTGACTAATCGATCCGTCTAACAATTGAATCAATCCGTCCTATAGTTTCCGAACAATTTTGTCTTAGTGTTCGGAAACATACCCTTTGAGTGCTAGACTTTGCGCCGTCGAAGGGAACATATATGGATAAGCGAGATCTAGAGCAGCTGCTGAGCGATGTTGCCGGCGGATCAGTCACCCCCGCCGACGCCCTTACGCGCATCCAGACGGCTCCGACCGCCGATTTGGGCTTTGCGCAGCTCGATCTTTCGCGCGGGGTGCGCCAGGGAGCCGGCGAGGTTGTCTACGGTGCGGGTAAAACCGCCAAGCAGATTGCCGCCATTATCGAAGCGCTGCGCGATGCCGGCCAGGAGCGCATCCTGGTCACACGCCTGGACAGCGAAAAAGCAGCCCGCATCTCGGAGCTCCTCGACAACGGCATCGACCTGGGATATGTCCCGGACGCGCAGCTCGCCCTCGTGGGCGGCAAGCCCTCCCCCACCGGTAACGGACGCATCGTCGTCGCCTGCGCCGGCACGAGCGACTTGCCCGTCGCCGAGGAAGCCGCGTTGACGGCCGAGTTCTATGGCAACGAGGTCGACCGCCTCTACGACGTAGGCGTCGCCGGCCTGCACCGCTTGCTCGCGCATGCCGAGGAACTTGCCCAGGCGCAGGTGGTCATCGCCATCGCCGGCATGGAAGGCGCGCTGGCGAGCGTTATCGGCGGCCTGGTGAGCTGTCCGGTCATTGCCGTTCCCACCAGCGTGGGCTACGGCGCGAGCTTTGGTGGCGTAGCCGCACTGCTCGCCATGCTCAACTCCTGCGCCAGCGGCGTTTCGGTCGTCAATATCGACAACGGCTTTGGTGCCGCATACCAGGCAAGTCTTATCAATCATCTGAGCGCCGGCACACCCCGCGCCCGCTAAGGAGCATTCCATGTCCAACCATCAGCATACGCTTATCATCGACGGCACCTCGGGCATCAGCGGCGATATGACCGTCGCGGCCCTGCTCGACCTGGGCGCCAGCGAGGAGCATCTGCACGAGCAGCTCGCCACGCTGCCGGTCGACGGCTTTTCGATTGCCGTGACGCGCGTAAACAAGCACGGCATCGACGCCTGCGATTTCGATGTCCAGCTTGCAGAGGAGCTCGAGAACCACGATCACGATATGGCCTGGCTCTACGGCAACGAAGCAGCTGTCGAGCATATGCACGAACACGAACACCACCATCATGACCATGGCGAGCACGAGCACTGCCACGACCATGACCATGACCATGAGGCCCACGGTCATGGCCACGAGGGCCATCATCACGCCCACCACCATCACCACCGTTCTTTGGCGGACATCACCGCCATCATCGATGGCTCGCAGCTAAGCGATGGCGCCAAGCGTCGCGCCCTCGCCATTTTTTCCGTACTCGCTGCTGCCGAGGCCAAGGCTCACGGCAAAACGCCCGACACCGTCCTGTTTCACGAGGTGGGCGCCGTCGACTCCATCGTCGACGTCTGCTCGGTCGCCATCTGCCTCGACGACCTGGGTATTGAGGACATCGTGGTCGAGTCGCTTTCCGAGGGCCACGGCACCATTCGCTGCGCCCACGGTCTCATGCCCATTCCCGTCCCCGCTGTCGTCAACCTGTGCCAGGCGGGCAATATCGCCCTCACGCCTGCACCGGTCGCCGGCGAGATCGTGACGCCCACGGGCGCCGCCATCGTCACCGCGCTGCGCACGTCCGACCAACTGCCCTCACGCTACCGCATCGAAGCCGTCGGCTACGGCGCCGGCAAGCGCCCCTACGAGGGTTGTTCCGGTACGCTCCGCTGCCTGCTCGTTCACGCGGACGCCTAGCCATGGATGCCCGCAAGGCAAAAAGCCGCGCCGCCATCGTTACGGCGTTCTCCGAGCTGCTGCGCGAAGAGGACTACGGCAAGATCACCGTCGGTGACATCATCGCTCGCGCCCATGTGGGTCGGGCCACGTTCTACGGCCTCTTCAAGAGCAAAGATGACCTACTCGCTGAGCTCGTGTGCGATATCTGCACCCATGCCCTCGACGATGACGGTACGCCCCTCGACGACCCACTCGTGCAGGTCGAGCATATCCTCAACAACCTCTGGGAGCGCCGCCAGGGCGTACGCGCCCTCGTAGCCGGCGCCGGCTCACGCGTCTTTGCCGACTGCTTACGCAAGACCATCATGTCACGAGCAGCCGAAACCGTCCCCGTCGACCCCGCAGGTCCTGCCGGCACCATGGACCGCAGCTTCTTACTACACCACATAGCCTCAAGCTTCGTAGCCACCGTCCAATGGTGGGCCTGGCACAACTTTCAAGCAGACAAAGCCAACGTAGCCAAAGACTACCTCTCAGCCATAAAACCCCTCTTCAACTAAGTAAACCCCTCATCCCAAAGTTCCGCCCTCATCTCAAAGCCCCGCCCCAACCCAAAGCACAATCCATCCCAAAGTGTCAACAACAGCCCAACGCCCCTACCAGCAACAAGCCCCTCCCATCCAAATTCAGATATATATGTTGGGTTGCTTGCACGAACGCAACGAAGACCCCGCAGCCGTCCGCATGGGGTAACTTCCCAGCGCACTCCGCAGGACGCAAAAAGGCTCGCCGCACAAAGTGCGCAGCGAGCCTTTTTGCATGTCCGAAGACGCGCTGGGAAGTTACCCCATGCGGACGGCGAACAACCTATGTAGCCTTGGGCTAGAACATGCCCAAGAAACCGTGCACAAACAGTGCGGCCAGAGCGGCACCGATAAACGGTGCGATGCCAGGAACAAGCAGGCCGTACTTCCAGTTGTTGTCGGCCTTGTTCTTAATCGGCAGCACCTGATAGGCCATGCGAGGACCAAGGTCACGAGCCTGGTTCATGGCGAAGCCGGTGATGCCGCCCATGCCCATGCCAACGGCCCAAACGATCAGGCCGACGCAGATGGCGAGCATCAGAACGTTCTCGCCGGCGCGGCTAGCGGCAGCAAGGATGGCGCTGATGAACACGAAGGTGCAGATAGCCTCGCAGAAGAAGTTGCGGGCATAGTTGGTGCCCTCGGTGGTGGGGTTGGTCGAGAAGATGTTGCGCTGGGCAATGGGGTCGACGACGCCCTCGGAAGCCTTGAACTCATCGGCATACATAAGCCAAGCGATTACGGCGCCCACAAAGCCGCCGAGCATATCGGCAATCATGAAGGGGATGCAGCTGCTCCACGGCACCAGGCCTACGATGCACTGGGCAAGCACCATAGCCGGGTTCATGCACACGGCGCCGCCAAAGACAAACAGGCAGACCGAGATGCCAAAAGACCAGGTGGTGATGGCAAACATATGGCCGGAGCTGATACTTAGTGCCCTTGAGCACGGTATCGCAGTGCACGCCCACGCCAAAGATGATCATGAGGGCCGTTGCGCCGAATTCACAGAGGAGTTTGGTAAGCATAAAACCTTATCTTTCTTGTCGGTTATAAACGATTCGTTTAGGCCGCGTACTAGTGCTGCGCGACGACAACGCCCAGGCCATCGGGAATGACGGCAACCTTGGCATCGGCACCCTTCATCTCAAAGGCGAGCTTGAGCGCCTCCTCGAGGGTGTTGACCGGCGTCATGTGCATATCCTTGATCATCTGGTGATCGCACAGGTCGGTGACCATGATCACGGGGTGATGCGCCAGGATGCGGGCAAAGATCTGACTCGTCCACTGGTCGGGCAGGGTCTCGTCCTTAGGACGGTCGATGCAGGCGCGCTCAAACTCTGCCGGATCGTTGTCGGCGATGTTGTGATAGAAGCCCTCGCCACCGTGACCGTCGGCGCAACCGGCGACATCGATGATCACGCCGCCCTCGGGAAGCGTGGCCTCGGCAGCGCACATGCCCTTCACGGCTGGTAGATGTTCTGGTCGAGCGGGTAGCCGCCGTTGGTGGTGATGGCAATCTCGCACTCGACGGGCTCAACGCCGGCAAGGCTCTTCACGAACTCGCAGCCGGCCTCGTGCGCCTTGTGGATGTCGCCGGCAAAGGAGCCGATGACCTCGTGCTTGCCGTTGAGCACCACGTTAAGCACAAAGGCAAGGTGAGCCATCTCGGCAGCGGCAAACATATCCTCGTTCACGTGGTTGTGGCACAGGTTGCCGGCACGCGAATGGGAATCGTTCACAAACTGACCGTTGTGGTTGTACATGATGGTCTTGTAGCTGGCAATGCCGGGCAGCACGGACTTGCGGCTGCCAGAGAAACCGGCAAAGAAGTGCGGCTCAATAAAGCCCTCGGCAAGCAGCAGATCACAATCGGCGGCAATCTTGTTGATGATGCACTCGCCGCCAGAAGGCAGGGTGCCGATCTTTTTCATCATGCTGTCGTCAGTCGCGACGTGCATAACGATTTCCTCGTTGGCAACGATCTCCTCGCCGTACTTGTTGACGAGCTCCTCGTGCGTCGACGGACGATGCATACCCGTAGCAACCAGAATGCGAACGCGTGCCTCAGGCGCAGCGGAGTGGATGTGATGCAGCAGAATAGGCATCGTCACACGCGAGGGAACGGGGCGCGTATGGTCGGAGCTAATGATGACGATATCCTTCTTGCCAGCACAAAGCTCCTCGAGCGAAGGTGAGCCATAAGGGTTGGCAAGCGACTCCTCTACCAGCTCTTCCTGCGATTTTGTAGTCTTAAACTCGTTTTGATGGCCTTCCATCACACCCGCGAAGTTCTTATCCTCGAGCTCTAGATGCAACGTCTTATGGTCAAACGGTAGTTCACATTCAAACAATGACGAGCGCCCTCTTCCTTTCAACTGACACACTAGATAAACCGTTGGAAGGATACGCCGCTCACCGAAAAACACCACCGTCCACCGAGTCGTTAACACAACGTTCATATTTGACCCACAACAAAACGGCCGCGATCCCAAACGGGACCGCGGCCGCAACAGTCATAAGGCGAGAAGCGCCACATGCATCTCAATCCCGATCGATAAGACGCGAGGCGCGAGGCGCCAAACGCGCCGCCAGGACAAACCCCATCCAAAACGCGCGAAGCGCACCATCTTTTTCCCAGCAATAATCCGCCGAAGACCGGACATCGCAGGACCCGCCGCATGTTTACTTCCCGGCGCATTCCGCAGGACGCAAGAAGCCCTCGCCGCACGAAGTGCGCAGCGAGGGCTTCTTGCATGTCCGAGGACGCGCCGGGAAGTAAACATGCGGCGGGTCCGGACGGCGACTACAGGGCTATCGATTACCCCGTGTTTTGCAATCCTGCCGAGACGCCAGTCACAGTCGAAAGAATCAGGCTCATGTACTCGGCCTTCTTCTCCTCGGCCATCTCGTCCTGGTTCATACGCACCTCACGAAGGGCGCGGACCTGGGCGATGGACAGGGCGTCGACATAGGGGTTACGCACGCGAACGGCGCAGCCGAGCACGCGACGACGCTGCAGCGGCCACTCGTCACCGACGATGGCAAGGACCCACTTACGCGTGAGCTGCATCTCGGTGAAGACCTTCTCGGACAAATCCTGGCGATCGCCCAGGTGTAGATACATCTTGGCAATGCGCTGATCGGTCTTAGCAATCGACATCTCGATGTTGTCGATGAACGTGCGGAAGAACGGCCACTCCTGGTAGGCAGCCTTGAGCTGGTCAAGGTCACCAAGCTGCTCGCAGGCGGTGCCCAGGCCGTACCAAGCGGCCAGGTTAATGCGTGCCTGGCTCCAGCTGAAGATCCACGGAATGGTACGCAGGTCGTCGAGCGACTTGGCGCCCAGGCCGCGCTTAGCGGGACGCGAGCCGATCGGCAGCAGACCGACTTCGGTCAGCGGCGTCACGGTCGAGAACCACGGTGTAAAGTCCTCGGTGTTCAGCAGGTCCAGATAGCGCTCGTGGCTTGCAGCGTTAAGCTTCTCGGCCATATCCCAGAACTTCTGCGTGGTCTCTGTGTTGGTCTTCTCGACACTCGGGGCCGACTGCAAAAGCGTTGCGGCGGCAACGGACTCAACATGGCGCTGAGCCAGCGTGCGGTTGCCGTAACGGGCAAAGATGACCTCGCCCTGCTCGGTGAGCTTAAAGAAGCAGTTGACCGAACCCTTGGGCTGCGCCAGCACGGCCTTGTTGGCCGGGCCGCCGCCACGGCCAACGGCACCGCCGCGACCGTGCATGAGCACCAGGTCGATATCGTTCTTCTCGGCCCACTTGGCAATGCGCTCCTGCGCGGAATGCAGCGCGAGCATGGCGTGGTAGGACCGGCGTCCTTGGAGGAGTCGGAATAGCCCAGCATAACCTCCATGCGGCGGTTGGTCTGGGCAAGACGCTTCTGCACCACGGGCAGCGTAAGCATCTGGTCGAGCACGTCGACGCAGCCCTCGAGGTCCTCGAGCTGCTCGAATAGCGGGATCACGTCGAGCTCGGGGACATCTTCCTCGTGTGCGAAGGACAGGTGGGCCAGCTCGAAGACGTCAGCCACATGCTGGGCGCTCTTGGTAAACGAGATGATGTAGCGGTGCGCCATCTTCTTGCCGTAGCGCTTTTGGATGGAGCCGATGGCACGGAAGGTATCGATGACTTCGCGCGTCATGGGCTGCAGGTCGCCATGGATACCGTTCTCGTGGATATCCTTGAGGGCGCGGGCATGCACCACGGAGTGCTGACGGAACTCCATCTCGACCATATGGAAGCCGAAGGACTCGACTTGCCAGATGATGGTCTGGACCGGGCCGTAGGCGGCACGGACGGCACCGCAGGCGGCCAGCGAACGCTGGACGACGCGCAGGTCATCCAGGAACTCGTCGGCGCTGTGGTACATGGTGTCGGTGATACGGCGCACGGTGGCGTTCAGACGGTCGGCCATGACGAGCATGACGGCGCGATGCGGCTCGTGCTCGGAGATCAGCTCGGCGCGGGCCGTGTACCGAGGGCTCATCTCGACCTGATGGTTCCACAGGTTAATGAGCTCGGCCGACGGCTTGCTGTAGGTAGCCTCGAGCGTGAGGTTGCGGCCGATGTGGCGGCACTTGTCCTCGAGCTTGAGCACCATGTGCGTAAAGTACTTGGCGGCGACCTCACGGCTCACCTTGGCGGTGACGTTGGGGTTACCGTCGCGGTCGGAACCGATCCAGCTGCCGGGATGGAAGAACGCCGGGCACAGCGGCGGCACAGTACCGGCCTTGTCGCCCAGCACCCAATCGTCAAAACGACGATAGATAACGGGGATAACGTCGAACAGCGTGTTATCGAAGATGTCGATGATGGTATCGGCTTCCTCGACCGGCGTGGGCTTCTTGAGCGCGATGGGGCTCGTACGCACCAGGGCGTCGATCTCCTGCAGCATATGGCGCTCGTTCTCCACCAGGTCGGAGCCGCCCAGACGCGGACGCTCCTCCAGCAGGTTGGAGATACGGCGGATCTTGCCCTCGACGGCCTTACGACGGGCCTCGGTGGGATGTGCGGTAAAGACAGGGTGGAACTCGAGCTTGTCGAGCAGCTCGTTGGCACCCTCGACACCCAGCTCATTCACCAGCTGGTGATAGGCAACGGTAAGCTCGTTGGCAGGATCGACCTCGGTATCGGTCGACGCACCGGCCTCGCGCTCGCGCAGCTGCGCCACACGGTAGTTCTCCTCCGACAGGTTTGCCAGATGGAAAAAGCTCGTAAAGGCGCGGACAATGACCTGCTGCTTATCGAGCGGCAGGCTGTCGATCAAATCGACGACCTCACGAAATGCCACGGCAGTGGGCTCGTCGGCGGTGGGCACGCCCTGCTCGTCGACGGCTTCGTCGGCAGCGCAGGTACCGGGGTTGCCGGCATTGACCACAATCTCGGCTGTCAAAATCTTGTCGAACAGGTCCGCGATCTCGGGATCATACTCGCTAAGCACACGGCGCTCCAGGCGCAAGAACAGCGCCAGATTGTCGCGCAGCTCCTCGGGGATCTCGATCTCGGCGAGACGCTCCCTGGACTCGGCATTCGAGCCGATTCGGTTAACGAGGCGGTTGACCACGGCAGCGACGCGCGCCGCGGCTTCGGGTACAGACTGGTTGCTTAGGTTCTCAGCCACGTTTCCTCCCATTCCTCCTTCTATGCACGTAACATGCGGTATTCATTATAGGCGCTTGAGAAATACTTTCGACACTGATTGCGCTTTACCACACAAAAGTATTTTCTGCATTGCAAAGGTTTTTGCCCTAAATGGTCGTATTTCTCGGTGGGCGGCATACGTAAACGGAGGCATTCCGCATAAAAGCGAAACACCCCCGTAACAATCGCTCTCCATGAGCAGGGCACGTTAGCAGGCCCGAAGCTCAAAAAGATGCGCTACAGGCGCTCGCGAACCGCCTCGACGACGTTGTCCAGATCGGCGAGCACCTCGTCATGGCTCTGCATGTCGCGCACTTTGACCTTGCCGGCGGCAAGCTCGTCGCCACCCAGGACCAAGATGAGCTTGGCGCCTACCTTATCGGCTTGCTTAAACTGGGCCTTGAGCGAACGACCCTGATAGTCGGCCTCGGTCACAATCCCTGCGGCGCGAAGCTCCTGCGTAATGGCAAAGACGTTCTGACGCAGCTCCTTGCCGGCGTTGGCGACATAGACGCACGGGGCCTCATCGGCACCCAAATCGCTGCCAAAGGCCTGCAGGGCCAGCAGGGCGCGCTCAAAACCGACAGCAAAGCCGACGCCCGCCGTGGGCTTGCCACCCTCGAGCTCGACCAGGCCATCGTAGCGGCCGCCGCCGCCGATGGAGCCGACGCCGGCGCCAGGGGCCTCGACCTCAAAGACAGTACGGGTGTAGTAGTCCAGGCCGCGCACCAAGGTGGGATCCTCGACATACTCGATACCGGCGGCATCCAGATAGCGCTTGACCTGCTCGTAGTGCTCGCGGCACTCATCGCACAGGTTGTCACCCATCAGCGGAGCCTCGGCCATGATCTCGCGGCAGTGGTCGTTCTTGCAGTCGAAGGCACGCAGCGGGTTGAGCTCGGCGCGCTCGCGGCACTCATCGCACATCTCGTCGGCGTGATCGAGGATGAACTGCTTAACCTGCTCGCGATAAGCCGGACGGCACTGGGCGTCACCCATCGAGTTGATGAGCAGACGAAGCTTGGAAAGATCGAAGCCCAGGCGCTTGTAGAACTCCATGAGCATGATGATGCACTCGGCATCTGCCGCCGGATCGGGAGCGCCGAGCCACTCGATGCCCACCTGGTGGAACTGGCGCAGGCGGCCCTTCTGGGGACGCTCGCCGCGGAACATGGCCTCGGCGTAGTACGCCTTAAACGGCGTGGAGCCCTGGGGCACCAGATTGTTCTCGACGACGGCGCGCACCACGCCGGCCGTGCCCTCGGGGCGAAGTGCTAGGCGCTGCTTGGGCTTGAGTTTGGTGTCGGTGCCCTCGGTAAAGACGCGCTCCAGGTTGGCACCGCTGAACACACGGAACATTTCCTTGCGCACGACGTCGGTCGACTGGCCGATACCGTGGACAAACACGTCCACCTGCTCGATCGCGGGCGTCTCGATGGGTTTAAAACCAAACGGCTCGAACACGCCGGCCGCAATCTGCTGCATCTTTTGCCAGGCGCGCATCTCGGCGCCGATAAGGTCGCGGGTTCCCTCCGCCTTCTGTGCCTGCATGGGCAAACACCTTTCTTTTGTATCGCGTCATAGGTAGTGGTCATTATACGGCACAAAACTCAAACCGCGGCGGTGCATCTGACCGAACGGAGGGTATTGGGGACTCGTTCGGCCAGATCACGCGCGGTAGCCACGGACGAAGCGGACAA
>QSCH01000010.1:0-66697 GCA_003462965.1 Collinsella sp. OF03-4AA
CAGCGCGCCATCGACGCCGCCGGCGCCGCGCTCAAGCGCGACGTGCTGCGCCGCCGCGCCGTTGATGTAACCGTTGTGGCGCGTTTGGGCGAACCGTTTGTCGTCACGCTCACCTGCTGCGACGCCCCATCGCTTACGGCCACGGCCACGGGCTTTACCGTCGAGGCTGCCAAGACCCGCGCCGTCGAGGCATCCGATCTGGTTGAGCATGTGGGCCGCATGGGCTCCTCTCCCTTTGAGGCCGCGAGCTTTGATGTGGCGCTCGATGAAGGCTGCGGCATGGGCTTCTCCGCTGTGCACAAGGTACGCACCGCCGCTTGCAAGGCGCTGGAAAAGGCCATTCTGGCGCCGTACGAGGAGCGTGCCCGCACGCTCGAGCTGCCGGCGATTGTCACCAGTGATTCCCGCCCCGCGCCCGAGCACTACCGCGATGAGCCGCAGATCTGCGCCACCGTCACCTCGCTCGAGGCCGCCGAGGCCGCTCGCGCCGAGGGTGCAACGCGCATCTACATGACCACCGACGCGCTCGATGCGGCCGAGCTCTCCCCCGCCGATGCGCTTGAGCAGGGCATCGTACCCGTACTCGACGAGGTCTGCCGCGCCGTTGACCACGTACGCGTCGACCCGTGGGTTGTTGCCGGCGCCACGGTCGCTATTGGCAACATCTCTGAGCTTGCCCTGGCCGCCCAGGTTGGCGCCACGGCGGAGATCCGCTCTTGCCTGCCCGTGCACAACACCCCTTGCATGGAGGCACTTGCCGAGCGCGGAGCCGGCGCGTTTTGGCTCTCGCCCGAGATCACGCTCGACGAGATCGTCTCGCTTGGCACCTCCGCGCCCGCAGCCCTGGGCATCACCGTGTTCGGCCGCCCGCGCGTTATGACGAGCGAGCACTGCATCCTGCAGGTGGCCAATGGCTGCATCCACGATTGCGCCAACTGCCGTCTGCGCGCCCGCAAGCTGTCGCTCAAGAATATCGACGGCAAGGTCATGCCCGTGCGCACCGACATCCATGGCCGCTCTCGCTTGTACGACGCCTACCCCATCGACCTCACGCCGCAGGTGCCACAGCTGCTCGACGCCGGCGTCCGTCGTCTTATGGTGGACGGCACGCTGCTCGAGACGGATGAGTTGGGCCGCGCCGTCGCACGCGTCCGTCGCGCCGTCGAGGCCGCGCAGGCCGGCCGTAAGCCCGCCGCCCGCCTGCGCGGGGCCACCTCGGGCTGCATGTTTGTGGGAATTAGCTAACCGAAAGGCTTACACGTGAACGAAGAACCTCAAGTCCTCTACTGCGACGCCTGGCTCATGGCCATCGACAAGCCCGCCGGCATGATCGTCCACGGCGACGGCACCGGCGAGCGCACGCTTACCGACTACGCCAGCGACTTGCTGCTTGCCATGGGCGACGGCTTTGCCGCAACCGACATGCAGCCGCTTAACCGCCTGGACCGCAACACCACCGGCGTGGTGCTGTTCTCGCTCGACAAGCAGACGCAGCCCGCCTTTGACCAGATGGTCATCGACCACGCTTTCGAAAAGCACTACCTGGCGCTCGCCGAGGGCAAGATCGACTGGAACGAAAAGCTCATCGACAAGCCCATCGCCCGCGACCGACACGACAGTCGAAAGATGCGCGTCGGCGCCAGCGGCAAGCCGTCTCAAACGCGCGTGAAGGTGCTCAAGCGTCTTAAGAGCCGCCGCGGCCTGCCCACGCGCTCGTATATCGATGTCGAGCTGCTCACCGGCCGCAAACACCAGATTCGCGTGCACCTGGCGAGCGAGCGCCATCCCCTGGTGGGCGACGACCTGTACGGGACGCCGCGTCCTTGTGGCCTCATGCTCCACGCCCACAGCGTGTCCTTTACGCATCCCGTAACCGGCGAGCACGTCCACATCGAAGCCCCCTGCCCCTGGGAGCCCTAAAACCTGCCAAAAAGGGACAGGTTTATTTTGGCAGGTTTTATCTGGACAAACGTCAAAACCACCACAAAGGTTCCTGCCCCTTCGCGGTGGTTTTGGCCTTGCCCCGCCGCTAGACCGTGATGACGTTGTCCATTGCCCGGTACTTGGCAGGGACATCGCCTGCGGTAATAATCGTTGCGTCACGGAAGTCCGCGAACTTGACGGGCGCCACCATGCCAAATTTACTGGCGTCCGAGATTACGAAGCGCTTGGCCGTATGGCGCATCGAGATACGCTTTACTTGCGCCTCCTCGATATCGGGCGCCGTGAAGCCCTGCTCGGCGGCAATGCCGTTAGAGCCCCAAAAGCCACAGTTGAAGTTGTAGCGGTCTAAGGTTGCCAAGGCATCGGGGCCAACGAGCGCCTCGGTCTCGGGTTTGAGCTCGCCACCCAGCACCACGGTACGCATGCCGCGCAAAGCAAGGCGTTGAGCATGGAGCACGGAATCGGTCACATAGGTGACATCTTCAAGGTGTGGAAGATGCTCGATGAGCCTGAGCGTCGTCGAACCCGAGTCGATGTATACAAAGCTCTCGGGCTCCACAAGTGCCGCCGCACGGGCGCAGATACGCTCCTTGTCGTCGTTATGGAGGTCGCTGCGCTCATTAAGCGTTAGGTCGCGCGTCACGTGCGCGCGCTCCAGACTTGTCGCGCCTCCGTGCACCTTGGCGATACGGTGTGCTCGGTCGAGCGTCTGCAGGTCGCGCCGAATGGTAGACGCCGTCACGCCCAGGGCTTCGGCAAGCTCCGGCACGGTAACCGAGCCGGTCTGCTGAACCATCGACACGATCGCGTTGAGCCTATCTTCCGCTAGCATCGCTTACTCCTCCTCGGGGTACACGACTCCCCAGTCGGCGCGTAGCTTGGTCATCAGCTCCATAACATCAGAAGCATAGCCCAGAAGCTCACGCTTAGAGTCGTCGCCGGCAACGGCCTTCTCAAGATCGGCCATCTCATAGCAAAGGGCGTAAGCCTCGGTGCCGGCGTGGACCTCCTCGCGGTGGCCGTCCGCAGTCCACACGATAGTCGCGTGATCGGCGCGCGGATACTCGTTGACCTCGATATAGCACTTATCGAAGCTAATAATCGAGCGCTTGGGTTGCTTGGAGTGGAGCGTGAGGCTCACAACACCCAGCTGCTGCTCGGCATTACGGCAGACGATGCCGCCCGCAACGTCAACACCGGTCTCACAGGTGTTGCCCAATGAAACGACCTCAATGGGCTGGCTTGCCATAAAGAGACGCATGACGGACAGGGCATACACGCCAATGTCGAGCATGGCACCGCCAGCAAGGTTGCGGTTGTAGAAGCGATTGGTCAGATCGCCGTACTCCTTGTAGCTACCAAAGTTGAGCTGGGCGAGGTTCATGCGACCAAACTCGCCGGCATCCATGCGACGGCGCAGCTCTTGATACAAGGGCATATGAAGCACCGTGGTGGCGTCCATGAGGACGACGTTGTGCTCGTCGGCGATGGCACGCGCCTCGTCGAGCTCAGCGGAATTGAGGGTAATGGCTTTCTCGCAGAGCACGTGCTTGCCGGCGGCCAGCGCGTCACGCAGATAGGTGATATGCGTGTTGTGCGGCGTGGTGATATAGACGGCGTCGATGCCCGGATCGGCGTAGAGGTCCTCAACCGATTCATAGACCTTCTCGATGCCATACTGCTCAGCAAAAGCCTGAGCCTTGGACAGCGTACGGTTGGCGACGCCCGCAAGCTTGCGGCCGGCAAGAGCGAGAGACTGGGCCATCTGGTTGGCGATAACGCCGCACCCGATCACAGCCCAACGAAGCTCGGGAGCCGTAAAGATATCATCGGGGAATGGCTTGTCCTGGACCGAAGCGAACGCTGCTTTTGCGGCCGCCGCGGAGTCGAGTGGAGCCTGCTTGGAATCTACCATATGTGCCTCCTGTGTCATAGAACGTCTTGCATTTCGGATAGCTCTATATTCGCACAAACACGCGCGTCTGTGCGTGTTTGTGCGTATCTCACCACTAAACGGTCATTTTTGTCCCGTAAACGGCGCATCTATACGCATATTCACGCAATCCCACGCACGCAAATACGCACAAATGCGAACCGGTCATTGCTCAGAGACAGGGGCTTATGCTTAGAACTCGAAAGACAGGATGATCCGCTTCGCCTCGTCGCTCATGGCGCGCTGCAGCTCTAAGGACCGTCCCAAACTGCAGACAGAAAAAGAACGTCCCCAGGCGCCGGCATTTCAAGAGCACTCATTTAAGTCTGTCCCCAATGAGTGGGAGCAATCAGAGACTCTTTGCGAGGGAGGCCGGACGTGGCCTTCCTCGTTTTTATTCATGGACTTTAGTCCGTGCCGCGCGGCACGCGCGGCATAGAAAGCCACCCGCTCAGCGGGTGGAGGCCAATTTCCGCTACGCGACAAAAACCTTCCCCCTAGCATGAGGATTGTTCAGGTCATCATACTAGGGGAAGGTGATTGCTGTGGCCCAGAAAGCCAACAGCCTCGCGTACACGAAATGGCTGTGCAAGTACCGCATCGCACCGAGGTCAAGCTCATCGCCGCCATCGTCGAGAAGCACCCCAAGGTGCGCTTTGCCGCGAGCCGCACCTCGGCCCACGCCGACCTCTACGACCGCATGGAGCAGGCCCTGTGCGAGTGCGTGGCCAACGCGGTGGAGGTCGTCCGCTCCGACATCAGCCCCGCGCTTCTTGTCCACACCGGTCCAAACCTCGTGGGTGTGGCGGTCCAGGGACTCTAGCGGAGGCGGGGCGTCCTGCCCCAAAAACAAATGCAAAAGACGAGCACTTCTTGCCGCTCAATTGGCAAGAAGCGCTCGTCTTTTCTTAACGCGTTGTATGGCGGAGAGAGCGCAAGTTACGCGAGCGCCCTTCTTGCCAGCTCGGCCGCGCCGAGGATTCCTTGGTCGCCGCCGCAGCCCGGGGCGCAGATGTAGCTCTCCATGTCCTTAAGCTCGGCGGTCTGGATGTAGCCACCCAGATATTCGAGGGTCTTCTTGCGGACGATGCCGTAGAGCTGCTCCTGGTGCATCACGCCGCCGCCGAGGACGATGCGGCGGGGCGAGTACATGAGCACGAGGTTCGCGCACATCTGCCCCAGATAATCCCCCTCGAGCGCCCACACCTCATCGTTGTCCGCGAGCTCGGCCGCGGGCTTTCCCCAGCGCGCGGCGATGGCGGGGCCGGAGGCGAGCCCCTCGAGACAGCTCGCGTGGCTCGGGCAGACGCAGCGTCCCTCCTCGGTGGGACGGGTCCTTACCAGCATGTGACCGGCCTCGGGGTGCAGCATGCCGTGAAGGAGTCTGCCCGCGCACATGACGCCCGCGCCCACGCCGGTGCCGATGGTCACGTAGACGGCGTCCTCGAGCCCCTTGCAGCAGCCGAAGACCACTTCGCCGAGGCAGGCAACGTTCACGTCCGTGTCGTAGGCCACCGGAATCCCGAGGCGTCGGCGAACGCGGCGCGAAGACCATGGCCTCGCCACGCGAGCTTGGGCGTCTGGAGGATGGAGCCGTAGCGCTCGTCGTTGGGGTCGACGCAGGTCGGGCCGAAGGCGCCGATGCCCAACGCGTCCACATCGCGGGCGGTGAACCACTCGATCATCTGCGGGACGGTCTCGGCGGGCGTAAGCGTCGGGGTCTCCATACGGTCGAGGACCTCGCCGTCGCCGGACACCACGGCACAGACCATCTTGGTCCCGCCGGCTTCGAGGGCGCCGAGCCTCATTTGCTTTTCGCTCATGTGATCCTCCTTACAAAGGGACGCCCGCAGTCATGGTCAACCGCGGGCGCCCATAACGTTGGCTTGTTTCGAGGCGACCCTACCTGGGCACGCGGTCCTGCCTCGCGGCAAACGGGGCGAGCACGGCGTGCGGCTCGCTTTGGTACCAGTAGGCGACGGTGGAGATGTCGTCCTCGCGCTCGTAGAGCTTGATGTCGTCGTTGCCGAGGTCCTGGAACGTCACGCGCAGGTCCTCCTTGAACGAGATCGGGTCGGGAAGGTGCCACCTGTAGAGGCCGTGCCTGGGCAGCGCGTCATCGTTAGTCGCGAGCATCGGATTCGGGTTCGGCTTGCCCGCGCTGAAGCGGTCGCGCGTGGCGTCGCGCGTCGAGCGGTACGGGTAGCCGGCGAACAGCGTGTTGAAGCACTGCGCCTCGGGCAGCGCGTGGGGCGGCCTGTCGAGGAAGGCCCAGGCACCGCCGAAGTAGTCCTCGGCTCCCGTCGAGGTGACCGTGGGGAACTCCTCGTCGCCGTCGAGGAAGAACTTCATCTCGCCCTCGCCCCACCAATAGCGCTCCAGGGCGCACAGGGCCATGTAGGTGCCGACGTAGTAGCCCTTGCCGCGCACGCCGTCGAGCACGGTGTAGTCGACGCCCCTGCGGGTGCTGCGCTCGCGGTTAAAGCGGGCGTGGAAGTACATGGCGTCGTCCGGCACGTCGGTGAGCGCGTAGTTGAACGTGTAGAAGATGTACTTAATGAACCCGGGGTGCTCGCTCGTAAGCGTGACCTTGGCGTGCTTCCTGAAGGGCATCTCGAAGTAGCAGTTCATGCCGCCCGTCGGGTTCACGCAGATGGGCATCGAGTTGACGATGGCGCGCTCACCGAAGCCGTTGCAGAAGAAGTCGCCGACAGGGCACTCGACCGAGGGGGTCTCCTCGTCGTCCCAGTAGAAGCGCAGCACGAGGTCACGCATGACGAAGCTGCCGGCGGCGGTCTTGTCGGGGACGGTCATCCAGATGTGGCGGATGATGCCGGGGCCCTCGATGTCCGCGAGCGTGATGGTCTCGCCGGACTCAAGGGGCACGCAGCACGAGCCCTTGCGGCCGACGCCGAGGTGGCTGGCCGACATGGCGGCGCGGCCCTTCTCGCCCGTGATGTTCTCGGGGGTGATGGCGCGGCTTTCCTCACCGCCGTGCATCCACACGTCCTTAAGGAACTCTCTCATCGTCGACCTCCTCTATTCGTCGTCGTCGCACTCGGCGGAACTGGCACCGTTCACGTAGATGATCTGCTGGCGCGCCTCGTTGACGAGGGCATCGAAGTCGAGTTTCTCGTCGGGGCGCGCGAGCGCGACCGTCATGGCGAGCGGGAGGTTGACACCCGCGATCACGTGGATCCGGTCGGAGGCGAAGCGGGAAAAGCGCTGGTTCACGCTGCCGCCGTACGCGTCGGTGAGGACGACGACCTCGTCAGTGCCCGAAAGAGCCGCCTCGACCGCCGCGTCGAGCCCCTCGCCGTTGTCGTTCACGTAGGCGCACACGGCGTTGACGGCGTCGCCCTTACCCGTAAGGAACTCGAGGGTGTCCTTGAAGCCCTGGGCGAGAAGGGAATGGCTCGCCACAACTATCTTTCTCATTGATTCACCAATCTCTTGGGTCGAAGCTAGGCGAGGATGCCGGCGGCGGAGGCGACCATCGCGAGGACGATCACCACGAGGATGAGGGCCGTCATGCTCGCGTTCTTCTTAGTAAGAAGGTAATACGCGCTTCCCGTGATGGCGGTGGGGATCATGGCAGGCAGGATCTTGTCGAGCAGCGGCTGAATCTCCATCGCGACGTCGCCGAAGCTGAAGCTAATCGGGCAGGTGACGCCGATGACCGAGGCGATGAGGCAGCCGACCACGGTGAGGCCGAGCACGGAGGCGGCGGCAGTGAGGTTGGGAAGCTTCTCGCTGAAGTCGGTGACGAGCTTCACGCCCTGCTTGTAGCCGAACTCGAGGGCGTGCATGCGGACCCAGAAGATGGCCAGGATGAGCGCGAACCAGATGCCGGCTCCCACGGGGTTGCCCTCGATGGCCATGTAGGCGGCGATGGAGCCCATGATGGTCGGGATCATGGTCATGAGCAGGGAGTCGCCGACGCCGGCGAGCGGTCCCATGGTGCCGATCTTCAGGTCTTGGACGGCGTCCGCCGCCGCTAGGCCGTCGCGCTCCTCCATGGCCACGCAGGCGCCAAGGATGATGGCGGCGAGCCAAGGCTGGGTGTTGTAGTAGCGGAAGTGGTTGTTGAGCGCTTGCTTATAGTCCTCGTCGTTCGTGTAGATCTTCCTCAGGACCGGCGAGAGGGCGTAGGCGACTGAGGCGCCCTGCTGGGTCTGGTAGTTGAAGGTGCACACGCTCATGAGCCAGCGCCAGTTCGCGTTGCGCAGGTCCTTCTTGGTGACCTTGTAGCCGGAGGGCTTGCCCTCGGCGACGGCGGTGATGTTCTCGTTTTCCATGGTTACTCATCCTCTCCGATGAAGGCGTCTGCGGAAGCGTGGGCGGCGAGCTCGGTGTCCCTCTCGGCACGCTGGTAGAACGCAATCGCGAGGGCAACGCCGACGATGGCGGCGCCGATGATGGGCACGTTCAGGAAGGCCGAGAGGAAGAAGCCGGCGAGCAGGTACTGGAAGTACTTGGCGGTTGGCATGTAGCGGAGCAGCATGGCGATACCGACGGCCGGGAGCATCTTGCCGGCGAGGGTGAGGCCGGAGAGGAACCACTGGGGCATGACCTCGAGGAGCCAGTTGACGGCGGGCTGGCCGAGCGTCACGGAGACAAAGACGGGCAGGGCGGCGCACAGGCCGAAGAGCGCGGGGCAGACCCACAGGATGGCGTTCATCTGATTGAACTTACCCTCGTTGCAGAACTTCTGGGACTTCTCGACGACAAAGCCGTTGAGGATCTTGGCGACGACGTCGAGCTGGATGCCGAGCATGCCGACCGGCAGGCCGATGGCGAGGCCCGTGTCGGAGCCCAGGGTCACGCCGTAGGCGGTGGCGATGATGGCCATCGTGCCGTAGTCGGGAATGGAGGAGCCGCCGAAGCCCGCGACGCCGAGCTGCATGAGCTGAATGGTGCCGCCGATGACAAGGCCGGTCTTCCAGTCGCCCATGACGACTCCGGTGATGAGGCCCCAGAAAACGGCGTAATTGACGAAGATCATCGGGATGCCGTAGTAGTCCACGTGCTTGATGAAGGCCAGCAGGGTCAAAAGGACGACCTGCAGGATAGTGAAGTTGACCATATTTCCCCCTTAGATGAGTCTGCGACGGAGACGGGCTTGTCGGCGGGCACGAACTGGGCCTTCACCTTGACGCCACGGGCGATGAGCGCCTTGTAGCTCTGGACGTTCTCGGCGGAGGCGTAGGCGCGCTGGGTGAGCTGGATGCCGTCCTCCTTGACGAGCGAGCCGCCGACGACCAGCGACGGGAGCTCGACGCCCGACTCGACCAGACGAAGCATCGTCTCGGGCTCCTTGGCGATGACGAAGACCTTCTCGCGGTCGTACTTGCCCGCGGCGAAGTTCTTGAGCGCGGTCTGCTCGGAGATGATCGAAACGGCCATGCCCGCGGGGCGCGCCATCCTCATGGTGGACTTCAGGACCTCGTCGCCGGCGACCTTGTCGTCGATGACCATGACTCGGGTCGCGCCCGACACCGGGGCCCACTGCGTCACGATGATGCCGTGAAGCAGGCGATTGTCGATTCGTGCCATAACAACACTCATGTTTGCTCCTATCAAATGAAGTTTTACGTTCGGTACTGCCTCGGCGCTATCCGGATTCGCGCCGGGCAAGGGGTTATCGGATTATTGAGGACGCGCGGTCAGCTTGCGGCGGCGCGGGGAAGGTCACTCGTCGAGCAGGAGGTCCGAGGAGCCGAGGCGCTCTTCTCGCGCCGGGGCGGCGCTCACGCTTATGTAGTCGAAGACATATGCGATCTCGCTTACGGGAACCTCTACGCGATAGCGCGTCGAGATGCTCGAGAAGCTCTGCCTGAAGGACTCGATGAAATCGGCGCGTTCCTCCTCGAAGCGGTCCTGGCCAACGTAGGTCTCAATGGGGTTTCTGGTAACAAGGCGCTCGACGAGACAGCAGAGGTGAACGTAGAGCCCAATGATGGCGTTACTGCCGATCTTCTCGCCTGTCCTGCGCTGAAGCTCGTGCACGGCGCTCTCGATCTCATGGAATAGCCGCTCCGGGTCGAGGATGGTGATGGAGCGGATGACGTTCTGCAGCGTCATGTTCGAGAGCAGCTTCTCGTGGAAAGAAGAGAGCTCGGAAGCGTCAAGCCACCTGCCGAACACGGCATCAACCTTAGAGGCGGACGCCGTCGACATGATGTCCTCGAGGGCGACGAAGGGGACGGAGGCGACCCCGGGGTCTCCCGTGCCGATGACGGCACAGACGCGGTGCTCGGAGAAAACGGCGTCGTTCGACCCGTTCGCGACGAGCTGCTTGAAGGGCCTCGTGAGCAGGCGCGCGCCTATGGTGCGCGGGAGGCTCTGCGAGACGAGCTGGCGTATCCTCTCCGCGGCGTCGACCCCGGACTCGGAGCAGAAGACGATGGCGTCCTCACGGTTGACGCGCTCGATCATCTTGCAGTGCGTCACGCACGCGGCGGTCGCATCGCCAAGAACCTCGGCGATGGACTTGCCGCCGAGCAGCCCGACCCCGATCTCGAGCGCAAGACCGGTAGAGACGTTGTTCACCACGCCGATAGTGGAGTCGGTAACGTTCTCGAGGGCCTTATAGGCCTCCTCCAAGGAGCCCATGTCGACGAGGAACACGACCCCGGTGCAGTAGGAATGGCGGTCGACGAGGCGCTGGAGCGGACCGACGATGTCCTTCAGCTGCTGGTCGTAGGGCATGTCGACAGCCTCGTACACATGCATGCCGAGCATACGGTTCGCCGCGTCGGCGATGCTCGTCGCCGTTGAGTAGCCGTGGGACAAGATGACGCAGAGCGTCCGAAGGGCCTTCGCATCGCGAGACTCCGATGCGACGCACAGCGTCAGAAGCGTCTTCGTGAAGTGATCGAGCGAGATTCCCAGCGCCCCTTCCACGTCTGCGGCGACCTGATCGGAGACACTCGAGGCAAACGGCAATTCGGAGGTCACGGCACCGAGGAGATGGGAGATTTGCTCCGCACAGGCAGACTTTCGCTTAGCCAGGCCGATACCCGGCCACAACTGCAGGCAAATCTCCTGGGCCAGTAGAAAAGCGACCTTCCTCGAAAGCTCGATGCCATAAGAAGAGCCTGCGTCGGCAAGGACCGCGCCCACGACGCGCTCGAAGGCGCGCGACCTCGAGGAGGCGACGCCGTGGTCGAAAATCAAGTGATCCTCAACGCCGCGCACAGCGGAGACAGCTTGCGAGACAAGCTCGGAGACAGAGAGCTCCCCGGCGCAGAATCGCTCATCGAGGGAGCACAGGGCATCGAGCGCCTGCTCGACCGGCCCTGTGCTCTCGGCGGCATCCAGAGACGCGTCGATCAGAACGCCATCGTCGGGCTGTTGATCGATCTGCGCGGAGGAGAGGAGCCCGCTGGGAAGAAGATACGGGCGAACGACGACGTAGTCGCCCTCGCGATTGAGGAACGCTTTGGCGCAGCAGTTCGTCACGCAGGCGCGCAAGCCGGCGATGTTATCGGAAAAGTCCGCGTTCACGAGGCAACGGTATGCGCCGCGGCTGATCTTCACATCAGAACCGATTCGGCACCCCTCGCTGCGCAGGAAGCTCAAGATGAGATCCTCGCGCTCCTCGGGGGTCCGCTCCTTGAGTGAGGGGACGCGGGCACAGATGGGCATTTTGCTGTAGGCCGAGGAAACCTTCAGGTCATCGGCGGAAAGCGTCGTCGAAAGAACGAGGCGAGCGCGCGGCGCATCCTGGGAGGCATCGAGCCCGAGGGCCGTCGCAAGGCAGTGCTCCATCGCAGAGGGAGAGAGTGCCTCGATGCCGTTGACAAAGACCACACCCCCGCGCGCTTTCGCGATCGACTCGTCAAGAAGCCCGTTGAACGAGGCGGCGTCCGGGACCCCGGCGCAGTCGATGCGCACATAGGAGGAGTCGCGGGACAGCAAGCCCTGGTTCTTGCCGTACTCGTACACAAGGCGAGAAAGGAAAGACTTACCGACACCCACGCCGCCGCTCAAGAGGATGGGCAGGCCAAACGGAGGGTACTGAACCGCAGCCTTGCACTGCTCGACAACGGAGCTGAGGCTCATGTCGAAGCCCACGGCACGCGCGAAGTCGCGGTGATCGGCGATTCCCGTCGCTTGGATGAGGTCGGCGAGCGAGGCGTACTCGCTTGCAGAGAGCTTTACCTGAAAACGCTTCTGGAACGCGCGGCGATGAAAATAACGGACAGGCCTGCCCGCCACCTTAACCACAAGACCGGCGCGAACAAGGTCGTTGAGGTACTGGCTCGCCAGGCTCCTGGAGATGATGAGCGTCTCGGCGATGTCGGAGGTGGACAGACGGGCAAGGTCGTCGAGCGAGACGGCAGAGGTGAGGGCCTCGAGATGCTCGAGAATCCTGTCCCTCATGTCGACGGGTTTCTTTGCCAAGCTGTCCTGTGTGGTCTTGTCCATGACTTCTTACCTCCTCGTACAAGGAGTATAAGGGGAGAACAGAGAACGGAAGGGGGCGCGTGGGGGAATCAACAGCTCCGAGGAAAAGTCCACCACTTGAGGGGCAGAAAACAACGGCCATTGAACATTCAGGGCCGACGCTCAACACTTCGGCTCGACACTTCGCTTTGGAAAGGGCCCCGGCGCGCCGGGGTCCCAACATAAAGAAGGGCCCCGGCGCGCAGGGCCTAAAGCTTAACCATGCGCGCGGCGATGCGGGCGCAGTCGCAGGCGGCCTTCTTCTCGAAGGTGTTGTAGTCGACGACCCGGCCCTCGGCGCAGGGCTTGTCGCTGATGCCGCGCACGACGACGAGGGGCACGCCGTTGAGATAGGCGGCCTGCGCGATGGTGCAGCCCTCCATCTCGCAGCACAGGTCGCCGAAGGTCGCGAGGATTCGCTCCTTCTGTTCCGCGGGCGAGACGAACTGGTCGCCGGAGACGACGCGGCCCTTGAGGACCTTAATGTCGGGGGCGACGGCGGCCGCGGCGGCGCACGCCGCCAGCAAGGGCCGGAACGGATCGCGCAAGATCAAGGCGTCGCCCGGGAGGTCGGGCGTTACCGTCAGCCGGCGCCGCGTCTGCCGCATCATGAGGGAGAACGGCCTGGCCGGCGCATACGGCAGGAAGAGGTTCAAGGTGCACCCCGGGGCGGTCAACGAGGCCGACGTGTCGAACGTCGTCGCGCGCGGCTTCGGCGGCAGGGCGCCGTGCACCCATATATGCAGCGACTTGGCCTGCGTGCGCGTCGGGGCGTCGTGGAACTACGTCTGCCTGCTCGTCGACCTCTGCAACGGGGAGATCGTCGGCCACTCCGAAGGACCGAGGAGGGACGCACGAGCGCCGAGCCAAGCTCTTGGATTACGTGCACTGGTACAACAACTTCAGGATCCACTCGACGCTGGGCTACATGTCGCCGGTCGAGTTCAGGGAGGCGGGGCCGTCCCTCCCGGAATCGTCCAAATAAGTGTTGCCAATCCATAGCCGATCCAGCTATCATCTTCGCGAAGGCGGACGTCAGGAAAAGCTCGGCTTGAGCTCGGTCGGACGCGGTCTGTGGGGCATCATTCAGGCTCAGGGGGTCTCCTTGTCTTCTTCGGTCGCAACCTGAATGATAGGGACGGCCCCTTCTCTCTTTCCCCTTCGTTTTCGACGCGTCACCCTCTCGGCGGGCTTAAGGCCCGCGCTCGCGGGTGCAGGGGCTACGCCCAAATCCCAAAAACGTAACGACGTGCTCGAAGCGTTTCCGGACGTCAGCGTAATCTCAAATCCCGTTCGTCAACTCATGGGCAAGCCACCTGAGACTACTCATTTCTCCTACTGGCAATGAAAACCTGCGACCTGCAGTTTTGCAAACTGCTTGAAAGCCACCTGCGTTGATTCACTTCCTATTGCAGCTGGCGGCTTGCACGCGAAAAGGCATTTAAGTTTCAAAACGGGCGTTTTCGGCGCTATCGAGCCTCCAAAGGCATCCCGCCGCGCCCTTTGGGACAAAAACAAAAACTCAAAGCCCTGAGTTCGAAAATAGTTTTTGGAGTTGTCCCGACTTTTGTCCCCGAAGCCGACGAAACGCGACAGGGTATCACCTGGCGGCACTCGATTCGAGACGGCACCGAAAACTGGATGCAACCGGAATGACGGGACGGCAGAACCGAAGCCATCGAGTAGGGATAGAAAAAGGCCCGGGTGCCGTGGCATCCGGGCCTTTGCTAGCAACTTGATGTTGCGGGCAGCTTAGAACTTGTGACCGCACTTCTTGCAGACGCGCAGCTTGTTCTTGCCGTCCTTCTCGTGACCGACGCGGGTAACCTTACCGCACTCGGGGCAAACGAGATTGACGTTGGAGGCGTCGATGGGAGCCTCCTGCGAAACGATACCGCCCTGCTGGTTGGCAGCGTTGGGCTTGACGGCCTTCTTGACGACCGAAACGCCCTCGACAACGACCTTGTTCTCGGCGGGGAGAGCACGCAGGACAACGCCCTGCTTGCCGCGATCCTTACCAGAGAGAACCTGGACCTTATCGCCCTTCTTGATATACATATATCTCCCTAACTACAGGGTCTCGGGAGCGAGCGAGACGATCTTCATGTACTTCTTGTCACGAAGCTCGCGAGCGACGGGCCCGAAGATACGGGTGCCGACGGGCGAACCATCGTTGTTGATGACAACGCAGGCGTTCTCATCAAAGCGAATGTAGGAGCCATCCTTGCGGCGGATCTCCTTAACGGTGCGAACGACGACGCAACGGACAACGTCCTTCTTCTTGACGTTGGCGCCAGGGGTAGCCTCCTGGACAGCACCGATGAACACATCGCCGATGCCTGCATAACGACGCTTGGAACCGCCAAGCACCTTGATGCAGCGAATCTTGCGAGCGCCGGAGTTGTCGGCGACGTTCAGCATGGTTTGCATCTGAATCATGGTAGATGTTCCTCCGAACTAAGAACCGAAGAGAGGTGCGCAGCCTTTATACGGCCCGTGGTATGCAAGCCAGGCATACGCACATCTTCGGAAACGTACAAGTCGTAAGAGCGACTGCTTATTTAGCGCGCTCGACGACCTCGATGAGGCGCCAACGCTTCATCTTGGACATAGGACGGGTCTCCATAACGCGGACGGTGTCGCCCACGCCAGCCGTGCACTCCTCGTCGTGAGCGTGCAGCTTCTTGGAGCTGGTCATCATCTTGCCGTACTTGGGGTGACGCTTGCGCTCGGTGATGGTGACAACAATGGTCTTGGCACCGGAGACGGAGGTAACGACACCCGTACGGACCTTACGCGAGTTACGCGAATCAGTCATGTTCTCTCCTTAGGTCCTACTCGGCGACAGCGGACTTCTCCGCTGCGATCTCGCGGGCGCGCTGCTCCGTGAGGACGCGAGCGATGTCCTTCTTCACGGTGTTGACGCGAGCGGTGTTGTCCAGCTGGCTGGTGGCCATCTGGAAACGAAGGTTAAAGAGCTCGGCGCGCATTTCCTTCAGCTTCTCAACGAGCTGAGCGTCCGAGAGCTCACGAATCTCTGCGGGCTTCATTAGTTCTCCTCCTTGGCGGCGGCGGCGTCCTCAGCAGCCCACTTGGCCTCGAGAGCGGCCTCCTCAGCCATCTCCTTCTCGATGCGCTGCTCAGCGTTCTTGGCAGCAACAATCTTGGTCTTGATGGGAAGCTTGTGCTGTGCAAGACGCAGAGCCTCGCGAGCGACCTCCTCGGGCACGCCCTTGACCTCGAACATGATGCGGCCGGGCTTGACGACGGCCACCCACTCCTCGGGGTTACCCTTACCAGAACCCATGCGAGTCTCGGCAGGCTTCTTGGTGATGGGCTTATCGGGGAAGATCGTGATGTAGACACGACCGCCACGCTTCATGTAGCGGGTCATGGCAATACGAGCGGCCTCGATCTGACGGTTGGTGATCCAATGGGCCTCGAGAGCCTGGATACCAAACTCGCCGAAATGCAGCTCGGTATTACCCTTGGCCTGGCCCTTCATGGAGCCACGCTGCACCTTGCGGTGAAGAATACGCTTAGGGGCAAGCACTACTGACCCCTCCTCTCGGAGTTACGACGACGAGGACGGGAAGAGCCCTCGAGTGCAGGGTTGGGAACAGGCTGGCCCGGGAGCTTCTCGCCCAGGTAGATCCAGACCTTCACGCCGCAAGCACCCATGGTGGTGCTGGCGACAGCCGTGCCGTAGTCGATCTTGGCACGGAGGGTGTGCAGAGGCACGCGACCCTCGCGGTACCACTCACGACGACCCATCTCGGCGCCGCCGAGACGACCGGAGCACTGGATACGGATGCCCTTAGCGCCGGCCTTGCGGGCAGACTGGACAGCCTTGCGCATAGCGCGACGGAAGGCAACGCGGCCCTCGAGCTGCTCGGCGATAGACTGAGCAACGAGGTTGGCGTCGAGCTCGGGGCGCTTAATCTCGACAACGTCGACGGAGAGCTGGCCCTTGGACACGCCAGCGACCTTCTCGAGCTCAGTGCGGAGGGTATCGATCTCGGCACCCTTCTTACCGATGACAACGCCGGGGCGAGCGGTGAGGATGATGACCTTCACCTTGTCGCCAGCGCGCTCGATCTCGACGCGGGAGACAGCTGCGCGGGAAAGACGCTTCTCGAGGTACTTGCGGATCTCGAGATCGTTACCGAGGGTCTTAGCGTAATCCTTCTCTGCGAACCAGCGGGAGCGCCAGTTCTCGGTGATGCCAAGACGGAAGCCGGTGGGGTAGACTTTCTGACCCATACAGCTTTACGCCTCCTTTCGAGGAGCAACGACGACGGTGATGTGGGAAGTACGCTTCAGAATGCGAGAAGCGGAACCCTTGGCGCGGGGACGGATGCGCTTAAGCGTCGGACCCTCGTCAACATAGGCAGCGGCGACAACCAGGTTGTCGGCACGCAGACCGTTGTTGTTCTCGGCGTTCGCAACGGCGGAACGGAGAACCTTCTCGACATCCACGGCGACGGCGCGGTCGCAGAAGTGGAGGATGTCGAAGGCCTGAGCGACAGGCTTGCGGCGGATCAGATCGACCACCAGGCGGGCCTTGCTGGGGGAAACACGCACGTACTTAGCGACGGCGCGAACCTCGGTGGCCTCAGTTTCAATAGACTTAGTTGCCATTTACGGTTAACCCCCTATTTGGCCTTGTGGCCACGGAACGTACGAGTCGGCGCGAACTCGCCGAGCTTGTGACCAACCATGGACTCGGTAACATACACGGGCACATGCTTGCGGCCGTCGTGGACGGCGATGGTGTGACCAACCATCTCGGGGAAGATGGTGGACGCGCGGGACCAGGTCTTCACGACGTCCTTCTTGCCAGCCTCGTTCATCGCGGTGATACGCGAGAGAAGGCGAGTCTCCACGAACGGGCCCTTTTTGAGACTTCTGCTCATAAGTGCTTTCTCCTAAAACTCGGTATCCGAAATTACTTCTTACGGCGACGAATGATGTGCTGGTTCGAGACCTTCTTCTTCTTGCGCGTACGAAGGCCCTTCGTCGGCTTACCCCAGGGGGTAACAGAGGGACGACCAGAGGTGTGGTTCTTGCCCTCGCCACCGCCGTGCGGGTGGTCGACAGGGTTCATGACGGTACCGCGGACGGTCGGGCGCACGTTCATGTGACGCTTACGGCCGGCCTTGCCGATGACGATGTTGGCGTGATCGGCGTTGCCGACCTCACCGACGGTGGCGCGGCAGGTAACGAGGATGCGGCGCATCTCGGAGGAAGGCATACGGACGATAGCGTACTTGCCCTCCTTACCCATCAGCTGGCAGGAATTACCGGCGGAACGGGCGATAGCAGCGCCCTTGCCCGGCTGGAACTCGACGGCGTGGATGAGCGTACCGACGGGGATGTCGGCGAGGGGCAGAGCGTTGCCCGGCTTGATGTCGGCGTCAGAACCGGACATGATGGTCTGACCGACCTCGAGGCCCTTGGGGGCCAGGATGTAGCGCTTCTCACCGTCAGCGTAGTGCAGCAGAGCGATGCGAGCGGAACGGTTCGGATCGTACTCGATCGTGGCAACCTTGGCGGGCACGCCGTCCTTGTTGCGCTTGAAGTCGATCACGCGGTAACGACGCTTCACGCCGCCGCCCTGGTGGCGGGTGGTGATGCGGCCGTTGTTGTTACGACCGGCCTTCTTGGGCAGGGGCTCGAGAAGAGACTTCTCGGGCTTGGTGCAGGTGATCTCGGAGAAATCGGAGATCGTCTGCCAACGCCTACCAGCGGAGGTCGGCTTAAGGTGCTTTACAGCCATTACAATCCCTTTCAATAGGAATCCGTTAGCCATCGCAGACAGGGATTCGAGGTTCTGCCTCGGGTGCGATGACACCGGACGTATACACGGTTCCGGGCGTGTCCATTTTATACGCCCGAAACCTTGAGCTCTCGCCTCCCCTATTTGGGAGGCATGAGCTCACTCAACAGCAGCGAGTCTTAGGCCTGGTTGCCAAAGACCTCGATGGTGTCGCCCTCGGCCAGCGTGACGATGGCCTTCTTCCAAGAACGGGTCTTGCCGGCGACATAGCGCACGCGCTTGGTCTTGGGCTTGACCGTCAAGGTGTTCACGCGAACGACCTTGACGCCGAAGATCTCCTCGACAGCGTCCTTGATCTGATACTTGTTAGCATCCTTGGCGACCTCGAACGTGTACTTGTTCTGCTCCATGCCGGAGAAGGAACGCTCGGACACGATCGGACGGATGATGATCTCGTGGGCGGTCATTTATGCAAGCACCTCCCCGAAGTGAGCGGCGATGTCGGCGGGCATCAGCACAGCGTTGTTGTTGACGAGATCGTAGGTGTTGGCCTCGTCGGCGGTGATGATGAACGTCTTGGGAATGTTGCGGAACGACAGGTAAGCGTTGACGTCCTCGTCGCGAACGATGATGGTCAGACGCTTGCCCTCAAGGCCGAGAGCCTTGAGCATGGCGACGGCAGCCTTGGTGGAAGGCTTCTCGAAGCCGTAGTCGTCGACGAGCACGAGCTCGCCATCGGCCAGCTTGGCGGACAGCGCGGAGCGCATAGCCAGCTTGACCTCCTTGTTGTTCATACGCTTAGCGTAAGAACGGGGCTTGGGGGCGAAGACAACGCCACCGTGACGCCACTGGGCAGCACGGATGGAACCCTGGCGGGCACGGCCGGTGCCCTTCTGACGCCAAGGCTTCTTGCCGCCACCGGAAACCTCAGAGCGACCCTTAGCAGACTGGGTGCCCTGACGCCAAGAGGCCATCTGGCACTTGACGATGTGGTGCATAACGTGGATGTTCGGCTCGATGCCGTACACCTCAGCGGCGAGCTCGGCCTCGGCGACCTTCTTGCCCTCGCTGTTCTTTACTTCAAACTTTGCCATTTAAGTGTTCTCCTTGGTATGACGCTGGGCTAAATGGGCTGGGCCCTTAGGCCATACGGATGGCGACGAGACCATTCTTGGCACCCGGGACAGCGCCCTTGACCAAGATGAGGTTCTGCTCGGCATCGATGCGGACAACGGAAAGGTTCTTGACGGTAACGCGCTCGTTACCCATGTGACCGGCCATCTTGACGCCCTTGAGGACGCGCGCAGGATAGGCGCACTGACCGATAGAACCGGGGTGACGCTGGAAGTGAGAACCATGCGTCATAGGACCGCGGCGCTGACCCCAGCGCTTGATGCGACCCTGGAAGCCCTTACCCTTGGAGGTACCGATGACGTCGACCTTCTCGACATCAGCGAAATCAGCGACGGTGACGACCTCGCCGACCTTGTGCTCCTCGCCGTTCTCGACGCGGACCTCACGAAGGAAACGGACAGGCTCGACGCCAGCCTTGGCGAAGTGACCAGCCATGGGCTTGTTCACGTTCTTGGCCTTGATGTCGCCGAAACCGATCTGGACGGCGTCATAGCCGTCGGTTGCCTGAGTTTTAACCTGCGAGACAGCGCAGGGGCCAGCCTGGATGACCGTGACGGGAACGACGTTGTCGTCCTCGTCCCAAACCTGGGTCATGCCAATCTTGCGGCCGAGAATCATGCTGATCAAGATATGATCCCAACTCTCGCGTGGTCTTGGGACAATGCGTACACCACCGAGCGTACGCCCCTAGAGGACCACTACTTACACGACGTGCTCCCCAGCCTTGTATTGCGCCCAGACTACCTGACAACCCTATTAAGCAGGCATTTTGTCCAGCCAGAATACTCCCCTGGTTTCACACAGCTGTTTAGTATACACGGCTGCGGGCGTATCCATCGAGATTCATATTTCACTCACATTGTTTACGCAGGTAAAGTGCGTGGCACGTTCCCAGTGTGCGGCGGAGGGGGCGGGCCTGAGACATATTAAGGTTGCTGCTCTACAGTCCTGCTCACGACGGAGAGCACATTAAGTGCTCTCCTGTTCGTGCGGAACTCGCGACAACCTTAATATGTCTCAGGCCCGCCCCCTCCGCCGCACACTGGGAACGCCACGTTGATGTCTGCTAAACCTTGCTCGCTCAGGCTAATGACTTTGTTGGGGATCCACTATTTGTTGGAGGGTGAACTTGCATTGATGTGATTCGCCTTCTGCTTGTGGCGTGGACTCTTCAAAATCAAAAATCATGATGGCGCAGTTGGGAAGTTTTGTTGGGAGTTTGAAGTCCTCTGGAGCGGCGGCTTTGATGAATTGGCGGCTGGCACTGCCGTGGCTTACTGCTAGGAGGGTTTCGATGCCCTCGGCGCCCATGAGATTGGTGAGAGTGCCTACCATGCGCTCCTGCAGCGCGCGGCTTCCTTCTCCGCCAAAGGGGACCAGGTCCTCGCCCGGGTCCCAGACGTCGGTGCGCAGGGCGTCGTGGGGGCCTTCTTCGAAGGTGCCGTAGCTGCGCTCGATGATGCCTTCGCAGGGCTCGACTGCGGCGTCCGGACCGAGGAGTTCGTATGCGACGAGACTTGCCGTGTCCATGGCTCGGCCTAAGGGCGAAGAGACCACTTTGTCGGGAACGACGTTGTGGGCTTTGAGCCACGCGGCTGCCATCCCGGCTTGCTGACGACCCAGGTCGGTCAACGGAGAATCGCAGCGGCCCTGGACGAGCTTTTTAACGTTGAACTCCGTCTGACCGTGGCGGAGTAGGTATAGGCGCTTCATGCTCTCCCCTTCTGCATCAGTTGCTTTATCGGCGCGGCACTACTCGTGGGTATGCCCTACGTAGTCTTCGTCGATCGTGATCTTGGCAATCGACTTGGGATATTCGGATTCGACACGTTTCGCCAACACGCGCTTTAGGTCCTCGGCGCTCATCGCCAAATCCGAGGGGCGTACGCAGTCGAAAATCACATTGGTGTGCGTGGGACCCGGCACACAGCGCAGATCGTGAATTGAAAGGCGGCTATCGATCTGTTGAGCCATAGCGTTAATGCACAAACGCATGCTCGCCACTTTGGGGTCGTCAGTCACGATGGGGTCGTAATGGAGCGTGACGATCATGCCGTCTTCGACCCTAAACGACTGCTCGATGTTATCGAGCGTGTCGTGACTTTCCAGCGGGCTGGCCTCGGCCGCCATCTCGGCGTGCGCGCTTGCGAACTTCCTGCCCGGGCCGTAGTCGTGAACCATCAGATCGTGAACGCCCAAAACGCCGGGGTAGCTCATGATCTTGTCTCGAATGTGCTTGACCAGCTTAGGATCGGGCGTCTGGCCCAAAAGCGGGCTCACCGTATCCTGGATGAGTTCAAAACCGCTCCAGCCAATATAGGCGCCAACGGCAAGGCCGACCCATGCGTCAAGATTGATGTGCGTCACCTGCGAAACAATTGCGCACGCTAACACGGCGCCTGTGGCGAGGACATCGTTCTTGGAATCCTGCGCGGTCGCATGCAGCGTCTCGGACTCAATGCGGTCACCGAGCTTTTGGTTGAGGGCCGCCATCCACAGCTTTACAACCATCGAAAGTGCCAGGACTGCCACCAGGGCAAGCGAGAACTCGACGGGTTCGGGGTGGATGACGCGCTCGACCGAGGACTTGATAAGCTCAAGGCCGATCAGCAACACGAGCGCCGCCACAACCAGACCCGAGAGATACTCGTAGCGACCGTGGCCGTAAGGATGCTCGGGGTCGGCCGGCTTGCTCGCCAGCTTAAAGCCCAGCACGCTCACGATGTTCGAGCTAGCATCGGACAGGTTGTTCATGCATCCGCCACGATCGAAACCGATCCCGAAACCACACCAATTGCGCCCTTTGCAGCGCATAGTGCCACATTGGCGAGAATACACACCACGCCCGCTAACGTGCCCACACGCGCACGATCGCCCTGTGCGCGCCTAACAATCCACTCGACCATCTGCATCCGCCCCCACGGTACTACTTATATATCTATTGCTTGACCGGATTGTAGTGTAGCCACTTTGTCCTCCAGATACAAAAAGGCCGCAGCCCACACGGACCACAGCCTTGGAATGTGGCAAAGGAATCGTCCTTGTGTCGCACAGGTTTACGCGCTTACTTCGGCCACGCTCTTCGAGGTTTCGGGTGAATCGGCTCCGTCTTCTGCCGCCTGCCCCTTCGCCGGCACCACGCCAAAGCAGTAGCTCAGCGCCGCAGACACCGCAAATGCCACACCGCCGGCAGCGCAGCACCACAGCAGGTTCGAGATGCCACCCGTGGCAAAGCCAATGACCATGAGGACATTCGTCATGCCGATGGTATAGGCCGTAACGTGGCCCACGGCCGCAACAAGGCTCCGACGGCGCCGCCAATGGCCATGCACGTCAGGCACCTGCCATATTTAAAGCCGCAACCGTACAGCGCCGGCTCGCTTACGCCGCCAAGCACGCCCGAGATTGAATAGCCCAGCATGAGCGCCTTCTCGTCCTTATCCGCAACGCGGAGCGACGCGCCAAAGGGCATGCCCCAAACGGCGAACGTTGCCATCGTCGCGGCGATCAGGATGCACGAATCCGTTCCCACACTCATAAACTGCGCATAGGCGAGCGATAGGACAACGTTGCTGACACCCGCGATCTTAAGGAACTCCCAGCCCGCGGCAAGCCCCATGAGCGTGAGCAGCGACACGATGCCACCGGAATTGCCAAGCATAAACATAAGCTGGCCCAACAGCATGCCCAGATAGCTGCCCGCCGGCGCCGTAATACACAGCGAAACCGGAACCATGACAAGCATGGTCGCAAACGGAACGAACGAAAACGCCACGGCCTGAGGGATAACGCGCCGAAAGAAACACTCCACTCGCCATAGCACGGGCACCGAGATGAGAACCGGAATAACAGTCGTCGTGTAATCGTTGACCGGCGCAGGAAGCAGACCATACACGGAAGTCATCGATGCCCCCGTCGTCGATGCGGCATCGACGAGCTTAAGCACAGATCGGGCGCAATCAATACGCCGCCCAGCATCATGCCCAGCTGCTCCGAGCAACCGAGCTGGCGGCGGCCGCCCAACCAAGATAGATGGGCAAAAAGTAGTAGCCGGCGTTATAGAGCCAACTGTAGAACAGGCGATAGATTTCGGAATCGGCAGACCACAGGCCCAGCATGCCTTCGCCCATAATGACGGCGACGGTGCGGAACAACGCCGCGCAGACAATAAAGGGCAGCGCCGACATCATGCTTTTGGACAGATATTCCACCACGGCCATGGCGTTTGATGAAACCGTCGTTATAAACGAGGTGTTAGTAACTTGTGACATGGAACGCCTTTCCCAATGTGACATGCGGACTGCCCCTTTGTCACATCGTGCGGTATCGACCGATTGCGCGGTACTTTTCGTAGCGGAGGTTTGTGAGGGTCGCGTCGTCGAGCTGCCCAAGCGTATCGAAGGCATCAAATGCCGAGGACATGACGGCACCGGCGATCTCCTCATGCGACAGGCCCCTATCGTCAACGATGCCGTCGATGATGCCGAGCGCCAACAGATCGGGGGCCGTGAGCTTAAGCGCCTCGGCGGCCTCATTCGCGCGCTCGGTATCCTTCCACAGGATCGACGCACAGGCCTCGGGGCTCACGACCGAATAGGCCGAGCTCGAGAGCATCAGGATGCGGTCGGCCACGGATAGCGCCAGCGCGCCACCAGAGCCGCCCTCGCCTGTCACCACCGAGACAATCGGCGTCTTAAGGCCGCTCATCTCCATGAGATTCTGGGCAATCGCCTCGCCCTGGCCGCGCTCCTCGGCACCGATGCCGCAAAACGCGCCCGAAGTATCGACCAGGCACAGAACCGGTCGACCAAACTTTTCGGCCTGGCGCATAAGGCGACGTGCTTTGCGGTAGCCCTCGGGATGTGCCATACCAAAGTTGCGACGCATGCGCTCTTTGGTCGTGGTACCGCGCTCGATGGCGATGACCGTTACGGGGCGTCCGTCTTTCCAGCCAATGCCAGCCACCACAGCGGCGTCGTCGCCAAAGTAGCGGTCGCCGTGCAGCTCTACGAATCCGTCGAGACCCAACGAGATCATCTCGCCTGCCGTGGCGCGGTTCGCCGAGCGAGTCTGTTTGACGATTTCGAGCGCGCTTTTTGGTGCGGCCGAGCGCTTAAACAAGTGTCCCAGCTTTTTGTCGCGACGACCCGTATGCACGATCTCATGCGGTGCCCCCAGGCCGGGCGCGTGCCCTTCGTGCAGCGCCAGCAGCTCGCCTACCGTGAGCGCAATCTCACCACGCGGAACAACGGCATCGCAAAAGCCGTGCTCCAGCAAAAACTCGGAACGCTGGAATCCCTTGGGCAGACGCTTGTGCATGTTCTGCTCGATCACGCGCGGGCCGGCAAATGCCGTCAGGGCATCGGGCTCGGCCAGGATAATGTCGCCCTCCATGGCAAAGCTCGCGGTTACACCTCCGGTCGTGGGATCGGTGAGCACCGTGATATACAGGCCGCCCGCCTCGCTGTGGCGCCTAACCGCTGCAGAAATCTTGGCCATCTGCATGAGCGAGGTCACGCCCTCCTGCATGCGGGCGCCGCCCGATACGGTAAAGCCAACGACCGGCAGCCCCAACTCGGCCGCGCGCTCAAAGACACGACAGATCTTCTCGCCCACCACGGAGCCCATTGAGCCCATCATAAAGTTAGCGTCCATAAAGAAGAGTGCCGTATCGCAGCCGCAGATTTTGCCCCTGCCGCACACAACGGCATCGCGTTCGCCCGAACGCTCGCTCACGATCTTGAGCTTGTCGGCATAGCCGGGAAACGAGAGGAAGTCCTCCGGCGCCAGACTAGCATCCCATTCCTCAAACGTGCCCTCGTCGACCGTCATGCGCATGCGCGCGCGACCGCTCACGCGAAAGTGCTTGCCGCAACGAGGGCAGACCTCGAGGTTGTCGTGCAGGCGTGCCTCATCGATCACACGGCGGCACTCCGGGCACTTGATAAACACGTGGCGCGCAGGAAACTCGGCGCACGACTCGGTCATCGGCCCCTCGAGGACGTTGACCGTCTTCGCTTTTCTATTCATCAGCATAGAGATGCCCCATCAGATCGGTGTGATACATGCCCGACAAGAACTCGTCGTTTGCCAGCACGTCGAGCTGAAGCTCGCTGTTTTCGCTCACGCCTTCAATCACGAGCTCGCCCAGGGCCGAGCGCATCTTACGAATAGCGCCGTCACGCGTGGGCGCACACACGATGAGCTTGCCGAGCATGGAGTCGTAGTACGGCGGAACTTTCGCTCCGGTAAACATGGCGGAATCCCAGCGCACGCGCGGACCACCCGGCACACGCAACGCGGTGACCGTTCCACATGACGGTAGAAAGTCCGGCGTTTCGGCATTGATGCGGCACTCCATGGCGTGGTTGCGGACCGGTACGTCCTCCTGCTCAAAGGGCAGAGGCTGGCCGGCAGCCACGCGCAGCTGCCACTTAACCAGGTCGGTATCGGTCACAAACTCCGTAACCGGATGCTCCACCTGCAAGCGCGTGTTCATTTCCATAAAGTAGAAATTGCCGTCATCTGAGTACAAAAACTCGATGGTGCCAGCGCCCTCATAGCCAACGGCACGAGCCAGGTCGCGCGCGGCCTTGTGCATGCGCGCGCGAATATCATCGCGTCCGTCGAGGCACGGCGCGGGGCTCTCCTCGATCAGCTTTTGGTTGCGGCGCTGCACCGAGCACTCGCGCTCGCCGAGCGAAAACACATGGCCCTGCTTATCGGCCATAATCTGTACCTCAACGTGATGCGCCGGCGCAACGAGCTTCTCCATGTAGCACTCGCCGTCGCCAAAAACGGCCTCACCCTCGGCACGCGCCTCGATGAACGCCTTTGCCGCATCTTCCACGCGCTCGACCTTGCGAATACCGCGACCGCCGCCGCCCGCGCGCGCCTTAATAAGCACGGGGCAGCCGATGCGCTCGGCCTCGGCCGTTGCTTCCTCGGGGCTTTTGAGCAAATCGCAGCCCGGCACGATGGGCACGCCCGCAGCAGCGGCCGTTCGGCGTGCGGCGTCCTTGTCGCCCATGCTGTCGATCACCTCGGCCGAAGGACCGACAAACGCCAGACCGAACTTGTCGCAGTCGCGCACGAAGCTCGCCTTCTCGGAAAAGAAGCCATAGCCGGGATGAATTGCCTTAGCTCCCGACTTTACGGCACAGGTGAGCACGGCATCGTCGTTGAGGTAGCTCTCGGCAAGACGCGGGCCGCCGATGCAATACGCCTCGTCGGCAAGCTGCACGTGTAGCGCGTCCGCATCGGCCGTGGAATAAACGGCGACGGTCTTGATGCCCATATCGCGGCACGCGCGGATAACACGGACCGCGACTTCGCCGCGGTTGGCGATGAGCACTTTGTCGAACATGAAGCCTTCCTTAACTTTCGTGCACGAGTGCAAAAGACATATCGGCGCGGCAGCAAACCTCACCGTTGACGCTCGCGGTACCCGTCGCAAAGCGGAACGGCCCGCGCGCACGCGTGATGGAGCACACCAGATCCACCGTGTCGCCCGGGCGCACCGGACGCTTAAAGCGCACCTTGTCCAGACTCGTGTAGAACGGCGTCGCGCCGCGCGCCTCCTCATCGCCCATCAGCAGCACGCAGCAGTTCTGGGCGAGCATCTCGCACTGAATCACGCCGGGGACGACCGGGTTTCCCGGAAAATGCCCCTGCAAAAAGTACTCGTCGCCTGTAATCGTGATCTTGCCGTGGGCCTCGTCGCCCACCAGCTCGGCTTCGTCGAGCAAAAGCATCGGCTCGCGATGCGGTAACAGCTTCTTGAGCTCTTCTTTGTTCATGGATATCACCTATCCGATCCTCATGAGGCAGCTGCCAAACTCCACGAGGTCGCCGTCGGCCACGCAGATCTCGAGCACCTCACCGTCTGCCTCGGCCGTCACCTCGTTGAGAACCTTCATGGCCTCGATGATGCAGAGGGTCTCGCCGGCCTTGACCTTGGAGCCCACGCGCACAAATGGCTCGTCGCCCGGCGCAGGGGCAGCATAGAAGACGCCCACCATGGGAGCAGTCACCTCGGTGCCCTTGGGCTCCGGCGCGGCGGCAGGTGTCTGCGTGGCGGGTTCCGGTGCGGCAGGCGCGACTGTGGGAGCTGCAACTTGAGCGGCCATGGCGCTCGGCATAGGCATGGGCACGGCAACCGGCTGCGCCACACTCGCGCGCTCGAGTTCGACCGCGGTGCCATCGGGCTCCTCAACGCGTACGCGCGTGAGGCCGCGGTCCTCCATCACATCGGCTATCTCGGCAAGTCTTTTGGAATCCATGCTCTAGCTCCTCGTATATCTACGCAGCGCGATGGCGGCGTTGTGCCCGCCAAAGCCCAGGTTGGTCGAAAGCGCCCAGGTAAGGTCGGCGCGAACCGCGCGATTGGGCGTGTAATCAAGATCGCAGGCGGGATCGGGCGTGTGGTAGTTAATGGTCGGCGGCACCACGCCCTGCTCGAGTGCCATGGCGCAGGCCATGACCTCAATGGCCCCCGTGGCACCGATCATGTGCCCGGTCATCGACTTGGTCGACGAGACATGTGCGGCGCGCGCTGCGTCCTCGCCGAGCGCTCGCTTAATGCCCGCCGTCTCGGACGAATCATTAAGCTTGGTCGAGGTGCCGTGGGCATTGATGTAGAGGCCCTCGGAAGGCTTGACGTCGCCTCGGCCACCGCCAGCGATATCGCGCGGGCAATGCCGGCAGCCTCGGGATCGGGACTCGTGATGTGATAAGCATCATCGGTGTTGCCGTAGCCCACGACCTCGGCATAAATGTGCGCACCGCGTGCCTGCGCATGTTCCATGCTCTCGAGTACCAGCACGCAAGCGCCCTCGCCCATCACAAAGCCGTCGCGGTCTGCATCGAACGGGCGGCAAGCCGTCGCAGGATCGGGGTTGGTGGTCAATGCGCGGCAGGACGTAAAGCCTGCAACGGCATCGGGGATAATGGCCGCCTCGGCGCCGCCCGCGAGGATCGCGTCGGCATAGCCGTGCTTGATGGCGCGGAACGCCTCGCCCACCGCATGGGCCGAGGTCGCGCAAGCAGTCACGACTGGCAGGGTCGGTCCCTTTGCCTTGTGGCGGATCGCGATATTGCCCGAAGCCATGTTGGGGATCATCATCGCAATCATATAGGGCGATGCGCGGCGAGGTCCACGATCGGCGATCGTGTGGACGTTGTCGACGAGCGTCGTCATGCCGCCCACGCCCGAGCCCACGTAGACGCCCAGACGCTCACGATCGATGGCGCCTTCGACATCAAAGCCCGCATCGTGCATTGCCTCGTCCGAAGCCGCCATCGCAAACTGAACGCAGGGGTCGAGATGCTTGGCGTCACGCTTGCCAAAGTACTCGTTGCCGTCAAAGCCCTTGACTTCGGCCGCCACCTTGACGGTAAACGCATCGGTATCGAAGTGCGTGATCGGGCCGATGCCACAGGTCCCGGCGCACATGGCCGCCCAGGTGGCAAGCGCGGTGTTGCCGAGCGGCGATACGGCACCGATGCCGGTGATTGCAACTCTCTGTTCCATCATGGTCTCCTCATCCAAGCCGTTCTTCGGCCCTGGTTTCTACATCGCCATTCCGCCGTCGACGCGCACGACCTCGCCCGTAATGTAAGCAGCCGCATCGCTCGCTAAAAAGCGCACCACGCCGGCCACTTCCTCGGGACGTGCCATGCGCTTAAGGGGAATCTGTTCCTCGGTTGCCGTACGCACCTTCTCCGAGAGCTTTGCCGTCATATCGGTCTCGACAAACCCGGGGGCGACCGCGTTCGCTCGTACGCCACGAGGCGCAAGCTCGCGCGCCACCGCCTTGGTAAGCCCTATCACGCCCGCCTTGGAAGCAGCGTAGTTGGCTTGCCCGGCATTGCCCATCAGGCCCACGACCGAGCTCATGTTGACGACGCAACCGCCGCGCTGGCGCATAAAGGTCTTGGTGAGCGCGCGCGTCATATTGAATGTTCCCTTGAGATTGACATCGAGCACGCGATCGAATGCGTCATCGCCCATGCGCATGAGCAGGCCATCGCGGGTGATGCCGGCGTTGTTGACGAGCGCCCAAATGGAACCAAAGTCGTTGAGGACCGCTTCCACGCACGCGTTGACGGCAGCGGGATCGGCCACGTCGCATTGATATGCGCGTGCCGTGGCGCCAACCGCCTCACAGGCTTCGCACGTCTCGCACGCCGCATCGACGCTGCCGGCATAGACGACGGCGATATCAAAGCCGTCCTCCGCCAGACCGACAGCGCAGGCGCGGCCGATACCCCGCGAGCCGCCCGTGACCAGTGCCACACGGCGTGAGTCGTTGCGCTCGAGCGCGCCGTTGTTCAAGTTGCCCATGTCATTCCTTTCGGGTTACAGCCCTGTGGACTATGCGAGCTCGTCGGCAATAGCTGCGACCTGCTCGGCCGTTTCGCACGAATACACGCGAACGTCGCTCAGCGTACGCTTGGCCAGGCCCGACAGCGTTTTGCCAGGGCCGACCTCAATAAACGTGTCGATGCCCTGATTCTGCAGAGCATGCAGCGTGTCGACCCAACGAACGGCATGACTCACCTGATTGGCCAAGACATCCGATGCCGCTCGCGGGTCCGCCGGATAGGGCGCCGCCGTCATGTTTGCCATGACCGGAATCAGCAGCGGTGACGGCGCGTGGCCGGCTTGGATATACGTCGCCAGCCCCTCAGTCGCCTCGGCCATATAGGGGCTATGAAATGCGCCCGACACCGCGACTTTCATAGCGCGGCCGCCAGCCTCTTTTACTAGGACGTCGAGCTCCTGCAGCGCATCGGGCGCTCCGGCAACAACCGTCTGCTGCGGACTGTTGTAGTTGACCGGCCAGCAGTCCTCGCCGGCCTGTTTTGCCAGGTTCTCGACTTGCGCCGCATCGAGCTTGATGACGGCGCGCATGCCGCCCGGATGGCGCTCGGCAGCCGCGGCCATCAGCGCCGCGCGCTCGCACACGAGCTCAAAGCCCGCTCGCGTATCGAACGCCCCCGCAAAGGTGAGCGCGGCGACCTCGCCAAGCGAAAAACCCGCACAGGCGGCAGGTACCACGCCGCGCTCACGCAGGGCGGCAGCCGCTGCCAGATCGTGAACGAACACGCACGGCTGCGTGTTCTCGGTCTGCGAGAGTTCCTCCTTGGAGGCGCTTCGGCACTGCTCACTGGTCCCCGGGCGCACCTCGTCGGCAATGGCGAACACCTCGGCGGCCGCCGGCGATGCCTCGATCAGGTCGACGCCCATCGCGGGGTGCTGGGCGCCCTGCCCGGCAAACAGAAACGCTACGCCACCCATGCGCACGCACCCTTCAGGACGCGCTCGGCACCATCGACCAGATCGTCAACGATTTCTCGTGCGCTCTGGCGCTCGCTAACCATGCCGGCAATCTGTCCACACAAAAACGAGCCCTCTTCGTAATTGCCGTCCTTGGCGGCCTTGCGAAGGGCGCCCGTGCCCATGGCCCCGAGCTCCTCGACGCCTACGCCCGCCGCCTCGCTCTTGGCGTAGGCGTTGGTGAAGGGGCTCTTGAGGGCACGCACCGGGTGTCCCGTCGAGCGGCCGGTCGCACGCGTCGAGGTGTCGTTGGCCTTCAGGACCATCTCCTTGTACTGCTCCGATACGGTGCACTCATCTGCGATCAGAAAGCGCGTACCCACCTGCACGCCGGCGGCGCCCAGCATAAAGGCGGCCGCCACGCCGCGGCCATCGGCGATACCGCCAGCCGCAACCACGGGAATATCGACCGCATCGACAACCTGTGGCACCAGTGCCATCGTCGAGGTCTCGCCAATATGGCCGCCTGATTCGGTACCCTCGGCAACCACGGCAGTGGCTCCACGACGCGCCACGAGACGCGCCAGCGCCACCGAAGCAACGACCGGGATGACCTTGATGCCCGCCTCGTTCCACGCCTTCATGTACTTGGTGGGATTGCCGGCACCCGTCACGACGACCGGCACCCGCTCGTCAATCACGACCCGCGCGACCTCGTCGGCAAACGGGCTCATGAGCATGACGTTGACGCCAAAGGGCTTATCCGTCCTGGCGCGCAGCTCATGAATCTGGTCGCGCAGCCAGTTGGCGTCGGCGTTCATGGCCGCGATAATCCCTAAGCCGCCCGCCTCGGACACTGCGGACGCCAGCGAGGCGTCGGCGATCCAGGCCATACCGCCCTGGAACACGGGCTTTTCGATGCCGAGCAGATCGCAGAGAGGAGTCTTGAGCATCTCTACTTCTCCAATGCCGCCTCGACCGTATCGGCGAACTCGCCGACCGTCTTGGGGTTCTCCTCGGTATCGAGCTGGATGCCAAACTCGTCCTCAACGGCGACGAGGATCTCGACGGTGCCCAGACTGTCGAGACCAATCTCCTCGAGCGTGGACTCGGGCTTCATCTCGACGTCGTCAAGACCGGCGGTCTCGCGGATAACATCGCAAACGCGCTCGAAGGTCTTCTGATCTGCCATGGTGGTTCTCCTTTGTTTGTGCCCTAGGGGCGTTTTTATTTCCTATGTGCGACTACTTCCAACGAAGTAGATAGCCACCTATATCCAGACCGGCGCCAAATCCAACGAGGGCGATGGTGTCGCCCGTGTGAAGTGCACCGGCGTTTGCCAGCCGGTCGAGGGCAAGCGGAATGCATGCGCTCGAAATGTTGCCGGTCTCGCGCAGCGTTCGAACCACGCGCTTGTCTGGCACACCGAGGCGCTTGACCGCCTGACTCAGGATTCGTTCGTTAGCCTGATGGAATACAAAATGGTCGATGTCCTCGACCGAAATGCCCGCATCGCTCGCAAGCTTATGGACCGTGTCGCAAATCGCGTTGACGCCGAACTTGAACACGCGGCGGCCATTCATGGACAGCACGCTCTCGCTATCTGCGGAGGCCTTAAACGGCGAGGTGCCGACCAGACCGGGAACGCACAACGTCTCGACGTCGGGCGCCGTCGAAAGCTCAACGGCAAGGGGGCTGTCTCCCCCAGCCTCAATCACCGCGGCGCCTGCCCCATCGCCAAAGAGCACACAGGTGGCGCGGTCGGTCCAGTCGAGCGCGCGCGTCATCTGCTCGGCGGCAACGACAAGCACATGCTTGGCTCGTCCTCGGGCGATATAGCCCTCGGCAACATCGAGCGCAAATACGAAGCCGGCGCAGGCAGCCGAGACATCGAAGGCAGGGCACGTCGCGCCCAGTCGCTCAGCAACGGCACACGCCTCGGCGGGAACAAGGTGGTCACCCGTCGTCGTCGAGCAGACGATCAGATCCAACTGGCTCGCGTCGATTCCGGACACCTGAAGTGCCCGCTCGCTCGCCGCTACGGCAAGGTCGTCAAGTGACTCGGTGGTGCAGACGTGGCGACTCTTAATACCTGTGCGGGTAAAAATCCACTCATCCGAGGTATCGAGGAACTCGGACAGCTCGTCATTGGAAACACTGCGCTTGGGAAGCGCCGAGCCTGTTCCAAGAATCGTGAAACCCATCACTAACCTCCTTTGAGTTGTTGATGCGTTTACATCGACCAAGAGAGGATAGCGCATTTCAGTCGTTGTTAACGTGTTAACATTAAATTGTCCAAATGCGACAAAGGCTTCACATTGTGTCTCTCTCGACACCATTGCGTTATTCACTTATTCATTAAGGAGGTAGCAGCCGTTATGGATGCCAAATTAACGATAGTCGACGTAACCGGATCGACCAACGATGACCTGCTCGAAGCAGGAAAACAGGGAGCGCCACACGGAACAGGACTTGCCGCCCGGGCTCAGACAGCAGGACGCGGCCGGCGCGGCCACAAGTGGGATTCAACCGCCGGCAACCTATTGCTTTCGATTGTCCTGCGTCCATGCGTTAATCCTGCGAAGTACTCTGGTCTTGCTGCCGTCAGCGGCCTAGCGGTGCTCGAGGCGCTCGAAAAACAGGGTCTTGCAAACGAGATTGGCCTCAAATGGCCCAACGACCTGGTCGCGCGTGGACGCAAACTCGGCGGCATTCTGGTCGAGGCCGCACGCGATAACGAAGGCAAACCTTTCGCCGTCTGTGGCATTGGTGTCAATGTGAACTATGCGCCCCAAGAGGTGCCCGATGGCGGCCTGCCGGCAATCGGTCTCTCGGACCTTAACGAGAACGTTCCAGCTGTCGACATGCTCCTCGATGAGGTCTATCACGCAGTTATAGACGCTATAGATGCCTGGGCAGAACGCCTCAACGCCATGGAAGAAAACACCGGACCGCTCGCGCCCGTCCACGGCGAATATGTCGCTCACCTCAATTGGATTGGAAAGCACGTTATCGCCCGCTCCCCTGCCGGTGACGAGCTGGCGCGAGGCATCTTTAAAACGGTCGATGGCTTTGGTCGTGCGTGCATCGAAACAGAAGACGGCTTGCGATCCTTCCATTTTGAGGAAGCGTCATTGCGCCCCTTGAGTGAGTAGGTCGCCACAGCCAGCCGCTCGGCAGCCTTACCCGGCGATCCAAACCCATCATGCAAAACAAAAGGGCCCCGCTACCGTAACGGCAGCGGGGCCCTTTAAGCTATGAGCGATATCGCTTAGAGCTTGATGTCGATGTCGACGCCAGCGGGGAGGTCGAGACGCATAAGCGAATCAACGGTGCCCGAGGTGGGGTCGAGGATGTCGATGAGGCGCTTGTGGGTGCGCATCTCGAACTGCTCACGGGAGTCCTTGTTCACGTGCGGCGAGCGGATAACCGTGTACAGGTTGCGCTCGGTGGGCAGGGGGACAGGACCGGAAACGCGAGCACCGGTCTTCTGAGCGGTCTCGACGATGAGCTTCGCGGACTGATCGACGACCTCGTGATCATAGCCCTTGAGGCGAATGCGGATCTTCTGGGTAGCCAACTTAAACCTCCAAAGAGTGCGAGAGATGTTCTCGCGGATTACGTAACAGGGAGCTCGAACTTAGGCGTTCTTGCTCATGACCTCGTCCACGATGGACTTGGGCGCGGGCTCATAAGAGTCGAACTGCATCGTGTAGGATGCACGGCCCTGGGTCTGGGAGCGAAGGTCGGTAGCGTAACCGAACATCTCGCCCAGCGGCACCTTGGCACGGATGAGCTTGCTGTTCTTGCGATCCTCCATGCCCTCGATCTTGCCGCGGCGACCGGAGAGGTTGCCCATAACGTCGCCCATGTACTGCTCGGGGGTCTCGACCTCGACAGCCATGATCGGCTCGAGCAGCTGCGGGTCGGACTTCTTGAGGGCGTCCTTGATAGCCATGGAACCGGCGATCTTGAAGGCGGCCTCGGAGGAGTCGACCTCGTGGTAAGAACCGTCGAACAGGGTGACCTTAACGTCGAGGACCGGGAAGCCGGCGATAACACCGGTGTTCAGGGCTTCCTGGATGCCCTTGTCGATGGACGGGATGTACTCCTTGGGCACGACGCCGCCGACGATAGCGTTGACGAACTCGTAGCCGAAGCCCTCCTCCATCTTCTCGAGCTTGATGACGGCGTGGCCGTACTGACCGCGACCACCGGACTGACGGACGAACTTGCCCTCAGCCTTCTCGACGTCGTGACCAGCGGTCTCGCGGTAGGCAACCTGGGGCTTACCGACGTTAGCGTCAACCTTGAACTCGCGGAGCAGACGGTCGACGATGATCTCGAGGTGCAGCTCGCCCATGCCGGCGATGATGGTCTGGCCGGTCTCGTGGTTGGTGGACACCTGGAAGGTCGGGTCCTCCTCGGCGAGCTTGGTCAGAGCCAGGGACATCTTGTCCTGCTCGGCCTTGGTCTTGGGCTCGATGGCAACGTCGATAACGGGCTTAGCGAACTCGATCTTCTCGAGGACGATCTCCTTGCCCTCGGCGCACAGGGTGTCACCGGTGGTGGAGTTCTTGAAGCCGACGCAAGCGACGATGTCGCCGGCGGCAGCGTCGTCACGGTCGATACGCTCGGCGGCGTTCATCTCGAGGATGCGGCCGAGGCGCTCGCGCTGACCATTGGAAGCGTTGACCACGTAGGAGCCGGACTCGGCACGGCCGGAGTAAACGCGGACGTAGGTGAGCTTACCGACGAACGGGTCGGTCATGATCTTGAAGACCAGGCCGGAGAAGGGCTCGTCGAAGGAAGGATGACGCTCGATCTCCTCGCCGGTGTCCGGATCGGTACCGGTGACGGCCTCGACGTCAAGCGGGCTGGGCAGGTAGTCGACGACAGCGTCGAGCAGCTCCTGAACGCCCTTGTTCTTGTAGGCGGAGCCACGAAGACGAGGTTGAGCTCGTTGGCCAGAACGCCCTTGCGCAGAGCGGCCTTGAGCTCCTCGACGGTGAAGTCCTCCTCCATGAGGATCTTCTCCATGAGCTCGTCGTCAAAGCTGGCAGCAGCGTCGAGGAGCTCCTCGCGCTTGGTGGCAGCGATGTCGGCGAACTCAGCCGGGATCTCGTCCATCGGCTCGGGGTAGGTCATGCCCTTGTCGTCGGCCTTGAAGTCCCAAGCAGTCATGGTGACGAGGTCGATGACGCCCCAGAAGTTGTCCTCGGCGCCCATCGGGACCTGAGCGGCCACGGCGTTGGCGTCGAGACGATCCTTCATGGTCTCGATAGCATTGAAGAAGTCAGCGCCCACGCGGTCATACTTGTTGATGAAGGCGATGCGGGGGACGTTGAAGGTAGAAGCCTGACGCCAAACGGTCTCAGACTGGGGCTGAACGCCGGCAACGGCGTCGAAGACGGCGACAGCGCCATCGAGGACGCGCAGGCAGCGCTCGACCTCGGCGGTGAAGTCAACGTGGCCCGGGGTGTCGATGATCTGGATGCGGTAATCCTTACCGTCCTTGTTCCAGAAGCACGTGGTAGCAGCGGAGGTAATGGTTACGCCGCGCTCCTGCTCCTGAACCATCCAGTCCATGGTGGCAGCGCCTCATGGACCTCACCGATCTTGTGGGTCTTACCGGTGTAGTAAAGAATACGCTCGGTCGTGGTGGTCTTACCGGCATCGATGTGAGCCATGATGCCGATGTTACGGGTATCGGAAAGCTTGTACTTAGGCTTAGCCATGTTAGTTCCTTACCTTAACTTACCAACGATAGTGAGAGAACGCGCGGTTGGCCTCGGCCATCTTGAAGACGTCCTCACGCTTCTTGACGGAAGCGCCCAGGCCGTTGGAGGCGTCGAGGATCTCGTTGGCGAGACGCTCGGCCATGGTCTTCTCCTTGCGAGCGCGGGAGAAGTTGACGATCCAGCGGATGCCCAGAGCGGTGGAACGACGGGAGTTGACCTCCATCGGGACCTGATAGGTAGCGCCACCGACACGCTTGGGCTTAACCTCGAGCGTGGGCTTGACGTTGTCCATAGCCTTCTTGAAGGTAGCGAGAGCGTCGCCACCCTCGGACTTCTCGGCAACGATCTCGAAAGCGGTGTAAACGATGCGCTCAGCGGTGGCCTTCTTGCCGTCAAGAAGGACCTTGTTGATGAGCTGAGTCACCAGGCGGTTGTTGTAAACGGCGTCAGGCTGAACCTCACGACGATTAGCTGCTGCACGACGCGGCATGTGAAATCTCCTTAAGTGTCTACCGTGCGGCGCTTAAGCGGCACACGGCGAAAGTATCAAAACGTTATCTGGCTTATTTGGCCTTGGGGCGCTTAGCACCGTACTTGGAACGGGCCTGCATACGGTTCTGGACCGGAGCAGCGTCGTAGGCGCCACGGATGACGTGATAACGGACACCAGGGAGGTCACGGACACGACCGCCGCGGACGAGCACGATGGAGTGCTCCTGCAGGTTGTGGCCCTCACCCGGGATGTAAGCAGTAACTTCGATGCCGTTGACGAGGCGAACACGGGCAACCTTACGAAGAGCCGAGTTCGGCTTCTTGGGGCTCGTGGTGAAGACGCGGGTGCACACGCCGCGCTTCTGGGAGTTGTGCTGCAGAGCAGCGTTCTTGGACTTCTTGGGCACGGAACGACGGCCCTGGCGAACCAGCTGGTTAATAGTAGGCAAAGCGTACTCCTTCTCGAATGATTCCAGCTTTCTGTAAAGTGCAACGGCTTGAATCGAGGGGTCAGCATCCCCCTACGAAACACGCAGTTCGATAGGATACGTGGCGTTAGCTGTGCCGTCAACAGACCACGCCGCCGGGCGTATCCCAAAATTGGCACATTTCCGCAAAGCCTACACAAAAGGAATCCCCTTCGTTGCGCGGGGGCGGATTCCCGGGCCGGGCGGCACAGGGGTTAAGTTTGCTGCTCTACAGTCCTGGCTCGCACGGAGGCCACATTAAGTGGCCTCCGGCTCGTGCGGAACTCGCGACAAACTTAACCCCTGTGCCGCCCGGCCCGGGAATCCGACGTGCTCGTTGGGGCAACGTTACCTGCCAAAAAGGGACAGGTTTGTTTTGGTCGGTTTTATCTGCGGAAACGTCGCGCTCCAGCGGTGATCCGCCCTCATCTGTCATAGGGAAATCGGCGGCGCTTTCGGAAGTATGCGGCAAATTCTGGACCTGCCGAGCACGCCGGGGTTTTGCGATAATAAACCCGCAGGTAGAGCGCTTGAGCATATGCGGTGTGGTCGGCCCATCGAGATTTTGCCGCATACTTCCGAAATTCAGGCGAATATCGCTCAAAATAACCGTCCATATAACGCAAAATAGGCCGCTTCCCCTAGTGGGAAGCGGCCTCAAGCCTTACGAGTAGACGATGGTAAAGGGTACTTCTGTTTCGGTCTCTCCTGTTGATGTGTATCTCGTGCCCTCGAGGGTTACCGAGACCACTTGATCGACATTGATCAGCTTTGTCGGAACCGAGATGTTCTCCCCGCTATTGCGCGTCAGCGAAACATAGGAATTGTACGCGCCTGCAGCATCGTCTTCGATAATCTGCTCCGATCCATCCTTGTAGGTAACGGTCAACTTTTTCGTGACTGCGTCAATGCCCAGATCGTCGATGTGCGTCTGGATGGAAAACGGGCTAATCTCAAGAGGCGAGTCATCGGAGCGGAGTTCTTTTGTATCGACGTGCGCTCCGACGTTAAACTCTGGCGTCGATACCTCGATCACCTTCGCATCCTCACCTTTGCCCTCCGTCCAACTGATATTCCAGGTGACCGCATGTCGTAAATCTCGATCGCGATTCCAAGATGCAAAGTACATCGTGCCGTTAATGACCGTGTCGCTTGATGTGTCTTTATCAATGGTGCAGCGTGTATCAGCCCATTCCTCGCCGAAGTTCATGCTGGGTGTACTGACGCCCCCTTCTTCTTCACCATAGAGAACAAGTTCGCCAAGCTCTGCCGCCGGCTTGTAGTAGTTAACGCCATTCGGATTGGACAATGTAAACGTCACAGCACCGCAACCGTTTTTATCGATAGCCATATCATGAATGTCGAGTGTATAGCCGTTGCCCTCGACGGACAGATTGACCTTCTGGACTGCACCCTCCAGGCTTTGGGGCGCGATACCATCACCAAACTCTCTGGTGTAGGTATATTTCGTCCCCGACGAGCCGCCATTTGTCCAGGTAACGGACTCTCCGTTGCCATGGTTTCCCCAGGCAGAGGCAAAATAACTGGAATTGACGACGGCGTAGGCGACCCCTCCGGTCGCCAGCACTCCGGCAAGACATCCGATTACGGCAACATACAGAGGCTTCGCGTGACCCTTTCGGCGAAGCGGATCGCCAGCAGCGGCATAAAGAACACGGTCAGCAAGATCGCTATCGGCTTGGACGGACTCGAAGGCCTGCTTGATCTGGTTGGATTTCACGGTCGCCCTCCTCTAGGATGAACTTGAGCTTCGATCTGCCGCGAGCTAAACGCGTTCGAACGGTCGCGGCTGGCACATGCAGTAACTCGGCAATTTCTGAAGTCGAGAAGCCCAGATAGTAATAGAGCACGATTGGAATACGGAATCGCTCCGGAAGTCGCATAACGTCTGACAGGACCGCCTTGGTCTCCTCCTGCGCCGTCGAAAGCGAATCGGCCAGATTCTCAATATCCTCCACGCGCCTCCACGGCTTTCGAAAGAGAGATTTACATTCATTGATCGTGACCCGGATAAGCCATCGACGAAGATGTTCCCAGCTTTCAAATTGCGCATCGTTTTTGAGTAACTTCAGAAAGACGTCTTGAGCGACATCGTCGGCGTCGGCGCGATCACGCAGGTACGTCAACGCGATTCGAAACACGACATCCCTGTGATCTTCAACCGCCTGTCTAAAAGCTTGTTCTTCCATAATCACCTCCCGGTGATGCTGATGTTTCTTGCTGAGGCCCTCACCATAGATACGCTTTGGCCGAACGAAATGTTTCAAATCCAAGCAGGAAAAACCTACCAAAATAAACCTGTCCCTTTTTGGCAAAAGGAATCCCCTTCTGTGCGCGGGGGCAGATTCCCGGAACGGGCCGCCCGCTGTTTAAGTTTGCTGCTCTACAGTCCTGCGCAAGACGGAAAGCACATTAAGTGCTTTCCTTTGCGTGCGGAACTCGCGACAAACTTAAACAGCGGGCGGCCCGTTCCGGGAATCCGACGTACTCGTCGGGGCAACGTTCCTCATCAAAAAAGACCCGCTCCCCTGTTGGGAAGCGGGTCTTTGGAAGGGCGGTTAACGTACTAGGAAATTATTCCTCGTCGTTGTCCTTGGCCTCTTCGGCGTCGTCAGTGTCCACGAGCTGGTTGAGCAGCTCGTCGAGAGAAGCCATGTCCTCGTTGATCGCGCCGTTGGCGGGAGCCTTCTTGTCGTCGATCGGGGCGCCCAGGAGCTCCTCGTCGGCGTCGGCGTGATGCGTCGGAGCGGAGGTACCCAGCAGGATATCGTCCGGACCGTCGGGGCTAAAGACCATCTGCAGCAGCTGCGAGAGGTCTTCCTCGTCGGCAACGTCGTCGTTGTTCTCGAGGATGTAGAGCAGGTCGTGGGCCTCCAGGCCGTCACGGAGCTCCTCGATCGCCTTGGCACCGATGCCATCGATGCGCAGCAGATCCTCCTCGGACTTGCCGACCAGGTCGCCGACCGTCTCGATGCCGACCTCGCTGAACTTGTTGGTCCAGCGCTGCGACACGCCCAGGTCGTCGAACAGGTACAGGCGAGCCTTCTCGGCGGAGATGGTGTGGCCGTTGCGAGTGAACGAACCGTCAGCACCGCCGAACTCGTCGTAGCCGGCCCAGTCGAGCTGCTGCGGGAGCTGCTCGTCCAGGTCCTTGAGCTCAACCGGAGCCCACTCGGGCAGCGACTTGGCGTTGGGCGAAGCCGGACCGTCGATGTCGACATAACCGTCGGCCGTACGATACGTCAGCTTGGCGTTGGCGTACGGCTTGAGGCCGGTACCAGCCGGGATCTTCTTACCGACGATGACGTTGGACTTAAGGTCGAGCAGGTGGTCGACCTTGCCCTCGATGGCAGCCTCGGTAAGGACGCCGGCGGTACGGATGAACGAAGCGCTCGACAGCCAGGAGTCGATGTTGGACGCGACCTTGAGCGTACCCAGGATGACGGGCTCGGCCACGGGAGCCTGACCGCCCAGACGGGCAACGCGCTCGACCTCGTCGGCGAACTCATAGCGGTCGACGTACTGACCAAGCAGGTACTTGGAGTCGCCGGGGTTGGTGATCTGAACGCGACGCAGCATCTGACGTGCGAGCACCTCGATGTGCTTGTCGTTCAGGTCGACGCCCTGGCTGGTGTAGACGTCCTTGACGCTCTCGACGAAGGTGTGCATCGTCGACTCGATGTCGGTCAGCTTGCGCAGGTTGCGGAAGTTGACGAAGCCCTTGGTGATCTGATCGCCGGCGCGAACCTCGCAGCCGTCCTCGATCTCGGGCATAAAGCGCACCGAAGCGGGGACGCGACGCTCGTCGAGGACACGGGTGTGATCCTCGGAGTCGGTGAGCGTCAGCACGTACTCGGACTTCTCGGGCTTAATCGAGAGGTGGCCGGAGTACGGAGCCAGCTCGGCCTCGCGGCCCAGGATCTTCTCGTTGACGTTGCCGACGATATCGAACATACGGCTGACCGTAGGCAGACCCTGCGTAATATCGTCGACGCCAGCGACGCCGCCGGAGTGAATGGTACGCATCGTAAGCTGCGTACCGGGCTCGCCGATGGACTGGGCGGCAATAATGCCGACCGCGGTACCGATGGCGACCGGACGACGGGTGGAAAGATCCCAGCCGTAGCACTTCTGGCACACGCCGTACTTGGAGCGGCAGGTGAGCAGCGCGCGGAGCTTGACCTTCTTGAGGCCGGCATCGACCATCTTCTGGATGTCGGCGACCTTCTCGATGTAGCCATCCTGCTCAAAGAGCACGGTGCCATCGGAAGCAACGACGTCCTCAATGAAGCAACGGCCGACGAGGTCGGTGTTGAGGTCGGTGGTGCCGGGTATGATGAGGTTGTAGGTGACACCCTCGTGCGTACCGCAGTCCTCCTCGCGGACGATGACGTCCTGGGCCACGTCGACCAGACGACGGGTCAGGTAACCAGAGTCCGAGGTGTGGGATGCGGTATCGACCAGGCCCTTACGGGCGCCGTAGGTCGAAATGAAGTACTCGAGCGGCAGCAGGCCCTCGCGGAAGTTCGCCTTAATGGGAAGGTCGATCGTCTCGCCGGACATGTCTGCCATCAGGCCACGCATGCCGCCGAGCTGACGCAGCTGGGTCTTAGAACCACGGGCGCCGGAGTCGGCCATCATGTACAGCGGGTTCTCCTCGTCGAACATGTCGAGCATGAGCGCTGCAACCTTGTCGGTACAAGCGGTCCACTCGTTAACGACTTCGATGTGGCGCTCCGTCTCGTTGATGAAGCCTTCCTCGAAGTACTCGTTGATCTGGTCGACGTTGGCCTGGGCGCGGTCGAGCAGCTCCTGCTTCTCGGCAGGGATGAGAGCGTCCCACACCGAGATGGTAAGGCCGGCGCGGGTAGCGTAGTGGAAGCCGGAGTACTTGATAGCGTCGAGGATCGGGCCGACCTTGGCCTCGGGGTAACGATCGCAGCAGTCGGCAACCAGCTTGGCCACGTCGCCCTTGACCATCTTGTAGTTCATGAACTCGTAGTCTTCGGGCAGGCACTGGCGGTTGAAGATGATGCGGCCGATAGAGGTCTCGAAGCGCGCGGTCTTGTTGCCGGTGACGTCGTAGTCGACAAACTCGTTCTTGCCGTTTTTGACGCGGAAGATACGGGTGCCGTCCTCGTTGATGACATTGGCGTCGGCAGCGGACACGCGGACCTGAATCTTGGCCTGCATGTCGACCTCGGAGCGGCAGTCATAGGCGTGCAGCGCGTCGTCGAAGCTCGAGAACACGTGGTTCTCGCCCGGCAGACCGTCGCGGACCTGGGTCAGGTAGTACACACCGATGATCATGTCCTGCGAGGGGATGTTGACCGGCTTGCCGGATGCCGGCGAGCGCAGGTTGTTCGCAGAGAGCATGAGCACGCGGGCCTCGGCCTGAGCCTGGCTGGACAGCGGCACGTGGACAGACATCTGGTCGCCGTCGAAGTCGGCGTTGAAGGGCGAGCAGACCAGCGGGTGCAGGTGGATAGCCTTGCCCTCGACCAGAACCGGCTCAAAGGCCTGGATGGACAGACGGTGCAGGGTCGGTGCGCGGTTGAGCAGCACGACGCGGCCGTCGATGACCTCTTCGAGGATGTCCCACACAAAGGTGGCACCACGGTCGATAGCGCGCTTGGCGCCCTTGATGTTCTCGACCTTGCCAAGCTCGACCAGGCGCTTCATGACGAAGGGCTTGAAGAGCTCCAGCGCCATGGTCTTGGGCAGACCGCACTGGTGCAGCAGCAGCTTGGGGTCGGTAACGATAACCGAACGGCCGGAGTAGTCGACACGCTTGCCCAGCAGGTTCTGACGGAAACGACCCTGCTTGCCCTTGAGGGCCTCGGCGAGCGACTTGAGCGGGCGACCGCCACGGCCAGAGACCGGGCGACCACGACGGCCGTTGTCGAACAGGGCGTCCACGGACTCCTGGAGCATGCGCTTCTCGTTGTTCACGATGATCGCAGGGGCGTCCAGGTCGAGTAGGCGCTTGAGTCGGTTGTTACGGTTGATCACGCGACGGTACAGGTCGTTGAGGTCGGATGCGGCGAAGCGGCCGCCGTCGAGCTGGACCATCGGGCGCAGATCGGGCGGAATGACCGGGATGACGTCCAGGATCATGTTCGCGGGGCTGTTGCCGCCCTTCAGGAAGGCGTCAACGACCTCAAGGCGCTTGACGGCCTTCTCGCGCTTCTGCTTCTGGGAATCCTCGTCGGCGATGATGGCCTTGAGCTTCTCGGCCTCGGAGGGGAGGTCGATGGCAGCGAGCAGGTCGCGGACGGCCTCGGCACCCATACCACCCTTGAAGTACATGGAGTAGTAACGGGTCATCTCGCGGAACAGCGGCTCATCGGAAATGAGGTCGCGCTCAGTGAGCTTCATGAAGGCGTTGAAGGCGTCCGTGCGGAGCTGCTTCTCGTCCTTGCACTCTTCCTCGATGTCAACGATGCCGGAGGCGATCTCCTCGGGGGTCAGCGGCTCCTCGTCGGAGAACTCGTCAAAGTTCTCGGGGTCGCCCTGCTCCTTGAGGGACTCGATCTGGCGGGCGCACTCGGCATCGATCTCTTCCAGATCGGCGGCGAGCTCCTCGCGCAGGTCGTCGGCGTCGGCCTCGCGGGCCTCATAGTCAACCTCGGTGATGATGTAGCTGGCAAAGTACAGAACCTTCTCGAGGTCCTTGGACTTGATGTCGAGCATACGGCTCATCGGGAAGCTCGTGGGGCTCTTGAAGTACCAGATGTGGGACACGGGAGCGGCGAGCTCGATGTGGCCCATGCGGTCGCGACGCACCTTGGCCGAGGTGACCTCGACGCCGCAGCGCTCGCAGACGATGCCCTTAAAGCGGATGCCCTTGTACTTGCCGCAGGAGCACTCCCAGTCCTTGGCGGGACCGAAGATCTTCTCGCAGAACAGGCCGTCCTTCTCGGGCTTGAGGGTACGGTAATTGATGGTCTCCGGCTTCTTGACCTCGCCGTGCGACCAGGAACGGATCTGGTCGGCGGAGGCAAGGGAGATCTTTACCGAGTCAAAATCAGTAGCTTCGAAATCTGCCACAGTCAACTACTCCTTATCAGTGGTCGTGGCGGCGACAGCCTCGGGCGCCTCGGCGGTCTCGGCATCCTCGGCCTCGACGTCGGCGTCAACGCCGGCGAGCGCAGCCAGGTCGTCGAGAGCAGAGGTCTCCTCGGCGGTCACAGGGGCGGAGGCGTCCTCGTCGGCATCGTGCATGGGCTCGATGTCCAGTGCGAGGGAGCGGATCTCCTTGACGAGAACCTTGAAGGACTCGGGGATTCCCGGGACCGGAACATTCTCGCCCTTGACGATGGACTCGTAGGTCTTGACGCGGCCCACGGTATCGTCGGACTTGACGGTCAGGATCTCCTGCAGGACGTTGGAAGCACCGTATGCGTACAGTGCCCAAACTTCCATCTCGCCGAAGCGCTGGCCGCCGAACTGGGCCTTGCCGCCCAGAGGCTGCTGGGTAACCAGGCTGTAAGGGCCGGTCGAACGGGCGTGGATCTTGTCGTCGACCATGTGGCCGAGCTTGAGGATGTAGGACGTACCCACGGTAATGGGCTCGCGGAACTCCTCGCCGGTGCGGCCGTCGAACAGGCGGGTCTTGCCGCGCTCGTCAAGCTGGGTGACAAACTCGGGGCGCATGTGATCGCCAAAGGCAGCGGTGGCCTTGTTGAGCATGTTCTTGTTGGCGCGACGAATGACCTCGGCGATCTCGTCCTCCTTGGCGCCGTCGAAGACAGGCGTCGCGGTGAAGAACGGACCGGGGACGTACTTGTCGGAATCGGCCTGCTCGGTATCCCAACCGCAGGCAGCAGCCCAGCCAAGGTGGCACTCGAGCAGCTGGCCGACGTTCATACGCGAAGGAACGCCCAGCGGGTTGAGGATAACGTCGATCGGGGTACCGTCAGCCATGTAGGGCATGTCCTCGACCGGCAGAACGTTACAGATAACACCCTTGTTGCCGTGGCGGCCGGCAATCTTATCGCCCTGCTGGATCTTACGACGCTGGGCGACGTAGACGCGCACCTGCTCGTTAACGCCGGGGGCCAGGTCGTCGCCGTTCTCGCGGCTAAAGCGGACGACGTCGATGACGCGGCCGTAAGCGCCGTGAGGCATCTTAAGGGAGGTGTCACGAACGTCGTGAGCCTTGGCACCGAAGATGGCGCGCAGCAGGCGCTCCTCGGCGGTCAGAGCGCTCTCGCCCTTAGGCGTGACCTTGCCGACCAGGATGTCGCCAGGGCCGACCTCGGCGCCGATGCGGATGATGCCGTCCTCGTCGAGGTTGGCAAGCATGTCCTCGGAGAGGTTCGGGATCTCGCGGGTGATCTCCTCGGGGCCGAGCTTGGTGTCGCGGGCGTCGATCTCGTGACGGGTGATGTTGATGGTCGTCAGCAGGTCCTCGGCCACCAGGCGCTCGGACACGACGATACCGTCCTCGTAGTTAAAGCCTTCCCACGGCATGTAGGCCACGGTGAGGTTCTGGCCCAGTGCGAGCTCGCCGTGATCGGTCGAAGGACCGTCGGCCAGAGGCTCGCCCTGCTCAACGGTGTCACCGACGCGCACGAGCGGACGGTGGTTGATGCAGGTGGACTGGTTGGAGCGCTGGTACTTGGCCAGGTGATACTCATCCATGCCGCCGGCATGCTTGACGATGATCTTGGCGGCGTCGGCAAAGATGACCTCGCCGGCGTTCTTGGCCAGGGTGACCTCGCCGGAGTCCAGAGCGGCGCGGCGCTCCATGCCGGTACCGACATAGGGAGCGGCGGGGTGAACCAGCGGCACGGCCTGACGCTGCATGTTAGCGCCCATCAGCGTACGCTTGGCGTCGTCGTGCTCGAGGAACGGGATCAGCGTGGCTGCGACGGAGAGCATCTGACGCGGCGAGACGTCCATGTAATCGACGTCCTCGACAGGCACGTCGGCGGGAGCGCCGAAGGAGCCGTCGAAGTCGCGGGTACGGGCGATCACAGTGTGCGGGCGGACAAGCTTGCCCTCGGCATCGGTCGTGATGAATTCGTTGGTCTTAGGATCGAGCGGCGTGTTGGCCGGCGCGATGACGTGCTTCTCTTCCTCGTCAGCGGTCATCCAGTCGATCTGGTCGGTGGCAACGCCGTTCTCGACGCGACGGAACGGGGCCTCGATGAAGCCATACTCGTTGACGCGGGCGTAGAGGGCGAGCGAGCCGATCAGGCCGATGTTGGGGCCTTCGGGGGTCTCGATCGGGCACATGCGGCTGTAGTGCGAGTTATGAACGTCGCGGACGGCCGTCGGCACGTTGGTGCGGCGGCTGGAGCCCGACTTGTGGCCGGCAAGACCACCAGGGCCGAGTGCGGACAGACGGCGCTTGTGGGTCAGACCGGTCAGGGGGTTCGCCTGGTCCATGAACTGCGAGAGCTGCGAGGAACCGAAGAACTCCTTGATGGAGGCCACGATCGGGCGAATGTTGATGAGCGACTGCGGGGTGATCTCGTCGATGTCCTGGGAGCTCATGCGCTCACGGACGACGCGCTCCATACGGCTCATGCCGATACGGAACTGGTTGGCGACGAGCTCGCCGACGGTACGGATGCGGCGGTTGCCAAAGTGGTCGATGTCGTCGACCTTGAAGCCCTGCTCGCCGGCAGCGAGGGACAGCAGGTAGCGCAGCGTCGCGACGATATCCTCGTCGGTGAGCACCGTGACCTCTTCCTCGGTGGTGAGGTTGAGCTTTTTGTTGACCTTGTAGCGACCGACGCGGGCCAGGTCGTAGCGCTGCGGGTTAAAGAGCAGACCCTCGAGCAGGCTGCGGGAAGCGTCCACGGTGGGAGGCTCGCCCGGGCGCAGGCGACGGTAGATCTCGATGAGGGCGTCCTCGCGAGTGAGGGCGGTGTCGCGCTCCAGGGTGCGCTTGATCACATCGGAGTTGCCGAGCAGCTCGATGATGTCGTCGTTGGTGACGGCGATGCCAAGGGCGCGCAGGAACATCGTGGCGCTCTGCTTGCGCTTACGGTCGATGGAGACCATGAGCTGGTCGCGCTTGTCGACCTCAAACTCAAGCCAGGCACCGCGGGACGGGATAATCTGGGCCTTGTAGATCTGCTTGCCCGAATCCATCTCGGAGCTGTAGTACACGCCCGGGGAGCGGACGAGCTGCGAGACGACGATACGCTCGGTACCGTTGATGATAAAGGTGCCTGATCGGTCATCATGGGGAAGTCGCCCATGAAGACGAGCTGCTCCTTGATCTCGCCGGTCTCCTTGTTGGTGAGACGGACGTCGGTCAGAAGCGGAGCCTGATAGGTCATATCCTTCTCGCGGCACTCCTCGACGGTGTGCGCGGGGTCGCCGAACTGATGCTCGCCGAAGGTAACCTCGAGAACATGGTTCTGGCTCTGGATGGGGCTGGATTCCTTGAACGCCTCACGAAGGCCCTCGTCCTTAAAACGCTCAAAGGATTCCCTTTGAACAGAGATAAGGTTGGGGAGCTCCATGGCCTCCGGGATTTTCCCGAAGCTGACGCGCTTGCGCTCAGTGGCAGTGTATGCGTAGGTCACCAGGTTTTTCCTCCTTCACGGAAATGCTCGGTGGGTTGGCGAGGCATGCTTCGCCAGTTATCGCAACCTAATAGTTTATCAGGTACCGACCGTTGGGCAAGAAAAGCCTTGACGCGATTGAGTTTTTGGAGTAGCAAAGTTTTTCGACAGAAAATACGCAGGTAGATAGGTGTGCATCGAACACCTGTTCATATATTTTCTGTGAACGAGCCTGCTGGTGCTGGCCGCTGAACGGCGGAATGGCAGCGAGGGTTGGCCGGACGGAAATTACATCCCGTTTTGAGGCCCCAAACTGGGACGCAGTTTCCGGTTGAGCCCTGTTTGGGAAAGCACATCCCATTCTGAGCCTAAATTCCGGGTCGCAGTTTCCGCTAGGGGCCTCAGCTGGAAAGCGCGTCCCAGAATTCGGCCAAATTGTGGGTCGCACTTTCCGGGGCTAAGCTGTAGCTCGCATAAAAAACGGGTGCAGACCGAAGTCCGCACCCGTAAATGTCGATGCCCGAAGGCTTATTTGCGCATCAAACCGCCGCGCTCGTCGATGGCGTCCCAGAAGGCGCTGGCAAAGCGAGGGTCGCTTGCGGCCATGAGGGCGTTGGTGGCCATCCAGCCAGACGGGGTACCGGTGTCGTAGCCCGAAAGTGGATCGATGACGACAGCGTACATGGCCTCGCGGTCGAGCGAACGGGCCATGGCGTCGGTAAGCTGGATCTCGCCGCCCTTGCCGGCCTGCTGATCGGCGAGCAGGTCCATGACCAGCGGGCTCAGCAGGTAACGACCGACGATGTACAGGTTGGACGGAGCCGCCTCGGGAGCGGGCTTCTCGACCAGACCGCCGATGCGCCAGACAGCGCCCGGCTCGGCATCGGCAACGCCCTCGGCGCCCTCGAGCGAACCGACGCGCTCGCCGGCGATAACGCCGTAGCGGCTGACTTCCTCGGGCGAGCAAGCAGCGACAGCGATAACCGAAGCGCCACCGTGCTCCTTGGAAACGGCGAGCATCTTGTCGCAGATGTCGCGGTTAGGCACAACGTAGTCGCCCAGAAGAACCAGGAAGTTCTCCCCTGCCACGGCGTCGGCAGCAGAGCGGATAGCATGGCCGAGGCCCTTGGGCTCGTACTGATAACGGAAGTCGACCGGCATACCGCCAGCGTGGGCGACGGCATCGGCATAGGCGTTCTTGCCGCGCTCGCGCAGCAGGTTCTCGAGCGAGCGATCGGGCTGGAAGTAGCTCAGCAGCTCGGGCTTACCGGGAGAGGTAACGATGATGGCGTCGTCGACCTCCTCGGGGTCGAGCGCTTCCTCAACGACATACTGAATGACCGGCTTGTCGAGCACCGGCAACATCTCTTTGGGCGTGCACTTAGTGCCAGGCAGAAAACGCGTGCCAAGACCGGCGGCGGGGATGATTGCCTTCATGTTATTCAAGGATCCTTTCGCAGGCGCAGAATGCGCCCTGTGCGTGCGGCACAGCGGCCGCAGACCAAATTGCGATACCGAAGTATCTTACCGCCGGAGACATACGTCGCCGTAAGGCAAACGCAATTCTTCAGCAGGTCAACGCAAATTATTGCTCGAATGGTGCAATTTTACGCCCCAGCGGTAACGGGATTGGCACGGCGAAGACAGCGGTGTTCTGCGTGCCGAGCAATGGGAATGAGGGGCCAAAACAAAAAAGACGGGGCTCGCAATGCGAACCCCGTCTGCAAAGAAATCTGGCGAGAAAGCCTGATTACTTGAGGGTGACAGCAGCGCCAGCAGCCTCGAGCTTCTCCTTGGCAGCCTCGGCGTCCTCCTTCTTGGCACCCTCGAGAACAGCCTTGGGAGCGCCCTCGACGACCTCCTTGGCCTCCTTCAGGCCAAGGTTGGTGAGCTCACGGACGGCCTTGATGACCTGGATCTTGTTGTCGCCGAAGCCCTCGAGCACGACGTCAAACTCGGTCTTCTCCTCGGCCTCAGCAGCGCCAGCAGCGGGAGCGGCGACAACGGCGGCAGGAGCAGCGGCGGAAACGCCGAAGGTGTCCTCGATAGCCTTGACGAGCTCGGAAGCCTCGAGAAGGGTCATTTCCTTAAGAGCATCGATGATCTCATCGGTGGTAAGCTTAGCCATTTCTAAGTCCTTTCGGTTTCCGTGCGTGTGCACGGAGATCAGTTAAAACACGGCGCGAATGCGCCAGGGGTGCGGCGTTGCCGCCGCGGGTGAAAACAGCGACTAGGCCGCCTTCTGCTCGGAGACCTGCTGGATCGAACGAGCGAGACCAGAGGAAACGCCGTTGACGCAGACAGCGATGTCGCGAGCGAAACCGGAGATGAGACCGGCGATCTGGCCGAGAAGCTGATCCTTGGTGGGCAGCTCGGCGATAGCCTTAACATCATCAGCGGAAACGGCCTTGCCGTCGGAGATACCGCCCTTGATCTCAAGGACGCCCTTGGACTTAGCGGAGAAGTCCTTAAGGGCCTTAGCGGCCTCGACCGGCTCGGTCTCGTAGAACACATAAGCGACGGGGCCGGCGAGGATCTCGTCGATCTCGGGCTGCTCCTGGTTCTTGAGAGCGATCTTGACCAGGTTGTTCTTGTAGACCTTCATCTCGGCGCCGCACTCGCGAAGCTGATGACGCAGCTCCTGAGCCTGCTTAACCGTCAGACCGTTGTAGTTGACGACGAACAGACCGGCGTTCTCGGCGATACGGGACTCGATCTCTGCAACCTTGTCGATTTTGTACTGCTGGGGCATGAATTACACCTCCTCGAATTCTTTCCGGGCACGGTCCGCCACAAGGACGTGACGGGGGCATGTCCAAAAAGAAAGCCCCCGCGCTGCATGAGCGACGGGGGCGAGAAGACATATCTACTCGACCGCCTCGGCTGGCGGGATGTCCCATTAAGCTCGCGGGCGATGCCCGTTTGCACCGGCTGTCTCTGGCAGCGGATTCGTGCGTGAACCGAAAGTATTATGGCGGGGACCCCGGCGTCGGTCAACGGAAATCCGGGCTGCACACAATTCCACCATCCGGCACGCTCCGCCGAAGGCAGGCGCAAGGTTTTCGTTCGGTCAAGTCCTGGCTCGCACGAAGAGCACATTAAGTGCTCTTCGGCTCGTGCGGAATCTACGAAAACCTTGCGCCTGGCCTTCGACGGCGCGTGCCTGCGTTGACTTTGGGGCAGCCCGGTTTTACGTTGGCTGACGCCCCCACTCATAATGCTTAAGTCGGTGGGCTGATGGGTTGGGTCCCTGATGGCTATAGAGTTGAGACGAAGGTGGACAGGCGGTGGAGGCCTTCGTCCAGATCTTGGTCGGAGACGCAGTAGCTTAGGCGGATGTGGCCTTCGGTGCCGAAGCAGTCGCCCGGGACTAGGGCTACGTTTGCCTCTTTGATGGCTTTGATGCAGAAGTCTTCGCTTGTTAGGTCGAACTGCTTAATGCTGGGGAAGGCGTAGAAGGCGCCTGCCGGTTCTACTACGTCGAGGCCCATGGCGTTTAAGGCTGCGAGCACGCGTTCGCGGCGGGCTCGGTAGACTTCGAGCATCGGCGACGGGTCCACGGTGAGTGCCACGCGGGCGGCGTCCATCTCGAAGGAGACGGCGCTCGATACTAGGTATTGGTGAGCTTTTGCGATCTCGGCGATGACGGGTGCCGCTGCTGCGAGCCAGCCCAGGCGCCAGCCGGTCATGGCCCAGGGCTTGGAGAAGCTCTCGATGATCACCGTCTGCTCGCGCAGCTCCGGGTGTCGCTGGGCAAAACGCTCGTAACCATCCACATAGACCAAACGGTTGTACACGTCGTCGCAGACCACGTAGATGCCCGACTGCTCCGCTACGCGCGCCACGGCGTCGAGCGATGCCGCGTTGAGAATGCAGCCCGTGGGATTGTTGGGCGAGCAGATAACGATGGCCTTGGTCGCCGGGGTCACACAGGCGCGAAGCGCATCCTCGTCAATCTGAAATTGCGCAGGCTCCGTATCCAAAAAGACCGCTTTGGCGTGATTGGCCACAACGATGCTCTCGTACAGGCCAAAGGCCGGCGTGGGAATAATGACCTCGTCGCCGGGGTTGAGCATAGCCATGAATGTTGCCGACAGGGCCTCGGTCGCGCCGTCGGTCAGGATGACCTCGTCGGCGGAAAACGCCAGGCGCGCATCCCCCATGTAGGCAGACAGTGCCTCGCGCAGGGCGGGGCGACCGTTGTTGGGCGGATAGTGTGTGTCGCCGCGGCCCAGTGCGGCGGTCACCTCGGCGCTAATCACATCGGGCGTGGGAAAATCGGGCTCGCCGAGCGCGAGCGCGATGCACCCCGGATGCTGGGCGGCGAGCGCGTTGATCCGGCGGATACCGGAGGGCTTGAGCGTGGCAAGCGAGGTATTCATGGGCAGACGCATGGCGTTCCTTTCGTAAGGGTTGCACTAGGATAGCGCGGCGGAGCGCCGTCATACGGTGTAACCTAAACGGAAACCGACCGGAAAGGAGGCGGCATGGAGACGACCGCACGCGGCGATGTACCAAAAACACTGCATAACATCGCGTTTGTCCGTATTCCCGAGAGCGCCGATCTTGAGTTTTTGCTCTGGGACCTGCAGGATGCCATCGCCGCCTATGCACAGCTTTCCGGCACTGTACTCCCCCGCCCAGTCGACTTGAAGGCAAATGACGCCGGCAGCGTTGCCGACGGCATCGTGCTGGCCATTGAAGATGTGGCTGACGATGAGACGTTGACAGCTATCGAGCAGGCGCTTGAGCGCTTTGGCGGTACGGGAACGCGCGTCTATGCCGCGATTCGAGCCGCACAAGAGGGCGCTGAGCAGGCGCGTGGGACCGCCGTTCGCCTGCACAAGGCATGTGAGCGCCATGACCAATTGTGGTGTGGCGGCGTTGCCATCTGCGCCGGCAGCGGCATCGCAGCGCTTCGCCATTCCCCACGCATGGGCCTCTTGCGCCGACCATTTTCGGAAGCGATGGATAAGCTTGTGGGCGCCGTGCGCATAGGCTGCTCCATTGAGCATGCGCAGCTGCTTGGCGGTGGCAATGCCGGTAGCGTCGACGCCGACGGCATGGTGCGCGCTAGGCCTGCTGTGCCCGCGCTAATCTGGCGCGCCATCATCAAACGCCTCGGCGCCCATGCTCAATCAGATATCTAAATTACAGGGCGCCCCAGTCAACGGCTTCGTGCCAACGCTCAACAAGACGCCCCAGACGCCAGGCGGCATTGGCGGGACTTGTCGAGGGCAGGACGATGGCGGGCAGCCCGGTGCGTTCTTGTAGATAGCGCTTGTAGAGCCGGCCAGCTGTACCACCGTTGCATATCACCTGCTCAATGGGAGCTGCGCCGGCAATGCGCTCGACATGCGCCGGAACGACGTTTTTGATGCTCGCGTCGCTTGAGCCCTTGATGTCACAGCTCTCGATCACGTCCCACAGGGCCACACCGCCGTTGAGCAGCATAACCCGCTTGGCAGCAACCGAGGCGTCGAGCGTCGCGGGCTCGCCGCTCGCCAAAGAGTCTCCCTCGTTGGGCGGCACGGGCACACCGAGGCACGCGGCCATCACACGCCAAAAGCGATTCTGAGGGTTGCCGTAATAAAAGGCGTTGGCGCGCGAAAGCACCGAGGGAAGCGATCCGAGCACCAAAACGCGCGAGCGCTCGTCAAACACGGGTTCAAACCCATGCTCAATATGTTGATAGCCCTCGTCGGACGCAGCCATGGCCTAGGCCCTCAACAGATAGCGCACCTCGTAGGGTGCAAGCTCAAGGGCACCCGCTAGCTCGACTGTAGGCGCGCCGTCGGCAAGTAGGTCGGCAAAAGAGCCGTTGAGCTCACCGGCTCCAAAGGTATAGGGCTTGTTCACGGCATTGACCGCCACGAGCACCGTCGCGTCGTCGCAGGCGCGCTCGAACAGCAGCTGCTTGTTCTGGATCACCACGTTGCGATAGGCACCATAGTTGAGGGCACGGGCCGCCGCATCGTCGGCCGAGCGAAGGTGCGCAAGCTGCGTGATGAACGCCGTCAGCTCGTTGGGCGCAGGCTCATCGAGCGCAGGGCGCAGCGCCCAGTCGCCATCGGGGCCGCCCTTTTCGCCAGCAATCCCCCACTCGCTGCCATAGTAGACACACGGAATGCCCGGCACGCCAAAGAGCATGCCATAGGCGGGACGCAGGCACGACTTGTCGGTGAGGATGCTCGCCAGGCGCGGCACGTCGTGGTTGTCGACAAACGACAGCAGATGCTTGCCGCGATAAATGCACCACGGGTCACCGCCAAACTGGCGATGCAGCGAGTGGGCAATCTCGAACATGTTGACCGAGTTAAAGCTGGAGTACAGGCCCTTGTAGCACTCGTAGTTGGTGCAGGAGTCGAGCATCTCGTCGTTGGCGATCTGGTTATAGTCGCCGTGGAGCGTCTCGCCAATCAGCACAAAGTCGGGCTTGAGCTCACGGGTAAAGGCGTGCAGGCGGCGCATGAAGTCGCGATCGAGCATATAGGCAACATCCAGGCGCAGGCCGTCGATGCCAAAGACCTCTGCCCAGCAACGCACGGACTCAAGCAGGTAATCGACCACGGCGGGGTTTTGCAGGTTGAGCTTCACAAGCTCAAAATGGCCTTCCCAGCCCTCGTACCAAAAGCCGTCGCCGTAGCACGAGTCGCCGTCAAAGCTGATGTGGAACCAGTCCTTGTAGGGCGAGTCCCACTTGCGCTCCTGCACGTCGCGGAAGGCCCAAAAACCGCGGCCAACGTGGTTAAAGACAGCATCGAGCACCACGCGGATGCCATGGGCGTGCAGCGTCTCGCATACGGCGGCAAAATCGGCATCCCCGCCCAGGCGGCGGTCGATATGGCGCAGGCTGCGCGTATCGTAGCCGTGGCTATCAGACTCGAGCGGCGGGTTGATGAGCACGGCGCAACGCCGAGTTCCTGCAGGTAATCGGCCCATTGGGCGATTTTCATGATGGGGGCATCGGAGTTGGGCGCGGCGTTGGCAGCTTGGAAGAGTTCGTCCTCGGCAACGGGTGCGGCGTTCTCGCGCGGAGCTCCACAAAAGCCCAGCGGATAGATTTGATAGAGCGTCGTCTCGTATGCCCACATAGCAACCTCCCGGTAAGCTCAACATAACGACATCCATTGTATGCCCAGCTCGTATCCCCTCCCCCAAAATAAGTTGCGGTGGAATAGTTCCTGTCTGGGCCTTCAAAGGCCTTAAACAGGAACTATTCCACCGCAACTGATGGGGGGACGTGATTAGGCGACGGGCTTTGCACGGCGTATGGCCGGGAACAGCACGGTGATGGCGAGGATGACGCCCACGACGGTAATCGCCCCGCCCGCGAAGCCAATCCAAGCGATACCGGGACCCGAAACCACGGCGCCACCGATTGCGGTGCCCGTGCCGATACCCAGGTTGAACAGGCCCGAGAAGATCGACATGGCGACGGCCGACGAATCCGCCGGTGTGTACTTGATGAGCTCGGCTTGGAACGCCACGTTAAAGGCCGTGGCGCAGCAGCCCCATAGCGCGCAAACAGCGAGAACGGCGACGAGCGACAATGCGACCGGACCCATGAGCAGCAGGGCCGCTGGCACGCCGGAAAGCGTGATAGCCAAGAACGGGAAGCGGTGCCCGTCGAACAGACGGCCAAACAGCCAGCTGCCCACCAGACCAGAACAGCCGAACGCCGTCAGCGTCATGGTAATAGCGCTTGCGTCGACGTGCGCGACCTGTGCCAAGAACGGCTCGATATAGCTGTAACCCGCATAATAGCCGGTCGCCATAAAGACCGTGACCGCGTAGAGCGCGATCAGGAACGGGTTCTTGAGCAGCTCAGGCAGCTGCTTGAGCGTAAAACGCTCGCCCGCCGGCATGGCCGGGAACACCGCTGCCTGGTACACCACCGCGGCGGCAGAGAAGGCACCGACCACGGCGAATGTCATGCGCCAGCCCACGGCCAGTCCGATGGCGCGGCCGATCGGCAGGCCAAAGATCTGCGCGATGGACGAGCCCGTGGCGATTATGCTGATCGCGAGCGCCCCGTGGCGGGTGTCGACTAGGCGCGAGGCCATGATCGAGGCGACTGACCAGAACACGGCGTGCGCGCAGGCAACCACCAAGCGCGCGCAGACCAAAATAGGATAGGTGGATGCCACAGCGGACAGGAACTGGCCGAGCGAAAACACGGCCAAAACGCCCAGCAGCATCCGCTTGAACTCAAAGCGCGAGGCAAACACCATAAGCGGCAGCGACAGCAGCATGACGCCCCAGGCATAGACCGAGATCATGAAGCCTGCCTGGGCCTCGGTGAGCGAGAACGACGCGGCGATATCAGTCAGAAGGCCGATGGGCATGAACTCCGACGTGTTGAATACGAACGCGCAGCAGGCGAGCCCGATAAGCGGGAGCCACTGCTTGAGTGAGATGCCATCTTGTCTTGCCTGAGCCATGTAGAAACCTCTCCGATTGTCTTGAGCGGTGGGCGATTATATAGCAACGACCCCGCATCCGTCAGTACAGATGCAGGGCCGCAATCAACTCAATACACAGAGGTTGCGCCGTCAATTAATAACTAAGCCAGCCCCAGCAATATGCCCGCCGAATGCACGACAAACGCCACGATCCAGGCGACCATCACCTGAAACGCGAATACGGCAACGGCATAGCGCGCGCCCAACTCGCTCTTGACGGCGCCGATGGACGCCACGCAAGGCGGGTACAGCAGCGTAAAGACCAAGAACACGTAGGCGGTAAACGGCGAAAACATGGCTGACAGTGCCGCGGGAGAGGTTGCGCCCAAAAGCACCGTGAGCGTCGAGATGACGCTCTCCTTGGCAATAAGTCCCGTGACGAGTGCCGTCGAGGCGCGCCAGTCGCCAAAACCGAGCGGGGCCAACACCGGTGCGATGATGCTACCCAGACCGGCAAGCAGGCTTTGCGACTGGTCGGCGACCACGTTAAAGCGGATATCGAACGTCTGCAGGAACCAGATGACCACCGTAGCGGCAAAGATAATGGTAAAGGCCTTGGTAATAAAGTCCTTGGCCTTATCCCATGCCAGCATCACCGTCGTCTTGACGCTCGGCAGGCGGTAATTGGGGAGCTCCATGATAAACGGCACCGGGTCGCCCTTAAATGCCGTACGGTTGAGCACCAGAGCCGCAATGCAACCAACCGCAATACCAATCAGATAGAGCGAGACCATGGCGGGAACCGTCGCCTGTGGGAAAAACGCCCCGCACAGCAAGCCGTAAACCGGCAGCTTGGCCGAGCAGCTCATGAACGGTGTGAGCATGACCGTCATCTTGCGGTCGTGCTCGGATGGGAGCGTACGGGTCGACATGATAGCCGGCACGGTGCAGCCAAAACCGACGAGCATGGGCACAAAGCTGCGGCCCGACAGGCCAAAGCGACGCAGCACCTTATCCATGACAAAGGCCACGCGTGCCATGTATCCGGAGTCTTCCAGAATGGAGAGGAACAAGAAGAGCACGACGATAATCGGCAGGAAGGTCAGCACGCTACCCACGCCCGTAAGCACGCCGTCGACAGCCAGCGAGCGCACCACGTCGTTGGTTCCGAACGCCTTGAGGCCCGCATCGGCCGAGGCGATGATGGCAGCGATACCGTCCTCCATGAGTCCCTGCAACGCCGCGCCGATCACGCCAAACGTCAGCCAAAAGACGAGGCCCATGATCACCAGAAACGCCGGAATGGCTGTGTAACGACCTGTCAGGATGCGGTCAATCTTGACGGAGCGCACGTGCTCGCGGCTTTCGTGCGGCTTGACGACGCAACGCCCGCACACGTCGCCGATAAAGCTAAAACGCATATCGGCCAACGCAGATAGGCGGTCGGTGCCGGCCTCGCCCTCCATCTGGGTAATGATGTGCTCGATAGCGTCGAGCTCATTGCGATCCAGGTGAAGCGCCTCGGTTACCAGCTCATCGCCCTCGACCAGCTTAGTCGCCGCAAAGCGCACCGGGATGTGCGCCGTCACGGCATGGTCCTCGATCAGGTTAGCAATACCGTGGATGCAGCGATGCAGCGCACCGCCGTCCGGACCGTCGGGCGCGCAAAAGTCCAGGCGACCAGGACGCTCGCGGAACCGTGCCACGTGCAGGGCGTGGTCCACCAACTCGCCGATGCCCTCGTTGCGGGCAGCGCTAATGGGGACAACAGGCACGCCCAACAGGCTCTCGAGCAGGTTGACGTCCACGGCGCCGCCGTTGGCCGTCACCTCGTCCATCATGTTGAGCGCGATGACCATGGGGCGATCGAGCTCCATAAGCTGCAGCGTCAGGTACAAATTGCGCTCGATGTTGGTAGCGTCGATGATGTCGATGATGGCGTCGGGATGCTCATCCAGGATAAACTGGCGGCTCACGATCTCCTCGCCCGTGTACGGCGACAGGGAGTAAATGCCGGGCAGGTCGGTAACGCTTGCCTCGGGGTGGTTGCGGATGGTGCCATCTTTGCGGTCGACCGTCACGCCAGGAAAGTTACCGACATGCTGGTTGGAGCCCGTCAGCTGGTTGAACAGCGTGGTCTTGCCGCAGTTCTGGTTGCCGGCGAGGGCAAAATGCAGCGGTGCGCCCTCGGGCACGGCCGTCTTCGCGGCGCGGGGCGAATACGTCCCCTCGCCGAGTGCCGGATGCTCCGTCGTGCCGATTGCGGCGTTGGCGCGCGGACCCATATCGGTGTCGTGAACGCCCACGAGCTCGATGCGAGCGGCATCGTCCTTGCGCAGCGTCAACTCGTAGCCACGCAGGCGAATCTCGAGCGGGTCGCCCATAGGGGCGTACTTCATCATGGTGACTTCGGTGCCCGGCGTTAGGCCCATGTCCAAAATATGCTGTCGGAGCGCCTGATCGTCGGATGTCACCGATGCGACAACGGCGTCCTTTCCAATCTCGAGTGTATCGAGTCTCACGCGCTCATCCTTTCGTTAGACGCGGTTAACCGTTTACCGGGGCTAACCAACTCGTAACGACAAATGATAGCGCTCTGAACTTTTTTATAAAGTCAAATACCGATGTTTACCTGCGCAAACTTTATGCGGTGCGCCCCGAAAGCTCTTTGCGCATACCGCTCAGCGAGATCGAAACGGAACCCGACCGCGCGGTAGCGGTGAGTCGATCACCCTCGACCGACCCCGTGCATGTAAAGGGCGCCTTGCCCATCAAGACGTGGGAGATAGTACCCGAGAGCTCAAAGAAATCGCCCTCAGCGCGGGCACTCGAGAGAGCGATATTGAGACCCCTGACGTTTAGTACTGCCCTGAGCGCGCCGTTCACCCCATGTGCAAACGTCACCTCGCCGCGTTTACTCCCCACCGGCGTCTGGGCCGAAACCACATACGTACCCTCAAGCATGGCTCCTCCTCTGAGTAGGCTTTTTGAAACGGGTAAGTAGTCTACTTTTACATATGGCGTTCCAAAAAGCGGAAGGCTAGGCGAATCCAAGGACGGACCGCCACTTGCTTGTCCTCATTGTCGACCGCAGTGTTGGCGTTGCCGAGCGAAAGGCCGTGGCCACCCTGGTCAAAGACGTGCATCTCGCAAGCGACGCCCTCCTCGGCCATGCGCTGCGCAAACGGATAGACCTGCGCGATCGGCGCCGTCTTGTCGTCCGAAACGCCCCACACAAAGGTCGGGGCATCTGGCGCGAAACGTGCGTGGTAGGGCAAATGTCGGTCAAGTGCTCATCGGTCGCCTCGCCGCCCGTCACCATCGACAGATAGTCGTTAAGCAAATCGCGCCCCGTCTTGCCACCCGTCTTGGGCACGCGCAGGTCGATGCGCGGGTCGCGCGTCTGCATATCACGCACATAGGCAAGGTCGAGCAACGGATAGCCCAGCACCACGGCGTCGGGACGAATATCCTCCGGACGAGCCCCTGCCAGGCCCGCGAAGGGACCAGTCTTCCACTGCGTTGCCAGCGAAGCGCAAATCATGCCGCCCGCCGAGAAGCCCACGACGCACACGCGCTTGGGATCGACATGCCACTCGTCGGCGTTGGCGCGCACGATAGCGACCATCTTGGCAAGGTCTGCCTGCGGGCGCGGAAAACTCACGTCACCCGTGCCACTCGTCACATAGTTGAGCACAAAGGCCTGGTAGCCGCGGTCCAAAAATGCAAACGCCACCGGGTCCTGCTCGTGCGGAGCGATATGCGTAAACCCGCCTCCGCCGCAGATGATCACCGCGGGGCGGCGGCCATTGGGCTTGTCGGGCAGCGGCTCGGCACCCAAATACGTAAACGTCGCCGGATAATCCTCGGTCGGCTCCTCGCCCCACAGCGCATGGTTCTCAATAATCATAGGTGCTCCCTCCGTGCGATTCGTGCGCACTCGTTTTTCGCACCTTAGCGTACCCCACTTGAGCCCGCGGCGCAGAAACACCTCCGCAATAAGTTGGCCTTCAACTGATATATCACAAAATCGCTGTTCAGAGGTATCGTTGGACAGCGTAAAATAGGAGCGCTGACCGTGCTGGGAAACACGTACGAAACGTTTCCGGCAAACCACACGCGTGCAACATGCGCGCCTGATACGTTGGAGGCATCTATGGGTCTGCTCGATTCGCTCAAGTCCACGTTCACTTCGTCGGGCGAGGCGTCCGTTCCGCCCGCAGCAAGCTTCGCCACCCGCGAAGGCGTCATCTACGCTCCTGTCAACGGCGTGCTCGTCAATCTGAGTGAGGTTCCCGACGAGACCATCGCCTCGGGCATGCTCGGCCAGGGCTACGGCATCGAGCCCATTACCGGCACCATTTACGCCCCCGCTAACGGCCGTATCGGCGCCACCACCGTCACCAACCACTCCATCGGCATGATCACCGAGGACGGTCTTCGCGTGTTCATCCATGTTGGCCTGGGCACCGTGGAAATGAACGGCAAGGGTTTTGCCCGCTTTGTCGAGATGGGCGACACGGTCAAGGCCGGCCAGCCGCTCATCAGCTTCGACCGCGACGCTATCAAGGCCGCCGGTCACGAGGACATCGTGACCGTCATCATCTCTGAGCTCGACCGCCTCAAGAGCATCGACCACGTCGGCGAGTCTGGCACGCTTATCGGCGGCAATCCGCTCGTCAAGCTTGGCGATCCGCTGCTGGTTGCCAAGACCAAGTAGCCAGGCCCCGCGCCACACAGCCAAAAGGCACCTCGTCAAGCGCCCGCGACCATTTGGCCGCGGGCGCTTTTCGTTTGAAAAACCATCCCGCCAATGCCTTATCTGTATAGCCCAAATGAGCCGAGCTGCTAGAATACCGAGCTGTATGGATAACTATCATTCAACCGTTATGGGAGGATACGTGAACCGCACCAAAATCGCGCAGCTCTATGCCGATGCCGAGTCGCTCGGCGGCCAGACCGTCACCGTCGCCGGCTGGGTCAAGTCCGTCCGCGACATGAAGAACTTTGGCTTTGTTACGCTCAACGACGGCAGTTGCTTCCGCGACCTGCAGGTCGTCATGAACCGCGAGGCACTCGACAACTACGACGAGATCGCCCATCAAAACGTCTCGGCCGCACTCATTTGCACCGGCACCGTCAAGCTGACGCCCGACGCGCCCCAGCCTTTCGAGCTTTCTGCCACCTCCATCGAGGTCGAGGGCGTCAGCGCCCCGGATTACCCGCTGCAGAAGAAGCGCGCGACCGTCGAGTTCCTGCGCACCCAGCAGCACCTGCGCCCGCGCACCAACCTGTTCCGCGCCGTGTTCCGCATCCGCTCTGTCGCGGCTGCCGCCATCCACCGCTTCTTCCAGGAGCAGGGCTTTGTCTACGTCAACACCCCCATCATCACCACGAGTGACTGCGAGGGCGCCGGCGAGATGTTCCGTGTGACCACGCTCGACCCCAAAAATCCGCCCCTCACCGAGTCCGGCGAGGTCGACTGGAGCCAGGACTTCTTTGGCAAGCATGCGAGCCTCACCGTGTCCGGCCAGCTCAATGCCGAGAACTTTGCCATGGCCTTTGGCGACGTGTACACCTTTGGCCCCACCTTCCGTGCCGAAAACTCCAACACCACGCGCCACGCCGCCGAGTTTTGGATGATCGAGCCCGAGATGGCCTTTGCCGACCTTAACGACTACATGGATAACGCCGAGGCCATGCTCAAGTACGTCCTCAAGGACGTTATGGCAACCTGCCCCGACGAGCTCAATATGCTCAACAAGTTTGTGGACAAGGGTCTGCTCGAGCGCCTAGACCACGTGGCAAACTCCGACTTCGCCCGCGTCACCTATACCGAGGCCGTCGAAATCCTGGAGCAGGCCGTCGCCTCCGGTCACAAGTTTGACTACCCCGTGAGCTGGGGCATCGACCTGCAGACCGAGCACGAGCGCTTCCTGACCGAGGGGCACTTTAAGCGCCCGACCTTCGTGACCGACTACCCAGCCGAGATCAAGGCGTTCTACATGCGCATGAACGAAGACGGCAAGACCGTCGCCGCCGCCGACTGCCTGGTTCCCGGTATCGGCGAGATTATCGGCGGCTCCCAGCGCGAGGAGCGCCTGGATCTGCTCGAGGCCCGCATCAAGGACCTGGGCATGAATCCCGAGCAGTACAAGTACTACCTTGACCTGCGCCGTTACGGTTCCTGCAAGCACGCCGGCTACGGTCTGGGCTTCGAGCGCTTGGTCATGTATCTGACCGGCGTGGGCAACATCCGCGACGTCCTGCCGCACCCGCGCACCGTGGGCAACGCCGACTTCTAATCGTCGGACGCTAGCTCGCGTCGCCACACGCCAACGCTCATCGCACAAGCGCTCTCGACATCGGTCGAGAGGCGCTTTTTTCAACAGCATCCGTCAAGCTTTTGGCAAGTTTTTGGTCAGTTGAGCAGGGCTGTTGAAAACTCGACCCGCCGTTTGCCGACGACTACCGACCGCCCAGAGCGCCCTGCGCCCCTGGGAAAGCCCCACGTCCTAGGCTCCATACCGTCGCCACCAAAACGGAAAGGACGTGGGCACTATGACCGAAGCCGCTGTTGAAACCTACGACACCACGACGAGAGGCGCCGCCTCGATGGCGGCCTATCGCGCCGTTCGCATCCTGCAGCTCTTGAGCGAAAACACCGGCGAGGACAAGGCCATGCTTTCCGATGAGTTGATCCGGTGCCTCGCCCATCCCGACGACCCCGCCCGCATGCCCATCTCGGCGGCGCGGCGCAGCATCTACACCGCCATCTCCGCGCTTCGCCATGCCGGATACGAAATTGAGTACAAACGCGGCGTGGGCTACAAACTTCTTACCCGCCCGCTCACCGATGAAGAGATCATCCGGCTCCACGGTATGGTCATGCGCAACCGCTCCACGCCTATCGCTATCCGCAAGAGCACGGCGCAGCACTTAGTTGCCATGGCGAGCGCCGACGTTCGCGGCTACCTCGACACACCCGAACCCGCTCCAAGCGCAAGCAGCAAGGCTACCAAGGCAACACGCACGCCCATCAAGCGCATCGACACGTGCGAGCTCGTCGAGCAGGCCATCGACCACGGAACCACGGTGAGTTTTGATATTTCGAGCGTCACGACACGCGGCGAAACCGAAGCAGCACGGATGACACTCCGTCCCTTTGCCATCAGGCAGCGCGATGGCATCTCGTATTTGCTGGGAACGGTCTATGACGCCCGAGGCGCCGATGACACGTTGCGCACCGTAGAGATTGGCCGAATGAGAAACGTCACCACACGTCTCCTCGACGGCAAGAAGCTCTTCGCCGCCTGGACGAGGACGACGCCGCCTCCGCCGCATAAGACCCTCCGCCGCCCATTCGACTACCCGTACCGCCCATCCGATTCTGTATTAAAAAACCCGCCAGGCTGTTGTAAAAATGGACATCAGCGCTACTATAGTCCCACTTGCACTTTGTCCCAGTGCAGTGTTTCCAGCCATTTTTATACTGGGGGTAATGATATGAGGACATCACCATCAGCCGCAGGAGCCTTCTGGTCTCCGCCGGCCTGCTCGCGCTCGCCCCGCTCGCCGGATGCGGCGGCAACTCTGGTTCCGGCTCTGCTGCCGCCGGTTCCGACTACACCATCGGCGTTCTGCAGCTCACCGAGCACTCCGCACTCGACGCCGCCAACGATGGCTTTGTCAAGGCCATCAAGGAGAGCGGCCTTAAGGTCCAGATCGACCAGAAGAACGCTCAGAACGACCAGTCCACGTGTAAGTCCATTGCCGACAAGTTTGTGGGCGACAACGTCAGCCTGATTTATGCCATCGCCACGCCCGCCGCACAGGCAGCTGCCGGCGCCACGGCCGATATCCCCATCGTGGGCTGCGCCATCACCGACTACGCCGCCTCCGGCCTGGTCCAGGACAACGACAAGCCCGGCACCAACGTCACGGGCGCTTCCGACCTCACCCCGGTCGCCGAGCAGCTCGAGATGATGCAGAAGGTCCTGCCCGACGTTAAAAAGGTCGGCCTGCTCTACTGCACCGCCGAGTCCAACTCCGACGTCCAGATCAAGGCCGCCAAGAAGGAGCTCGACAAGCTGGGCCTCGAGTACACCGACTTCACCGTCTCGAGCTCCAACGAGATTCAGTCCGTCGTCGAGTCTGCCGTGGGCAAGGTCGACGCGCTGTACTCCCCCACTGACAACACCATCGCCGCGGGCGCTTCGCAGGTCGGCCAGATCTGCAAGGAGAATAAGCTCCCCTTCGTGACCGGCGAGGAGGGTATGTGCATGGCCGGCGGCCTGTTCACCCTCTCCATCAACTATAAGGACCTGGGCTACGCCGCGGGCGAGATGGCCGTTAAGATCCTGAAGGGCGAGGCCAAGCCCGAGGATATGCCGATCAAGCACCTCTCGAGCAAGGACCTGGTCGTCGTCAAGAACGACGAGATGGCCGAGGCTCTGGGTATCGACCTTTCCGCTCTGGACGAATAACGCGTCTAGGGCCCGCACGCGCGCCACGGCTGCGTTATTCAATATCTGAGTCATTGGGGCGAACGCTAAAGGCCGGCGTTCGCCCTGCTTGTTTCAGGTAAAACAAAACGTCTGTCCGCCGCTCTTTTATGCATTGGTACCGCTATTATGGAAAATCACGTGTCCACCCTATCCTAGGAGGTATGAAGCATGCTCATTGCATTGCAGGGCGCCGTTTCGCAGGGCGTCCTCTGGGGCATTATGGTGCTTGGCGTGTTTATCACGTTCCGCCTGCTCGACATCCCCGATATGACCTGCGACGGCAGCTTTGCCCTCGGCGGCTGTGTCTGCGCCGTGCTCATCGTCAACAATAACGTCGACCCCTTGCTCGCCGTGCTGGCCGGCATGTGCGCCGGCGCCATCGCGGGCGCCGTCACGGGCATCTTGACCACCGTCTTTGAGATTCCCGCAATCCTCGCCGGAATCCTGACGCAGATCAGTCTGTGGTCCATCAACCTGCGCATCATGGGCAAGTCCAACACGCCCATCCTTGCCAAGGGCACTATCTTCTCATCCGTCAGCAACATGACGGGCCTGCCGCAGTCCACTGTTGCCATTATCCTAGGCATTGTGCTGGCCGTGGCCATCGTCGCCATCCTGTACTGGTTCTTTGGCACCGAGATCGGCTCGGCGCTGCGTGCCACCGGCAACAACGAGTACATGATCCGCGCCCTGGGCGTTAACACCAACACCACCAAAATGATCGCCCTCGTGCTCTCCAACGCCCTCATTGGCCTTTCGGGTGCGCTCATCTGCCAGAGCCAGAAGTATGCCGACATTGGCATGGGCACCGGCGCCATCGTTATCGGTCTTGCCGCCATCGTCATCGGCGAGGTGCTCGGCCGCCTGCTGCCCGACGGTCTCACGCAGTTCTCCGTCCGTCTGGCCTCCGCCGTCTTTGGCTCCGTGGTGTACTTCCTCATCCGCGCCATCGTGCTGCAGCTGGGCATGGACGCCAACGACATGAAACTGCTCTCTGCTGTGATTGTCGCCGTGGCCCTGTGCGTGCCCGTGGTTTGGGAGCGCTATAAGCTCCGCAGCTCCTACACGAAGGGAGATGAGGCAGATGCTTAAGCTCTCGCACGTCAAGAAGACCTTTAACAAGGGCACCGTCACCGAGAAGCGCGCGCTCACCGGCGTCGACCTTACCCTCAACGACGGCGACTTTGTAACTGTGATCGGCGGCAACGGCGCCGGCAAGTCCACGCTGCTCAATATGATCGCCGGCGTGTATCCGCTTGATTCGGGTGTTATTGAGCTCGACGGCACCGACATCTCGCGTCTGAGCGAGTCGCAGCGCGCCAAGTACCTGGGCCGTGTGTTCCAGGATCCCATGCGCGGCACCGCAGCCGACATGCAGATTGCCGAGAACTTGGCCCTCGCCAAGCGTCGCGGCCAGCGTCGCGGCCTTTCGTGGGGCGTCACCAAGGCCGAGAAGGACGAGTACGTTGAGTTGCTCAAGCGCCTGGACCTTGGCCTGGACACGCGCCTCAACGCCAAGGTCGGCCTGCTTTCGGGTGGCCAGCGCCAGGCACTCACGCTGCTCATGGCCACGCTCACCAAGCCGCGCTTGCTGCTGCTCGACGAGCACACCGCGGCACTCGACCCCAAGACCGCCTCTAAGGTGCTCAATCTGACCGAGGAGATTGTCGACGAGAACCACCTGACCACGCTCATGGTCACGCACAACATGAATGACGCCATCCGTCTGGGCAATCGCCTGATTATGATGCACGAGGGTCACGTGATTTACGACGTGGCGGGCGATGAGAAGAAGTCGCTCACCGTGGCCGACCTGCTGCAGAAGTTCGAGGAGGTCTCGGGCGCGAGCTCGCCAACGACCGCATGCTGCTGAGCTAACGACCTAGAAAACCACCACAAAGGGGACAGTGAACTGCGCCCCGAAACTTGGACTGAATAAATAGCGACTACGCCGCAAGGGCCCGGTTCCGGAACTCCTCCGGCGTCAGGCCCTTCAATCTTACCTGCCTGCGCCGC
>QSCH01000011.1:0-63794 GCA_003462965.1 Collinsella sp. OF03-4AA
ATCATCTCGAGCACGGTCTTGTCGGCTATCACGGCCCCCTCTTCCGCCCTGAGGCACATCGCTATCTGCCGGTGCCCGCAGCCGTTGGCGGTGCGCGAGAAGATCTCGGCGACCGCCGGCGGCCTTCTGCTCGTATGTGTACCTGCCCAGCTTTCCGTCCATGCGCAGCAGCACCTCGCTCCCGAATGCGCGGTATATCTCCTGCCATCTTCTCACGGCTTCCACGGGAAGCGAAAGGGCGATCGCGGCAGATTTATACCCGTGCCCGAGCTCGAAGAGCCCTATGGCCGCCTTCCTGGCCTCGACATCATGCTTCACTCTCAAATCAACGCGCATAAAGAAAGCCTCCCATTTCTCATGTCCAAGAAATGGGAGGCAGTTCGTTCAAAGCCATGGCAGGCCATTACTTATTTATCGTTCCGCCTCTTCTTGCGGTTGTATTCGAGCAGCAAACCTAAAGAAGTCAAAGCAGATCCGGCAACTGCCAGCGGAAGAACCGGCAGCAGTCTCTCCCCTGTCGAAGCCAGGGCACCCGGCTCGGTGGCCTTGGTCTGGGAGGCGGGGTCGGCCTTGGTCTCGCCGCCGTTCTCGTCGAAGGTCACGGTGACGTCGCGGGGCACCCACTTCCACTGGGCGTAGACGGTCGTGGACCTGGAGACCTCGATCTTGTCGGTGAACTGATCGCCCGAGCCGTCCCTCTCGGTGCTCCAGCCGTCGAACGCCCAGCCCTTGCGGGTCGGGGCGGTCTTGGGCAGCGCGAAGGTGTAACTATTCTTACCTTTTATTTTTTCCTGAGTTTTAACCAGAGGGTAGGCTGGATCGTCGGCGCCGTTGGCGTCAAAAGTTAAATCAATCTTTGCAGCAACTTGCCACATGAAGTTGTTCTTATTTCCGGCCGCGTCATTCGTTCGCTTAAGATACATTCCCTCGTTCAGAGCATCGGAATTGCCCAAAACAAAAGTGCCTTGAGCAGGCGTATCTTTAGCGCCAGCCTTCCCCAAAACATAGTTGTCACCGATTGTCGGCTTTTTAAGAATCTCCCAGTCAGAGGCATCCACGGTGTTAACCGTCGTGACACCCGAAGCAACTCCGCGAATATCAAGCGGAATAGATCCGACATTATAGTTTTTGCCCTCAGAAACTATCGGAAGTCTCACCTCAGCGGAAACACCGTCATATGAACCCTGGATGATTACCGGCTTCAGCAGAGCCATCAATCCAGAATTCGAGGCATCCTTTACGACGGACATCGATCCATGGTTAACGAATTGACCTCCCTGCCCAACGGTCAGGGAGCCAGCCACAGTCAAATCTGGATTCCCGCTATCGGCGCGGTCATACAGCTGTTCCCACGAACCATTGATCACGGCGTTGCCCTCAAGCGTGACTGCATCTTTATCATCCGTTACCAGCGAACTGTCCTTTTCAACAGTAAGGTCCATCGTCAGCCAAAGTCCATTAAGAGTGACCCGTGAGCCATTCTTAACGTAAACATTTGTTGCTGACTGCACAAAGGGGATTGTTGCCGAACAATTATTAAAGTTGACGGTGGGAGCATTTAAAGGCGCCGAGTCATAATTTGTCGTCGAAAGAATCCCAGTTCTGACTTTCGGACTACCTGAAACAGTTATTTCGGAGCCTTCATTAGCTAATGTCGCCTCCGTGAGCCTGATTATGTTCACATCGCCACCGTCGACGAGAACCTTGCATGCGCCCCCTGCCGTACTAGAACTTAGCGCGAGAATATCCCCCTCGTCATAGTCAGGATCACCGTAAAGACTATTCTTTAGTTCAGCATTGATCGTGTTGATAGTTACCGTGCCGCTGACAGAAGAATCTTCGCTTGCACCATAAATATCTTGTAAATGAGAGCCTTGAACATTAATGGTGATGTCTCCGCCTACCCTGCCCATAATGGCACCATTAATATTGGGAAGATCGTAGCTATCTGGAACTGTACCTTTATCCCAGCCCCAAACATTTTCAAAAGTGTCGATGGTAACACTACCCTTAATAATGTAATGCTCCGTCTGCCCAGGCATTGCCGCAAAAAGATTGCCAGCTCCCGTAATGCCCCAGTTGCCACCCAAACGCAAGATACGATCGCTATTTGCATAGCTCTCGGATCCAGCGATGATATGTAAATTCCCATCAATTATCGACTCGCTGGCATCGCCCTCAGTACCGCATATTTCATTTGTTTCACCCGAGCGAACATCAAGCGTCACGTTGCCGCGCATCTCGCAACCGTAAGTGCCTTCGATAGCAGGAGAAACTTCGCAGTTGGCATTGTCGTAAACAAGCGTGGCGTTACCACCCACATAAACAGAAGGACAGCCGTTTCCATCGCCGCTCGACCCATCGCCGCGCATGCAACCGGGATTAACGTGATTACCGCTAGTCATACCAAGGTCACCGCTGATCTCAAGATAGGTGTCATGCTCGACGGACCCTTGATATGAACCACCAATGACGTCATGAAGGCCAGCGCTATTACCAGGATTGATATATCCAGACGCAGCTATCACCACATGTGTGTGGTCGACAGTCGACTTATAGCCACCGCCATAAAGTGTTTCAGAGAGCTTGAGCTCGCAGTTACGAGTGAACACGGTATCGAAACCATTGCAATAGAATTTTCCTGAACCAACCACTTCGACGTTGTCAAAAGTACAAGATCCGGAAAGAATGGCACGGTTGGAGAAGTGCAAGGTTGCGCGATTATTACCGTCACTCGTCACGGTAATCTTCTTGTTAGCAACGCCGAAAGTCGAAACGTAATCTTTGGTCGGCACCACAAAAGACGAGCCGCCTTTTAGGACAAGTCTGATCTCTGATAAATTATCAGAGGCAATTTTATTCAGCGCATCCTCAAATGTTGATTGATCATTGACTTGAAAAACACCAGATTCTGCTGCATCAGAATTCGATTCATCAGATGTTTCATTCACATTCACATCGTTTGACTGCTTATCCGAGACATCAGATTCAGGTTTTTGATCATCACTTGAATCCGTCTTATCGTTAGACGAAGCCTCATCCGCACCCCCCCGACACAGAGGCACTATCAGCAGATTCATTAGACAGATTCTCCGAAGTCGTGTTTTGTTGAGGGTCAATATTCACTATTTCATCAGCAAATACGCCCGTAGGGATCGTATTAAACACGAACAAAAAAGAGACGAGCCAAACGAGAGCTCGCCTACAGCGTGGCAATCTCACAAACCGCCCCTTCTACTCATCTGACATGAACCGGTAAAGGGCGACAAAATACCCAGAGACAAAGGCATATATTTCACTCTTACTGAATGTGCCGTCTGGCACATTATTTTTAGTTTAATACCAGTGTTTTGTCTGACAAGAGAACGCGTTTATTGCCATGAAATAGAAACGACCAAAAAATTGTGTCACGACCAGCCAGAATTGATCGATGTGCATTAATTTCCCAAGACCTAATGAACAAACAATGAACAAACTCCAGACCATAGCCATGGGGAAACTAGCAATTCGCCCGGAGAAGACGTTCGGCTATTAGTTAAATGGTTAAAACGTTTCATTTAATTGAAGCGTTTTAGTTTGTCTTTTACGGGAATCTGACCGTTCACCGATTTATTTCTTGCTATCATGCATCTTGTAGGGTAAATCTCCGATCGCAAGGAGACACAAATGGTGAAAAAGTCACCGGAAAACACTACTCCCGCAATTGTGGACAACGTAGAGGCGCTTGAGGCTAAGCTCGCTCAGATGCGAGAGGCCCAGGCGCTTTTTGCTACGTACACGCAGGAGCAGGTCGACAAGATCTTCTATGAGGCCGCCATGGCCGCCAACAAGGCTCGTATCCCGTTGGCGAAGATGGCCATCGAGGAGACCGGCCGCGGCGTTCTTGAGGACAAGGTCATCAAGAACCACTACGCCGCAGAGTACATCTACAACGCTTACAAGAACACCAAGACCTGTGGTGTCCTGGAGCGCGACGAGGCTTACGGCATCACCAAGATCGCCGAGCCCATCGGCATCGTGGGCGCCGTCATCCCGACGACCAACCCCACCTCCACTGCGATCTTCAAGACGCTGATCAGCCTGAAGACCCGCAACGCCATCATCATCTCCCCGCACCCGGCAGCCGCCAAGTGCACCATCGCCGCCGCCAAGCTCGTGCTTGACGCCGCCGTCAAGGCCGGCGCCCCCGAGGGCATCATCGGCTGGGTCGATGTCCCCTCCATCGAGCTGACCAACATGGTCATGCGCGACGTCGACATCATCCTCGCCACCGGTGGCCCGGGCATGGTCAAGGCCGCTTACTCCTCGGGCAAGCCCGCCCTGGGCGTTGGCGCCGGTAACACCCCGGTCGTCATCGACGACACCGCCGACGTGCTGCTCGCCGTCAACTCCATCATCCACTCCAAGACCTTCGACAACGGCATGATCTGCGCTTCCGAGCAGTCCGTGACCGTCATCGACACCATCTATGACCAGGTCAAGGCCGAGTTCCAAAAGCGCGGCTGCTACTTCGTCAAGCAGGGTGCCGAGATGGAGGCCCTGCGTGCCGCCATGTTCAAGAACGGCGCCCTCGATCACCGCATCCCCGGCATGGCTGCCGCCAAGATCGCCGAGCTCGCCGGCATCGAGGTTCCCGCCAAGACCAAGATCTTAATCGCCGAGGTCACCTCCACCGACCCCGCAAAGGAGGAGTTCTCCCACGAGAAGCTCTCCCCGGTCCTGGCCATGTACCACGCCAAGGACTTCCAGGAGGCCGTCGACAAGGCCGAGCACCTGGTGCTCGCCGGTGGCCCGGGCCACACCGCCTCTCTGTACGTGCACCCCGCCCAGGCCGAGAAGATCAGCCTGTTCGAGCACGCCATGAAGGCCTGCCGTATCGTCATCAACACCCCGTCCTCGCACGGCGGCATCGGTGACCTGTACAACTTTGGCATGAAGCCGTCTCTGACCCTGGGCTGCGGCTCCTGGGGCGGCAACTCCGTCTCCGAGAACGTTGGGGTGAAGCACTTGATCAACGTTAAGACTGTGGCCGAGCGCCGTGAGAACATGCTGTGGTTCCGCGCTCCCGAGAAGGTCTACTTCAAGAAGGGTTCCACGCCCGTCGCCCTCGACGAGCTCGGTACCGTCATGGGCAAGAAGCGCGCCTTCATCGTCACCGACCAGTTCCTCTTCAAGAATGGCAACACCCGCGCAATCGAGGCCAAGCTCGACGAGATGGGCATCGCCCACGACTGCTTCTACGACGTCGAGCCCGATCCGTCGCTGCAGTGCGCACGTCGTGGTGCCAAGCAGATGGCTCTCTTTGAGCCGGACGTCATCATCGCCGTCGGCGGTGGCTCCGCTATGGACGCCGGCAAGATCATGTGGATGATGTACGAGCACCCCGAGTGCAAGTTTGAGGACATGGCCATGGACTTCATGGACATCCGCAAGCGTATCTTCACCTTCCCCGAGATGGGCAAGAAGGCCTACTTCGTTGCCGTCCCGACCTCCTCGGGTACCGGCTCCGAGTGCACGCCGTTCGCCATCATCACGGACAAGGAGACCGGCATCAAGTGGCCGCTCGCCGACTACGCGCTGCTCCCCAACATGGCTATCGTCGACGCCGACAACTGCATGACCGCCCCGCGCGGCCTGACCGCTGCCTCCGGCATCGACGTCATGACCCACGCCATCGAGTCCTACGTCTCCATTATGGCTTCCGACTACACCAAGGGCCTCTCCGAGCGCGCTGCCAAGCTCGTCTTTGAGAACCTGCCCTCCAGCTTCACGAACGGCGCCAAGGACCCGCACGCCCGCGAGGAGATGCACAACGCCTCCTGCATGGCCGGTATGGCCTTCGCCAACGCCTTCCTGGGCCTCAACCACTCCATGGCCCACAAGCTCGGCGCCTTCCATCACCTGCCCCACGGCCTCGCCAACGCCGTCATCCTGACACGCGTCATGCGCTACAACGCCGCCGAGGCTCCCGTCAAGATGGGTACCTTCTCCCAGTATCCTTATCCCAACGCGCTGCACAACTACGCCGAGATGGCCAAGTACTGCGGCATCGAGGGCAAGGACGACAAGGAGGTCTTCGAGAACTTCATCACGAAGCTCGAGGAGCTCAAGGACTTCATCGGCGTCAAGAAGACCATCGCCGACTACGGTGTTGACGAGCAGTACTTCCTCGACACCCTCGACGAGATGACCGAGCAGGCATTCAACGACCAGTGCACCGGCGCTAACCCGCGCTACCCGCTCATGAGCGAGATCAAGGAGCTCTACCTGGACGCCTACTACGGCCGCGAGCCTCAGGACTACGCCGTCTGCTAGTTTTAGCACGGTTTTTAACGGCGGGGGTGCACGGGTGTTTCACACACCCCCGCCGTCGCTTCTATCGCATCGTTGAAAGGATGCAACCATGCTGCTACCCGATTCCAAGACCGAGCTCGTCCGCCGTGGCAACAAGGTCGTTTACGACCTGGGCGACAAGATCGTCAAGGTCTTTAACGAGACCAAGCCTGTCTCTGACGTGTTCAACGAGGCTTTGAATCTTGCCCGCATCAATGAGTGCGGCATCCGCAGCCCCAAGGCGCTCGAGGTTTCCCAGCTCGAGAACGCCAACGGCTGGGCGCTCGTGACCGAGAAGGTTCCGGGCACCACCCTTGCCGAGAAGATGACTGCCGAGCCCCAGCGCTTTGGTGAGTACCTCGAGATGTTCGTCGACCTCCAGATCGAGATCCACGGTTACACCTCCCCGCTGCTCAACCGTCAGCGCGACAAGTTCGCCCGCATGATCGACAGCCTTGATCAGCTCAATGCCACCACGCGCTACAACCTTCAGGAGCGTCTGGACGGCATGACCAAGGAGTTCAAGGTCTGCCACGGCGACTTCAACCCCTCCAACGTCATCGTCGGCGACGACGGCCAGCTCTATGTGTGCGACTGGGCACACGCCACCCAGGGCTCCCCTGCTGCCGACGTTGCCACCACCTACCTGCTCTTCGCCCTCAACAGCAAGGACCAGGCTGAGGCCTACCTGGAGCTCTACTGCGACCGCGCCGACATGCCCATGCAGGTCGTGCGTCAGTGGACGAGCATCGTCGCTGCTTCCGAGCTCGCTCGTAAGCGCAACGTGAACGATGAGTTCCTGAAGAACTGGATCGACGTCGTCGATTATCAGTAATATCTGAGCGATTTATTTCGCATCGGAGGCACAAGAAAACCCCGCAGCTCATATGGGCTGTGGGGTTTTTCTTTACCCATCGAGTTTATTCACGCAACAAAATAGACTGCTCCGCATCTCATCCTAAGAGAGATACGGAGCAGCCCCGCAATTACATCTAATAGCAGAAACGTCGATTAACGGCGGGCCGCCTTAACAAGCTCGGCAACCTTGGCGACGACCTCGTCAATCGCCACGTCCTCGCGCTCGCCCGTGGCACGGTCCTTGAGCTCAACGGTGCCATTCTTAAGGCCACGCTTGCCAAGCACCACCTGATACGGGAATCCCATAAGGTCGTTATCGGCAAACTTAAAGCCGGGACGCTCGTCACGGTCGTCGACGACGACCTCGATACCCTCGGCGCACAAGCCCTCGACGATTTGGTCGCAGACGGTTGCGCACTCCTCCTTCTTGGGATCGAGCGGAATCACAGCGACCTCGTACGGGGCAACGGAAACCGGCCAGACGATACCGTGCTCGTCGTTGTGCTGCTCCACGACGGCAGCAAGCGAGCGGGACACGCCCACGCCGTAGCAACCCATGATAAGCGGCTTCTCCTTGCCGTCCTCGTCCATAAAGGTGGCGCCCATGGCCTCGGAATACTTGGTACCCAGCTGGAAGACCTGCGAGACCTCGATGCCGCGAGCAGCAGAGAGCGGCTTGCCGCAGTGCGGGCAGGGATCGCCGGCAACGACGGTTACCAGGTCGGCCCACTCGTCGACGGTAAAGTCGCGCTCGGGGCAGGCACCGGTAAAGTGAAAATCGACCTCGTTGGCACCGCAGGCCCACTGCTTGGACTCGCGCAGGCTCTCGTCGCACACCAGGCGAATGCCCTCGGGCAGGTTAACCGGTCCGATAAAGCCCTTATGCAGACCGTAGGTCTGGAGCTCCTCATCAGTCATCATGCGATAGCCCTTGCCAAAGACATGCTCGGCCTTGCAATCGTTGAGCTCGTGGTCGCCCGGAACAATGGCAACGACCGGTTTGCCCTCGGCGTCGATCAACGCCAGGGACTTGCGCGTACCGTTCTCGGGGAACCCAAAGAACTTAGCGACGGCCTCAATGGTGCCCATACCCGGGGTCTCGACCTTGGTGAGCTTACCATCGCCGGGGCCCTCGGCCACGACCACCTTAGTGCTCGCGGCCTCGTCATCGGCGGCAAAGCCGCAATCGTCGCAGTAGACCAGTGAAGCCTCACCAGCGTCAGCAAGAGCCATGTACTCGACGGAGGTGTCGCCGCCGATCTCGCCGGAGTCGGCGACAACGGGCAGAGCCTTGATGTAGCAGCGCTCGCAGATGTTGGCGTAGGCCTGCTTCATCTTGTCGTACTCCTCCTGCAGACTCTCCTGCGTGGCAGAGAAGCTGTAGGCGTCCTTCATGATGAACTCGCGGCCGCGCATCAGGCCAAAGCGGGGACGGAACTCGTCGCGGAACTTGTCCTGAATGTGGTACAGGTTGACGGGCAGCTGTTTGTAGGAGCGCAGCTCGTTGCGCACCAGGGCCGTGACGGTCTCCTCGTGCGTGGGGCCCAGGACGAACTCGCGACCGTGACGGTCGTCAAAGCGCACAAGCTCCTTGCCATAGGCGTCGATGCGGCCGGACTCACGCCACAACTCGGCGTCGACCATGATAGGCATCATAAGCTCCTGGGCGCCAGCGGCGTCCATCTCGTCTCGCACGATATTCTCGATCTTGCGAATCGAGCGCCAAGCAAGCGGCAGGTAGGAATAGAGACCGGCGGCCTCCTTGCGGATCATACCGGCACGAAGCAGCAGACGATGGCTTGCAAGCTCGGCGTCGGCCGGATCCTCTTTGAGCGTCGGCGCATAGAGCTTAGACATATACATTGCTCGGGTCATTTATTTCTCCTCAATTAGTTTGTCGACCTCGGCCATAAGCGCGTCGACAATTTGATCCTCAGCTACTTTACCAATGATCTTGCCATGCGAAAAGAGCAGGCCCTGACCTCGTCCACAGGCCACGCCTAGGTCGGCGTCGGAAGCCTCGCCGGGGCCATTAACGGCACACCCCATCACGGCGATCGAAAGCAGCGCGGAGTAGTTCTTAAGCCGCTCGGTGACCTCCTCGGCAATGGGAATAAGGTTAACCTGGCAGCGAGCGCACGTAGGGCACGAGACGATCTCCGGACCACGGCGGCGCAGGCCCAGCGACTGCAAAATTCCCCAGGCGACCGGCGGCTCCTCGACCGGATCGGCCGTGAGCGAGACGCGCATGGTGTCACCGATACCCTCAGACAGCAGGATACCAAGACCCACCGAGCTCTTGATGGTGCCCTGCAGCTTGGTACCTGCCTCCGTCACGCCCAAATGAAGCGGAACATGGGGGATTTCGCGCGACAGGGCACGATAGGTATCAAGCGTCGTAGACACGCTATGTGCCTTGGCGGAAAGCACGATGTTGGTAAAGCCGCGGTCCTCAAAGTGCTTGACGAAGCGCTCGCTCGACATCACGAGTTTCTCGGGCTGCGTAAGCCCATCGCGCTCGGCGATATCCTGCTCAAGCGAGCCGGCGTTCACGCCAATGCGAATCGCGCACCCAGCGGCGCCCGCAGCATCGATCGCGGCATCGACCTTGGCCCAATCGCCGATGTTGCCGGGATTGATACGCAGCTTGGCGGCACCGGCCTCAACGGCGCCAATGGCGAGCTTATGGTTAAAGTGGATATCAGCGACAATCGGCACCGGAGACTCGGCACAGATGGTGCGGAAACCCTCAAGCGCGGCCTCGGTGGGCACGCTCACACGCACGATATCGCAGCCAGCCTGCGCCAACGCGCACACTTGCGCAAGCGTTGCCTGGGCATCAGCGGTATCGGTGCAGGTCATGGATTGGACCACCACCGGCGCGCCGCCACCGATCTGCACACCGCCCACATGCACGGGGCGCGTCAACTCGCGAGGCAAAGGATGGGATAAAGACAATCCAAACACTCCCCTACAGAATAAATCGAAGGATGTCGGAACGAAGCATATAGACAAACAGCAGCGCAAAGAGCGCGATGCCCACATAGCTCACAATCGTCTGGACCTTGAGCGGAAGCTCGCGGCCCGCAATCTTTTGAATGATCTCGATGACCAGCTTGCCGCCATCGAGTGGTGGGATGGGCAGCAGGTTCATAAAGCCAAGCGAGAACGAGATGAGCGCGGCAAACGACAGGAACGTTACGGGGCCGGCAGCAGCAGCCTGTGAGGACATGACGCTAATACCCACGATCGAAGAAGACTGATCGAGAATCTCCATCGTATGCTGCGGCTGGAGTAGGCGCATCACGCCATCCGCCGTCTGTACAACATAGGAGAATGACAGACGCGCCGAGGTGATCGGGTCTAAACGGACCACCTGCGTAGAGGCATACACACCTAGGCGCTCGTCCTCTTTGAGCGCAACCGTGGTCGAATGCTGCTTGCCGTCACGCTCGTACTCGATGGCGATATCGTCCTTACCGGCGGCCTTGCCGATGGTATCGTAGACATCCATCCAAGTAGAACATGAGACACCGTCAACCGAAAGGATCGCATCACCGGCCTCGATACCCGCCTTGGCGGCAATAGACCCCTCGTCAACCTGACCGATCACGTTGGTATCCATCGGCACGGTGACACCCGCAATGGAATAGATGCTCATAAGGAGCAAAAAACCCGTCAAGATATTGACGATAATGCCTGCGAGCAGCATAAAGGCGCGCTTGAGAAAGCCTTGGCCAAGATAGGTGTGCGAGCGTTCTTGCGCAAGGAACTCGGCCTCGCCGCACGGCAGCTCCCACACATCGCCCTCGGCAGTCGCATGTTCGCGATCGAAACGGCGACCATCAAAGGTGGTATAGCCTGCCGTGTCTCGTGGCAACGTCTGATATTTGGTGGGATAGTAGCTCGGCGAGGGCTTCTCCCCTTCCTCATACCAGGGCGCGATGGAGCCCCAGCCCAGCAAAAGGGCGCATGCCTCGAGCACATCCTCCTCGGAAAGTTCGAGCTCGACAGCAAGGTCGGCCACGGTCACGCGACCATGACGATAGATAGCCGCGAGCACGCGATCGGCGCACGAAACATCGGTCGGATCCATACCGCAGATGGCAGCGTAGCCACCCAGCAGCAGCGGGGTCACGCCAAACTTGGTTCCAATGCGACGCGACGTGTAATGGATGTCAAAGCGGCACGGCAGACCCAAAAAGAACTCGGTCACACGGACGCCGCAGGCACGCGCCGCCAAAAAGTGGCCGCCCTCGTGCAAAAACACGAGGACGGAAAGCATCAGCAGGCCCCAAAAGACCGATGAGAGAACGCTCAGAACAGTATCCATAAAACGAAAAAGCAATCCTTATGGGTTAGGAACGGGTTGCGGCGAGCACCTGCGCAGCCTTTTCACGCGCCCACGCATCGATGTCGCGAAGCTGCTCAAACGAATCGACCACCTGCATATCGTGGGCGTCCATGCAGGATTCCACAATGCGATCGATATCGGTAAAGCTGCAGCCATCGTGCAGGAAGGCATCGACGGCGACCTCGTTGGCGGCATTGAGCACGCACGGCATGGTGCCACCCGTCTTGCCGGCACGCTCGGCCAGTGCCAGACAGCGGAAGGTATCCATGTCGGCAGCATCAAACGTGAGCTGCCCCAGCTCGCGGAAATCGATACGAGGCGCCGGAGTATCCCAACGCTCGGGATACGAGAACGCGAACTGGATGGGAATACGCATGTCGGATGCACCGAGATGCGCCATCACGGAGCCGTCGGCGAACTCGACCATAGAGTGAATCTTGGACTGACGCTGCACGACCACGTTAATGAAATCGAGGTCGCAGTTAAACAGATGCATGGCCTCAATGCGCTCCAGGCCCTTGTTCATGAGGGTGGCGGAGTCGATGGTGATCTTGGCACCCATGGCCCACGTGGGATGTGCGAGGGCATCGGCACGCGTCACGCGATCGAGCTCGTCACGCGTGCGGCCAAAGAACGGACCGCCCGAGCAGGTGAGCCAAATACAATGAGCCTCGCGCGGGTTCTCCCCCAGATAGCACTGGTAGATGGCGGAATGCTCAGAGTCGACCGGAATAAGCTGGCCCGGTTGCGCCAACGGCATAAGCAAGTCGCCACCGACGACGAGGGACTCCTTGTTGGCAAGGGCAAGGCGCTTATTCGAGATCAAGGCCGCATGGCTCGCCTCGAGACCGGCGGCGCCCACAATAGCGACGAGCACGCAGTCGACATCGTCGCGACGTGCGAGCTCGCAAACCGCCTGCGCGCCAACGCCGAGCTTCGTTCCCTCGGGCAACTCCTGCAGCACGGCGTCATCGCCATGAGCGACATCGGCCACGGCAACCGCCGGAACCGAGAACTCGCGGGCAGCGGCAACGAGCTCGGAGGTACTGGAGTTAACGGACAGCGCCGTCACCTGCAGGCGATCGGCATGCTGGCGGCACACATCGAGCGCCTGGGTGCCGATAGAGCCTGTACAGCCCAGGATGGCAACACGAAGGCGTCCATCGGGGCCATACGTCGTCTGGAATGACATTACAGCACGCCTCCGATCATCAAAAGCAGCTGCGCGGTAATGCAGCCAAAGATAAGCGAATCGCTACGGTCGAGCATGCCGCCATGGCCCGGGATAAGGTTGCCGGAATCTTTGACGCCCACACCGCGCTTGATGCGCGACTCGATAAGGTCGCCGATAACGCCCAGAATGGACACGACCACGCCGCACAGCAGCGCATAGGGCAGGCTGAGCTTGTAGAAGTGCGTCGCCCACAGGATGAGCCAAATCAAAACCGAGCCCAAGATGCCGCCGGCAAACCCCTCCCAGCTCTTTTTGGGAGAGATCTTGGGAACCATCTTGTGCTTGCCGATACGGCTGCCCACGATGTAGGCAAACGAATCGGAGACCCAAAGGGACGCGCAAACGCCCACTGAAAGCAGGGCGCGGCAAACCGGGCACGGCATCGCGCAGCAGCACGATAGCCGACAGCATAAAGCCAGTGTAGATGGGACCCATGAGCGTCACGGCCACATCAGAGATGCGGGTACGCGGCGACCAAACATACCAAATGCCCACAGCGAGCATCAGGGCAAAAAGCAGGGCATTCAGCAACATCGAATCGCCCAACGCCGACAGCGGAAAGAGTACGGCGGCAGCGATACCCATGCGCTCGTTAGCCATCTTGCCATCGAGCCTCGTCATACGGAAAAACTCATAGCAGCACAGACCGCTCATGACAGAAACAAAGATGGCCGTGGGCACGATACCCAAAACCAGGCACAGGATAAAGACAACGGCGTAGACGATACCGGCGGCGGCACGGGTGATAAAGCCCGCCAGCCACGAACCGGTGCCGCTCTTTGCTGCAGGTGCTCCCGCAGCGGCAGCCTTGCGCGCAGGCGCCGCGGAAACTGGCGTCTTGGGAGCAGATGCCTTGGGACGATCGGACACGATTAAGCCTCCTCGGTCTTACTCAGTCCACCAAACCTACGGTCACGGCCTGATAGGCCAAAATGGCGTCGACAAGGCCCCAACGATCAAAGTCGGGCCAATAGGTATCGGTGACGTAGAATTCGGAATAAGCCACCTGCCACAGCAGATAGTTCGAAAGGCGCAGCTCGCCAGAAGTGCGAATCACGAGCTCCGGATCGGGAAGACCGGCGGTGTACAGGTGCGAAGCAACCATATCATCGTCGATAGCGGCAAGATCGATCTTTCCAGCGGCGGCATCAAGTGCGATCTGGCGGACAGCGCGGGTGATCTCAGCACGGGCACCGTAGTTAACGGCCAGCGCCAGCGTCATACCGGTATGGTCGGCGCATTCGGCAAGGCCGCGCTCAAAGACATCGCGGGTCTTCTTGGGCAGCGCGGAAATATCGCCCAAAAAGACAACGCGAACGTTCTCGCGCTTCAGAAGCGGCAGCTCGTCGATAAACGTCTTGGCAAACAGATGCATCAAAACGTTGACCTCATGCTGCGGACGGTTCCAGTTTTCGGTAGAAAACGCATAGGCAGAAAGCACGTCGACGCCTAGGCGCACGCAGGCGGTAATGATCTCGCGCAGCGAGACGATACCTGCCTTATGACCCTCGGTGCGCGCAAGACCGCGCGACGTAGCCCAACGACCGTTGCCGTCCATGATGCACGAGATATGGTGCGGAATCTTATTGAGGTCAAGGTCGGAAAAACCGACGCCCGCAGGGGCGTCGGCAAAGTACTCGACCAGTTTATGCTCGTCGTATTGCACCTTAGATCTCCATGACCTCGGCTTCTTTTTCCTTCAGAAGCTCCTCCACCTTGGCGACATACTCATCGGTGTGCTTCTGGACCTTGGCCTGCTCGCGACGGACATCGTCCTCGGTGAGCTCCTCATCGCGCTCGAGCTTATTGTTGAAGTCGCGACGGATGTTACGGATAGACACCTTGGCCTGCTCGGCGTACTCGCGGCACTCCTTGACGAGCTCGCGACGGCGCTCCTCAGTGGGGGCCGGGAACGGCAGACGAACGACGGTGCCATCGGAGTTGGGGGTAATGCCCAGATCGGAAGCGCCGATGGCCTTGACGATAGCGTTGATGAGCGCCTTGTCCCACGGCTCGATGAGCAGCATGTGAGCCTCGGGGGTCTTGACGGCGGCAACCTGCGTGACCGGCGTGGGGACACCGTAATAATCAACGGTGATGTCGGACAGAATGTTGGCGTTGGCGCGGCCGGTACGAACCTTGGAGAAGTTATGCTTGAGGGACTCGAGCGACTTGTCCATATGGGCGGTGATGTTCTCTGCCATGCTTAATCCTCCTGATAGACGAGCGTGCCGACGGGCTCACCCGAAAGCGCGCGCTTGACGGTGTCCTCGCCATCGATGTTGAGGACCAAAATCGGCATACGGTTATCCTGACACAGTGCCGTAGCCGTGGAATCCATAACCTGCAGACCGCGGACGAGAACCTCGTGATAGGTAATCTTGTCAAAACGGACGGCATCGGCGCACTTGACGGGATCCTTGTCGTAGATGCCGTCAACCTTGGTGGCTTTAATCAGAATCTCGGCGCCAATCTCGCACGCACGAAGAGCCGCGGCGGTGTCGGTCGTAAAGTACGGATTGCCCGAACCGGCAGCGAAGATGACGACGTTGCCCTTGGACAGATGGTTGATAGCGCGGCGACGAATATAGGGCTCGCAGATCTCGTTCATCTGGATAGCGCTCATCACGCGGCAGGGAACATCGTTATGCTCGAAGGCATCCTGCAGGGCAAGCGCGTTCATAACGGTTGCCAGCATGCCCATGTAGTCGGCCTGAGCACGCTCCATGCCACCGGCAGCGCCGGCCATGCCGCGGAAAATATTGCCGCCGCCGACAACGACGCCGACCTCATGGCCAACGGCGAGCAGCTCCTTGACCTGTTTGGCAAGATGGTCGGTAACCTTGGGGTCGATGCCATAGTGGCCGTCGCCCATCAGTGCTTCGCCAGAAAGCTTCAGAAGCACGCGTTTATATCGGATGTCGGACAAAGCGATCCTCCTTTAGATTGAACTCTCAACATTCTATCAAAGGCTCTAAGAAGAGCCATGAAAAAGCAGGCTGTGAGTAAAACCCACAGCCTGCTCATTACCAGCTACAAGAGCTTATTTACTCGCCACGGACCAGACGGTCAAAGGCAACGACGGTAATGGTGTCGCCGAGCTCCTTGGAGACCTGCTCAGCGTACTTCTTGATGGTGAGGGAGCTGTCCTTGATGAACTCCTGCTCGGTGAGCACGGACTGCTTGTAGAACTTCTCCAGACGGCCGACAGCCATCTTCTCCTGGATAGCCTCGGGCTTGCCGGACTCGGCAGCCTGAGCCATGTAGATCTGCTTCTCGTGCTCGACGGTCTCGGCCGGAACCTGATCGCGGGTGGCGCAGATCGGGGCGACGGCGGCAACCTGAAGGGCAACGTCGTGAGCGAAGGTCTTGAAGGACTCAGCCTGAGCGGTCTCGGCCTTCTCGAAGGCGAACTCGACGAGGACGCCGATCTTACCACCCATGTGGATGTAAGAAGCGAGCGCGCCGTTCTCGGCCTTGCGGGCGGCGAAACGGGAAATCTTCATGTTCTCGCCCATGATGTGAATCATCTCGGTGAGCTCGGAGGAAACGGTCTCCTCGCCCATCGGCTTCTCGAGCAGGGCGTCGACGTCAGCAGGCTCGGTGGTAGCGACAACCTCGGCGACCTTGGAAGCAAAGCCGGTGAACTTGGCGTTGGAGCCAACGAAGTCGGTCTCGCAGGAAAGCTCGAGCAGAGCGCCGGTCTTGCCATCCTCGGAGACGAACGCGGCGACAGCGCCCTCGTTGGTCTCACGGCCAGCCTTCTTGGCAGCCTTGGCAAGGCCGTTCTTACGCAGAACGTCGACAGCAGCGTCCATGTCGCCGTCTGCCTCGACGAGAGCCTTCTTGCACTCCATCATCGGGGAGTCGGTCATCTCGCGGAGCTGCTTGACCATAGCGGCGGTAATCTGGGCCATTGTGGTTCCTTTCAAAGAGATGAAAAAGAATTAACTAAGACTGATTTACTCGGCCTTGGGCTCAGCGGCCATCTCGCCTCGGAGACCTGCTCCTTGCCGGAGCCAGCGAGGCAGGCGTCAGCCATGAGCTCGCACATAAGGGTGACAGCGGAGATAGCGTCATCGTTGCAGGGGATGCCGTACTCGACCTCGTCGGGATCGGAGTTGGTGTCGATCAGAGCGACGACGGGGATGTTCAGGCGCTGGGCCTCCTTGATGGCGTTCTCCTCGCGCTTGGTGTCGATGACGAAGAGAGCCTGAGGCAGGCCCTTCATGTCGCGGGCGCCACCGAGGTTGGTCTGGAGCTTGGTGAGCTCCTTACCGAGAACAGCCTGCTCCTTCTTGGGCAGAACAGCCATGCGGCCGTCCTCGACCATGGCCTCGAGCTCCTCCATGCGGTTGATGCGAGAGCGGATGGTGACGAAGTTGGTCAGCATGCCGCCGAGCCAACGCTGGTTGATGTAGGGCATGTTGGCGCGCTCAGCAGCGTTCTTGACGGCCTCCTGAGCCTGCTTCTTGGTGCCGACGAACAGCACGTTGCCACCCTTGGCGACGTTCTTGACGAAGGTGTAGGCCTGATCGGCGTCGAGGATGGTCTGCTTGAGGTCGAGGATGTAGATGCCGTTGCGCTCACCGAAGATGAACGGCTTCATCTTGGGGTTCCAGCGACGGGTCTGGTGACCGAAGTGGCAGCCGGCCTCGAGCAGGGTGCGGATATTAATCTTGGTAGCCATGTTAAACCTCCTGTGGTTTGCCTCCGCGCGGGGTCATCCTCCAAAACCAACCCGGACATGTGCTACCAAAGCCCGGGCACCACGGTATGAAGTAGCCGCGCGTGCGTGATAAAAACATGTTGCCGTGAAGCAACCCGATGAATGATAGCAGGAATGCATCTTCGTGCCAACCCGCAATCAAAACCACACACCTGAGTGCGGCGCGGGACGTCCCAGCCACTATTCGCCTCGGGGATGGGCTTGAGCCACGGCACGTTTGAGCCGATCGGGCGTGAGGTGCGTGTAGATCTGCGTCGTGGACAGGCTCGCATGACCTAGCAGCTCTTGAACCGAGCGCAGGTCCGCGCCGCCCTCGAGCAAGTCGGTCGCAAAGGTATGGCGCATCGCATGCGGGGCGATGTCGGCCGGAATGCCGGCGAGCGTCGCCAGCATATGAAACCGCCGCCTGAGCATGGCGGCACTCATGCGATTACCGCGCGCCGATATAAGCAGCGGATGCGGCCCGGTAGCGGGGTCACGACGCTTTGCCTGAGCGAGCAACTCCGGCCTCCCCTCCTCAATATAGAGACGCGTCGCCTCGAGCGCACGACGATACAGAGGGACGATACGTTCTTTGCTCCCCTTGCCCCACAGGCGCAGCGTGCATTCGGACCACGCAATGGACTCCACATTGAGTGCTGCGAGCTCAGAGATACGGGCGCCGAGGCATAGAGCAGCTCGAGCATCGCCGCATCGCGCAGTCCCGCGGGTGTTGAGGTATCAGGCGTCTTGAGCAGCGCCTCGACCTGCTTGGTCGTAAGGACGCCCGGCAGGTCACGCGGCAGCTTGGGCGATGCGATCGCCGAGACTGCATCGCCCTCCACGACCCCCTCGGCAGCCATCCATCGATAGAGCGATCGGATAGCCGACAGATGCGCCGCAAGCGTTCGGGGAGCCACCTGCTCACGCGAAAGTTCGGCAAGATAGCGACGAATGGTGCGCACGTCGGCAGCGAAAGCATCTATATCCTCACGCTCGCACCAGGCAGCAAAACGCTCCAGCCTCGAGCCATAGGCCGTCACCGTGTTGGGAGAAAGTCCCTCGACACGTGAGATATAGGCGATAAACGAGTCGACGGTGTCGTACAGGTCAAAGGCTATGACCGGTCGCCTCCAAACAAATCGGGGCGAGTGGCCAGATAGGCATCAAGGGCCTCGAGCGCACGGTCCGCATAGGCCTGGTAGCGGTCGCGCTTGCTGCGGCGCTTACCATCCTCGAGTGGCGGCACCAGGCCAAAGTTGACATGCATAGGCTGATAGCCCACGGTGGCAGGATCGGTCGCATAGCCCACGAGCGCACCCAGGGCGCCCACACGCGGCAGCTCGACGCCCGCGGCACCGATAGCCTCGGCATAGGTGTTGAGCGCCGCGAGCAGACCCGTCGCCACGGCTTCCATGTACCCCTCGGTGCCGGTGATCTGACCGGCCAGGCGCACGCCGGTGCCGGGCACGGCAAAGGTGCCATCGAGCACGTGCGGGGCGTCGACAAAGGTATTACGGTGCATGACACCGTAGCGGAAGAACTCAGCGTTCTCCAGGCCCGGCACCATATGGAAGACGCGCTTCTGCTCGCCAAAGGTCAAGTTGGTCTGGAAGCCCACCAGGTTATAGGCGGTCTTCTCCTTATTCTCGGCACGCAGCTGAATCGCCGCCCAGGGACGACGACCGGTTCGCGGATCGGTGAGGCCGACAGGCTTCATGGCGCCAAAGCGAATGGCGTCCTTGCCGGTGCGCGCAACTTCCTCGGCAGGCTGGCAGGCCTGGAACAGATCGCCGCCCTCAAAGTCCTTGAGCACCACGCGGTCGGCCGTGGTAAGCGCCTCGATAAAGGCCTCGTACTCCTCCTTATTGAGCGGAGCGTTGAGATAGTCGCCGCTCCCCTGCTCCTCGTAGCGCGACTGCGAGAACAGCACGTCCATATCGAGCGTGGAGGCATCGACGATCGGCGCCGCGGCATCGAAGAACGCAAGGGCGTCGCCACCGACGAGCTTCATGACCTCTTCGCTCAGCGCCGGCGAGCACAAGGGGCCGGCGGCAATGACCACGTGACCTTCGGGAATCTGCGTGACCTCGCCGTGCACGATCTCGATATTGGGACGGGCGGCAACCTCGGCCTCGACAAACTCGGAAAACTTGACGCGGTCGACCGCCAAGGCGCCACCGGCGGGAACAGCCGCGCGATGGGCGCAATCGAGCAGGACTGAACCCATGCGCTCAAGCTCGGCCTTCAGCAATCCAGCCGCGGAATCCGGACGGGTCGACTTAAACGAATTGGAACAGACGAGCTCTGCCAGGTGATCGGTATGGTGGGCCGGGGAGCTAACCTGGGGGCGCATCTCGCACAGCTTTACGGCGAACCCGCGATCTGCCAGCTGAATCGCGCACTCCGAACCCGCCAGACCGCCACCGATAACCGTCACCTGATCAAACAGCATCTGCAAACACCTTTCTAATTGACATGTTTTCTATTGTGACCGAAGGGTGTCTGAGCGTGAAGGGCAAACTTGGAGGGCGCATACCTTCCATCCATCATGCGCTCGATAAGACCATCGAGCTCAAGCGAACCCAGGAGTTTGAGTACGCCGACGGCATCGAGCGAGACGAGCGCCGCGATGTCGTCGACCTTGAGCGGAGAGGCTATGAGCGCATGCATCACGGTCTGCTGTGTTTGATCCAGGTCGGCAATGCCGGGAGCATCGGGGCGCGAGTAGCGCAGGGTGCCGTAGATGCGTGAAATAGCCATCTCGATAGATTCCTCGTCGATGATGCAGCAGGCACCGTTCGCAATGAGGTAATTCGTGCCACGCGACTCGGGCGATAGGATCGACCCTGGCACGGCAAGAAGTTCTCGCCCCAAATCCATAGCAGCCTCGGCTGTAGAAAACGTCCCGGAAGGCATACCCGCCTCGGATACAAAGAGGGCTTGCGACAGGGCCGCGATTACGCGATTGCGGCGCGGAAAGGCAAACTTGCGCGGACCCATGCCCCACGGAGAGATCGACACGACCGCGCCACCCGTATCGAGCGTGCGCGTAATAAGCCCCGCGCTCGAACGCGGGTAGACCACGTCGGCGCCCGTCCCCAGCACCACGACGTGTTTGCCGCCGGCATTGACCGCAGCCCAACCCGAGGCCTGGTCACAACCGACCGCGCCGCCCGAAACTACCGTCACGCCCGCCTCGACCGCAACCTTTGCCGCAAGCTCTGCCACGGCAAGACCATACGGAGAGGCCTTGCGCGCGCCGATGATGGAGAGCGCGGGCGTCGAAAGCACCTCGGGGTTGCCGCGCACATAGAGTGTCTGGGGTACATCAGAAAGCTCCAAAACGGTCTCGGGATACAACGCGTCACCTGGATGCAGCTCGAAGGTCCCCTCGGCCATCATTGGTCCCTCCTTCCCTGGTACATCGCCGCCTCGAGCACGTGGTCCTGCGTCACTTGCTCGCTCTCGGCGACGTCGGCGATGGTACGCGCGATACGCACCAGGCGCACGATGCCGCGGCCCGTGAGATGCGTGCGCTTCGACAGGCCGAGCACACACTTCTCCGCCGCATCATCGAGCTCAAAGGTCGAAACGACGCCGTCAATGGACCGTGTCTCGTCATCCTCGGCCTCGGCATCAGCATCGTCCATACGGGATTCGCGCCAAGCGCGAAAAGCGCGACCGCGCACAACGTAGTCACGTAACTCAGCTGACGACATACCCTCCGCGCCCTCGATAATCACCTGAGGGTCGGGACGGGTCACATCGATCATCATGTCGATACGGTCGGCCAAAGGACCGCGCAGTTTAGACCGATAGCGCTCGACCATCGTCGCCGAGCAGCGACACGGTACCTCACGATCGCCCAAAAAGCCGCAGGGGCAGGGATTGCTCGCAGCCAGCAGCTGAAAGCGCGACGGGAAGGTAAAAGCCCCGTCGACGCGCACGATCCTCACATAGCCGCGCTCGATGGGCTGACGCAGCGTCTGCAGCACACCCGTGGGAAACTCAGCAAGCTCGTCCAAAAATAGCACGCCGCCATGAGCAAGGCTGATCTCACCCGGGTGCACCGGGCGCCCACCGCCGATAAGACCTGCGGTCGAAATACTATGATGGGGACTGCGGAAGGGCCGGTGCCCCGCCAACAAGCCATCAATGTTCTCACCCAAAACCGAATGGATGCACAGCGCCTCCTGTTGATCCCCAACGGAAAGCTCGGGCAGGATGCCGGTCATACGACGCGCGAGCATCGTCTTGCCCGATCCCGGGGACCCGATCATAAGCAAACCGAGCTCACCCGCTGCCGCCAGCGCCATGCCGCGTTTGGCAACCTCCTGCCCTAGCACGTCGGCATAGTCGAGTTCGGGCTCAAAGGTCGCCTCAACACCCTCGGAATCCAAGTAGTGCCGCGCGGCATCGCCCATACCATGAGCAAGCTGAGACAGATGGTCGATAAAGCCGCAATCCACGCCCGCAAGCGGCACATGCTGATCGGACCTGCCGGCGATAAAAGACAGCCCCATGTCTCGAGCCAATAGCTGAAACGCCACCTCGCCCTTGACAGGAAGCACCGTGCCGTCCAAGCCGAGCTCGCCGGCGATAAGGCAGCGATCGAGGTTGTCACGGGGAATCTGACCATCGGCCGCTAGAACCGCGATGGCGATGGGCAGATCAAAGCCGCTACCGGTCTTGCGAATATCGCCGGGCGCCAGATTGACCGTAATGCCCGAACGCGGGATCTCGAACCCGGCGGAGCGCATCGCACAGCGAATACGACCACGTGACTCCATCACCTCCATACTCGGGATGCCGAGCATCTGGATGCCAGGAACGCCGCCAGCAAGCGAGACCTCGACCGTGACGTGAATCGCCTCGACGCCGCGAATGCAGGCCGCGTGAACGGCAAACGTCTCGAACGCCATCACGACACCTGCCAATCGAACGCGTTGTACTGATGCTCGATCTCGGCGACATGCCCGCCACGAATGGTGACACCCACGGCATCGAAGCGAATCGCCTTGAGCGGATAATGCTCCATGAGGTAGCAACTTGCGATGCGGCGGTAACGGCGTTGCTTTTGGGCGTCCACGGCCTCCTCGGGAAAGACCCGCGTGCTGCAATCCAGTGCAACGCGTCTGGTCTTGACCTCGGCCATCACCACGACATCGTCGAGCTCATCGAGCAGCACCAGATCGGCCTCGCCCTCGGTGCAACGATAACCCTGCTCCAGCAAGGTGTAACCGCGCTCGTTAAAGTAGTCGATGGTGATCAGCTCACCCAGCATGCCCAGCTCGCGGGGACTGAGTCCCTTGATAAACTCGGGCGTCATCGCCCCGCAGTCGAGCTCGCCGTTTTCCCAACGCTCCTTGAGCTGCTGCGTCTTGCTCTTTTTGCTTGCGGCACTCATGGGGTCTCCTTTCCCGCACGCTGCATTGCCCCGATGATGAGGGCACCTTTCATGCGGGTAAGTACCGGAAGCAAACCAAAAGCTGACCAAATGCCGTCAAAAAACGGGCCGTACGCAGCAATGGTGTTGCATACGGCCCGCTACCAGCAGGTTTATAAAACCCCAGAGGTCCCTGTCTCCACAATTGACCTAGAAAAGGCGCTCAGTCTGCAGAAAGTTTCCGCAAAAGCTCACGCGGTGCAGTGGACAAAGTCCATGTTTGCGAATGGCCTCGATATGCTCGGGGCTTGCATAGCCCTTCGACTCGGCCAGATGGTACTCGGGATACTCGGCGTCGTACTCGACCATCATCTCGTCACGCGTGACCTTGGCCATGATGGACGCCGCGGCGATGCAGGCGATTTTGGCATCGCCCTTCACCACATCTCGCTCGTTAGGAACGGCGCCCAAGGGGTTGCCATCCATGAGGACGCAGTCGGGTTCAAGTCCCGTATCGGCCACGGCGCCCGCGACTGCGGCTCGGATGCGCGCGCCATACCCATCTCATCGATATCCGCAGGGGCGATATGGCAAAAACCGATCGCCGTCGCCACCTCGGCAATCTTCACTGAGAGCAACTCGCGGCGCGCGGGCGTGAGCTTTTTGGAATCGTTGATACCCCAGACGCGCGGCTCCATAGGAAGACAGACGGCGCATACCGTCAAAGGACCGGCCACCGATCCACGACCCACCTCGTCGACACCAACGACCACCCCATCGCCGCCAAGCTCATGCATAAGCTCGTACATGTCATTGACGCGCTCCCGCTCGGCAAGCTCTTTGTCATGGCGTTTGAGGGCGCGTTCACAAGCCTTGATCACCTGCTGGCGCGGGTCCTCGCGATAATGCTCCACGAGGGCGGGAATCTCCTCAAACGTAGCGCTCGCCAACTCACCGGCAACCTGCGATGCCGAAACCGAGCTCGTCATGTTGGCCATACCAGGCCCTCCTTGCATGCAAATCAGATAAAAAGAAGGGCCACCCGAAGGTGACCCTTGTGTCCAAACGAGTGGACAGACGCTGCGATCTTCTTAGCGCTTCTCGGGGATGCGAGCAGCCTTGCCCACCTTGTCGCGGAGGTAGTACAGCTTGGCGCGACGGACGCGACCATGACGGACGACCTCGAGCTTGGCGATCTTGGGGCTGTGAAGCGGGAAGGTACGCTCAACACCGACACCGAAGGACATCTTGCGGACGGTGAAGGTCTCGCGGGCACCGGCGCCGGCCATGCGGATGACGTCGCCCTGGAAGACCTGGATGCGCTCGCGGTCGCCTTCCTTAATGCGGTAGTGAACCTTGACGTTGTCGGCGACGCGAACCTGAGGAATGTCCTCGCGGATCTGCTGACGCTCGATTGCGCGGATGTAATCCATGTGCAATTCCTTACTCTTCTAGAGGTGCCGTACCACCTTGGCCGGCACGTAGTTGAACAAACGTATTCGAGTATACACGCGCGGGTTTCTGCTGCAAGAACAATTTTTTACGCAGACAAAAAGACAAAACCCGCACATGATAACCGCCCGCCTCACGAATGAGACGGGCGGTATGAAGGGGGCTACGCTAGGCGTCTAAACGCCAAACGCTAGGCGGAACGCTTGGCCTCGAGCTTGGCCTGGGCGGCAGCCAGGCGTGCGAGGGGCACACGATAGGGCGAGCAGGACACGTAGTCCACGTCGGCCACGTTAAACAGGCCCTTGATGGACTTGGGGTCGCCGCCGTGCTCACCGCACACGCCAAAGTGCATGCCGGGATTGGTGGCGCGGCCCTTCTCGACAGCCATGCGCACGAGCTCCAGCACCGCCGAGTCGATGGTCTCGAAGGGATTGTCCTTCAAGATCTTCTTGTGCAGGTACAGCGGGATGAACTTGGCCTCGGCATCGTCGCGAGAGAAGCCGAAGGTCGTCTGGGTGAGGTCGTTGGTGCCAAAGCAGAAGAAGTCGGCGTGCTGGGCGATCTCGTCGGCGACCATGCAGGCACGCGGCAGCTCGAGCATGGTGCCCACGGGAATATTGAGCTCGACGCCTTCCTCGGCGGAAACCTCGGCGATCATGCGCTCGATAACCTCGCGGGTCTGGATATGCTCGGCCGTGATGGAAACGAGCGGGACCATGATCTCGGGGCGCGGATCGACACCCTCCTTGATAAGGCGGGCAGCAGCCGTGGCGACGGCGCGAACCTGCATGAGCGGCAGATCGCCAAAGACGACGGACAGGCGCACGCCGCGCAAGCCCAGCATGGGGTTGGACTCGACCATGCCGTCGATACGACGCAGGCGGGCGCGCAGGGCAGTGAGCTCCTCCTCGGGAGCGCCGGCGGCCTCCTTCTTGGTGATGGCGACCTCAAGCTCACGCGGATCGTCAAGGAACTCGTGCAGCGGCGGATCGAGCAGACGCACGACCACATCGCGACCGGACATGGTCTTGAACATCGCCAGGAAGTCCTCGGTCTGAACCTTGAGCAGGTCGGCCAGGGCCTGCTGCTTCACGGCCTCATCGTCAGACAGGATAAAGCTCTGGATGATGTTCTTGCGATCGCCCAGGAACATGTGCTCGGTGCGGCACAGACCGATGGCCTCGGCGCCAAACTCGAGTGCGAGCGCGGCGTCCTCGGGGTTGTCGGCATTAACGCGCACGTGGTTGGCGTGGCCACCGGTCTCGTCCAGACGAATCTCGTCGGCCCAGGACAGGATAGTGTCCAGATCGCCGGTGAGCTCGGCCGAAACCAGATCAACAGCGCCGTCGACGACGATACCCTGGGTACCGTCGATGGAGATGACATCACCCTCATGCAGCACGCGGTCGCTGCCCTCGATGTGCACGACCTTCTCGGCGGCGTCGATATGGAAGCGTTCGACACCGCAGACGCAGGGCGTACCCATACCGCGGGCGATAACGGCGGCATGGCTCGTCTTGCCACCGTGACTGGTCAGGATGCCCTCGGCGGCAACCATACCCTTCAGGTCGTCGGGGTTGGTCTCCCAGCGAACAAGAATGACCTTGTGGCCCTCGGCGGAACGCGCGACGGCGTCATCACTCGAGAACACGACCTCACCCACGGCGGCACCGGGGCTGGCGTTAAGGCCGCTGGCCAGGGCCTCGTACTTCTTGGAGGCGTCGAACTGCGGGTGCAGGAGCTGATCGAGCTGCGCGGGATCGATGCGGCTCACGGCCTCCTCGCGGGTGATGAGGCCCTCCTCGACCATCTCGATAGCGATGCGCAGGGCGGCGGTAGCAGTGCGCTTGCCCACGCGGGTCTGGAGCATCCAGAGCTTGCCCTGCTCGATGGTGAACTCGATATCGCACATATCGCGGTAATGATCCTCGAGCGTCAGGAACACGCGCTCGAGCTCCTCACCTGCGGACTCGAGGCCCGGGGTGGTCTTGAGGTCGGCAATGGGCTCGGTGTTGCGGATGCCGGCGACGACATCCTCGCCCTGCGCGTTGACCAGAAAGTCGCCGTAGAACTCCTTAGTGCCGTCGGCCGGGTTGCGCGTAAAGGCGACGCCGGTCGCAGAGGTCTCCCCCTTGTTGCCAAAGGCCATGGCTTGGACGTTGACGGCAGTACCGAGCTCGTCGGAGATGCCGTGCTGTTTGCGGTAGATGCAGGCGCGCTCGTTCATCCAGCTGCCAAAGACGGCCTGGATGGCAAGGCGCAGCTGAAGCTCAGGATCGTGCGGGAAGACGGGCTTGCCGTCGGCGACCTCGAGCTCGGGATACAGGGCGGCCTCGACGTTCTCGGAGAAGATGCCCTTAAAGGTCTCGACGAGCTCCTGCAGATCCTCGGCCGAAAGCTCGGAGTCGACGCGGACGCCAGCGACCAGGCGGGCCTGGGTCAGGGCATTCTCGTATAGGTCGGCGTCAACGCCCATGACAACGTTGGAAAACATCTGGATAAAGCGACGGTAGCTATCCCAGGCAAAGCGCGGGTTCTGCGTCTGCGCGATGAGACCCTGAACGGAGTCGTCGTTGAGACCCAAGTTGAGAACCGTGTCCATCATGCCGGGCATGGAGAACGGAGCGCCCGAGCGAACCGACACGAGCAGCGGGTCGGAGGCGTCGCCGAGCTTCTTGCCAAAACGGGCCTCGAGGTCGGCCTCGGCGGCAACGATCTCATCGAGTGCGCCCTCGGGCCAGACGTTACCGGCACCGGAATACTCAACACAGGTCTGGCAGGTAATGGTAAAGCCACCGGGGACCGGCAGGCCGATGCGGCTCATCTCGGCAAGGTTTGCGCCTTTGCCGCCAAGCACAAAGTTCATGGACTTGTCGCCCTCAGTGACACACGTGCCCTGGGCGTCGGTTCCAAAACGGTAAACCCTCTTGCAATCGCTCACGATGCTTCCCCTTCCATGCGCTCACGCGCACGACCGTGGTAACGAATCGACCCGCCGGATGCGGGCCGTGAGGGAACTATACGGCGGGTTTTGGGCAGGCTTGAGCAGAGGGTGCGCGGTTTGGTAAACGTGCTAAAACTAGCGGTAAACGGTAGGTAAAGGTGGTTACCTTATGAAGATACCAATATAAGAAACTCGCAGGTCAAATACAAGTTAATTGCTAAACCGCTTTACCAATTCAGGCTAATTAGCCACTCCAATGATTTTTTAATCCCCGTCCCAGAAAAATCATCACAGAAAGGACTACTGCTGTTGAGCGCGACGGGCGGCACGGCGGGCCCTGGCTTCTCGGATCTCTTCGAGGTGGGCAATGATCTCGGAGGCGCTCTCCTCAATCGCCTTGCCGTCGGTACGCACTACAAAGCAGCCCAGGCGTTTCATGAGCGCGCGGGCTTCCGCAAGCTCACTACGCACGCTCTCGGGCTCGGCATAGGAGCCGGCAACGGCACGGGCGTAGTCATCGCCCAAGCGGCTATCGCGAATTTCGGAAATCACATCGACGGTCGAAATCAGGCCGAACAGGCGCATCGGGTCGACCTCGTAAATCGACTTGGGCGGCTCCATGCCATGCGCCAGTGGGACATTGGCGACCTTGTAGCCCTGATAGGCTAAATACATTGACAGCGGCGTCTTGGATGTACGCGACACACCCAGCAGCACGATATCGGCACCCGACAGATCGTCGCAACCACGACCGTCATCGTGCTCAACGAAATACTCCATGGCCTCGATACGATGGAAATAGCGGTCATCGGTCTTGTGAATCACGCCCGCAACGCCCTTGGGCGGCACACCGATGAGCGACGACAGCACGGCAAGCGTCGGGCCGATCAGGTCGACCGAACGGATATGCAGCATACCCAGGTAATCGAGCACGCGGGCGCGAAGCGCCGGATCGACAATGGTGTGGAACACGGCAATATCGCGATGGTCCGCATCGACGCGCGGCCCCACAAATGACTTGACCTGCTCCACAGAGGTCACCTTAGGCAGACGCAAAACGCGAAAAGCCCCTTCATCAAATTGCCCGGACGCCGCAAGCACCACCTCACAAGCGGTATCACCGAGCGAGTCGGAGATAACGATAACGGTGGGACGAGCGGTGACCGGGCAATCCATGCGGGGCTCCTTTTGCGCTTATGCGCAGGCTGGCTTACTTTTTGCGGGCAAGCTCACCGATGTTGGCGATGCCGGAGAAAACGGCCTCGAAGCGGTTGAGCAGCTTAAGGCGATTATCGCGAAGCTGCTCGTCCTTGTCCATGACCATGACCTCATCGAAGAAACGGTCGATGGGCGCGCGCAGGGCGGCGAGGGCGGCAAATGCGGCCGGGTAGTCCTCGGCAGCAAGGGCGGCATCGACAGCGGTCTGAGCAGCCTCGGAGCGTCGGCGAGCGCGAGCTCGACCTCGCCCATCAGGCTGCGGTCATACTCCGCACCCAGCTCGGGCTTGGAGATGTGCGCGGCACGGGCATAGGCGGTAGCCAGGTTGTCAAAGGTCTCGGCATCATTCTTGCGGGCCTCGTCGAGGGCGGCGCAGCGGGCGAAGAAGACGGACGGGGCGATGATGTGCACCGCGGAGACGGCGGCAACGGTATCGGCCGGAATCTTTTCGTCGCGGGCCATGCTCACCAGGCGGCCATGGAAAAAGTCACGAACCTGCTGGGCGACCTCGGCGGCGTCGAACTCAATGCCCTGCTCGCTGTAAAGCTGCAGAGCAAAGTCAATCAGCGACGTGGGGTCGATCGGCAGACGGTCGCGCAGGATGTTGATGATGCCGATAGCGGCACGACGCAGCGCGTAGGGGTCGGAGGAGCCGGTCGGAGGCTCGCCGATGGCAAAGATACCGGCGATGGTATCGAGCTTGTCGGCGCAGGCCACGATGCAGCCAGCGGTGCCCTCGGGCAGCTCGTCACCGGCAAAGCGGGGACGATAATGATCGCGAATGGCGTGGGCGACCTCGTCGTTCTCCCCCATCGCGGTCGCGTAGTAACCGCCCATCACGCCCTGCTGGCTCGTGAACTCGACGACGGCGTTGGACACCAGGTCGGCCTTGCACAGGTGCGCGGCACGGCCGGCGTCGGCTGCCAGGTGAGCACCCAGGTGCGCCTCACGGGCAATAGCGAGCGCGAGCTGCTCAATACGCTCGGACTTGGCGAGCACGCTGCCGAGCTTCTCCTGGAAAGCGACCTTGGCCAGGCGCTCACGAAACTCGTCGAGAGAGATCTTCAGATCCTCCTCGTAGAAGAACTTGGCGTCATCCAGGCGTGCGCGCACGACGCGCTCGTTGCCGTCGATCACGCGCTCGGCATTCTCGGGCTTGCTGTTGGAGACGACCACGAACTCACGCGTAAGCTTGCCCTCGCCGTCATAGATCGGGAAGTAGCGCTGGTTGGTGAGCATGGACTCGCAGATGATCTCGTGCGGGACCTTGAGGAACTCCTCATCGAAGGTACCGACGAGCACCGTCGGCCACTCGCAGAGGTTGATAACCTCCTCAAAGACCTTCTTGGGCGTATCGACATGGCAGCCGGGACGGGCAGCCTCGACCTCGGCGATACCGGCTAGAATCGCCTCGCGACGGCGCTCGGCAGAAAGCACGCCGGCGTCCTCGAGCACCTGCTCGTAGGCGGCGGGGCTAGCGACAACGTGGTCACCGGGGCCAAGCACGCGATGGCCGCGCGTAGTGTTGCCGCTCGTCACGTCGGCAAACGACACGGGCACAACATCCTCGCCCAGAAGGCAGCAGATCCAGCGGACCGGGCGCACGAAGGTGGCGTGCTCGTGGCCCCAGCGCTGACTACGGTAGTTGGGCCACTGCAGGCCGGCGATGGTCTTCTCGCACAGGGCCGTCAGGATCGGAGTAGCCGGAGCGGAAGGAATGTTCTTCTCGGCAAAGACGTACTCACGGCCGTCGGTGTCCTCGCGACGGACCAGATCCTCGGCAGCCACACCGCACTTGCGGGCGAAGCCCTGGGCGGCCTTGGTGGCGTTACCGTCAGCGTCGAAGGCGATGTTTGCCGCGGGGCCACGCTTGACCTCGTGAACCTCATCGGTCGCAGTGGCGACGTTGGCCACGAGCGCAGCCAGACGACGCGGACTCGAGATCACGCGGACCTCGCCATGGGCCAGACCGGCCTCGTCGAGGCCCTTGGCGATCATGGTGCCAAGCTGCTTGACAGCATTGTTCAGCGGTGCGGAGGGCATTTCCTCCGTACCGATCTCAAACAGGAAATCCTTAGCGTCTGCCATGGCTTACGCCACCTCGCCTTCCTGGTCGGCATTCTCGTTGACTCCGGCGACCTCGGCATATAGGCCTCGCAGCACGCCTTGGCGACGGCGCGGACGCGCAGGATGTAGTTGGCACGCTCGACCGCGGACAGGGCGCCGCGGGCATCGAGCAGGTTGAAAGCGTGGCTGCACTTCATGACACAGTCATACGCTGGCAGCGGCAGCTTGCGCTCCAGGCAGGAATGGCACTCGGCCTCGTAGTCGTCAAACTTCTGACGCATCATCTCGACGTTGGCGACCTCAAAGTTATAGGCACTGAACTCGCGCTCGTTCTCGAGGAACACGTCGCCATAGGTCATGGGCGTACCGTCGGGCAGGTAGCTCCACACCAGGTCGTAAACGGAGTTGACGCCCTGGGCATACATGGCGATACGCTCCAGGCCATAGGTGATCTCGACGGGCACGGGGTCGACCTCGATGCCGCCCACCTGCTGGAAGTACGTAAACTGCGTGACCTCCATGCCGTTGAGCCAAACCTCCCAGCCAAGGCCCCAGGCGCCCAGGGTCGGGCTCTCCCAGTCATCCTCGACAAAGCGGACGTCATGGTCGTTGGGGTCCAGGCCAATGGCGGCCAGCGAACCCAGGTAGAGTTCCTGGGCGTTGACCGGCGAGGGCTTGATGAGCACCTGGAACTGATAGTAGTGCTGCATGCGGTTAGGGTTCTCGCCGTAGCGGCCGTCGGCGGGACGGCGGCAGGGCTGCGCATAGCAGGTGCGCCATTCGGCGGGACCGAGCGAGCGCAGCGTGGTCGCGGTATGGAAGGTACCGGCACCGACCTCGGAGTCATAGGGCTGCATAATGACGCAGCCCTGCTCGCCCCAGTACTGCTGGAGGCGCAGGATGATGTCTTGGAAGGAAAGCGATGAAGCGTTCATGCCTCTAATATCCCCTCGTCGAAACGATTACACGGTTAGGTACTGTACTATAGCGGTTTTTAGTCGATAGCGCCGATGCGGTTGAGCGGCCAGTAGCGCACAAGCGCCACAGCGATCAAATCAGAGCGATCGACGGGACCAAAGTAGCGCGAGTCGGCAGAGTTTTCGCGGTTGTCGCCCATCACCCACACGCACCCGTCGGGAACGGTGTAGGGATAACTCACCTGGGCGCCAGGCGCTTGGACCGAAAGCGGCCAGCTCATGCCCGTCGTATAGTCCTCGTCGAGCGCTTGGCCGTCAACGACCACCTTGCCGTCCTGCAGGTCGACCGTCTGGCCGGCCGTGGCAATAACACGCTTGACAAGAACATCATGCTCGGAAGTGGCATCGGGGTTGTGGAACACCACGATATCACCCTGTTTGACGGGCTGACCGAGCTCGAGGTTCACCTTTTCTGCCAGGATCTGGTCGCCAATCTCGATCGTGTCCTCCATGGAGCCGGTGGGTACCACAAAGGGCTCGACCACAAAGGTGCGGATCAGGAAGGTGGCCACGAGCGCGATCGCGATGACCGCGACCCACTCAAAAGCGCCCCTCAACGCGGAATGCTGCGATGGAACCATTCTCACTCCTCGCCCTGCGAATACGAAGCGTCCAGAATCTCCTGCGCGTATGCGCGCTCCTGGGGCGTAAGCCGTGCCGTCTCGATCAGGTCGGGACGCCAGCGGCAGGTGCGCTCGATTGAATTCTTACGGCGCCAGGCGTCAACCTTGGCATGGTCACCGCTCACGAGCACAGGCGGCACGCCCTCGCCGTTGAATTCAGCAGGGCGAGTGTACTGCGCATACTCGAGCAGGCCTCCGTCCTCGGCGGTCGAGAACGACTCGTCGACGTTGCTCATCTCGTCACCAAGGGCGCCGGGAATCAGGCGTACGACGGCATCGGCAACGACCATAGCGGGAAGCTCGCCGCCCGTGAGCACGTAATCGCCGATCGACAGGCGCTCGTCGGCATACGCATAGGCACGCTCGTCGACACCCTCGTAACGGCTGCACACAAACAGCAAGCGCTCGCTTTTGAGCAGGCGCTCGGCCACATGCTGTGTAAAGGGCTCGCCACAGGGGGTAAAAAACACCACGGTGGGCTTAGGACCCTCGGAGCTAATAGCCTCGATGGCCTCGGCAATAGGCTCGACCTTCATGAGCATGCCCTGCCCGCCGCCGTACGGCTCGTCATCGACGGTACGATGGCGGTCGTGCGTCCAGTCGCGCAGGTTATACGCCTTAAAATCAAAAAGGCCGGCCTTGCGGGCGCGGCCCAAAATCGACGTGGACATAACGGGCTCAAACATCTCGGGAAAGACCGAAAGGGTCTCAATCAGCATGTTGTCCTCCCTACTTGTCCATATCGATCAGGCCGTCCATAACGTGGACGGAAATTGTTCCTGTGTCGGGAAGATCGAGCACAACCTGCTCGATCACGGGAATCAGTACCTCGCCGTACCGATCACCCTCGACAACCCAAACATCGTTAGCGGGCGTCGACATGATCTCGACGATCGTGCCGAGTGAACCGAAGCGCTCGTCGACCACCTCGCGACCCATCAGGTCGGTATAGGCGGCGTCGAGTGAATCGAGCTCAAAATCGTCACGATTTGCCAACACATAGCATCCCGTGATGCCCTCGGCGGCCGTCAAGTCGTCAATGCCCTCAAACGAGACCAGATCGCCATCGCCCGTATCGGTGACGGACACGACCGTGCAAAAGCGGTCGCGCTTGAGCGCCGGCGGCGTCAGGGCGACGCGCATACCCGGCTCTAATACAGAAGGAAGCCCCCGCAGCGGTTGCGCGAGGACCTCCCCCTTCCTTCCGTGCGGCTTGACCACACGGGCGATGTTTTTGTACTGGGACCTCAAGGTCCTAGCCCAGAACCTCTACCTCGACAGCAGTGTCGAGGCGAGCGGCCAGTGCACGGGCGAGCGTGCGAATGGCCTTGATGGTACGGCCACGACGGCCGATGACCTTAGCGACGTCATCCTCGGCGACAGAAACCTCGATCGTAGAGGCGTCGTCACCATCGATGACCTCAAGGCTCACGGAATCCGGGTCGTCGACGATCTGAACAACGAGATATTCGACGAGATCGGCGATGCGATCTGAGAGCATTGCCTCACCCTCGAGCTGTGCAGCGTCAACCTCAGGCACGATTTACTCCTCGGCGCCCTCAGCGGCCTCAGCGGCAGCTTAGCGGCCTCGGCCTCTTTGGCGAGCTGCTTCTTGGACTTCTTGACGACGGTCTCGGTCTTCTCGCCCTCGTTGGCGGCCTTGACCAGAGCGGCGACGGCGTCGGTGAGCTGAGCGCCCTTGGACTGCCAGTCGGCGATCTTCTCGAGGTCGAGGTTGATGGTCTTGGGGGCGGTCATCGGGTTGTAGCGGCCAACCTCCTCGATGATACGACCGTCACGCGGGGCGCGGGAATCGGCGACGACGACACGGTAGTACGGACGCTTCTTAGCGCCGTGACGAGCAAGGCGAATCTTGACTGCCAAAGGAAACTCCTCCAACCAAGCAGCTTTAGGCTGCAACTACAAACAAACAGTTGAACATAATACGCCATCGACGCGGGCAGGTGAAGTCCGTGAGACCAACTTCTTCGGTGTAGTCGAGGGCAAATCCATATCTTAGACAAGAATTCGGGATTTGCAAGCACATACACGCACCCCACATGAGCTGCGCGGTATACTCATGACATGGAAAGACGCGAACATACATACGGTTATGAGGATGCCATGGGCGTCACACCGCCTCCCTGGACGGGTTCGGCGGTGGGCCTCATGGACCTCGATGCATTTTTTGCGAGCGTGGAGATGCTCGATCATCCCGAATGGCGCGGAAAGCCACTCATCGTGGGCGGAGACGCCGATTCGCGTGGCGTCGTGTCCACGTGCTCGTATGAGGCACGTCGCTTTGGCGTGCGCTCTGCCATGGCCTCGGCCGAGGCGCGGCGCTTGTGCCCGCAAGCCATTTGGACGCACGGGCACTTTGATCGCTACCGCGAGGTGAGCGCGCAGGTCATGGCGATTCTTGCCGAGGAGACGCCGCGCGTTGAGCGCGTATCCATCGACGAAGCCTTTATCGATATCACACCGGGTCGCTTTGCGCCCGAGGACCCACTGCTGGTTGCACGGCGTATAAGCGACCGTGTGGCAGCGCTGGGAGTGACGTGCTCCATTGGCGTGGGCTGCAACAAGACGGTCGCAAAGATCGCAAGCGAGCGGGATAAGCCGTTTGGGCTGACCATCGTGCGCCCCGGAACCGAGCAGCGCTTTTTGGCCGCGCTGCCGGTATCTGCCATGAGCGGCATCGGGCGCTCGGCCGAGGAGCGACTGCGCCGTATGCGCATCTACACGCTCGGCGAGCTGTCACGCGCGCCGGAATCCACCTTGGCCTCTATTTTTGGCGTCAACGGCGAACGTATGCGTCAGCGTGCGCTGGGACTTGAAATCTCCGAAGTCACGAGTCTCGATGAAGAGCGCGAGGTCAAGTCGGTCAGCAATGAACGCACCTTTGCAAAAGATTTGACTGAGCGCGGGGACATCGAAGCGGCGATTGCGCTGCTGGGTGAGTCGGTTGGACGCCGCCTGCGCCGTCAGGGACTGACGGGCGGCACGGTAACGCTCAAGCTTAAGTATTCGTATGGCAGCGGGCGTACGGCACAGCGCCGGCTGCCTCATCCGACCGACGATGAGAACATCTTCGTGGCGGTTGCACTCGAACTGCTCGACAACATCTGGCAGGAAGGCATGCATGTTCGCTTAGCGGGCATCGGCATGAGCGACTTCGACCACCAAGGCGGCATCCAGACCGACCTGTTCTGCGAAGTCGACGACCGCGGAGCCCAATCAAGCGACCGTCGCGACCTCTCGGTCGCTATCGACGCCGTCCGAGACAAGTTCGGCGACACCGCCCTATCTTTCGGCCGCCAATCCCGCTTCAACGATTAACCGCCTTTAGGCAAAAAGAAAGCCGGGCAGGTGCGGAAAACCGCAACTGCCCGGCGAAATGCGCGAAGCTAGCTAAAAAGCCCCGTATCAAATGAGCTACTAGAGGAGATTGAGGGGGAGCTGGGGGGCGTCACCCCAGAGCTTTTCTAGGCGGTAGAAGTCGCGGGCTTCGGGAGTGAAGACGTGAACGACGACCGAGCCGTAGTCCATGAGCATCCAGGTCTTCTGCTCGCGGCCCTCGATGGAGAACGGATGCTCGCCGCAAGCCGCGGCGACCTTCTCCTCGATCTCGTCGACGATAGAATCGACCTGGCGGTTGTTGGTACCGGTGGCAAGCACAAAGTAGTCGCACACGTCGGAAAGCTCGGTCAGGTCGAGCACCTGCACGTCCTCGCCCTTCTTGTCGTAGGCGGCCTGCGCGGCGGCGCGGGCGACATCCTCGGCGGCGACACCGCTCGCGGACAGCGAGGCGGCGGTGCGGTCGGACGTGGCAACGAAACTCTTGTGCTCCACACCTTCAAGAATCTGCTCGTCAGTCATGGTCTCGTCGGCCATGGAATACCTCTTTCTAGACACACCCGAGCTAGCGCAGCTGGGCGTAATGGTTGTAAATCGTAATAGCCGTGGGATAAAGATAGCGCCCGGACTGGATCACATAGACCAGACCCTGCGCAAAACAGGAGAAGAACAACTCGTCAAGCGTCGACTCCCCCACCATCTTGCGCAGCGCATGGGCATAGTCGCCGTGACGGTTGGGCTCGATGGCATCGGCTACAAAGACCACCATATCGAGCGGCGTCATGTCGCAGGCGCCCACGGTGTGACGGTCGACAGCTTGGAAAACGGCCGGCGATAGCTCGGGAAATAGCTGCGGAAGCTCATAGGCGGCAACCGGGCCATGCAAAAGCGGCGTCGCGGCAGACGGAGAGCCGGCAATCTTAATGCCGTAATGCAGGGCGCGCGTGACCAGCTCGTCGTCGGAGAGCACTTTGTCCCAGTCATGGATCAGGCCAGCGGCAGCGGCATCAAAGCGGTCGACACCGTATACCTCGGCTAGGTGCAGCGCAGTCTCGGCAACCCCGAGCGAATGAACGTAGCGTTTACGTTTATCCTTCATGCGCACATCGAGCAACTCGTGGATACGCGTCAATAGCGCGCGCTCGTCGCCCTCAAACTGGTCTTCTACCGACAACGTTCTCCCCCATCAATCAAAATCGTCTTGCCCGAGATCGGCATACAGGCCGCGTTTACGGATATAGCCGAGCACGGACTCGCTCGTAAGATAGCGCACGCTCATACCGCGGGCAACACGCTTGCGAATGTTCGTCGAGCTGATCGCCAGCGCCGGAATCTGAATATAGCGCACGTCGAACGGCAGCCCCGACTCTTTGATGCGGGCACGCGCCGTATCGATATCAAAGCCCGGTCGCGTCGCCGCAATAAAGGTAGCAAGCTCAGCGATTCGTTCGGCATCATGCCAGGTCACAATATCGATAATCGCGTCGGCGCCCGTAATAAAGTAGAGCTTTACCTGCGGCGGGTAAAAGTCGCGAAGGGCATGAAGCGTATCGGCCGTATAGGTCACGCCCGGACGGTCGATCTCGAACCGGCTCGCCAAAAAGGCCGGGTTCGCGGCGGTGGCGAGGACCGTCATGGCATAACGGTCCTCGGCAGGCGTCACCGGCTTGTCAAGCTTAAAGGCAGGCGTGCCCGCCGGCATAAAGAGCACGGCATCCAAGTCGAGGGACTCGCGCGCCTGCTCAGCGGTCACCAGGTGCCCGTAATGGATGGGATCAAAGGTGCCACCCATAATGCCAAGCCTAAACTCCTGCCCGTCCTCTAGAGGAAGCTCGGGCAGACCGATTCCACCGCGCAGCGACATGGCTTACTCGCCCTCCGGGGTCTCGACATCGTCCGCGACATCCGCCACATCGACAACCTCGACGCCCTCATCCGCAGCATCGACCACGTCAATGGCCTCAACGGCAACGTCCTCGCCAGCATCCTCGAGCTCCTCGTACTCCGAGAAGTCCTCGGCGCCCTCAAAGTCAAAGGCGCGCTGGCAAATGCGGACCTCGTCGCCCGCACGGCAGCCGGCCTTCTCGAGCGCGTCGTCGACACCCATGCGCGCAAACTTATGCTGCAGGTAGATGACGGCTTCCTCATTTTCCCAGTCGGTCTGAATGACCATGCGCTCGATGGCACGACCGACCACGCGGAAGGCACCGGGCTCTTCCTGGACAATGCGGAAACGCTTCTCGCGCTGCAGGCGACGGCGCTCCCACTCATCGTCGCGCAGAACGACCGGCTCATCGGAGACAGCCAACTCGGCGCGCAGCTTAGCCACCTGCTCGCCCACGGCAAGCATCAGCGTGTTGAGGCCGGCGCCCGTAACAGCAGACACGGCAAAGAACATATGTCCATCGTCGAGCGCTGCGCGCTTGAGGTCGGCAATCTTGTCGGCCGTGCCCGGCGCATCGCACTTGTTGGCGACGACGATCTGCGGGCGCTCCGAGAGCTCTGCGCCATACTGCTCGAGCTCACGATTAATAATGCGATAGTCCTCAACCGGGTCGCGATCCTCAAACCCGCCCGTCATGTCGACGACATGCATGATGAGCGCCGTACGCTCAATGTGGCGCAGGAACTGGTGACCCAGGCCCTTGCCCTCGCTCGCGCCCTCAATAAGGCCGGGGACGTCGGCAACGACGTAAGAATACTCACCGGCACGCACCATGCCGAGGTTCGGCACGAGCGTTGTAAACGGATAGTCGGCGATCTTGGGACGGGCGGCACTCATGCGCGCGATAAGCGAGGACTTGCCCACCGAGGGGAAACCCACGAGCGCGGCATCGGCCATAAGCTTCATCTCAAGCTCAATCCAGTGCTCCTCGGCCGGTTCGCCCAGCTGAGCGAACGCGGGCGCGCGACGCACCGACGTCACAAAGTGCGTGTTGCCCAGGCCACCGGCACCGCCGGGCGCCACGACAACGCGCTCGCCATCGTGCACCAGGTCAGCAATCTCGAACATCGGGGTCTGCGTCTCGGGGTCGAGCTCGCGCACCACGGTGCCCATGGGAACCTTCAGGATCAGGTCCTCGCCGCTCTTACCGTTACGACGGGCACCCTGCCCATGCGTGCCGCGCTCGGCGCGGAAGTGATGCTTGAAGCGGTAATCGATCAGCGAAGACAGCTGAGCATCGGCCTGGATGACAACATTGCCGCCACGACCGCCGTCGCCGCCATCGGGGCCGCCCTTGGGGACAAATGCCTCGCGCCTAAACGACATGCATCCGGCTCCGCCGTCGCCGCCGCACACGTTAATGCGGCTGATATCGGTGAACTGTGACAACAGAATCGCCTCCTACAAAAAGAGGGAGACCCTTGAATCCTAAAACTCAAGTGCCTCCCACATATGTGCTCTATGAAGGGTAAATTACGCGTTCGCGAGCGGGCGTACGCTGACCCTGTGCTTGATACCCTTGTGGAACTCAACGGTACCGTCGACCAGCGCGAACAGCGTGTCATCCTTGCCACGGCCAACGTTCTCACCCGGGTGGATGTGCGTGCCGTGCTGACGGACGAGAATCGTGCCCGTGGTTACCGTCTGGCCGGCATAGCGCTTCGTGCCAAGGCGCTGACCGCGGGAGTCACGGCCATTACGGGAGGAACCGAGTCCTTTTTTGTGTGCCATTGTGTATACCTACTCTTTCGTTACGAGTGTAATCTACTCGGCGACGGGAGCCTCGGCAACAGCCTCGGCCTCTGCCTTGACAGCCTTCTTGGCGCGGGACGTAGCCTGGACCTTCACGATCTTCAGCTTGGTGAGCTGCTGACGGTGACCCTTCAGACGACGATAGCGCTTACGCTTGAGGAACTTGAAGACCAGCTGCTTCTCGCCCTTGAACTGCTCAACGATCTGAGCGGTAACCTTGGCCTTGGCCAGCTTGTCGGGATCGGTGACGATCTTCTTACCATCGTTGAGGAAGATGACCGGCAGGGTGACCTTGTCGCCCTCATTGCCCTCGATCTTCTCGACGGTGATGACATCGTCGGTGGCGACCTTGTACTGCTTGCCGCCCGTGTTAACGATTGCGTACATGTTTACTTGCCCTTCATGCATCAGTTAGTGCAACAGCCGAATATAGTAGCAGGCGAAAATACCCCCGTCAACGAGTATGTGGAGCAAATCCACAAGTTCGCACAGGTATGGGGCTGACGAGTCGGCCCTCGTCGTCCTCGCATGCTTGATTCTGACGCTCGACATCGTAGGAGCAGATGGTCACGAGGTCTTGCATACCGGTGGAAACAATAGGTGCATCGACGCCCGGGGTCAAGCCCTGCAACAAAACATCAGCAGCAGAAAGCAAAATCTCCGGACGCATGGAGCCCTCGTTGTCGGCATGGGTGTCGAGCATGAGCACCAGATGGTCCGGACGCTCCCCCGCCGTGATCTCATAGCCCACCAGTGTGTGGTCAAGGTCTAAGCGCTTGCTCTTTTTGCCGCGCGCATAGTCAATACCATGACCCGCGCGCAGCGTGTCAATCGCAGCGCGCACCTCGTCGGCGCTCACGGGGGCTTCGGGGTCCAGGTGCAAGTCGATACGGTACGACAGACGCGTAAGCTGAGCCGTGAGCGCCGGCGTGCGCACGTCGATGTACGCCGCCTCGATGGGCGCCAGATCGGCCGGAGAGGCCGCAGCCAGGCGCCCAAACGCCTCGTCGAGCGCCACGAACTCGGTCATAAACAGGTCATACCACTCGCAGGTCGACGACGTACCCACCGGTAGCGCCGAAGAGAAGCCCACGCGCATGTGCGGAGAGAAGCCCTGCGTGACGGCATAGGGAAGTCCCGCACGGCGCACGATGCGCTCAATGGTATGGATTACTTCGAGATGGCCCAGGTACTTAAGGCGATCGCGCTTGCCATAGCGAACACGAAGTCTAAAGAGCGTGGGGTTGTCGGTCAGGCGCTCACTCATGCGCGATCACCCATCAATACATTCTTGGCGTGGAGCGTGGGGCAGATTCCGCAGCCGGTGCACGACGTGCGAGTGCAGTCGGGAGTCGTGACACCCTCGAGCGAGCGACGGTACTCGCGCTCGAGGAAGCCGCGCGTGCAGCCGGGGCTCACATGCTCCCACGGCAGACGCCAGTCCAACTCATAGGGCAGGTGCACAAGCTCATTGAGGTCGATGCCGTTTTTGGCAGCAGCCTCCTTCCAGTTATCGAGCGAGAAATGCTCTACCCAGGCGTCAAAGCGAGACCCCAAGCGCCAAGCATCGATGATGACGGGCGTCATGTCACGACCGGCGCGGGAGAGCGCGGCCTCGATGAGCGAGGTCTCGGCATCGTGGTAATGCACGCGGACGGCACGGTTGCGAACGCTCGTGATAAGCAGCTTCTGGCGACGCTTGACGTCGTCGTAGTCGAGCTGCGGGCACCACTGGAACGGCGTGGCAGCCTTGGGAATAAAGACCGAAACCGAGATCGACACCGAGATCGAGCCGCGACGAGCCTTGGGCACCACGGAACGACCGAGCTCCAGCACGTGATCGGCCAGATTGGCGATGGCCACGATGTCCTCGTCGCGCTCGCCGGGAAGGCCCATCATAAAGTAGAGCTTCATGCGGTTCCAGCCGGCCTCGAAGGCCGCCTTGGCCGCACGGTCCAGGTCCTCCTCGGTCACGTTCTTGTTAATGATGTCGCGCATGCGCTGGCTGCCGGCCTCGGGCGCGAACGTCAGGCCGCCCTTCTTTTCGCCGGCGACCGACTCGGCCATATCCACGCCAAACGAATCCAGGCGCTGCGACGGAATAGACACGCGAATACCCGTATCCTCCAGGCGACGGTTGAGCCTGCCGAGCACGTCGCGAATGCAGGAGTGGTCGGTCGTGGAGAGCGAGGTCAGCGACACCTCGTCATAGCCGGTCTTTTCCAGACCCTGAATCACCGACGAGACGATCTGGTCGGCCGAGCGCTCGCGCACCGGGCGATACGTCATGCCGGCCTGGCAAAAACGACAGCCGCGGGCGCAGCCGCGCAGAATCTCGATAGACAGGCGATCGTGGACCAGTTGCGCATAGGGTACGCACGACTGCGACAGCGGATTCGTGGCGCCGAAATCCTCGACGACGCGTTTGTAGACCACGGTCGGCGCATCCTTGCCCTCGCGAGGCACGGTGTAGCCATGCGGCGAGCAGGGTTCGTCGTGACGAACCTCATAGAGCGACGGCACGTAGTTGCCGGCAATGGATGCAAGCTGCTCAACAATCTGCGCGCGCGGGACTCCTTCGTCGCGCAGGCGGCGATGCAGCTGGCAGGTCTCGAGCAGCGATTCCTCGCCCTCGCCGATGAGGATGGCATCGAAGAAGGCCGCGTACGGCTCAGGGTTGTACACCGAGGGACCGCCGGCGATGATGATGGGGTCGTCTTCGCCTCGGTCGGCCGCTAACAGCGGAATGCCAGCGAGATCGAGTACCTCGAGGAAGTTCGTCACCGCCATCTCGTGCGGCACATGCAGGCCGACGATATCAAACGAAGCGACCGGCGCTGCACCCTCGAGCGAGAGCAGCGGAATGCCTGCCTCGCGCATAGCGTCACCCATATCGGGCCACGGCACATAGCCACGCTCGCAGGAGATGCCCTCGGCCTGGTTAAGGATGTTGTAGAGGATGGCGATACCCTGGTTGGGCAGACCAACCTCGTACACATCCGGGTAGATCAGGCAGCAACGGTAGTCGGCATCGGCCTTGGAAAGCGTGCCCCACTCGTGATCGATATAGCGACTCGGCTTCTCGACCTTGGCGAGCAGCGGCTCAATTAAATGAAAGCAGTCTTGATACGGAACGCGCAACGGAAAACCCCTAAGCAGCGAGATCGGATGCGTCTTGGTAGGACGCCATAGGACGGGTAGCACCCGCGACCGTGGTCACCAGATCGCGAACGCGGGAGAACGTGGCAGTGACCACCTCGTTGGCACGGCTGTAGTCGACATCGCGCTCGTAGAGCGAAACGAGCGCACGGCCCATGCCATAGGTGCCCGCGGCAGCAGTGAGCGCCTTGACGGCAAACCCAATATGCGGCGTCTGCTTGACGAGCGCGCGGGTGACCGCGCGGATCACAAGACCGCCGGCAAGCACGCCCGCGACCTCGTAGCCGCGCTCAGGCTTAATGCCGCGTCCAAAGACGGCAGCGAGCTCAAAGAGCATGCCCACCTGCGCCAGCGCCATAACGGGATAATCGGCGCCCGGCAAAAACACCAGCGCACCGGTCGCCATATTGGTGAGCGCGCACGAGGTGATGATACGATTGGCCGCCGCGATGCGCATGAAGGCAAAGTTCGCCGCAAAAGCCGTTTCCTTGTCGGTGCGATCGAGAATCCAGCGGGCAAGCGTCTCGAGCAGAAACGTCTTATCGGTTGCCGCCACCACGCCGAGCATGGGCGTGGACTCCTCGATAAACGGCACCTCCACAGCAGACTCGGCAAGCACGCACACGGGCGCGCCGGCGATCACGAGCTCCTGCACGGCACTCTCCAGGCGGTCGGAACCACACGAGAGCACCAGTACCACATCGGTATCGGTCTTTGGAGCAATTCGCTCCTCCCCCAGACGCTCGACGCGCACAATGCCCGAGGTCGTCTGCGGTACAAAGGCGTCACGCACCGTCTCGGCCAGAAAGCGCGAGGCGGACGAATCCAAATAGACCGAGACGCGCACCGGCGTATCGGAATCCTTCTTAACGGACGCGCCCATCTTAAAAGCGCGGGTCAGCTTATCTACGGGAATTTTCATAGCAAACCCCTCCAGCGGTTACGCGGCGCCCGAACGATGCCGCCATATGGATTGTACGATACCCACCGTCAGCAGCTGAATCATCATCGAAGAAGAACCGAAGCTAATAAACGGTAGCGGAATACCGGTAATCGGCATCATGCCGATGCACATGCCGATGTTTTCGAAGGTCTGGAACGCCCACATGCCAACGATGCCCACACACGATAGGCGCAAGAACAGCGACTCACACTTAAAGGCGACGCGAATCGTCGAAAAGATCAGCAGCACGTAGAGGCACAGGAGCAAAAAGGAACCGCAAAAGCCAAAGGTCTCGGACAGGAAGGCGAAGACGAAGTCGGTGTGGAACTCGGGCAGAAAGCCGCCGGCCGACTGCGTCGCATGGCCCAAACCCTTACCAAAGAAGCCGCCCGAGCCAACGGCGATAAGCGACTGCTGCAGGTTGTAGGCATCGTCCGAATCGGCATTATCGGGGTCGATAAAGACCGTCAGACGGTTCATCTGATACTGCTTGATGAGCACATCGTGGCCGAGCAACGAATCAAAGACCGAATCGAGCGCCAGGACGAGGGCCACCAGGCCCACGAGCAGGGCCAGGGTCGACAGCACCCATTCGCGGCGTGCACCGCTCATGCAGATGACGATGGCGCCCGAGACCAGCACGACCAGGCCCGAGCCCAGGTCGCCCATGGCGACGACGGCCAAAAACGGAATGGACAGCATGCCGCAGAGCTTGACGTAGTCGCGAACGGTATCGATGCGGCCGTTATACTGCGAGCCAAGCATGGCGATAAAGAAGATGGTGATGAGCTTGGCAAGCTCAACCGGCTGGAATGTCAAGCCGATACCGGGAATCTTGATCCAGCCCGTCATGCCCAGACCGCCCGTATAGGACAGGCCCGGAATCTTGGGCGAGAAGATCACAATAAGGTCAATGACGAGCAGCGCCGTCGAGAAGTTAGAGATGCCGCGCAGATCGGTACGCCAGACGAGCACCGCAAGCACCGCGCCAATGCCAATGCCCAGCAGGTGGCGCGAGAATGAGGCGTCGGCCTTAAACTGTGACGCCGACCAAATAATGATGGCGCCATAGGCAACGAGCGCGACGGTAGCCAGCAGCACACCGATATGCACCTTTTGGCGAAACGTACCGCGCGAGGCCGAAAGTTGCTTGTTGACGCGGTCCAGGCTGCTGCGAGAGCCGGTCTTGGTTGAACGGAACAGATCCGCCGGAGAAAAATCCATCGCAACCTCCTATCGAACCGAAGAATCGCCCGAGGCCGAAGAGGTATCGGGCTCGTCATAAATCGCGCCGAGCACGTCGCGCACGACATGCATCGCGGTATCTGAGCCACCGCCGCCCTGCTCCAGGACAGTAGCGATGACATACTTGGGATCATCGGCCGGCGCATAGGCGCAAAACCACGCGTATTCGTCCTCGCCGCTTTTCTCGCCCGTGCCCGACTTGCCGTATACCTGCGGCGTCAGGGTGCCAAAGTGAGCCGCCAGGGACGTCGATGCCGTGTAAATCACGTCGTGCATGCCGTTGCGAACAAGAGCCAAATCCGAATCGCTGTTGATCTTGGCCTCCAGGCGCTTCTTCTTGCCTTTGCCGTTGTACTTATAGGCATCGCCGTCGCCATCGCGCGACACGGCAGACAAAAACACGTGAGGCACGTACTGCTTACCGCCGTTGGCAAGGCCCATGTAGGCGCATGCCATCTGCAAAGGCGTCACCAAAATGTCGCCCTGGCCGATGGCAATGTTGGTCATATCGCCGGCATTCCACTTGCGGTCCTCGGCAGAGGCGTCGGTAAAGTACGACTCTTTCCACTCGGCATCGGGAATACGGCCCGCGCCCTCACTCGGCAAATCGATACCGCAGGTCTTGCCTAGGCCCCAGCGACGAAAGACCTCCTGCAGGCCCTCGGAATGTTGCTCGTCATAAAAGAACGCCTTGCCCATATCGTAGAAGACGGGGTCGCACGAGTTGGCAATACCCGACTGCAGCGTCATGGTGCCGTGTCCAGACGTCAGCCAGCAGCGCTTGCCCCAAGCCTTGCCCAAGCCCGTCCAATAGCCCGTGCAGTTGGTTGTCTGCGTTGAAGTGTAGGTTCCAAACTCAAGACCGGCCAGTGCCGAGAGCGGCTTGATGGTCGAGGCCGACATGTACTGTCCGCTAATGGCGCGGTTGAGCAGCGGGTGCGAACCCTTGTCATCATTGAGCTCGGTCCACACGTCATTTGAGACGCCGCCGATAAAGACGGACGGATCGAACTTGGGCTCGCTCGCCATGCCCAGGATCTCACCATTGTTGGGATCGAGGCACACCACAGCGCCGTTGCCGGCATTGCTGTAGCCGGTGGTCTTGGCAAGCTCGATGGCGCTCGCCAGCGCCGTCTCACAGGCCTGTTGGATCTTGAGGTCGAGCGTGAGCTTAATGTCGGAGCCGGCCTTGGCGGGCACGGCGCCGGCCTGACCGGTCACATTGCCCGAGGCATCGACCTTGACGGTCTGCTCGCCACGAATACCCTGCAGCAGGTTTTCGTAGTAGCTCTCAACACCCGCCTGGCCCACGATATCGCCCGACTGGTACGTAATCTTGCCAGCAGAAGCATCATCATCGCCAGAGGTTTTCTTATTCTGGGCCTCGAGCTGCTCGGAGGTAATGGTGCCGGTATAGCCCAAAATGTGACAGGCCGTCTCGCCGTACGGGTACTGGCGCTCGGTACGCTCGGCAATCTTGACGCCCGGGAACTCGCCTGCGTGCTCCTTGATATAGGCAACCGTTGAGCGGCGCACGTCCGTCGCGATGGTATGCAGACTCTGGGCGCCCTCGGAATTGTCCTGGATATTGCGCAGCACAGCCACGTAGGGCATACCGAGCACGTTGGCAAGATGACGAACCAGAACCTCATCCTCAGCAAGGTCGCGATAGGCCACGACAGCAAGTGAGGGACGGTTCTGGACAAGCGCCACGCCATTGCGGTCGAGGATGCGGCCGCGCACAGCGGGTGTGGTAACGGTGCGCGTCTGATTGCTATTAGCCTGCTTTTCGTAATAGTCCGACGAGACCATCTGCATGCCCCACAGCTTGACGGCAAGCGCCGCGAACATCGCGCCCACACCCGTGGTGAGGATGGAGAAGCGGCCCTTAAAGGCGGTCGCCGCGGTATTGCCCTCGCCCTCGGTGGCGCGCGGGGCCGTTCCATGCTGCGTATCGTAGGTAAAACGGGAATCGCCGCGACGCATGATGACCAGCGCGACCACGATGGCCACAACCAGCACGATACCGGCGATAATAACCGTCATCTGGGAAGACATCTACGAGCCTCCCCTATTTGAGCTTACGGGTCTTGGGCTTAAAGCGCATGCCCGTCTGGCGTCCGCCACGTGCGGAGAATCCATAACCGGACTGCGGCACGACGCCGGACATCAAAAACGGAATGGCAACCAAACCCGTCAGGATCGAAGACGGCAGCGCATGGCCGAAGATCGCCACGACAAAGCTCGTCTCCAAACCCATAAACAGCAAGATGATGCTGTAGATCACATTAATGACGAGCGCGAAGGCACCCACAGTGATGCCGCGCGCACTCGGGGTACCGCCCGTCTGACCGGCGGCGCTATGCACCAGGGCAAAAGAACCACGGTCAGCAGGAGCGACATAACGCCCACCGGCACGGCAGCGGAAAGGTCATAGAACAAGCCGCTGCAAAAACCGCACACGACGGCACGGGTCGGGTCGCCCGAGAACACGCTTATGCACACCAGGATAATCATAAAGTTGACGCGACCGCCCGCAATGGAGATCTGCGGTGCCAGGCCTGCCTGCAGCAGCACGCACACGATGGCGGCGATTACAAACGTACGGGAGCTCATCCCCTGCTCGTGTAGATCCATGGACATGCCCCCTATTCGCTCGAGCCGGAATCGGTCGTCTCGGACGTGTCGGAACCGTCATCCGAGCTCTCGTCCTTCGTCTTGGTCGCAGCATCGCGCGACGTTCCCTGCGGCGTGCTATTAGCGGTGCTCACGTCCTCATCCGAGGCCGACTGTTCGTCGGTCAGCGAGGTGATGACCAGCACTTCCTCGTTGTTCTCGGCCGTCGTCTGGGCGCGCACCACAATGGTGTAGTACACGTCGTTTGCGGATTTTTCAACCGACGAGACGGTGCCGAGCGGTAGACCCTTGGGGAACACACCGCCAATGCCCGAGGTCACGATGATGTCGCCAACCTTAACATCGGAGTCGACGCTCACGTACTCAAGACGCAGCGTGCCGTCAGCCTGACCCTGCAGCATACCCTGGGCGCGCGTGTCCTGCACCATGGCGGATACGCCGGAGTTCTCGTCGCCAATCAGGCGCACGGTAGAGGTCTTGGCCGATACCTCGATAATCTGTCCGATAACACCGGCAGAACTCGTCACGGGCATGTTGATGGTAAGCCCGTCGGCAGAGCCCTTGTCGATGGTAACGGTCGAGGTCCAGGCATCGCCGGAGGCACCAACGATACGAGCAGCGGTCGATTTGAGGTTATAGGTCGACTGCAGGCCGACCAGCCCCTCCAGACGCTCGGCGGTCTTTTGAGCCTCGGAGAGCTCAGCAACCTTAGAGGTCAGTTCCTCGTTTTGCTTCTTAAGCTCGTCAAGCGTGTCCTGCGACGCCGTAAGGTTAGAGAACACGTTACCGATCGCATTGAAGGGAGCCGCCACAGCCGAGCCCACAAAGCGCACCGGCGAGGTAATCGTCGTCACGCCCGAGCGCACGGCATGAATCGGTCCTGCCTCGCCCTCGCGGATGTAAAACGTGAGCAGCAACACCGAAATCAGGCTGAAAACAATCAACGGGCGCATACCCGTTGATTGTCGCTTGGTATTCAGATTTGTGGAGAAACCCGAAGATCGTGCCAAATGGAATCCACCTTTTGGAAATTAAGCATTGGTCTGGACGAAGCCGCCATCAAACGCATTGGCCTCGAGCACGCGGGCACAGCCGTTAACGACGTTATCGAGCGCCGTGGGGCTGACGTTGACCGAAACACCGGTCTCATCGCGCAGGCGCACATCGAGACCGCGCAGCAGCGCGCCGCCACCGGTCAGCAAAATGCCGTAGTACATAAGGTCCGAGGCAAGATCGGGAGGCGTAGCGTCGAGTGCGTCCTTGACGGCCTTGGCCATCTCGTCGAGCGGCTTGTTGAGCGCGCGACGAATCTCCTCGCTCTCGATGCGCACGGTCTTGGGCAGACCGGTGATCACGTCGCGGCCGTTGACCTCAACGTCGAGCTCGTCCTTGAGCGGCACGGCGGAACCGACCTTGATCTTGATGTCCTCTGCCGTACGCTCGCCGATGGCCAGGTTGTAGGCATCACGAACGTGCGTGAGGATGGCCTGATCGAACTCGTCGCCGGCAATACGAATGGACTGCGAGACGACGATGCCGCCCATAGCGATAACGGCGACCTCGGTGGTACCGCCGCCGATGTCGATGACCATGGAGCCGGTGGGTTCCTCGACGGGCAGGTCGGCGCCGATAGCGGCTGCCATAGGCTCTTCGATCAGATAGGCCTGGCGGGCACCGGCCTGGATCGTGGCCTCAAAGACAGCGCGCTTCTCAACCGACGTGACACCGGAGGGAACGCAGACGACAACACGCGGACGCGGAGTCCACGGATAGCGCTTCTCGGACGCCTTATCGATAAAGTAGCGAAGCATGGCCTCGGTAACATCGAAGTCGGCGATGACGCCGTCCTTCAGGGGACGAACGGCCACGATGTTGCCGGGCGTACGGCCGAGCATGCGCTTTGCCTCGATACCGACCGCCAAGATGCGCTCGTCGTTCTTGTCGATGGCGACAACAGAGGGCTCGCGAATGACGATGCCCTTGCCGCGCACGGAGACAAGCGTATTTGCGGTGCCGAGGTCGATGGCAAGATCGCCCGCATAGCTACCGAAGAACATATCCATCAAAGAAAACAACGCAACTCCTGATGTGTTGGATGATTGCTGGAAAACTACTAGCTCATCATACTAGCGCAAGCCCGGCACCTCACTTGCGGTGAAGCGCCGGGCAAAGCTAAATCCCATAAGGTCACTACTGGTTGTCAGCAGCCGAGAAATCCATATCGAGCGAAGAAACGGCCCAGCCGATATGGTTGTCGGAGCGCACGAATTTGACGGTGTACTCCTGCTCGCCGCCCTTGGACAGCGATGCCTTCACCTTGGCGGTCGTCTCGGTCATGGACTGATCCATGCCCTCGACGGACACGGTGGCACCCTGCGGAATCGAGGAGATGATCATCGACTTAGCGTCCTCGGACAGGCTCGAGGCCAGGCAAGACTCGGCCTTTGCGGCGTCACCGTCGCCGGCAGCCTGGAACAGATCGGTAACGACAGACTCCTGAGACGGGAAGCCAAAGCCGCGCGTGTAGGCAAAGCCCAGACCGCCGGCAGCGATCACGATGAGCAGAAGCAGCACGATGAAGACTTTGAGACCCGTATGGCGATGGCGACGACGGACCTTGGCCTGCTTACGATCCTGACGGTCCTGCTGGACCATCTCGGACTCGGACAGCGTAAAGAAGCCGGTGTCCGAGGGATCAGGCATAAACTGACCGGTCGCGCCCGTAGGATCGAGCGGATCGACGGCAGGAGCGTCCATCGCGGGCGCCGGAGCCGTGGCCATAGCCGTCTGGGCAGACAGCGCGGCAAGCGAATCCTGCACGCGGGCAAGCTCATCGGCCTGCTCGGAGGTGAGCTGGTAGATGCCATCGGCAGTAGCGGCATTAAAGGCGTCGAGTGCGTCGGAGGGACGGCCGGCGGCAGAAAGCGCCTGACCCATGCCGGCGTTGAGCGCACGCGTGTCGTCGCGGGGGCCGGCAAAGTCGATAGCCGTGCGGTAAGTCTCCACGGCATCCGCCGGACGGCCGAGCTTAATGAAGCAACGACCGAGCTCGCCGAGTGCGGCGGCAGGAGCCGGATTGGCGCCGTCGATGGCAGCCTGACGGAAGGCGGTTCCCGCGTTGGCATAGTCGCCCGACTGGAACAGCGCATTGCCCAGGCCCAGATAGGCCTTGAACGGCGTGGCATAGGAAGCATCCTGCGTAGCGGCAGAGAAAGCCTGAGCGGCCGTCGTGTAGTCGCCCACGGCGGCGAGCGCCTTGCCGCGGTTGGTGAGCAGCGCGCCGCGCTTGCCGTAGGTACCGTCGTTGAGGGCGGCGGCATAGGCCTCGGCGGCCTCGGCATACATGCCCAGGTGCATCAAGCGTTGCCACGAAGGTGATCGGCCTCGCCCATAATCTCATCGGGAGTCTTTGCCGCCCCAAGCATCTGGGCTGCAGCGGAAAAATCACCCGCGCGGTAAGCGGCGCGGCCCTGTTGGATCAGCTGGCTATTCAAGGAAGTCCCCTTTACTCGTGAACGATCTCGACATGGACGATCTCGTCGCCGGCACGCAGCTGCGAAATCACATCGAGACCCTCGACCGTGGTACCAAAGACGGTGTAACCGGAATCGAGGTTATGCTGGGCACCCAGGCAGAAGTAGAACTGCGAACCCGCGGAATCGGGGTCCATGGAGCGTGCCATGGCAAGGGCGCCATCGACATGGCTGTTGCGCGGATTGGTGGCAAACTCGCCCTTGATGCAGTAGCCGGGGCCACCGGTACCGGGCATACCGTCGGGGCCTTCAAGACCGGCAGCGACGTCGGCGCCGGACATGTCGCGGGTATTGGGGTCGCCGCCCTGGATAACAAAACCGGGCACATAGCGATGGAACTTAAGGCCATCATAGAAGCCCATCGTGGAAAGCTCGCAGAAGTTCGCGACATGAATGGGAGCGCCCTCGCCGTCAAACTTGACCTTGATGGTACCCTTCGACGTCTCGATTACGGCGCACTCGTCGCCGACAAGCTGATACTCGGGCGTGTAGAGCTCTTTCTTAAAACCAAACATGTGGTTCCTTCCTCGTGCGTTTAAAGCATATTTGTACGAATTGTAGCAATAAGCACGGGTTTACATCAATTGCGCACGTAGGTTATGCCGACTATGGCGAACTAATTTTAGGAACGCTGCTGCGGCTTCCAGGAACCCACATTGGCATCGTACTGGTTCAGCGCGCTGTTGCCGCCCTGCGCGATGGGCGCCAGGATCTCGCTTTGGTGGGAACTCATCGACTCGCCATCGGGAATGGCCAGCGAGATATCCCAGCTCTGGCAGATCACGTCGACGCGCTCATACATCCACTCGGCAAGCTGCTTTAAGTGGACGATGTCGTCCGCATAGACCGTATCGTCCTGTACTTTCAGGTTGTTGAGCTCATCTTGCGTCTTTTTGATCTGGTCGCGCAGGGCGTAGGCACTCTGCGACAGCTCCTGACGGGTGGACAGCGGCGTTCGGAGATAACCGTTGTTAAAGGAATCGATGACCTCGCCGATCTGGTCCTCGTCAGCGTAGGACACGATGGTCTGATACAGACCGTCGAGCCTGGTATAGAGTTGATCATCGGTGAGCACGGTTTCTTCCTGGACCACCTCGGCAGAATCGTCCTGCTTGGTATCGTCCTCAGTGGCCTCGCCCTTTTGGCGCGTGGGGAAGGTCGTCTGCGCGGCCTGGCCAAACTGGTCGTAGAAGCCAGGCATGACACCCATGGGATCGGTCGTCACGAACCAATAGGCACCGCCGCACACGACGGCAAGGACCGCGATGACGATAAGCGGCTTGGGAATATGACGCTTGCGCTTGTGATAGGCATCCTCGTCGGGGTGCACTTTGCGCTTGGGTTTTTGAGCATCGTCATGCAGGGAAACGGGCGTGGGAATATCGACCTTGGGGATACCGAAATCCTTATCGAAAGCCGGCAGCACGCAGGTCTCATTGGGGTCGGCGGCGTCCGAAAGCACCGCAGCGGCAGAGGCCGGCGCATGCGGCACCTCGGTATCGATCTGCTCTTGCGTTAGGCGCGGAAAGCCCGCCGTGCGGCCCGCTGCCAGGTCGGATGCGGCCGCGTCCTCGGAGAGGATACCCGGAGCGGGGCGTCCGCATTTGGGGCACGTACGATCATGCGGAGAAAGACGGGCACCGCAGCCCTCACAGAACACGAACTCGGTGTGCTCCGGACCATCGCCCGGACCCACATAGGCGTTGCAGTAGGGGCAGAACGAGGCGCCGTCCTCGATAGTCTTAAGGCAATGCGGGCAGATCACGGCATCCTCTTTTCGAAGAAATTCAAACAATCGAGGTTAGAGCATAACATCGCCACGGCTCCACTGGAGCAAGGCACCAATTCAACATCGCAGGACAGTCTTTTGGGGGATGATCTTTTAATCCCCGTCCCAGAAGAATCATCCCTGAAGGCCGCGGACTACTTCTTTTTCTTGGGCATCGAGACTTTGATGCCTTGGGCGGACTTGGTTACGCGAGAGCGCTTGGCTCCGCTACCCTTCTTTTTCTTGGGCTGGGCCTGGGCCACGCCCTCGAGTGCGCGGGCCTCGGCCTCGCGAGCGGTGCGATCTTCGCGGCGCTGCGCCATGTCGGCGGCGACGCGCTTGGCAAAACGCTCGGCCGTCGAACCCGTCGAGCTCACCTTGCCGCCACCGCGACCCAGGTGGACGCGCACACCGCGGCCAAAACCAGTTGCGGCATGACGACGACGCGGCTTGAGCGAATCCATCATCGTGGCGAGCTTAAAGAACACCGAGCAGGTAAAGACCACGATGACAGCCAAGATTACCATCTGGCCCATCGACAGGTTGGCAATAGACAGCAGCTCCGGAAATCCGATAACGCCCACCAGGATGCCGGCGACTACAAACACAAAGAGCACCACACGTAAGGGCGTGAGAGGCTGCGAGATGCGCCAGATCAGGCTGACGCTCGCCGCGCACGACGTAAGCAGACACATCGTAGACAGCGTGAGCTGGCTAAAGCCAAACACGCGCGCCACAAAGATATCGAGCGCCGCAGCCAAAATGACCGCAATCGACGCCGGCAGTGCCCGCTTGAGCACGTTCGTCAAAAACGACCCCTTCACGCGAGCATTGTTGGGCTCCAGGCCCAACACAAAGCCCGGCGCGCCAATACAGAAGAAGTTAATGAGCGTCATCTGGATGGGCTCGAAGGGGTACGGCGGCAGCGCGATGCACAGCGCCGCCAGGCCCATCGAGAACAGCGTCTTGGTCAGGAACAGCGAGGCCGACCGCTGCAGGTTGTTGATGGAGCGACGGCCCTCGGCCACCACGGCGGGCATCGAGGCAAAGTCGTTGTCGACGAGTACGATCTCGGCCACGTTACGCGCGGCATCGGAGCCAGCCGCCATGGCGACGGAGCAGTCGGCCTCCTTGAGCGCCAGCACGTCGTTGACGCCGTCGCCCGTCATGGCCACGGTGTGCTGGCGGCGCTTGAGCGCCTGCACGAGCTCGCGCTTCTGCTGCGGGGTCACACGACCAAAGACATGGTAGCGGTCCACTGCGGCATCGAGCTTTGCCGGCGTATCGAGCGTCGTGGCGTCCACATAAGCGTCCGCCCCCGGCACGCCCACCACGCGCGCGATCGACGACACCGTACGCGGGTCGTCACCACTGATCACGTTGAGGGTCACGCCCTGCTCGTTAAAGTAGCCGATGGTCTCGGCCGCCGAGGTACGAATCTCGTCGCGGATGGTCACAAAGCCCACGGGCTCGGCCTCGCCCACCATATCGCCATCGGGCGTAAAGCCGTCCACGCGCGCCACCACGAGCACGCGGCAGGTATCGGCAAGCTCGGCGACACGGTTCTCGACCTGCGAAAACACACGCTCCGAAAGCACAAACTGCGCCGCACCCATCACATAGGAGCCCTGCGCAAAAGAAGCGCCGCTCCATTTTTTAGACGACGAGAACGGAATGACCGACAGCGGCTCAGACACCTCGACCGGGCGATCAGCGTAATAGTTGAGCAGCGCCTGGCAGGTCTCGTTGGCATCGGCCGAAGTCGCACGCGCCACGTTAGCCAGCGCAAAATCGAGCACTGTGGTATCGACGGGAACAGCCGCCTCCTCCGAGTCCACGCCAAAGCCAACACCCTCAACAGGCAGCGGGTAGGTGCCCTCGACCTCCATGCGGCCCGACGTGATGGTGCCCGTCTTGTCCAGGCACAGCACGTCGACGCGCGCGAGCGTCTCGATGCAGTAGAGCTGCTGCGCCAGCACCTTGCGGCGGGCCAGACGCACCGTGGCGATGGCGAGCACCGACGAGGTCAGCAGCACCAGGCCTTGCGGGATCATGCCCAACAGGCGCCCACCGTGGACAGCAGCGCCGACGAAGGCACATGACCAGCCAACAGCTCGGAGAAGCACCACGAAAGCGCGCTATCGCCCGGGGTTCCCGCGGCATCCCACAGCTCACTCACACTCGAGGCAAACAACGCCAAACCGAGCGGGATCATGATGATGCTCGCAAAGCGCACGATGGCATTAAGCGCGTTCATGATCTCGGAATTGACCTTTTTGACGTACTTGGCCTCGTTATTAATTTTGGCCACGTAGTTGTCGGCGCCGACATGGATCACGCGGGCGCGCAGCAGGCCCGAGTCGATAAAGCTGCCGCTCATGAGCTCGGAACCGGGCTGTTTCTTAATAAGGTCGCTCTCGCCCGTCAGCAGGCTCTCGTTCACGAGTGCCTCGCCCGAAACCACCACGGCGTCAGCGGGAATCTGATCGCCGCGCCCCAGGCGGATGATGTCATCGAGCACGATCTGGTCCAAGTCGAGCTCCACCTCGGAGCCGTCGCGCACCGCGATGGCCTTCTTGGAGGTCAGCAGCGTAAGCTTATCGACCATCTTCTTGGAACGCATGGACTGAATGACGCCAATGGCGGTATTGAGGAACACCACGAACAGGAACGTCAGATTCTTAAACGAACCGGTCAAAATGACCAGGAACGCCAAGATCACGTTGATCAAATTGAACAGCGTGCAGAGGTTCTCGATGATGAGCTCTTTGACCGACTTGGTCTTGAGCTCCATGTTGCGGTTGATCTTACCGGCGGCGATGCGCTCCTCGACCTCGGCGGTCGAGAGTCCGCGCTCGATATCCGTTGCTGCCATACCACGTCCCATCACGTCGCGTCGGTATAAGAAAAACCGCCCGGACCATGCGAGGTTCGGACGGTCTTACGTTCGATGGTGCCCCATGTTGGATTCGAACCAACGGCCTTCTGCTCCGGAGGCAGACGCTCTAATCCCCTGAGCTAATAGGGCCAACGTTTGGCATTATACCCAAGTGCACCACGGGCTATCAAAATAAAAGAAAAAGCTTTGCAATTCCGAGGAAGACGCGGTGCAACGGCCCACTTTAGAAGGCAAAAGCAAGTCAGATAGTATAAACTCTCATGCACCATATATACACGGCTCGCAATGCGGGCCGTTTTTGCAAGGACTATCCATCGAGGTGAGAGGCACACCATGATTGCAATTTTAAAGCAGAGCGCCAGCGACGAGGCCGTCAGCCACATCGTCAGCTGGATCGAGAAAAAGGGACTCAAGACCGACGTCTCGCGCGGCGAGAACGAGACCATCATCGGCCTGGTGGGCGACACGACCAAGATCGACCCGTTCCTGCTCGAGTCCATGGACGTCGTCGAGCGTGTGCAGCGCGTCTCCGAGCCGTTCAAGCGCGCCAACCGCAAGTTCCACCCCGAGGACTCCGTCATCGACTGCGGCTACGGCGTACATGTAGGCGGCGACCAGTTCCAGGTCATCGCCGGCCCGTGCTCCGTCGAGGGCGAGAACCTCATCCGCATCGCCCGCCGCGTGAAGGCCGCCGGCGCCACGATGCTGCGCGGCGGCGCCTACAAGCCCCGCACGTCCCCGTACGCCTACCAGGGCATGGGCCCCGCCGGCCTGGACCTGCTGTGCGAGGCATCCGCCGAGCTCGGCATGCCGATCGTCACCGAGATCATGGACCCGCGCGACGTGCAGGTCTTCCTGGACAAGAAGATCGACGTCATGCAGATTGGCGCCCGCAACGCCCAGAACTTCCCTCTGCTCAAAGAGGTCGGCAAGACCAAGACCCCGGTCCTGCTCAAGCGCGGCATGTCCGGCACGATCGATGAGCTGCTCATGGCCGCCGAGTACATCATGAGCGAGGGCAACGACAACGTCATCCTGTGCGAGCGCGGCATCCGCACCTTCGAGACCCGCACTCGCAACACATTCGACCTCAACGCCGTGCCGGTGCTGCACCACCTGTCGCACCTGCCCGTCGTCGCCGACCCCAGCCACGCCACCGGCTACACCCGCTACGTTGAGCCCATGGCGCTTGCCGCGACCGCCTGCGGCGCCAACGGCCTGGAGATCGAGGTCCACGACGAGCCGAGCCGCGCCTGGTCCGACGGCGCCCAGGCCCTCACCCCCGATCAGTTCGACGACACCATGCGCCGCATCCGAGCCATCCGCGAGGTCGTCTGCCAAGAGACCATGGAGTAGCCCATGGGTACAGTGAGAAACGCGCGCGTTAACCAGGGCGGCCCCAAGTGCGCCGGCATCGTCGGCCTTGGCCTCATCGGCGGCAGCTTTGCCCGCGGCTATGCGCAGGCGGGCGTCCGCGTGCTGGCCTGGGATCCCGATGACGATGTCATGACGGCCGCCAGCATGGGCACTGTCGCCGGCGAGCTCAACGACGAGACGCTCGGCGAATGCGACATCATCGTCCTGGCTTGCTACCCCGAAGCCTGCATCGAGTGGCTCGAGGCACACGCCCAGGCACTCGCCGACGCCACCGATACCGAGGCCATCATGGGCCCCGTGGTAATTGACACGGTGGGCGTCAAGGGTATCGTGTGCGAGCGCGCCTTTGAGCTTGCCCGCGAGCACGGCTTTTACTTTGTGGGCGCGCACCCCATGGCGGGCACGCAGTACTCGGGCTATGCACACTCCCGCGCCGACCTGTTCCAGGGCGCCCCGCTGGTGCTCGTACCGCCCGCGGTGGACGATGCGCTCAAGCTGGAGCTTTTGGGCCAGGTGCGCGAGATGGTGCGCCCCTTGGGCTTTGGCAAGTTCAGCGTGACCAGCGCCGCCGAGCACGACCGTGTCATCGCCTTCACGAGCCAGCTTGCGCACGTGGTATCCAACGCCTACGTCAAAAGCCCCACTGCCCAGGTCCACCACGGCTTTTCGGCCGGTAGCTACCGCGATCTCACCCGCGTGGCGCACCTCAACCCGCAAATGTGGTCCGAGCTCATGATCGACGACGCCGACGCGCTCGCCTTCGAGATCGACCATCTGATCGAATCGCTTGGCGCCTACAGCCGCGCGCTCAAGGACCGCGACCAGCGCTATCTAGAGAATCTCCTTGCCGAGGGCGACCGCATTAAGCGCGCACTCGACGACGAGGCCTCCCACTAGACAACCCATCACGCCAGGTCGAAAGGACCGAAGCTTATGGCGATTACCATCGATATCGACACTGCACGCCCCTACCAGGTGCATGTTGGCACGTTTTTGCTGGAGCAGGCGGGGCCGCTCGTGCGCGCCACCGCCGGCGGCACCAAGGCCGTCATCGTGACGGACACCAACGTGGGCCCGCTCTACCAGATGCCCGTTAAGCAGAGCCTGGAGGCGTCAGGCTACGAGGTGAGCATCTGCACCTTCGAGGCCGGCGAGGCCCATAAGCGCGCCGAGACCTACGTTGCCATTTTGGAGTTTGTGGCCGAGCACGAGCTTTCGCGCTCCGACGTGATCGTGGCACTCGGCGGCGGCGTCGTGGGCGACGTGGCGGGCTTTGTGGCCGCCACCTACATGCGCGGCTGCAAGTTTGTGCAGATCCCCACGAGCCTGCTCGCCATGGTGGATTCGTCGGTGGGCGGCAAGACCGCCATAGACCTGGCTGCCGGCAAGAACCTGGCCGGCGCCTTTTGGCAGCCGAGCGTGGTTATTGCCGACGTGGGGTGCCTGGCCACCCTCACGCCCGAGCAGTTCGCCGACGGCTGCGGCGAGGTCGTCAAGCACGCCGTGATCGCCGACCCGGAGCTTTTCGCCGAGCTGGAGAAGACCCCGCTCACGCTGGAGCTGCTCAACCGCGATGTGGCCCGCGTAGCGCTTATCATCGCCCGCAATATCGACATCAAGCGCGCCGTGGTCGTCGCCGACGAGCGCGAAACCAACCAGCGTAAGCTCCTCAACTTTGGACACAGCGCCGGACACGCCGTCGAGGCCTGCGAGCACTTTGAACTCGGACACGGCAACTGCGTGTCGATCGGCATGGGCATCATCACGCGCGCCGCGGCCCTGCACGGCGTCTGCGATGCCGCACTGCCCGGTCGTATTGAGGAGCTCTGCGCCCGCCATAGCCTCAAGACCCGCTGCGACCTAGATGCCGATACCGTCTTTGCCGAGGCGCTCCACGACAAGAAGCGCGCGGGCGACACCATCGATCTAGTGATTCCGCACGGCATTGGCCGCTGCAGCATCGACCGCACACCGCTTTCCACTTTCCACGAACTCATTGCCGAGGGCCTCGGCCAGAAGGGAGACGCATCCGCATGCTAGCCCGCATCACCCCGTCCCCACTCAAGGGCACCGTTCCCGCAATCGCGTCCAAGTCGATGGCGCATCGCCTCATCATCTGCGCCGCGCTCGCCAACGGCGAGACACACGTCACCTGCAACACCACCTGCGCCGACATCGAGGCTACGGTGCGCTGCCTTACGGCACTGGGTGCTCGCATCGAGACCGTCGAGGACGGCTTCCAGGTCCACCCCACCATGAAGAGTGTTGAGTTTGGCCTGCTCAAGGCCCTTGCCGGCGGCACGCTTGACTGCGGTGAAAGCGGCTCCACGCTCCGCTTTATGCTGCCTGTCGCCTGCGCGCTGGGTGCAGAAGCAACTTTTGTGGGTCAGGGGCGCCTGGGCGCCCGCCCGCTCTCCCCACTCTCGGACGAGATCATCGCCGCCGGCTGCGACCTACAGGGTCTGGGCGGTTTTCCGCTCAAGACGAGCGGACGCATGCGCCCGGGCACCTTTGTGCTTCCGGGCAACGTGAGCTCGCAGTATATCTCCGGCCTGCTGCTGGCAGCCCCGCTGCTGGCCCAGCCCTCCTGCGTGCAGGTAACCGGCCTCATTGAGAGCCGTCCCTACATCAACCTGACGATCCAGGCCATGAAGGCCTTCGGCGTCGAGGTCAACGTCGAGCGTATTCCGGCCAAGGACGGCCAGCCCGAGGTCACGAACTTCCGCGTGAGCAGCGGCTCGTACCGCACGCCCGGCAGCGTTGCTGTCGAGGGCGACTGGTCCAACGCCGCCTTTTGGCTGTGCGCCGGCGCTATCGGCGCCGACCCCATCACCGTGGAGGGCGTATCCCTGAGCTCCGCGCAGGGCGACCGAAACGTGCTCGCCGCGCTTTCGCGCTTTGGCGCCCGCATCGTGCGCTCCACCAACGCCGCCACCGTGCAGTCCGACAAGCTCGCCGGCTTTGAGATGAGCGCCCACGACATTCCTGACCTGGTGCCCGTCATCTCGGCCGTAGCCTCGCTGGCGCAGGGCCGCACCTTTATCCGCGATTGCGCCCGTCTGCGCATCAAGGAATCCGACCGCCTGGTCACGACCACCCGCGAGCTCACCGCGCTGGGCGCGCAGGTGCGCATTGCCGGCGATGACCTCATCATCAAGGGTGTCGATGCCTTCACCGGCGGCGAGGTCGATTCGCACAACGACCATCGCATCGCATGATGGCCGCTATCGCCGCGAGCCGCGCCACCGGCGAGGTCGTAATCCACGGCGCCGAGGCCGTCAACAAGTCCTATCCCGATTTCTTCGACCACTACCGCCTGCTGGGCGGCAAGGTCACACTCGAGGAGGAATAGCATGTCCTCGACCTTTGGCAACGTCTTGCACTTAAGCATCTTCGGCCAGTCGCACTCCCCCGCCATCGGCTGCTCCCTCGATGGCATTCCGGCGGGCATCGCTGTTGACCAGGAGCAGCTGCAGGCCTTCCTCGACCGTCGTGCCCCCGGTCGCGACGAGACCGCGACCAAACGCCGCGAGGCCGACGCCGTGCACATCATCGCCGGTGTGGTCGATGGACACACCACCGGCGCGCCCGTCGCGGCAATTATCGAGAACACTAACACGCGCTCCAAGGATTACTCCGAGCTGCGCCGCAAGCCCCGCCCCGGACATGCGGACTTCCCTGCGCGCGTGAAGTATCACAACATGCACGATGTCGCCGGTGGCGGGCATTTCTCCGGCCGCCTAACGGCACCCCTGTGCATCGCCGGCGGCATTGCGCTGCAGGCACTCGAGGCCCGCGGCATTAAAGTGATGGCGCATGTGGCGCAGATCGGCGGCATCTCCGATCTGCCCATGGACGATATGGTCTATCGCGAGGCCGACCGCAAGGCGATCCTTACGAACGATCTGCCGTGCATTGACGCCGCCGCAGCCGGCCGCATGCGCGAGGAAATACTAGCCGCGCGCAACGAACTCGACAGCATCGGCGGCATCGTGGAGTGCGGCATTTACGGGCTTCCCGCGGGCATCGGCGACCCCATGTTCGACGGCATCGAGAACCGCATCGCGCAGATCGCGTTTGGCATTCCCGCCGTAAAGGGCGTGGAGTTTGGCATGGGCTTTGCCGTGGCCGCCATGCGCGGCAGCGAGAACAATGATCCGTATCGCATCGATGCCGAGACCGGCGAGATCGAGGTCGAGTCCAACAACGCCGGCGGCATCCTGGGCGGTATTTCGACCGGCGCGCCCGTCATGTGGCGCATGGCCGTAAAGCCGACGCCCTCGATTGGCCGCGAGCAGCAGACGGTGGACATGAACGCTATGGAAAATGCCGAGCTCTCGGTCCACGGCCGCCACGATCCCTGCATCGTCCCCCGAGCTGTCCCCGTAGCCGAGGCAGCCGCCGCCCTTGCCATCTGGGACGCCCTCCTCGAAGACGCCGCCCAGCGCTAACTACCCGCCCCTCAACATCCCCCGACACGTGAAAGGGTCCCTATGGACCTTGCTGACATCCGCCAGGCCATCGATGGCATCGACACCACGCTCCTCAACAGCTTTGTCGAGCGTATGGACATTGCCACCGAAGTCGCCAAGTCAAAAATCGAGATGGGCAAGGCCGTCTTCGACCCCGCCCGTGAGCGCTCCAAGCTCAACAATCTCGCCAGCCGCGCGCCCGAGCGCTACGAGGCGCAGACTATCACCCTGTTCCGTCTCCTCATGAGCATGAGCAAGGCCGAGCAGCAGCGCTACATCAACGAGCTCAAGGGCATCACCGTCTCGCAAAAGGCCCACGCCACGGCCGCAGCCTCCGACACGCCCTTCCCCCAGACGGCCACCGTCGCCTGCCAGGGCGTCGAAGGCGCCTACAGCCAGATCGCCGCGTGCAAGCTCTTCGACGTGCCCGATATCGCCTTCTTTGAGACCTTCGAGGGCGTTATGCGCGCTGTGCGCGACGGCTTCTGCGAGTTTGGCGTGCTGCCCATCGAGAACTCCACCGCCGGCTCGGTCAACGCCGTCTACGACCTGCTCGCCCAGTTCGACTTCCACATCGTGCGCTCGCTGCGACTCAAGATCGATCACAACTTACTCGTCAAACCCGGCACCAAGCTCGCCGACGTGCGCGAGGTCTACAGCCACGGTCAGGCCATCGCGCAGTGCGCTAGCTTTATCGAGCGCCACGGCCTGCACGCCACCAAGTACCCCAACACGGCCATGTCGGCCGAAATGGTCGCCAGCTCCGGGCGCACCGATGTTGCTGCCATCGCATCGCGCAGCTGCGCGGCACTCTATGGCCTGGAGGTGCTGGAGCCCAACATTCAGGACTCGGACAACAACTACACGCGCTTTGTCGTCATCAGCCGCGAGCCGAGCGTCTACCCCGGCGCTAATCGCACCTCGCTCATGATCACCACGGCCAACGAGCCGGGCGCGCTCTATCGCGTACTCGAGCGCTTCTACGCACTCAACATCAACCTCATCAAGCTCGAGAGCCGACCCATCCCCGGCCGCGACTTTGAGTTTATGTTCTACTTTGACCTGGACTGCCCCTTTGGCAGCAAGGCCCTCGACGACCTGCTCGATTCTATCGACGACGTATGCGAGAGCTTCACCTACTTTGGCAGCTACACGGAGGTGCTCTAGATGACCGATACCGCCGCAACCCGTCCCTACGGCGTGCTGGGCCGTGTGCTGGGCCACAGCTACACCCCGACCATCTACAAAGAGCTCGTTGGGCTTGAGTACGTGCGATTTGAGCGCGAGCCCGAGGATCTTGAGGCTTTTATGACGGGTAACGAATGGGAAGGCACCAACGTGACCATCCCCTACAAGCGCGCCGTCATGGACTACCTGGACGAGCTGAGCCCGCTGGCCGAGCGCATGGGAAACGTTAACACCATCACGCGCCTGCCCGACGGCCGCCTGCGCGGCGACAACACCGACTACTTCGGTTTCCAGTGTCTGGTCGAGGAGCTGGGCGTTGAAGTTGCCGGCAAGAAGGTCCTCGTGCTTGGTGCCACCGGTGGTGCCGGCACCACGGCAAGCATGGTGCTGGGAGACCTGGGCGCCATCGTCGTGCCGGTCGGCCGTACGAGCGAAGTCAGCTACGACAACATCGCGCAGCAGTCCGACGCGGCGCTGCTCGTCAACTGCACGCCCGCCGGTATGTTCCCCCACTGCCCCGACGCGCCTTGCACGCTCGATGGCCTCGATGCGCTCGAGGGCGTCATCGACATCGTCTACAACCCCGCCCGCACGGGTCTGATGCTCGAGGCCGAGCGCCGCGGCATCCCCTGCATCGGCGGCCTGCTCATGCTTGTGGCCCAGGCAGCGCAAGCCGTCGAGCGCTACACCGGCAAGGTCACCCCGCGCGAGCGCATCCTGGACGTAACGGAGCGCCTCTCTCGCCGCGAGCAGAATATCGCGCTGATCGGCATGCCGGGCTCGGGTAAGACCCGCGTGGGTGAGCAGATCGCCCTGCTCACCGGACGCGAGCACATCGACTTGGATCGTGCGCTCGAGGAGCGCCTGGGCATGCCCTGCGCCGACTTTATCGTCAGGCGCGGCGAGGCGGCCTTCCGCGAGCAGGAAACGGCGGCTCTAGCCGACATCTCCAAGCGCAGCGGACTTGTGCTTTCCACCGGCGGCGGCGTGGTCACGCGCGACGAGAACTATCAGCTGCTGCACCAGAACAGCCAGATTGTGATGCTCAATCGCAAGCTCGACGAGCTCGCCCACAAGGGCCGCCCCATCACGGCGCGCGATGGCATCGACAAGCTCGCCGAGCAGCGCATGCCGCGCTACCGCTCCTGGGCCGACTACATCATCGACTCACGCGACTGCGCCGCCAACACCGCCCAAGCCCTCCTCGACACCCTCCCATCCGCTCTCTAATCAAAACCACCACAAAGGGGACGGTGAACTGCGCCCCGAAACTTGGACTGAATAAATAGCGACTACGCCGCAAGGGCCCGGTTCCGGAACTCCTCCGGCGTCAGGCCCTTCAATCTTACCTGCCTGCGCCGC
>QSCH01000012.1:0-62139 GCA_003462965.1 Collinsella sp. OF03-4AA
AAGAGCTCGACGGCCCGCCTCCTGGACTCCAGATCGTGCTTCGACCTGAGATCTATACTCATGGAAAACCTCCCATTTCCCGATGTCCAAGAAATGGGAGGCAGTTCACAGGCACCTTTGTGGTGGTTTTCGTTAACCCTTATATCGAGCGCAGAAGCCCGTCCGATGTGATCGGACGGGCTTTTTGGTGGGTATCATGGTTGAATGATCATTAGGAGGTTTTCCCTACATGGAATTGTTTGAACCGATTCTTCATTTCTTTGAGCAGCGCTGGGTCCACAACATCATCTGGGCCGTCATCTTGGTAATAGTCACCGCCATCGCCGCCAAGGTGGCATCCAAGACCCTGCGCCACCTACTCAACCGAGACGACAACCCGCTTCCCGCATCGAGCATCTTCATCAACATCGCTCGCGCCGTCATCTGGATGATCGGTGGCAGCTTTATCCTCGACAACTGCTTTGGCATTAACGCAAACGCGCTCGTCGCCGCTCTTGGCGTCGGCGGCATCGCCATCTCGCTCGGCTTTCAGGACACGCTATCAAACCTTATCGGCGGCATGCAAGTGACCTTTATGGGCATCATCAAGCCCGGCGACAATATCGAGGTCGGCGGCGTGTCGGGCGTGGTCCAGGACATCACTTGGCGCCACACGACCATCGAGGACGCCTGCGGACAGACCATCATCGTCCCCAACTCCAACATCTCCAAGAACACACTCGTGCACCTCATGCCCTTTGGACGCGTTGTCGTTCCCGTCGCGGTGAAGGACACGTCAAAGTGGGACTCGCTCGATGCGCTGGCAGACGAGCTCGCCTGTGCCACCAAGGTCGCCGTTTCACCCATCTCGGGCTTTGACAAGGAACCCTACGTGCTCTTTAGCGAGATCGGCGACTTTGGCATTAAGGGTAAGATCATCTTTATCGTCAGCGACGACAGCACCACCTTTACGGCGGCCGACGCCTGCATCCGCGCCATCGCCCCCATCATCGCCTAAACCGCCACAAAGGGGACAGGCACCTTTGTGGCGGTTTCGCATCGTGGTAACATGGTTCATATCGTTGTTTAAACGACTAAGGGAGTAGACACCATGGAAGAGGCCTATCGTCAAGCACGCAAGCGCGGCGAGCAGGGACGCCGTCGCGCCATTAGTCAAAGCGAGCATCCGTACCTCACGGACCTCGATAGCTTGGTCGCCCAGCTCCCCTTAGGTCAGCGAGAGAATGTCGGCCTAAGAGACATTCCGCTCGAAATGGTCGTCGGAACGGTTACCAAGGGCCGTCAGTCCGCCTTTTCGTGCAACTTCATGCCCCTGCTGCCGTTTAGCACCGAGTTCGCCCGCAAGTGGTCCAACCTCTACGACATCCAGGTGACCGAGGGCTATCGCGACCCCATCATCGTCACCGAGTTCATGCATCGGTTTTACGTCCAAGAGGGCAACAAGCGCGTCAGCGTCCTCAAATTCCTGGACGCCCCGACGGTTTCGGCCAAGATTACCCGTCTCTACCCCGGCACATGGGATTCCGTCGAAAGCCGCCTATACGGTGAGTTCTGCGCGTTTTGGCGCGTCTGCCCCCTATACGAGATCGAGTTCTCGCGCGAGGGAAGCTACGAGACACTCGCCAAGATGCTCGGTCAGAACCTTATCGAAAAATGGCCGCAGAAAAAGGTCGACTACCTGCGCCACACCTTCTTGCTCTTTAAGCGCGCCTACCTTCGCGCGGGCGGCGACCACCTGGACATTACGCCCGCCGACGCCATGCTCGTCTACCTCAATGTGTACAACCAGGACCGCCTGCTGGATACGCCGACGGATATCGTCGTAAACCGCCTGTGCAAAATTTGGCGCGAGCTGGTCATTGCCGGCAAAAATGACGAGGACAAGGTCGATCTTGTCGAAGCGCCGAGTGTCGATGAGGAAGAGTCGCCCGCCAAGTCCACCTCCGGTGTGCTCAACTTCTTTATGGGCAAGACCGTCTATTCGGCGGCCAATCCCCTGCGCATCGCCTTTATCCATGAATTCCCTTGTGCAACGTCGAGCTGGGACAGCCTACACGACCAAGGGCGTCAGTATCTCGACGAGCACTTTGGCGGTATCGTGCGCACCGAGGCGTTCGAGGACTGCCACGATCCGGACGTGTTCTACGCCGCCGTGGAAACGGCTGTCAAACATGGAGACAACGTCATCTTCTCGACCTCGCACCGCCTGATGGAATACACGCTCAGGGCAGCCGTTGAGTATCCCCAGGTTCGGTTCCTTAACTGTTCTATCGGCCTTCCCCACCAAAGCGTCCGTTCGTACTTTGGCAAGATGTACGAGGCCAAGTTCCTCCTGGGCGCCCTTGCGGCTAGCATGGCGGACAACCATCGCATTGGCTACCACGCGTCGGTCTTTGCGTCGGGCGCGCTTAGCGAGATCAACGCCTTTGCCATCGGCGCCTCGCTGCTCGACCCTCGCGCGCAGGTAATCCTCACCTGGGGCGATGTACCCGCCGGCGGTCTTGCCGAGGCCATGTGCCGCGAAGGCGTGAGTGTTATGACCGGTGTCGACATGTCCAAGTCGCTGGAGGACCCCACGGCCTACGGACTCCACCGCCTGGTCGATGGCAAGGTCGTCGGCATCGCCATGCCGGTATGGAACTGGGGCCGTTACTACGAACTCATCGTACGCAGCCTACTGCACGGCACATGGGACGAGACCGCCGATGACCAGCAGGTGCGCGCCGTCAATTACTGGTACGGTATGAGCTCCGGCGTCATCGATATTCGCTACGCTCCGGGCCTACCCTATCAGACGCGTAAACTTGTGCAGCTGCTTCGCAACGGCATTGTCGAGGGCTCCATCAACCCATTTGGCGGCGAGCTCCATAGCCAAGACGGCGTGGTGCAGATCGAGGGCTTTCCCCCACTGCCGAGCACGCAAATCGTCGAGATGGACTGGCTGGCCGACAACGTGGTGGGCACCATTCCGCAACTCGACGATGAGCCGAAGGTCCGCGCCCTATGAAAATCCTTGCCATAGCCGATACCGAAGAGCGATGCCTGTGGGAGTGCTTTCGCAAGGAGCGCTTTGAGGACGTTGACCTGATTCTATCCGCAGGCGACCTGGATCCGGACTATCTTGAGTTTTTGGTCACTGTCATCAACAAACCGCTTGTGTACGTTCGTGGCAACCACGACGACCGCTACGCGCGCCATGCACCGGGCGGGTGCATTTGTGTTGAGGACAGCGTATATGTGTACCGAGGTATTCGCATTGCGGGTCTGGGCGGTTCCATGCGCTACCGCGACGGCGCGAACATGTATACCGAGCGCGAGATGGCAAAACGCATGCGCAAGCTATCGCGAAAAATCGCACTGGTAGACGGATGCGATATTCTACTTACCCATGCACCCGTCGCAGGCATGGGCGACCTGGACGACCTGCCGCATCGAGGATTCGAGTGCTTTAATGCGGCTCTTGAGTCTTGGGGTCCCGACTATATGATTCACGGGCATGTGCACCAAAGCTACGGCCCCAACTTTCAACGCGAGCGCCAACACCCATGCGGAACGAAGATTGTCAACGCCTGCGGCTATACCAAGATCGAAATTGACGAGGCGCGCTACCCCACGCGCGGTTGGAAGGCCGCTTGGCTCAACTCGCAAACCATGCGCCGCGAGCTCAAACGCCACGAAGCAATCGAGTCTTCAACCGCCAGAACCCCCTGGTAACTGCCAACAACCACCACGAAGGGGATAGGCACCTTTATGGTGGTTTTGCTGACTCGTCCGACCTGTCCATCACGGTGCTTGTGTAATTAACGAGAACACTCATTGTTTTGTAAGGACGGCGCTCACGTGCCGTCTTTTTTTGTCAACTTATGCAGTCTCGACCGTGTTGTATGTAGAGGGACCTCGCGAGACGCCTTCCCTATATCCACCACGACCAATTGGAGGTGACACTATGCCTGCACGCCGTAACCGCAATAGCACGCTCCGATGCGATGCCGATCAGATCGAGCGGGAAGCAAAGCGCTTGGTCGACACGTATTCCGACCTCATCCTTCGATTGTGCTATTCGGCCCTTGGATCCGCTGACGACGCTCAAGACATCTGCCAGGACACGCTGATCAAGATTCTCCAACGCACTCAACCGTTCGACTCGCTCGAACACGAACGTGCTTGGGTGATCCGAGTCGCACTGAACGCATGTCGCGATATCGGCCGTACGCACGCGAATCACCCGGTTGTCGACCTCGATTCGCTCCCCGATTTCTGCGCACCCGTAACACATACCGAGCAAGAATTCGCGCAACGCGACTGCGCCATTCTTTCCGCTGTCACGGCCCTGCCTCAAGCACAGCGCATCGCCATCTTTTTGCACTACTACGCAGGCATGAGCATCAGGGAAATCGCAGACGCCGTTCACGCGACGCCAGCTGCAACCGCCCAGCACCTTAGCCGCGGACGTGCGTCACTTCGGCTTTCCTTGAAAGGAGACCACAATGACTACGAATTCGAATGACTATCGCCACGCCCTGGAGCACATTTCGTTTACCGATAATGCGAAGCAGCACATGGCAAACTCGATTGCTCAGTCCGTCGCCTCGAGCGATGCGGCGACCGCTCAAAGCAACTTTAATGGCACGCGACGCAAGCCGCGCATCGCCCGCCATCCCGTAAGAACAGTCGCTCGCATTGCCGCTGTAACGGCAGTCCTCGCTATCGTCATTGGAGGCGCTGGCACGGCTATGGCAACAGGCGTCCTGCCGCTTCCTTCTGACATGCTTTCCGACATCTTTGACGGACCTGCTTCTCAAACCGAGATCATCGACCGTATTGGCCGGCCCGTCGGTGCTAGCTGCTCCAACAACGGAGTCACCGTGACCGCCGACGCCATCATGGGCGACAAGGATATGGTTACCATCGCCTATACGCTTACGTTCGACGATCCCGCTGCCCTGAAAAAGCTTTCCGAGCCGGGCGAGAACGGAACTATCGCCGGAAGTGTCGATGGAAACGTATACGTTGATGGCGAGCATGGCGGCCAAGGCCAATCATGGCTCATTGACAAGAACCCCAATGACTCCAGCATTCAATACTTTGCACAGTTCAGCGTTGAATCACCCGGCCTTATGGGCAGGACCGTCCGCACGCATATCAACTCTCTCGTTGTGCCACGTGCTGGCAAAGAGCTTCCCGAGTATAAGAAAATACTTACGGGCCCATGGGATCTTAAGTTCCAGCTGAATTACGAAGATACATCCGTTACGATTCCCGCGCCCAAATCGGTCAACTTTAACGGCACCAAGGCGACGATTCAAGAGGCCACCGTATCCTGCGTTGGCGTTTCAGTCCGCTACAACATAGATCGTTCCATCGAACACGACAACAACAGCGGCAAGATGTCTCAAAACATGGAGGAGTCTATGGATGCCGTTGGCAACATACCCCTCATCGTGACGTTCAAAGACGGTCATGTTGAGGACGCAACCAGCCACAGCGGCTATTTCGCAAATAAACTGGATAACGGCACCACTGATGTCCACAAGACCTGGCCGTTCTCGCAAGTTTGTGACACAGACAAGATTGCAAGCGTACAAATTGGCGATACGGTCATTCCCATGAATTCGTAACGCTACGCGGCTCGTATATGCACCCGGTTCCGCACTTCGCGTCTAAAGATGCGCTGTCATCGAGCAGCGTGAGCGCAAGGCCGCCCGTATGGTCGGCTGGGAACACCTCGTTGCGCTAAAAACCACCACGAAGGGGACCGGCACCTTTGTGGTGGTTTTGCTGACTCGTCCGACCTGTCCCAACGGTTTGTCTCAATCTGTAACAGGTAGGGCCCAAATAATCGGTTAGCTGTTACAGATCGAGACAGACCACGGATGCTCAGCCGAAAATCTCAATCTGTAACAGGTAGGAACGATTTTGCCCCTTAGATGTTACAGATTGAGATATTTGACAGCTTGAATCGGCATCGCCTACAGCGCGGCGACGACCTTGTCGCCCATCGTCGTGGTGCCGAGGATCTTATCTGCCGGGGTGTTGACATCGGCGATGTCACGGGTGCGCCAGCCCTCGTCGAGCACGCGCGCCACGGCGCTCTCGATCCACGCGGCTTGCTCGCCCATGTCGAGCGCGTAGGTCAGCAGCATCGCCACCGACAAGATTTGAGCCAGCGGATTGGCCACGCCGAGCCCCGCGATGTCAGGAGCGCTGCCAGCGCTCGGCCCAAACAGCGATACGCCATCATCCAGCGAGGCAGAGGCAAGCATACCGAGCGATCCGGTAATCTGAGCCGCCTCATCGGACAGGATGTCGCCGAACATGTTCTCCGTCACCACGACGTCAAAGTCTGCCGGTCGACTGATGAGCTGCATGGCGGCGTTGTCGACGAGCAGGTCCTCAAGCTCCACGTCGGAGTACTCCTCGTCTTGCACGCGATGCACGATCTCGCGCCACATGCGGCTCGTCTCCAGCACGTTGCGCTTATCAACGCTCGTCACCTTGCCGCGACGTTTGCGCGCCGCCTCAAATGCCTGGCGCGCAATGCGCTCAATCTCGTACTCGCGATACTCCATCACGTCGACCGCACGCTGACCGGCCGCACCCGCAGCGCCCGCGCAGGTCACGGATGCGGGCGCCAAAGTCCCACGGCATGTTGTAGCCCATCGTATCGGGGATGTTCACGACCGTGGCACCGGCCTTTACGGCCGCCTCGATAATGCGCACCAGAAACTCCTGATCGGAGCGGCCGGCATCCTCGGCATAAAACTCAACATCGTCAACGAACTTGCGAGCATGTTTGACGGCATGGATCGCTCACTCAATTGCCCTTTCCTCAGTCATATGGAGCTTGTCGCGCAGGTGACTGGTGCTCACACCCAGCCCTGTATGGATACGGGGCCTCTGGGCCGTTTTGAGCGCCTCTGCAGCCACTTCGATATCCCTGTCGACAGCGCGCGTCAGGCCGCATACCGTGCATCGGTCGCCCGCAATCTTGCCAATCTCCTGTACGGAGCGAAAGTCACCAGGACTCGAGATGGGAAAGCCCGCCTCGATAACGTCCACGTTCATGCGCACCAGCTGGCGGGCGATGAAGAGCTTTTCCTCGGTATTCATGCTGGCGCCCGGCGACTGCTCACCGTCGCACAGGGTGGCGTCAAAGATTGTGATTTTGCGGCTTATATGTTCCTCCTGATTGACCGTTTTATGACAGATGGCTTTCAGGAGAGAGAAGGCCTAGAGATAGAAAAATACCCGTGTCGCTCATCACGCCTGAAAGCGGCAGACGATAGCGCACCCGGGTACAACAAATCGTTATAGCGAGATTACAACCCTAGCGCGCTATCCAATCTAGTAGCGCTAGGCCTAGGAGCTGTTGCGTGTTCTTAAACATGTTGGGCTCCCTTCGGCCTCGGGTAGTACTACATCGCGCTAAAGTACAACACAAGTAAAACCACCACAAGGGTGCCTGTCCCCTTCGTGGTGGTTTCGTTGACTCAAAAGCAAGAGACCCGGTCCTGCACGAGGCAGAACCGGGTCTCTTTAGCAATGCTTGCTTTGCTCAGGCAGTAACTGTTAGTTACTCAGCCAGGAAGTCGCGCTGGATAGCGGGATCGACCTTGACGCCAGGGCCCATGGTGGAAGACACGGAGATGGACTTGACGTACTTGCCCTTAGCAGAAGAGGCTTGACGCGCAGGATCTCGGTGTACAGGCGGCGTAGTTCTCGACGAGCTGCTGCTCAGAGAAGGACTTCTTGCCCAGGGGCACGTGGCAGATGCCGTAACGGTCGGCACGATACTCAACGCGGCCGGCCTTGAGCTCGGAGACCATCTTGGCGACGTCCATGGTCACGGTGCCGAGCTTGGGGTTCGGCATGAGGCCACGGGGACCAAGAATCTTACCGATGCGGCCAACCTTGGCCATCATGTTCGGCGTGGCGATAGCGGCGTCGAAATTGATCTCGCCCTTCTGGATCTGGGCGACGAGCTCGTCGGAACCGATGATGTCGGCGCCGGCAGCCTCGGCCTCGCGGGCCTTCTCGCCCTCGGCGAAGACGGCAACACGAACGGTCTTGCCGGTGCCGTGGGGCAGGGAGATGGAACCACGGATGTTCTGGTCAGCCTTACGAGTATCGATGCCCAGACGGAAGTGGGCCTCGACGGTCTCGTCGAACTTGGCGGTGTCGAGCTCCTTGATGAGCTTGGCAGCCTGAAGGGGGGTGTAGAGCGTGGCGCGGTCGATCTTCTCGGCAGCGGCGTTATAGCTCTTACCATGCTTAGCCATGTGCATTACCTCCTGTGGTTAAACGGGCGTGAGCCCTCCCACATCGTATCGTGTGCCCTATTGCACACATATAACGGGCGCCCCGGCCGGAGCACCCGTCATTACCTAAAGAAATCGCTACTCAGCGATGGTGACGCCCATGGAGCGGGCGGTACCGGCGATGATCTTCTTGGCGGCGTCAATGTCGTTGGCATTGAGGTCCGGCATCTTGATCTCGGCGATCTTGGTGAGCTGCTCCTGGGAGAGCTGACCAACCTTGTCGGCCTGGGGCTTAGCGGAACCAGACTTAAGGTTCAGCTCCTTCTTGATGAGGTGAGCCGCCGGCGGGGTCTTGGTGATGAAGGAGAAGGACTTATCCTCGTAGACAGAGATCTCAACGGGGATGATGTCGCCCTTCTTGTCCTGCGTCTCGGCGTTAAAGGCCTGGCAGAACTGCATGATGTTCACGCCAGCAGCGCCCAGGGCGGGGCCGACGGGAGGAGCGGGGTTAGCTGCACCAGCAGGAATCTGGAGCTTAATGACGTTGGCAACCTTCTTCTCAGCCATGGTCATTCCTTTCGAATCACGAGTGTGAAGTACTTGCTATATCGTAAGCACGCACGTGTTAGAAGCACTCCTGAGATGAGCAGTCACAGAAGAAGCACGCTCGCGCGAACGGACGAAAACTTAAGCGATGACAGCGACCTGGTTAAAGTCGAGCTCGACCGGCGTCTCGCGGCCAAAGATCATCAGCGTGACCTTGAGCTTGCCAGCCTCGGTGTTAACCTCGGAGACCTTGCCATCAAAGTCGGTAAGCGGGCCATCGGTGACGCGGACGGACGTGCCGACCTGAATATCAACCGAGGTGCGCTTGGGCGAATCGCCCTTACCGGGACGACGAGTCATCTTGTTGTACTCGTCGCGGGAAAGCGGAGCGGGCTTGCCGTTGCCGCCCAGGAAACCGGTGACGCCAGGCGTGTTACGAACGCACGTCCAAGCATCGTCATCCATCTCCATGCGGACCAGGACATAACCCGGGAAGATCTTGGAATCCTTGGTCTCACGCTTGCCACCCTCTTTAATCTCGGTGACGCGCTCCATAGGAATCTCGATATCAAAGATACGGTCCTGCATGCCCATAGTCTCGATGCGATGCTCGAGATCGGACTTAACACGGTTCTCGTATCCAGAGTAAGTGTGAACGACGTACCAACGCTTAGACATGGTTTAGCCCCTCAATCCAGAGAACAGAGCAAGAGCCTCGCCAAAGCCAGCATCGAGCAGAGCGATGACGACGCCGACGACGATCAGAGAAGCGCAAACGACGACCGAGTAGTTCACGAGCTCCTTCTTATCGGGCCACGTGACACGCTTCATCTCGGACTTGACCGAAGCGAAATACTTCTTGGTGCGGGCGAAGAAACCAGGCTTCTCGTTCTTCTTGGACTTCGCAGCCTTCTCGTTCTTCTTGGCAACGGCCTTCTTGGCCTCAACCTTGGAGTTGGCGGCAGCGTTATTGGCAGGTGCCGGCTGCTGAGCCTTCTTCTTGTTCTTCTTGTTGGCCATTTGGGTTACCTCCGCGCAATGCGCTTATACATGAGTAAACCGTAAGCCCCCAATTGGGAGCTTACGGAATAATGACTGGCACGCCAGGAAGGACTCGAACCCTCAACACTCGGTTTTGGAGACCGATGCTCTACCAATTGAACTACTGGCGTATATGACTAAAGACTAGCGAGTCTCTTTGTGCAGCGTGTGGTGACGGCACCAGGGGCAATACTTCTTGATCTCCATACGATCAGGCATGTTCGCCTTGTTCTTGGTGGTCGTATAGTTGCGGCGCTTGCACTCAGTGCACGCAAGAGTAACTAGAGTACGCATGTATCCTGAACCTTTCATATCCGCCCCGTACGGGCACGAGATGGTACTTTATCAGCTCTATGTAAGTGCTGTCAATGAAAACCTCGAATCAATTGGTTCTCGGTGGATCCATTCATATTTGGAACACATCAATGGGGCCAGCGAGATCTAATCGACGGTGTACCCAGAACCATTATCGATCCTCTGGACACCAGCAACGGCTCAATATCCATTGCAGAAAAGAACCCGGCACCCATATAAGTGCCGGGTTCTCTAAGTCAGCTATATCAGAGAGCTAATTTACTCAATGATCGTGGAGACGATGCCCGAACCGACGGTGTGGCCACCCTCGCGGATAGCGAAGCGCAGGCCCTCCTCCATGGCGATCGGGTGGATGAGGTCGCCCTCAATGGTGATGTGGTCACCAGGCATAGCCATCTCGGTGCCTCGGGGAGCTTGACCGTACCGGTAACGTCGGTGGTACGGAAGTAGAACTGAGGACGATAACCATCGAAGAACGGGGTGTGACGACCGCCCTCCTCCTTGGTCAGAACGTAGATCTCACCAGTGAACTTGGTGTGCGGGGTAACCGAACCGGGCTTGCAGAGAACCTGGCCGCGCTCGATGTCCTCGCGCTTGATGCCGCGGAGCAGCAGACCGACGTTGTCGCCAGCCTCGCAGAAGTCCATGGACTTACGGAACATCTCGATACCGGTAACGACGGTGTTCTGGGTATCCTTGATGCCGACGATCTCGACGGGCTCGTTGAGCTTGAGCTCACCGCGCTCGACACGGCCGGTAGCAACGGTACCACGGCCGGAGATGGTCATAACGTCCTCAACGGCCATCAGGAACGGGAGGTCGTTGTTACGAGCAGGCGTCGGGATGTACTCGTCGACGGCGTTCATGAGCTCGCGGATAGCGTCCATCCACTTGGCGTCGCCCTCGAGAGCGCCCAGAGCGGAACCACGGATGACGGGGATGTCGTCGCCGGGGAAATCGTACTCGGAGAGGAGCTCACGGGTCTCCATCTCGACGAGGTCGATGAGCTCGTCATCGTCGACCATGTCGCACTTGTTCAGGAAGACGACGATGTAGGGAACGCCGACCTGACGGGCGAGCAGGATGTGCTCGCGGGTCTGAGCCATGGGGCCGTCGGTAGCGGCGATGACCAGGATAGCGCCGTCCATCTGAGCAGCACCGGAGATCATGTTCTTGACGTAGTAGCGTGGCCCGGGCAGTCAACGTGAGCGTAGTGACGGGCAGCAGTCTCGTACTCGACGTGGGAGACGGAGATCGTAATGCCGCGCTCGCGCTCCTCGGGAGCCTTGTCGATGTTCTCGAACGCAGTGAAGTCAGCCTTGCAGCCCTCGGTCTCGGAGAGAACCTTGGTGATGGCAGCGGTCAGCGTGGTCTTGCCGTGGTCGACGTGACCAATGGTGCCGATGTTAACATGCGGCTTAGTGCGCTCAAACTTCTCTTTGGCCATAAAGCCCTCCTCTTAACAGGTCGTCCCCGGACGGGACTTTGCCTTTATACCATAGTGGCCTCTCAACATACTATTGAGAAGCCACCGTGTTACCTATGGTAGCGGTGACTGGATTCGAACCAGTGACGCCACGGGTATGAACCGTGTGCTCTAACCAACTGAGCTACACCGCCGGATGGAGCCTGCAACCAGACTTGAACTGGTGACCTCTTCGTTACCAACGAAGTGCTCTACCGACTGAGCTATACAGGCACTTGACGGGTGGGAGCTATAGGATTCGAACCTATGTAGGCAGAGCCAACGGGTTTACAGCCCGTCCCCATTAACCACTCGGGCAAACTCCCAATCGTTCAAGTATCCGCAGGTCCTTTGGTCTTTTGGACCGCCGCCCCCGCGAACGAAAAAGATAATACGATGCAACCTTGGGGGCTGTCAACGAAAACCTCTAGATACACGGTGCCGGGCGTATCTATATAGCCTTGACCTGCGGTTTTGTTGAGTTTGGATATGAAGGACGGTGGATTTGCATGTTGCGGTGACATTTCCCGAGGGAACACTTTGGCACGATGGAGTGAGCCTGCAGAACATCCCTTCGATAACAACTCATTTGTACCTATATATAGGTTGAGATCGGGCTTCCTTGGCAAATTCGAGCGTGGATATTCTCCCGTTTGAAATCGAGCGTGGACAATCTCCCACTTTTGGCGTGCCACTGGGCCCAAAGTGGAAGATTATCCACGCTCATTCTCCAGGCGGGAGAACTATAGAGCCGAACTACTCGGGCCAGGCCAAAGTAGACCCATAGAGCGGCTCCCCCTTGGTGCAGGGGTAGCGACTCAAGTAACACGACGATAGCAAGTCGAAGAAATAAGTCATGGCATATTTCGAATAAACGCCGAGTCGGTCAATTCCGTTTCCCGCATTACCAAGACGATATACACGGTCAAAAGACCTCGATTTGTCATCGTTGCTAAACGCAGTAATTAGAATCTTCCTGCCCGAACGGCAATCAAGATACTCACGTGCCTGTGACGCAAATAGCCCGGAGACCGATACGAGAATTATCAATGACTGCGAAACGTCTCCCATGTTTTTCAATTCCGCGACGTTAGCCCCAGCAACTATGCGAACTATCTTGCCCGCATAAAACATTTCCTGCTGAAATCGTACGAGATTGGCGCTCACATTATTGGTGCACCAGATTTCAACGTTTTTATGGCCATCAATTTCGTCGGCAAGGTGCTTAATAGCGATATCGGACACGCCGCTTTCAACCTCAGCGAACATCTCGATCATGCGAACGTCGAGCTCTGCCCTGTACTCCTCGTAGCCAAATTCCTCCTCTCGATGGCTTAAGTCGCTTGGAAAGACTGATTGAGTAAATGATTCTTTCAAATCGCTAAGAGACTGGTAGCCCAATCGATTGCAGAAACGACGAACAGCGGAACGGGTCACGAATGCATCGCGGGTTATTGCGGCAACATTGATTTCGCTCGAACGCCTAATGTGAGCGATGAGATATCGAGCGATGGCGGCATCGTTTGACCCAAACTCGCTGTTGATGATTGAGCTAATGCGATTGAGCACATCGAAGTCATTGATATTCACGTGATCCCTCTTTCCGCTCTCCTCGAAATCATGGTTCATTTATTGAATCAAACAGCTTTGGTCGTTCTCCTATGATTCAAATCAGTTGACGTCATCTTAATCGTAATTCCGCCACACGTATCCACCGTGTTAAATGATGGAAAGGGGATTCATGGACAACGTGAACAACATGCCGTTTCTCTGGGGTTCCGCCACGGCGTCTTATCAGTGCGAGGGTGCCTGGAACGAAGACGGCAAAGGCCTTGGCGAGTGGGATTTCTTTAGCCACACAAGCAATAAGAACATCAACCATGTTGACGGTGATGTATCTTGCGACTTCTACCATCGCTATGAAGAAGATATCCGCATGATGAAAGAAGGCGGACAAAACACTTATCGCTTCTCTCTTTCATGGAGTCGAATCATCCCCACGGGTATCGGCGAAGTGAATGAAGAGGGTATCGATTTTTATAATCGGGTCATTGATTGTTGCCTCGAAAATGGCATAGAGCCCAACGTTACGCTGTTCCATTACGATCTACCATTCACGCTTGCTTGCAAAGGCGGATGGCTGAACAACGACATGGCAGAGTGGTTCTGCAAATACGCCAAGATTTGCTTTGAGCGCTTTGGAGACCGCGTCAAAATCTGGGCTACCGTTAACGAGCCGCATTTCTACAGCTACTGCGTAAACATGTTGGGCAACTATCCCCCAATCGATCGCTCGACGTTCAGTCGTACATGCAGTTTCAGTACAACCTGATGCGCGCGAGCGCACTCGCAGTCCGAACATATCGTCAAATGGGCTACGACGGCATCATCGGCGCCGTCCACGATGGCGGCGTTGTCGAACTCGACCCGGCAACCGAGCACCCTGATGACGTATTTCGATACGCAGACTTTTTCGCCAATCGCATGATTCTGGCACCAGCGCTTCAGGGTCAACTGCCGCCAGAAATGGACGAAATCCTTGAAAAACTTGGCGTCTCGCTCTATCGATCCCCAAATGACGTAGAAGAATTCAGAGACGGTAAAGTCGATTTTATTGGACTCAACGTGTATTGCCGAGAGTATGTAACCGACTGGCACGGTGGAGAGCTTGCCGTTTCGGCGAACAATAAGGGCGGTTCGAGCAAAAAGGTCGAAGGAAAATGCATTGCGCCCTTGTTTGAAAGCGCCCGCGACAGCAATGTTCCCCGCAATAAATGGGGCCGCGAAATACTCCCAGGTTGCATGTATTCAACCATCATGGATGTCCACGAGCGCTATGACGCGCCCCGCATCTTTATTACGGAAAACGGACATGGCGCCTATGAGCAACCAGACGCAGACGGAATGATCCACGATGATGACCGCATCGAGCTTCTGGGCCAGTTCATCGAGCACATGATGAGGGCTAAGCGCGACGGCGCGCGCGTTGAGGGCTACTACCTCTGGTCGACGATGGATCTGTATAGCTGGATCAACGGCTACGAAAAACGATACGGACTTGTCCATATCGACTTCGAGAACAATCTGGAGCGCACCCCCAAAAAGAGCTGGTATTGGTACCGAGACCTTATCTCGAAGTATCAGGAGCAGGAAGGTTAGGAGAAAGAGATGAAATATCAGGCAATGTCCGAAACAGTCCTAAAGGCTGTTGGCGGCAAAGAGAACATTATATCGGTAACTCATTGTGCGACGCGCCTTCGCATCGACGCACGAGACACCTCGATCATCGATCTCCAGCTCGCCAAATCGGCCGATCAGGCGCTCGGGGCAGTAGTCAGCGGTGGCCAGCTTCAGGTGATCATCGGCCCCAACGTCACCGAGGCTTACAACGACTTCCTCGACTTCGCGGGAATCGAAGTCGGCGGTGGCACGGTTGCCGACGATGCCCAAACCGCCAAAGACCTTGCAGAAGGCATTAAAAGCGGTAACACCGCCATGGGCTTGATTGAGAAATTCGGGAACGTCTCTGCACAGGTATTCATGCCCATCGTCCCGGCGCTCATCGTTGGCGGACTCATTCTTTCGATCAAGAATCTCCTGGTCAATTATTGCGGATTGAGCACCGATAGCGGAACCGCCCAGGTCCTGTTGGCGATCTTTAGCGCTTCGTTTAGCTTCTTACCCGTTTATCTTGGTTATCAGCTCGCGGCCGTCATGAAGATGCAGCCCATCATGGGCGCATTGCTGGGCGCGATCATGATCAGCTCGTCCATTAGCGGTGCCGAGGGTCTCGACTTTCTTGGTATTCCCATCCCGACGAACGACTATTCGAGTACGGTAGTGCCCATCGTACTGGGCGTTGTATTCATGTACTTTGTCGACCGCGGCCTTCAGAAGATCATTCCCGACGTTACCAAACTGTTCTTGAAGCCGCTGCTCACCATGATCATCGTCGTGCCCGTCGAGCTTATTATCCTTGGCCCCGCCGGCAGCATGATGGGCTACGCGCTGAGCGATGCCGTCACGTGGCTTATGGACAACGTGGCATTTATCGCTACTCCGATCCTGGCAGCCCTTAACCCCTATTTCGTCATGCTCGGTCTCGATAAGGCTTACATCGCAATCGAAGTTACGAGCCTGGCGCAGCTCGGTTGGGCACCCATTATCTTTGGATTCATCTCGAACCTCTGCATTGGCGGCACGAGCCTCGCCCTGGCAACTGCCATGAAGGGAAACAAAGAGAAGAGGGGTATGGTCACCACGGTTGCCGTCACCGCACTCTGTGGCGTAACCGAGCCCGCGTTCTACGGTTGCCTCATCGAGCGTCCCCGCCTGCTTGTCGGCACGGCAATCGGCGCGCTCTGCGCTGGACTCCCTGCAGGCATCTTTGTTCTGAAAGAGTATGTTGCGGGAGCATGCCCCGGCCTTCTTTCGGCACTCATCTTTATCGCTCCCGATGGTCCATGGGTAACTTCGTGCTGGCATGCGTTGTCGCCATCATCGCCATCGTCGTCTCCTTCATCGCTGCACGCGTGATCATCAAGAAGAACCCCAGCTATATTGAGTAGATGCCCGCTGTTTGCATTGGGGACATCCTCGGCAGACCATTAGCAAGAACCCAAGAAGTTCCTTAGGAGCTCGATTAATCCATTCGGATTCCTGAGGCACAAACGACCCCGATTCCACAATGAAATCGGGGTCGTTGTTTCTAAAGCCGTCGATAGACAATCGGCGTTTACCTTAGCTCCCTATCCAAGTTAATTATCCACGCTCGTTCTCCGGTCGGGAGATTTTCTTCGCTCGCGTATCCAGAAATCCACGCTCGAGCAGGACATCCAGATCCGCGCCCGCCCTTGTCTCGATCTGTAACAGCAAGAGGCCTATTCCGCTTCTACATGTTACAGATCAAGATATTCCTAAAACACCCTAAGTTTCATCTCAATCTGTAACAGTTAGATGCCGAATATCGGTCTTGGTGTTACAGATTTAGACAAACTGGAGGACGAGACAAACCAAAAACGGGATGGGCGCTAACCCGATGGCGCACCACCTAAATAGAAACGGGCTCTGTCCCTCTTGGAGACAGAGCCCGAAACTCTCATGGAGCCAGTGACAGGAATCGAACCTGCAACCCACTGATTACAAATCAGTTGCGCTACCGTTGCGCCACACTGGCACACTTGGCGCTTTCGCGCGAAGCCTGTTTAGGATAAAGGAATTGAGGACGGGGCGCAACAGACCCTTCGACCGACCACATCTCAAAAACCATTCGTCAGAACGAACAGTCTTATCTGTTCGTCAAAACCAAAAACTATTCGTTCTGGCGGCGGCAACCCACAGTCCGTTGATTACAAATCAACGGACCGGCCAATTGGGGAACGGGTCTCTACAGATACTCCCCTACCTCCCGCGAAGGGCCTTGAGCTTGGCCAGGGCATCGGGGCTCAGGCGGCTGCCCAGGGTCATCTTGATCTGCGGAGCTTCCTCTGCCTCGTGAACATCGTTATCTATCTGCTTGATCTCGTCCACCAGCATGCGGCTCGAGATGCGCGTAACGCCCTTACCCATGACGACGGCCTGGATCGTGCCGTCGCTCGACACCACGGAGCACGCGCGGCCTTCCTCGCGCGCCTCGATGCAGAGCTTCTGCACCACGGTATCGGCCGATACGCCCGTCGGCGAAAACTCGATGCGCACGCCGCGGGCGGGCAGGTTGGGGCGCTCGCTGGAGATATTGCCCGCGCCGTCAAACACGATTACGGCCTCGTAGCGGCCCTGGGCAAACGCGGCAACATCGTTGATGAGTGCCGTGCGCGCCATATCGTGAACGTCGCTGGAATACGGATCATCGGAATGGTCGTACACGAGCTTTTCGTAGCGCGGCGTGCAGTGGATCACGTTGTAGCCGTCGACCACCAGCAGCTCGGGCTTATTGGAGTGCACCGTCGAGACCGGGTCGGCGATGGCCTGCGCAAACGCATTGCCGCCCACGCCATAGGTCGCGGCCGAAACAATCGGCTTGGCCGAACCTTCGCCAAAGCGCTTGGCCTTGGATTTGGCGCGGTTCTTCTTGGACATGCGCTACTCCTCCCCCATGAGCTCGCCGGCGTTGCGGCGCAGCCACTCAAAGCACAGCGCGGTGGTCGCCTGGGCCACGTTGAGACTCTCGGTCATGCCGCGCTGGGGAAGCTTGGTCAAAAAGTCACATTTCTCGAGCACCAGACGCGAGATGCCGTCGCCCTCGGAGCCCATGACGAGCGCCACGCGGCCCTCGAAGGGAGCATCCCAGCAGCTGCCCTCGGCATGCTCGGAAGCGCCACCCACCCAAAAGCCGGCGGCCTTGAGGTCATCGAGCGCACGGGCGATATTGGGCACCTGCGCGATAGGCAGATGCATGACGGCGCCGGCGGAGGTCTTGTAGCTGCCCACGGTCACGCCGGCGGCACGCTTGTTGGCGATGATGACGCCCGCTGCGCCCACAACCTCGGCAGAGCGCACGATGGCGCCAAAGTTACCGTCGTCGGTCACATGGTCGAGCACGACGACGAGCGCCGGTCCGTCACCCGCGCGGTCGAGAATATCGGCAACATCGGCATAGGGGAAATTTCCCACCTCGAGCGCAATGCCCTGGTGGGCGCCATGGCTCGACAGCGCATCAAGCTGCGCGCGCGACACATACTTAATGCGAACGCCCGCGGCGTTGAGGTCGTCGACCAGACGCGACAAGGCGGCATCGCGCTCCCCGCCCTCGGCAATGAGCGCACACTTGATGGGAAAACCGGTGCGCAGCGCCTCGGCGGCAGCACGACGACCTTCGATAAACTCACCCTTGGGAGCCTGGACGCCCTCGCGGCCACGCTCGCGCTGCGGACGCGCAGCCTGGGAGCGGTCGCGCTGAGCCTTGGGGGCGGCGGCGCGGTCATTGCGGCGAATCGGACGCGAGCCAGAAGCAGCCTGCTTGCCGCCACGCGGTGCACGCTTGCGATTATCGGCCATGAAGCGACCTCCTAAATACAACTATCAAACGAAACAAATAGACCGACCGCCCGAGGTGCGGCAGATTGCCTTGAAAGAGGAGGGCATAGACCTTGAGGTCATGCCCGACGATTGAAAGGCAAGGTGCCGTGGCTCGGGCGGTCGAGTGCTTGGGAAACCCGCGGGGATTAGAGAGATTTAATACGGGTGCCGGCGGCGGTATCCTCAATCGTGAGGCCCAGGTCCTTGAGCTGATCGCGGATAGCGTCGGCCAGATCCCAGTTCTTGGCGGCACGGGCCTCGGCGCGAGCCTCGAGAATCTTAGCAGCGGCCTCGTCCACATCGTCACCAGTGTAGGCAACCAGACCGGCGGCAACGCCCAACAGGCCCAGCGGCAGCTCGACCTTGGGCTCGGGAAGCTCGACGCCAAACGTATCGAGCAGCTCGGCTAGCGTATCGGCGGCAGCAAGGGCAGCGGCCTTGTCGGCGGCATCGCCCGCCTGCTCCAGGTACTGGTTGCACTCGGTCACAAAGCCAAAGACGGCGCCCATGGCACCTGCGGTGTTAAAGTCGTCGTCCATGCACTCCTTAAAGGTGGCACGGGTCTCGGCGGCCTTGGCGGCAAACGCCTCGGATGCTGCCTCATCGGCATCGGCCGTCGCATGGCTCGCGGCCCAACGCAGGTTCTCGACCGTACCGGTAATACGCGTGAGCGAGTTCTCGGCACCCTCCAGGCGCTCCCAAGAAAAGTCGAGCGGCGAGCGATAGCTCGTCTGCAGCATCAGCAGGCGCAGGGCGGCAGCGGAGTGCTGCTCGAGGACCTCGGCCAGCGTAAAGAAGTTGCCGAGCGACTTGGACATCTTCTCGCCGTCTACCAGCAGCATGCCCGTGTGCATCCAGGTGTTGGAGAAGCCCTGGTGCCAGGCGCAGGTGGCCTGGGCGCACTCGTTCTCGTGATGCGGGAAGGCAAGGTCGGAGCCACCGCCGTGGATGTCGATCGGGGTGCCCAGGTAGCGGTGCACCATGGCGGCGCACTCGGTGTGCCAACCGGGACGGCCCTCGCCCCAGGGGCTCGGCCAGCTGGGCTCGCCGGGCTTGGCGGCCTTCCACAGGGCAAAGTCGAGCGGGTCGTTCTTGTCCTCGTTCTCCTCGATGCGCGCGCCAACCATAAGGTCGTCGATGTTACGGCCCGAGACCTGACCGTAGTTGGGATCGCTGCGCACGGCAAAGTACACATCGCCGTTATCGGCTGCGTAAGCGTGGCCCTGCTCGATAAGCGTCTTGATCATGGCGATCATGGGGCCGATCTCCTTGGTAGCGCGGGGACGCACATCGGGGTCGAGCACGTTGGCAGCGCGCATGACGCCGATGAACTTGTCGGAGAACTCCGTCGCGACCTCGGCGGCAGTGCGGCCCTGCTCGTTGGCGCGCTTGATGATCTTGTCATCGACATCGGTGAGGTTCTGGGCGAACGTGACCTCATAACCGCTCGCGATGAGCCAGCGACGAATCACGTCAAAGCTGATGAACGTGCGGGCATTGCCGATGTGGATGTTGTCGTAGACCGTGGGGCCGCACACGTACATGCGGACCTTGCCGGACTCAATGGGCTGGAACTCTTCCTTTTTATGGGTAGCGCTGTTGTAGATACGCATTCGTTACTCCTTAACGGTTTTCTGTAGCAGGCAGACGGCCCAGGCGCCAATTCCCTCGCCTTGGCCTTCCCAGCCAAGCTTTTCGGTCGTAGTGGCGGCAACGCCCACGTTTTCGACGTCAACGCCCAGGGCATGGGCAAGGTTGGCGCGCATGGCGTCGCGGTGCGGAGTGATCTTGGGTTGCTGACAGGCAATGGTGCAATCGGCATCGACAAACTCAAAGCCCAGCTCGCGCGCATAGTCCATCACGCGAGCGAGCAGCACCATCGAATCGGCACCCTCGTAGGCGGGATCGGTGTCGGGGAATAGCTTGCCGATGTCTCCCCCGCGGCAGGCGCCCAGAATGGCATCGGCCAAGGCATGCGCGAGCACATCGGCATCCGAGTGGCCCAGCAGGCCGCGCTCGTAGGGAATGTCGACCCCGCCGATGATACATCGACGCCCCTCCACCAAACGGTGGACGTCGTAGCCGTGGCCAATGCGCAGGTTACTGAACATGGGGAAGGTCCTCTCCCTCGGCCATGCGGCCAAGCAGAATCGCGGTTACGGGACGCAGGTCCTCGGGCACCGTCACCTTAAGGTTATCGCGCGGGCTCTGGACACAGCGGACGCGCCCGCCCATGCGCTCGACCAGCGAAGAATCGTCGGTACCGATAAAGCCCTCGGCGATAGCAGCAGCGTGAGCGCGCTTCATGGCGTCGACGCTAAAGATCTGCGGCGTCTGCGCGGCCCAATAGAGCTCGCGCGGCGGCGTCTCGACGATATTATCGCCGTCGACGATCTTGAGCGTGTCGATCGCGGGCTGACCGCACACGACACCGTCGAGGACGCGGTCGCTTACAAGCACGTCGATTGCATGATCGATGGCCTCGGTCGTGATAAGCGGACGGGCACCGTCGTGGATGGCGACATATTCGAAACCCGCCGGAACCGCATGCACGCCGGCACGGGTGGAGTCCTGGCGGGTATCGCCGGCATCGGCAAAACTGATGGGCGTGTCATAGTCAAACGGGTCGATGGCCAGGCGGCGCATCTCGGCACGGCGCTCGGCAGGGCACACCACCACGATGTGGCCGACTTTGTCGCTCCGACCGAACGCGCGGATGGACCAGCTCATAAGCGGACGGCCCGCTACATTGACGAGCTGCTTGCCACCGGGGTTACCAAAGCGCTGGCCGCTGCCACCGGCAACGACCACGGCGCATACGGGCGCCATTATGCGTTCCCCTGTTTGGTGCCCTTCATGCGGTACAGGGAGTCCGCAAGAATGGCAGGGTTGTTAACGCCAAAGTCGCCCAGGCGCTCCGGATCCTCGCTGATGTCGTCCATGAGCTCCTGCAGCGAGCCGTACTCGTCGACGATCTTCTCGGCCACGCCGTCACGCACGACGGACACACGCGAAAGCGTGCGCAGGCCCAGCGGTGTCATGACGGAGTCCTCGTCCAGGTCGTCGTAGCCCAGAACTGCCGCCACATGCTGCGGGTCGGACAGGTCCTTAGGCGTCATGCGGCTCAGGTTGGCGCGGATCTTCTCGGCATTGGCCTCGGAGGAATCGCTCGCGTAGTCGCGAATCATCAGGTCGTACTCGGTATCCATGCTGGAGCCGGCGAGCTGCTCGAGCTGCATCTGCACGAGCTTGCCCTGGTTACCCAGCTTGACAATGCAATCCTTAAGCTCAGTCTTTGCCTGCTGCATGATCTCGAAACTCGAGAAAATACCGGTAATGTCGGCGAGCGTAACGTAGTCGTCGAGCTCGAGGGCCGTCAGGCGCAGCAGGGAGCGATCGAGCGACTGACGGGTGGTCTGGAGCGTGGCGACGAGCTGGTTGACCGAGCTCATGATGGTGGTGACGGGCTGGATCTCGTAGCTCTTGCCGTGAACGTACACGTTGACGACGGCACGACGGGCCGAGACCGAGATCACGATGGCATCGGTGAGCACCGACATGCGAGCGGCGGTGCGGTGACGCATACCTGTCTCGCTCGTGGCAAGCGAGGGATCGGGATTGAGGTGGAAGTTGGCGCGCAGGATCTGGGTGAGGTCGCCGTCGATGACAATGGCGCCGTCCATCTTGGAGAGCTCGAACAGACGGTTCGAGGTGAACGAAATGTTGAGCGGGAAGCCGTCGTTACCGGCAGCAAGCACGTTTTCGGTGTCGCCGACGCAGATAAGAGCGCCCAGGTGACCGGCGATGATCATGTCGAGGGCAGTGCGGATCGGCTGACCAGGTGCCGTCAGGCGGATGGCCTGTTCCATACGCTTTTGCAGCTCGTTCTTATCCAAGGCATCGCTCCCATCGTATACGCTCCATAAACGCTAAATAGTTTCTCACGGTTTGTCCCCGCGGCGCTCGCGAAATCCGATGCTTACAGAATGAGCGAACACCGCTAAGATAGCTAATTTGGGACGGGCTCTTTTGACTACCCACTCAACCATGTGCCAAGGTTAGTCTTTATGTTGCTCCCCCAAGAGGTACACGCGGGCCCGCAAGCAGAGAGGGAGCCAGACTATGGGACTCGCAGAGCTCGTGCTGCTCGCCGTTGGCCTTTCGATGGACGCCTTTGCCGTATCCATCTGCAAGGGCCTTGGCATGAAGAAGATCAACCTTAAGGTCGCCGTAGTGCTCGGCCTGTTCTTTGGCGGCTTCCAGGCCGGCATGCCCGTGATCGGATGGGCGCTTGGCAGCCAGTTTATGGGCATCATCGGCCCCATCGACCACTGGATCGCCTTTATCCTGCTCGCCTTCATTGGCGGCAAAATGCTGTGGGAGGCCTTTACCGAGGACGAGGATGAGGGCGACGGCGAGGATGCCGAAAAGATTGACCTGGGCGAGTACCTGATCCTCGCCATCGCCACCTCAATCGACGCCCTAGCCGTAGGCATCTCATTTGCCGCGCTCTCGGTCGACATCATGCCCGCCGTGTCGCTCATCGGCATCACGACCTTTATCTTCTCCGTCGCCGGCGTAGCGATCGGCCACACCTTTGGCGCGCGCTACGAAAAGCCTGCCACCATCGTGGGTGGCGTCGTGCTCATCTTCATCGGGCTTAAGATCTTGCTTGAGCATCTGGGGGTTCTCGCGATATAAAAAACGCCTCTCATAAGCTCAACGTCAATGTAGAGGTCTCATGCAGAGTTTTGCATAATGCCTTTTCGTGCAGACTTTTGCATGTCATACTGATATGCAAAAGTCTGCACGTTAGGAGATCGCCATGGATACCCTTCCCATCACCACACCGCGGCAAGCTGGCATCTATGTGCGTCAGGCACGCGAGGCTCAGGGTCTCACCCGTGCCGCCCTCGCTAAAAAAGCCGGTGTTTCGGAGCGCCTGCTCGCATCGCTCGAGCTAGGAGACGCCACGGGTATTCGGCTCGACAAGTTGCTGACTGTCTTTAACGCACTCGGCATAGGCCTCTTTGCGCAAAGCGATAACGACTCCATCGCATCGCCCTCCGAACATCCAACGACGATAGCGGACCTCCCTATCGCGAACTCGAATGCCCTGCCAAAGCCAAGCGTAGGCAGACGACCCGCTCGACAAGGAACGCCATCTTCCTATGGTGCCTTGCTGGCCCAAATCGCAGCCGAGCAAGGCCTTACCGACACTTCAGACCTCTCCTTTGGCTGTAAGGTTGTGAAATAAATGGCAGAAATGGAGCTTGCGACCCTCATTTGTGGCGAAATCGCAGGCACTCTCCGGCAAGACGAGCATGGACTCTGCAGCTTTGTATACGCCCCAACCTATCGCGGGGCACCGCTATCGCTAACAATGCCGCTTTCCAATCGCACGTATGGCCATAACATCGTCCGCCCGTTCCTATTTGGCCTTTTGCCCGACAGTCAAGAGCAGCGTCGCGCCATTGCCACCGAGCATGATGTTGCATCTAACAACCCCGTCGCCCTCTTGTGCCATATCGGTCTTGACTGCGCGGGGGCCGTTCAGTTTTGTCGAGCCGATCAATTAGACGCCGTCCGTGGCAGGGTCTCCGCATACCGCCCGCTTACCAATTCTCAAATCGCTCACAAGCTTAAAGCAATTCGCGATGACGAAAGAGAGACATGGATGGGCTCCAACGAAAGCTGGTCCCTGGGCGGCAACCAAGGCAAATTTGCACTAGCTTGGCATGATGGCCAATGGTACGAATGTCTAGGGTCATCCCCCACTACCCATATCTTCAAAAATGGTGTCGTCGGGTTCAAACATCAGGCCTTAAACGAATTCGTCTGCATGAAAACGGCTCGGCGTGTTGGCATTCCAACTGCCAACGTCTCCTATTGCACATTTGAAGACGAAGCCGCACTCGTCGTTGAACGGTACGACAGAATGGTCAATAACAGCGGAAGTATCGAAAGGCTGCATCAGGAGGACTTTTGCCAGGCGCTCGGTGTATTGCCAAGCCAGAAATACACCGCCGACGGAGGACCGACTACACGAGACATCCAAGAACGACTGATTAACACAGTCCCCCACCACATGAATCTTATGCTTTTTACCTATATGTTGTTCTATAACGCCATTATCGGAGCGCCTGACGCACACGCTAAAAACTACTCGCTCATCCTAGGCAAAGGCACAAACGCGGCACTCGCACCCATGTACGATGTCGCATCGGGCTTGGCGTATGAGAGCATGCGACGTCGGGCACGCCTTGCTATGAGCGTTGGCGGCGAAAATCGTGTGGGGCGCATCGGTCCAGGTGCTATCCGCCGATACCACGGTATGGGCGACCCCGCGCTGGAGACGGCGCTCACCGATGCCGGGCTATCCGAGAAGTTTTGCTTTGCGACCATGATGGACCTCGCCTACGAGGTGCCCATCTGTATGGAGGAGGTCATGGACGAATACGCCGATCTGCCCGGCATGGCGGAGCTGCGAGATCACTTGCTCGGCCCCGTCCGCGAAAACTGCCAGCGCACCCTCGACATCATCAAGGCGGATATGGGCTAGGCGCCAGTCAATTCACATTTCTTAAAAGAAGAGAGGGGGCACCTGTCGCAAAAGACCGGGTACCCCCTCTCGTAATGTCATTTGCAATCCGCTAGCACGTGGCTCGGACTGCTGCTAGCGCAACCTTTACGCGGCGAGGCGCTTGAGCACGTCGATGAGCAGCTCGTAGAAGCGCTCGGCAGAAGCGAGCTCCATGCTCTCGTCCGGGGTGTGGACATCGGAGAGCGTCGGGCCCACGGCGATGGCGTCCAGGCCGTGCAGGGCCTCGGCAAACAGGCCGCACTCAAGGCCGGCGTGAATGGACTCGATGCGCAGCTCGGAGCCAAAGAGCTCGCGATAGCTCTCGACAAAGACGTCGCGGACCGGCGAATGCTCGGCATAGCTCCAGCCGGGATACTCGAACTCAAACTTGGCGTCGAAGCCAGGACATCGGCAAGCGTCTGCAAACGATCCTTGAACTCGTTCTGCAGCGAGGTGATCGAGGAGCGCGGGGAAAGCATGATCTTAACCTCGTCGTCAGAGGTGGCAACCACACCGATGTTGGAGGAAACCTCGACGGAGCCGTCGGTGGCGACGTTGCGGCGAATCACGCCGTTAGGGGCAAGACGCAGGGCGCGGATGAGGGCAAGCGCGGACTTCTGGTCCATGGCCTCGACCTCGGCGTCGTCGGCAATCTCGACGGTGCAGGTAAAGCCGGGGTCGAAGACCTCGAGCTCGGCAGTGACGTCGGCGATGATGTCCTTTGCGATCTGGGCCGCGGCCTCGGCGGCAGCGTGGTCGGCATAGACCAGAACAGCCTTGCACTCACGGTTGATGGCGTTGTCCTTGGTGCCGCCGTTAAAGCTCACGATGGCGGGCTCGCCGGCAACCATCAGGCGGTCGATGATGCGGGCCATGATGAGGTTGCCGTTGCCGCGCTCCAGGTGGATATCGCTGCCGGAGTGGCCGCCCAGCAGGCCGGAGATGTCGAGCGTGAGGGTGCTACCGGTCTTGTGCTCGCGCGCGATGGGGCAGGTGTAGGTAACGACGACGCCGCCGGCGCAGCTGACGGTGGCAACGCCCTCTTCCTCGGAGTCAAGGTTAATCATGGTGCGGGCGCTAATCTGGGACTTGTCGAGCGTCTCGGCGCCGACCAGGCCAGTCTCCTCGTCGGTGGTGAACACGCACTCGAGGGCCGGATGGGCAATCGAATCGTCGTTGAGCACGGTAAGCATAAGCGCGACGGCGATACCGTTGTCGGCGCCCAGGGTGGTGCCGTTAGCGGTGAGGACGCCGTCCTTGACGACCAGGTCGATACCGTCGGTCGTAAAGTCGTGCTCAACAGAGCCCAACTTGTCGCACACCATATCGATGTGGCCCTGCAGCATCACGGTCGGGGCGTTCTCGGCGCCGGCAGATGCGGGCTTGCGAATGATGACGTTGTAGACCTCGTCCTGATACACATCGAGACCGCGCTCCTTGGCAAACGCGACCAGGAAATCGCTGATGCCCTTCTCGTTGCCAGACCCACGGGGAATCGCGCTGACCTCTTCAAAGAAATGGAACAGCTGGGCGGGCTCGTAGCCGGTAATCTTGTAGTCCATGGTGCCTCCTTGGCGCAACTGGTTAGACAGTAAGACATGCGACTTGTATATTCCCAGACTTTGCGTGCATAAACCAGTCGAAAACGCCGAGCGCCCTTGCATCATCGGCTAACGGCGGGGAAACGCCACTTTATCAAGATAAAGCAGGTCAGATGTATCATGCCGAGGACCCTTTGCCCTCTCCGACCAATTTCAGAGCTTGGTAAACGTCAATGCATACGCCATTGGTATGTTTGATAAGGTCTTTATCCTCCGTCACGACGTAATCGGCATCAATGCGATTGGCGACGCCCAGCATCAGGTCGTCCTCAAAGTCATTGTGGTGGTACTTGAACACAAAGGAGTCGAAGACCTCGTCTGCACCGACCGGGGCGATGAGGCTAGCTCGCGCATCTGTCGAACGCACGCCCAGGCCGTTTCGTCTGCCGCCGCAATGGCGTTATCGCTCAGTGAGCCAGTCTTTCTTCGGCACTCCTGCTTGATTGCCGCCGAGACAAGATATGAAACGTCTTTGACCGAAAGCGACGAGGCAAACAGGGCAATCCGCTCCGAGGCGTCGGCAATCTCGATCAGATGGACGACATTTGCCGTACGGTCGGACCTGCCAGAAAAATAATCCATCCATACGTTGGTATCGATTAACAGCTTGAGGACGCCTTCTGTGCTCATAGTTCCACCCACTCGGGATAGCGCTCCGCCATGGCCTCCTCATAGAGGTCGTCATAGTCTCCCGAGAACTCAGGGATGGGGATGCCGTATTTGAGGCACGAATCGCGAACGATATGGCTGCCTTGCGCGGCCCTTGACTCCATGCGCCGGGGCTCCACTCCGTCAGAAACCGGAGCCGCCGCGTCTCCCTTCGAGGGCATGCGTCCGTTAACGACCAGATACTCCCAAAGTGTCCGAACGGCTTGTGACGGCGTCATGCCAATATGAGTCAGGACGCGTCTCCCGCCTCTTTGAGCTGGCGATCTATACGCACGTTCATCTGAACTGGCCGCGTGTCGAGTATTGACGTAGGCATATCAGCTCCTTTGCTATACTATATCTCGATTTTAGTATAGCACGGCAGATTGAAGCGCATTTCAATAGAAATGAGGGCGCTTCCTTATCGGAAACGCCCCCGTTATACAAGGTATGTTCAATCCCTACAGCGCACCAGAGCCGGCTTGCATCATGCCACCGGGGCCCGAGCTCACGCCACTGCTCACAGGCGCGGCGTTTCCGGTGTGCGGCGCCGCCGGAGCGGTATCGCCACCGAGCGTGCCCGCCGGACGCGGTGCCGGGATCTCGCCCGTGCCGTGGCTAAAGACAAACTTGCCATCGGCCACGTCGCACAGGACGGTATCGCCCTCGCCCCACTCGCCGGCCAGAAGCTCCTCGGACAGCGGGTCCTCGATGAGCTTTTGAATAGCACGACGCAGCGGACGTGCGCCATTGGTAAGATCGGTACCCTCGGCCACAATCTTGTCGTAGGCCGCATCGGTGAGCTTGATGTTCATGCCGTTTGCGATCAGGCGCTGGCGCAGATCGTCCACCAGCAGGTGCGCGATCTTGGTGAGATTCTCGCCCGTGAGCTTCTGGAACACCACAATGTCGTCGATACGGTTGAGCAGCTCGGGGCGGAACAGGCGCTTGAGCTCGCCCATCGCGCGGCCCTTGATTTCACTCGACGTGAGACCCTGCTCGCCGGTGGTGCCAAAGCCAACGCTCGCATCCTGTGCGATCTCGCGGGCGCCCACGTTGGACGTCATGATGATCACGGTGTTGCGGAAGTCGACCGTCTTGCCCTGGCTATCAGTCAGGCGGCCCTCCTCCAGCACCTGCAGCAGGATGTTGAAGATGTCGGGGTGCGCCTTCTCGATCTCGTCGAACAGCACGACCGAATACGGGTGACGACGAACGGCCTTGGTAAGCTGACCGCCCTCGTCGTGACCCACGTAACCCGGAGGGCTACCGATGAGCTTGGAGACCTCGAACTCGCTGCCGAACTCCGACATGTCGAAGCTGATGAGCGCGTCCTTGCTGCCAAAGAGGTACTCGGCGAGCGTCTTGGCGAGCTCGGTCTTGCCTGTGCCGGTGGGACCCAGGAAGATAAAGCTGCCGCCGGGGCGACGCGGGTCCTTGAGCGGCGAACGGCTGCGGCGCACGGCCTTGGCGACGGCCTCGACTGCCTCATCCTGACCGATGATGCGCGTCTTGAGCACGCTTTCGGTCTGCAGCAGGCGCCGGCTCTCGCTCTCGGTGAGCGAGGAAACCGGCACGCCCGAGGTCACGGACACGATATCGGCGATCTGACTTACGTCGATGGTGAGCGGGCTGGCGTCGAGCTCGGCGGTCCAGGCAGCCTTGGCCTCGGCGAGTTCAATCTCGGCAGCCTTCTGCTGCTCGGTGATCTCGGCGGCCTTGTTCATGTCGTCGCTCTCGGTAGCCTCCTGTGCGGCAGCCTTGAGTTCCTCGATGCGATGCTCGGCCTCGCGCACCGGCTCGGGTGCGCGATTCGCGGCGATGCGAGCGCGGGCACCGGCCTCGTCAATGAGGTCGATGGCCTTATCGGGCAGGAAGCGATCCTGAATGTAGCGGTTGGAGAGGTTCGCAGCGGCCTCGATGGCACCCTGCGTGTAACGCACGTGGTGGTGCTCCTCGTAGCGCGGCTTGAGCGCAGTCAGGATCTTGACCGTGTCCTCGACGCTCGGCTCCTCGACATCGATGGTCTGGAAGCGACGCTCGAAGGCTGGGTCCTTGGTGAGGTACTTGCGGAATTCCTCGGCCGTGGTGGCGCCGATAATCTGGAAGGCACCGCGCGCGAGCACGGGCTTGAGCATGGAGCTCGCGTCGATGGAGCCCTCGGCAGAACCGGCACCGATGATGGTGTGCATCTCATCGATAAACAGGATGACGTCGTCGGCCTCGGTTGCCTCCTGGATCACGTTCTTGAGGCGCTCCTCAAACTCACCGCGATACTTGGCGCCCGCGACAAGACCCGGCAGGTCGAGCGTCCAGATATTCTGGTTCATGAGGTTCTCGGGCACGTTGCCAGCAGCAATCTGCTGCGCCAGGCCCTCGACGATAGCCGTCTTGCCCACGCCGGGATCGCCCAGGATAAGCGGATTGTTCTTGGTGCGGCGCGAAAGGATCTCCATCATGCGCTGGACTTCCTTTTCGCGGCCAATCACGGGATCGAGCTCGCCGTCGCGCGCCTTTTGCGTGAGGTTGGTGGCGAACTGCTTGAGCGTGTCGGTGCCGCTCCCCTTTTGCTGAGAGGCATCCGAGCCGCTAAAGAACGGCAGGCCCGCACCGGGACGACCAGCGCCAGCGCCAGCGAGCGGACGCTTCTTATCCTGGTCCTTGGCGGTGAGTTTCTCGATAGCCTTTTTGATGGAGGCGGACGACACGCCCAGGCGCATGAGGATGTCCATGGCCATGCCGTTGCCCTCTTCGACGATGCCGATCAGCAAGTGCTCGGTCGACACGTAGGTCTGGTTATTCTCACGCGCCACGCGGAATGAACGCTCCATCACGCTAATGACGAGCGGCGTAAAGGCGAGCTTGGCCGCCTCGGTCTCCTCACTGGGCTCGGGAACCGTGGTCTGGACCTCTTTGAGGGTATCCATGATGTCGTCGTAGGAGATATCGAGCGAGCGCAGCGCCTCAGCGGCAATGCCCTCGTCCTCCTTGGCGAGCGCGAGCAACAGATGCTCGGTACCCACCTTATTTGAATGAAGATCGAGCGCCTCCTGCTTGGCCATGGACATGACCTTGCGCGCGCGATCGGTAAAACGGTCTAACATGCTAGTTCCTCTTAGACGAGCTAGTTTTTTCAAACGCAAAGCGCCACTCGTGGCGGCGCTTTGGTCTCTTTACCCATATGGAGTATATGTTAACCGTTGGGACCTTTCCCACCCGTAGCCGCGCGACAACGTCTACAAAAAAGGAATTGCCAGGTGCCTCTGCATCGGCCCAACGAGCGTGGATTTTCGGACACCCATTCCACGAGCGTGGATAATCTCCCGTTTTGAGCCCGTAAACAGGCCAAAAACGGGAGATTATCCACGTTCATGTTTTGCGGATCAGTTTCATTTGCACCAATTAGCTGGTGTGGCGCCAGCGGGGATCGGTGAGAGTTCTCGCTACGCTCAGGCCGACGGGAAGGAACGCCACGATGAGCACCGCACGCACAAACCAGCCAAGCATATTAACCGTGTCAAACGTGCACATGTAGTACATCGAGCGATACAGATATAGCCCCGGCACCATGATGACAATCGATGGCACCGTGAGGGCGATGCGCGGGTACGTGAGCTTGATTTCGGCCAGGCTCGCAAGCAGCCCCGACACCAGCGCGCCGATAAACGCCGCCGCCTCGGGAGGCATTCCCGCACTCAGGCCCAGAAAGGGAAACAGCGTCGGCGCATCGACGAGCGTAAGGCGCAAGGTATTAGACACGGCACCGATGAGCCCAGCCGCCGCGGCCATCTTTATCGGACTGTTGAACATAACCGAGAAGCCAAATACTCCGATAAAGCTCATCACCACACGCAAGAGTGTAAGAGCCAACGGCGAGAGCCCGAGCGGGGCGAAGTCATCCGGCGCCAGCCCCACACATTCGGCAACCATCCAGCCTACAAGGGTCGCCATCACAATAATCGACACAGCATACGAAAGACGCTCAATGCCGCTTCGCATGTCGAGCTTAGCGATGTCGAGGCCTGCCGTAATGAGAGGAAAGCCGGGGATCACAAAGAGCATGGCGCCGATATAGCCTTCTTGGTGCGACATTGCCCCCGGTATGACCTGGCCAAGGCCAAGCAATGCCAGCAGATACGAGACGCAAGCGAGTGCAACGCCGATCGTCAGCGCGCTAAACTGGCCAAGGCCCTGCTTGAGAATATGGGAGCGCGCAAAGTTGCCGACACCAGCGCCCACAAATGCACAGGCCATCTCGATAGGGCCGCCGCCGAGCAAAAAGACGAAGGCGCCGCAAGCACAGGCTGCCGCAAGGCCCTGTTGCCAGGGAGAGTAATCAGGCTTTGAGCTCTCAACGGTCCTGAGCATCTCGTGATACTCGTGTACCGTGAAGCGACGACCATAGGTCTCGATTTCCTTGAGGAAACTCTCCATCATCCAAATGCGATGGGTATTGACTCCCGTTGTGGGCAGGCTGACAACCTCGTTAAAGCAGTGGCCATCTTCGATGCAAGTGCACTCAAACGACAGAAGACTCAGGTCGACGTGAATCGTGACGCCGAGTACGGCAGCAACACGATTCATGGTATCGCGCACGCGCCAGGCACCTGTTCCGCTTGCCAGCATAAGCATGCCGGTGCGGCAGATGATGGATGACTTATCGGTGAGTGGCGCATCGACGGCAAGCTCATCGCCTGCCGTCACGATCTGGTGCCAGTCAGTTTTCATATGGAGCGCGCCGGCACGAACGCCGTGGTGCATGGGGGCTCTCGAAAGCAGCGAGTCAAGGCGCGAAGGCTGTGGGGGCTCCGCTGATCCGACCTCGTCCTCGTCGGGCTCTTCATCAACAAGGTCGAAAGTATCGAGCGCCGCCGGCTCGCGACGGTCGATCAATTCCTCGTCCTCATCATCAAAGTAGTTGAACTGATCGAGCATGTCCTCTTCGATTGCACGCTCGCTCGCGTCGTCCATATAGACGCTCCCTTCCTGCCGACTAACTCCCATCCTAGGCAGCGACGGCTAAAGGAAACATAAAAGAGACGGCTGTCATGCGAGCCACGTGCGCAATATCCGTTGGGTAGTCGTCTAAGAACGTCCCCAATGACTACATCGATGTTTTGGCAACGCCAGCGAGCGGGTCGCATTTGAGACAAGGTGACGTGAAACGAAAGGGCGCCGACCTTCTGGTCGCGCCCTTGAAGTTGAACGTCAGATTGTCCAAATGCGGCCCGCGCAGCGTCGAGCCGTTACGCGGTTCGTAGAACCGCGTAACTAGTTAGTACATCTTTGCGCCGGCGGGGATGGAGGCGTCGAGCTGGATCAGGTTGAGACGCTCCTCACCCTCCTCCTCGTGGACAGCGCTGATGAGCATGCCGCAGCTGGGAATGCCCATCATCTTGCGCGGAGGCAGGTTGGTGATGGCGAGCAAGGTCTTGCCGACCAGGTCCTCGGGCTCGTAATAAGCGTGAATACCGGAGAGGATGGTGCGGTCGGTACCGGTACGTCGTCGAGCGTAAAGTTCAGCAGCTTCTTGGACTTCTTGACGGCCTCGCATGCCTTGACCTTCACAGCGCGGAAATCGCTCTTGGAGAAGGTATCAAAGTCGACGAACTCCTCAAACAGCGGCTCAACGGCGATCTTGGAGTAATCGAGCGTGGGCTTAAGCGACTTAACGAACGGGCTCGCGGCGTTGCCGGCCTCGGCAGCTTGGCGGCAGCGGCACCGGACTGGAAACCCTTCTCGGGCTTCATGTGCGGGAACAGCAGCACGTCGCGGATAGAAGCCTGGTTAGTAAGCAGCATGACCACGCGGTCGATACCAATGCCAATGCCGCCCGCGGGAGGCATACCGTACTCGAGGGCGCGCACGTAGTCCTCGTCATACTCCATGGCCTCGTCGTCGCCGCCGGCCTTCTCGGCCATCTGGGCAGCAAAGCGCTCAGCCTGGTCGACCGGGTCGTTGAGCTCGGAGAACGCGTTGGCGTACTCGTGACCGGCAATAACCAGCTCAAAGCGGTGCGTCAGGCGCGGGTCGTCCTCAAAGCGCTTGGCAAGCGGGCTGACCTCGATGGGGTAATCGCACACGAAGGTCGGGTTGACGATGGTGTCCTCGCCCAGCTCATCGTAAATCTCGGCGATAATCTTGCCGGCGGTCCACTCGGGCTTAATCTCCAGGCCCTTCTCGCGCGCGGCGGCAGCAAGCTCCTCGACCGGCGTGTCGATGGTGACCTGCTTGCCGAGCACGTCGGAAACGATGTCGGTCATGGGACGGCTGGCCCACTCACCAGAAAGGTCGATGGTCTGGCCCTGGTACTCGATGACCTCGGGATTGCCGATGGCCTTGTTGGCAGCCTTGATGACACCCTGGGCGAGTGCCTTCATGCCCTCGAGGTCGGAGAAGGCACGGTAGGCCTCCATCGTGGTGAACTCGGGGTTGTGGGTAAGGTCCATGCCCTCGTTACGGAAGATGCGGCCGATCTCGAACACGCGCTCAAAACCACCGACAATGCAGCGCTTGAGGTGCAGCTCGGTGGCAATACGCAGGTAGCACTCCTGATCGAGCGCGTTGAAGTGGGTAATGAACGGCTTGGCAGTAGCGCCGCCCTGGATGGTCTGCAGGATGGGGGTCTCGACCTCCATGTAGCCGTCGGACTCCATAAAGCGACGGAAGGTGGAGAGAATCTGCGAACGCTTACGGAAGGTCTCGCGAACGTCGTCGTTGGCGATCAGGTCGACATAGCGCTGGCGATAGCGGGTCTCCTTGTCGGAAAGACCGTGGAACTTCTCGGGCAGCGGACGAACGGCCTTGGCAAGCAGGGTCGCGCTCTTAGGGGCAACGGAAAGCTGGCCACGCTGGGTGCGCACGACCACGCCGGTCACGCCCAGGATATCGCCCAGGTCGAGGGCCTTGAGCGTACTCCAGGCAGCCTCGTCCATGTCATTGATGCGGCAGAACAGCTGAATCTCGGCAGTCGCATCGCGCACGACGATGAACATAATCTTGCCCTGACCGCGCTTGGCGACCACGCGGCCGGCGATCTTCACGACGTCCTCGGTGTCCTCACCATCGGCAAGCTCGGCGTACTTTGCCTCGATATCGGCGACGTAGTCCTCAAGCTCAGAGTGTTCGGGATAGGGGTTCTGGCCCGCCTCGAACAGGGCGGCGCGCTTGGCCAGGCGGGTGGCGCGCTCGTCGTTGAGCGTCGATGCCTGATCGGCGGCGTTCTGGTTCTCTGCCATAAGTTAGCTCCTCAAACTAAAACGCTCCCCAGGATTCGGTCCCAGGGAGCGAAAACATACCTTTACGCGGGACCGTGGTCTAGCGTGCGATCTTGGCGATGGTGTAGACGCGAGTCTTGCCGGAAGGCGTAACGACCTCGACGGAATCGCCCTCGCCGTGACCGATGATGGCGTGACCGACCGGAGACTCGTTGGAGATCTTGTGCTCGAGCGAGTTGGTCTCGGTGGTACCGACAAGCGTGACCTCGATAAGCTCACCGTTGGGGTCGACCAGGGTAACGGTCGAGCCAATGGAGACGGTCAGGTCGCCCGTGCTGGCAGCGATCTGAGCGTTGGCGAGGATGGCCTGGATCTCGGCAATACGAGCGGCGTTCTGGGCCTGCTTGTCCTTAGCGGCGTCATACTCGGAGTTCTCCGAAAGGTCGCCGAACGCGCGGGCTTCCTTGATGTCCTCGACGATCTCCTTGGCGTAATCGCCCTCACGCCAAGCGAGCTCCTCGACGAGCTTCTGGCGGCCCTCAGCGGTCAGTACGATCTGGCTTGCGTCCATACGGATATCTCCCCAACTCTGATCAAACAATCAACTGTCAACAAAACGAAAAAGACCGGCTAGCCTGCGGGCAAGCCGGTCAGGTGCTCACCCCAAAGGGATGGGACTACTCTGCGTCCGCGTCGCTGTCCTCTGCCTGCTTCTTCTTGGCAGCAGCGAGCTTGGCCTCGAGCTCAGCGATCTCCTTGTCCTCCTCGGACTGCTCGACCACGACCTCCTCGGCCTGCTTGGTCTCGGCCTTATCGTCGCCCTCCATACCCTCGCGGATATTCTTGACGGTAGAGCCGAGAGACTTGCCGAGCTTCGGCAGGTTCTTGGGCCCGAAGATGATCAGGACAACGACGAGAATAATGATGAGCTCAGGAGCCCTCAGTCCAAACATGTAGACCTCCACAATACAGCGAGACAAGCTCGAATGAGTATACCGCGGGTATCGCGGTATCACAACAATAGCTAAAAAAAGGGACCGCAAGAAGCGGTCCCTCCTCATGCTCTGGTCGGGTTGACTGGATTTGAACCAGCGACCCCTGCGTCCCGAACGCAGTGCTCTACCAAACTGAGCCACAACCCGTTAGCTCGACTATAGTAACAAAGATTTCCGTCGTGTGCTAGAGAAATTTTTACTTCTTTGGCACTTTGATGCGAACCGTGTTGGAAATGAGCTCCGTCGCGCAGGACCACCAGTCGTTTTGCTGGGCAGCGTCGGCAAGCCTTTCGGCCGTGGCGGCGGTGTCGCAAATGGCAAACGAGCAGGCGCCCGATCCGCACACATCTACAGCAAAGGTGCCGTCCTGTTTACGCAGCCAATCGAGAACCGTTTGAATCTGCGGCTCCATCTGTGCGGAAATGACACCCAAGTTGTTATGGATGAGCGCATATGCCGTCTCGGCATCACCAGCACGCAAGGCGGAAGCTATCGCGCCGGGCTTGTCTGCGGGCACCGGGGCCTCGTCAAAACGTCGATAGGCTTCAATTGTCGAAACGCTCGCCTCGCGCGGCTTGACCAACACGACGGGCGTTGCGGGCAGCGCGGGGTACTCAGTTGCCAGCACGTCTCCCCCACCTACGTAAAACGCAGGGCTCGCGTGCAAAAAGAAGGGGACATCAGCACCAATGCCACGCGCAATGTAATCGAGCGCTGGGTCGGTGCGATCAATGCCCCAGAGCTCCGCCAAGGCGACAATGACCGCGGCCGCATCCGTCGAGGGGCCGCCCAAGCCGGCGCACAATGGAATGCGCTTCTCAATCGTCACGCAGATGTTTGCCTCGCGACCATAATGCTCGGCCATAGCAACCGCAGCCCGATACGCCGTATTCTTTTGCATGGGAAAATCTGATGCCGGAACCGTCTGAACGACCAGCGCCTGCGCCGGCGTGACCGTCACGGTATCGGAAAGACCGACGGCTGCCATCAGAGAATCGACCCTGTGGTAGCCGCGGTCATCGCGCTCGGTATGAACCCCCAGGTAGAGGTTAATCTTTGCCGGCGCGGAAAGAGTCAGGGACCGATCGGTCACCGTTAATGCTCCTCGAGCTGATTGCCGAGCGGGGTAAAGATATGCTCGCCGCTCTCGGGATCGAACAGCTCGACCTGGCCGGTGAGGACATCGATATACTGGTAGGACTGACGCGACTTGCGGCCACGACGCTCGTCAACCTCGACAATGAAGACGGCCGGGTGGACGCTCTTGATGGTGCCCATGCGCTCGACGACGCGGGTACGGCCCATGTTGGCCTTAACCTTGACGCGATCGCCCACCATATCGGTCAGCTTCTCGTGGATGTCGTCGACGTGATTGACTTCCATCTCTTCCATGAACAGGGCCTCCAGAAGGTGCAATTCAAAAAGGGGATAATACCCCTAAGATAGACAAAACTCTAATACTATAGCACCCTGCTGCCGTCATACGCAAGTAGCTAAATAAGCCCCGTCCCAAATACGTACCGGACGACAACCTCGCATGACCAGTTGTTACGCGGTTTGGTAAAACCGCGTAACCTAAAGGTTGTCGGTATCGAGGACAATGGTGAATGGACCGTCGTTGACGAGGTCGACCTTCATGTCGGCACCGAAGATGCCATGCGCTACGTGTTCGACGTCCTCGCGCACAAGCGCCAGGAAGTACTCGTAGAGCTCGTTGGCAACATCGGGGGCGCCTGCATCGGTAAACGACGGACGACGGCCGTGGCGGCAGTCGGCAAACAGCGTGAACTGCGACACCACGAGTACCTCGCCGTCGACATCGGCAAGTGCCAGGTTGGTCTTGCCGTTCTCGTCCTCGTTGATACGCAGCCCGCGGAGCTTGCCCCACAGCTTGTCGGCCTCGGCACGCGTATCGCCATGGCCCACACCCAGCAGCACCAGGTAGCCGCGTCCAATGCGACCCACGCACTCGCCGTCGACCGTCACGCCGGCGTTGAGCACGCGCTGCACCACCGCGCGCACGGCCTACTCCTCGCCCGTCAGTTTGGCGGATAGGTGCTCGAGCGCATGGAATCGATGGCTGATGGCGTTCTTCTCGTCCGCCGTCAGCTCGGCCATGGTCTTGCCCGGCGTGTCGACCGGCAGGAACAGCGGGTCGTAGCCAAAGCCGTGATCGCCGCGGCCCTCGTGTGCGATAGTGCCCTCGCAGGCGCCCTCACCATAGGTGACCAAACCGTCCGTGTCGATGAGCGCGACGACGCTCATAAAGCGCGCGGTGCGATCCTCGTCGGCCACGCCTTCCAGGTTAACGAGCAGCTTGGCGTTGTTGGCGGCATCGTCGCCGTGAACGCCCGCGTAGCGCGCGCTATACACACCGGGCTCACCGTCCAGCGCGTCAACGACCAGGCCCGAATCGTCGGCAATGGCCATGAGCCCCGTCTCCTCGACCGCAGCCTGCGCCTTGATGATGGCGTTCTCCAAAAACGTCGTGCCGTTTTCCTCGGGGTCCTCAAAATCGCCCAGCTGGCCGAGCGCCACAAAGCGCACCTCGGGTATGACCTTGCCCAAAATGGCCTCGATCTCGGTAAGCTTATGGGCGTTGCCCGTTGCCACGACGATGGTCGCCGCCGGGTCGAGGGTGTCGATGTCAATCTTCTCAAGTGCCATAGCTGGCCTCCTTGTCTCTATAGCAATGCCGTGTTGAGGACGACGAGGACCTCGGCCTCTCTCCCCTCTCAATCAACGGCAGTCTTGTGTCTAGACGTCTCCGCAGATAAAAACCTACCAAATTAAACCTGTCCCTTTTTGGTAGGTTAGGCGAGGGCTTGGCGCTGGAGCTCGATGAGCTCGGCAATACCCTTGTCGCCCAGGTCGAGCAGGGCGTTGAGGCGCTTACGGTCAAAGGGCGCCTGCTCGCCAGTGCCCTGGAGCTCGATCATCTCACCGGTGTCGGTGGCGACGAGGTTCATGTCGACTTCGGCATGGCTGTCCTCGGAATAATCGAGGTCAAGCAGCGTATTGCCGTCGACAACGCCCATGGAGATGGCGGCCACCTGGCCGGTAAGCGGGATGCGCTCGATCTTGCCCGCCTCGACCCACATGGCGAGGGCGTCGTGCAGCGCCACCCAGGCGCCGGTAATGCTCGCCGTACGCGTACCGCCATCGGCCTGAATCACATCGCAGTCGACGGTGACGGTGTACTCGCCGAGCGCTTTCATGTTGACGACGGTACGCAGGCTGCGGCCAATGAGGCGCTCGATCTCCATGGAGCGGCCCTTGCGGTTGGCGTGTTCGCGCTTGCAGCGCTTGCCGGTCGACGTCGGCAGCATGGCGTATTCCGCGGTCACCCAGCCGGCCTTAGCTCCCTTTCGCCAGCCCGGCACGCCCTCCTCGATGGTGGCGGCGCACAGCACGCGCGTGTCGCCGAACTCGGCCAAGCACGAACCGTGGGCGTGCTTCATGACGCCACGGGTGAGCTTAACGGGACGCAACTCGTTGGCGGCGCGGCCGTTGGCGCGGTTGACCTGCATGTACTCCATAGAAATATCCTTTCGGCAAAAGATGTGGCGAAGGCTTTGGCGGCTGCCTTACATCTATTCCAGCTCATCGATATCGATATGTTCGATGCTCTTGAGCGGCTGACCAAAGATAAAGCTGCCCGCCACCGCAAACTCGGCAATGTTATCGGCCGTCGTGGCAAAACGATGCTGCGGCTCGGCGGCGTCACCCGCCAGCTGCTCGCGGCGCGTGAGGATATCGGTCAGCTCTCGTGTGGTCTCCTCGGCGGAACTCACGACGCGCACCCCAGACCCCAGCGCATGGCGGATAGGTCCCACCAACAGCGGAAAATGCGTACAGCCGAGCACCACGTATCGATACCGTGGTCGCGCAGTGGCTCAACCGTGGCACCCACCAGCGCACGCACGGCAGGCGTATCGAAGATGTCCTCGTTCTCAAGCCACTGCTCTTGCAGATGCGCACCCGAGGCGAGCTCGTGTTCGACAACCTCGACAAAGCTCGAGGCAGGACAACCGTATACGTCGACGCCGGCATCTAGATCCTGAATGGCGCGCGTGTAAGCGCCCGAGCGAATGGTGAGGTTGGTGGCGAGCACGCCCACGCGACGCGAACGGGTGCTGTTGATTGCCGCACGGGCACCCGGCGCGATCACGCCGATCACGGGAACGTCGAGCACCTGCTGGGCCAGACGTAAGGCCGCAGCTGTCGCCGTGTTGCAGGCGATGACCATAATCTTGACGTCGTGCTTCGACAGCCAACGGCCCGCCTGCAACGCAAACGAGCGCACCTCATCCTCGGTGCGCGTGCCGTAGGGGCAGCGTTTGGTGTCGCCGAAGTAGTAGACGGACTCGTGCGGCAGCGCCGTCGCGATGGCGCGCGCAACCGTCAGACCGCCCAGGCCAGAATCGAACACACCGATCGGGCGCGTGTCGCCTGCCGGATTCTCGATATCGGACATTACCTCACCAGATTCTCTCTCGAAAAGATATGGCTCAGAACGATAGGACCGCGCTACGAACGAGCCGCGACGAGCAGCTCTGCCGTTGCCGCCCAGCCGTCGACAATCTTGCCGCGCGTGACGTAGGCGTTATCGCAGGTATCCAGGAACTCGGGCGCGCCGGCGCTGGTCAAACCGTTCTCGACCAGGCAGAACGTGCCCACGTGGTCAGCCATGTAGAAGTCGGACTCGGAATCGCCGAGCGCGAGCGTCTTCTCGCGCTCGATCCCTAGGTGCTCGCAGAAACGCGCGATGGCAACGCCCTTGTTGAGGCCGGCGGGATTGATGTTAAACGCGCGGCCATCCTCGACGCGTTCGAGCTCGAGCGTCGTCGGCTTGGACAGATGTGTCAGGTGGCCGTTGCAGGCCCAGACCAAGCCGCAGCCGGCCTCGTCAAGAATGGCCTGGACCTCGTCGTCGGGCACATCGCCGCGCATACCGACGGTGACCTCACGGTATTTGTAGCCGGTCGACATGTCGTTGTGGTACTCGATCTTGTGCGGCCAGTGAGCAAGGATCTTCTCGCACACGCCGGTCTGCTCGATCACCTGGTGCGGAGTAAGACCGCAGGCGGGGTCGTAAGGCATATCGCCGGTCAGATACTCCCAATCGTTGGCTTTGAGGTCGTACATGACCAGGCCGCCCATCTCACCAATGTAGGAGTTGAGGCCGAGCACGCGCGCGTCCTCGTGGATCATGGTACGGTTGCGGCCCGAGGTGGGAACCACCTGAATACCAGCGCGGGCAAGTGCCACGACAGCCTCGACGAGCTTGGTCGAGGGATTGCCGTCGTTGTCGCGCAGCACGCACGAGCCGGGCGCGAGCATGGTGGCGTCCAGGTCGGTAAAGACGTACTTAACCTTGGCAAGACGCTCGCGCATCTCGCCCGAAAGCTCAGCGACGGTCGGCAGGGTATTGTGGGACATGGTCACTCCATTACGTAGAAGGGGCTTCTGGTCTTAGGCGGCGCGCCTCGCTTGAGGGGAAACGCGCTTGCAACGGCAGCGCGCTCGGGACGCCGCCCTCATCGCAGTTCATTAGTCAAACTGGGTAACATCGATTAAACGATTGGCAAGCGAAAGATCGCTCTCGATGGGTACGAACTCATCACCCACGTGCATGAGCTCCTCGTCGCCCTTTGCCAACAGCAAGACGATGGTGGGCGCATCGGGGCTGACGTATTCCTCGCGCGCCGCCCTGAATGCCGCGTGCACAGCAGCCTCGCGATCGAGGATGATCTTGTTCGGGGTATCGTCGGGAACATGCTCGGCAAGCTCGCGACAGACCTTCATCGGGTCCTCGTGAGCCGGATCCTCGTTGGTAAAGATCAGCAGATCAGAATATGGTGCGGCCTCGCGCGGAAGCTGCTCACGGCGCTCCTGCGCCTTGCCTCCAGCAGCACCAAACAGCGCAATGACCGGACTGGCGGGAAACGCGCGCTTGACCGACGAAAAGAGCGAGCGGAACGAAAGTTGGTTGTGAGCGTAGTCAACAACGCAAACCACGCGTCCATCCTTCGACTCCACGACCTCCATGCGGCCCGGCACACGCAGCTTGGAGAGGCCCTTCTTGATGGCATCGATTCCGATGCCAATCTCGCGCGCGGCGGCGATAGCGACCAGCGCGTTCTCCACGTTAAAGTCTCCCGCAATACCCAGCAGGGCCTTCTCCCCCGCCTCGGGCTCGTCGGCGCTCATGCCATGCAGGTTAAACTCGATGTTAAAGCCGACCATGCGGACATCGCTTGCCCACAGGCTCGCCTCGGGATGCTCGACGCCAACGGTCACCAAGTGCTCGGCCGTCGACGCGGCCTCCAGCACGCGTTCGACTTCATCGGTGCCCAGATTCACTACGGCGGTCTTAGCCTGATCAAAGATCCTGAGCTTGCTCTCAAAATAATCCTCGAGGTCGGGTGCTCGATCGGTGAGATGTGGTCACGCCCGATGTTGAGGAAACACGCCACGTCAAACGGCAGGTTCTCGACGCGCTGGTACTTAAGCGCCTGGCTTGAGACCTCCATGACCATGGACTGGCGACCAGACGCGCGACAGTTGGCGATATGGCGCCAGACCTCAGGGGCCTCGGGCGTGGTGTTGGTGCTCTCGTAGCACTCGATACCATCGTCGGTGTTCACCGAGCCGATCATGCCGCAGGACTCGCCCGCCGCCTTGATGATGGACTGGAGCATAAAAGCGGCCGTGGTCTTTCCCTTGGTACCGGTGATGCCCACGATCTTAACGTCGTGGTCGGGACGGTCGTAGACCTCGGGCGGCAACAGCGCCATCGCCGTGCGTACGCTATCAACAACCAGCATCGCAGCACCGTTCTCTTTCACCAGCGGCTCCAGAGACTCGACCAGCGACTCTTCGCACACAAATGCGACGGCGCCCGAATCGAGCGCCATGCTCAAAAACGCAGGCTTAAAGGCAGCGCCCTTGCAAAAGAACACGTCACCTGCCGAAACCGCGCGCGAATCAAACGAGCAGCCGGTCACGGCACGCCCGTCAACCTGCTCCGATGCGCGCAGCTCGCCGCACACATCGAGAAGCTTGGCAAGCGTATCGACCGTGGTCACGGTCGCGGAATCCGAATGGTGCATCTTTCGCCTTTCTCAGCCATTTGGCAGGGACGGTTTTCATAGTAACTGAAACATGCTCGTGCAAAAACGGCTCCCGGAGGAGCCGTTACGCGCAGGCGTTCGTAAGCCGAGGCTAGGCAGCCTGAACAGAAGGCTGGCCCTCGTCGATAAAGAAGCGCTTGTACCACACCAAGAACACGAGCGGCGTATAGATCTTGCGCTGGAAATCACCCTTGCCCGCAAAGTGTAAGTCGAGCAGATGTATGAGCTCGTCGGTGTCGAAAAACTCGCTTGCCCACGGCGCGGTGAAGTACTCCTTGACGTAGTCGTACCACTTTTGCTCGCGCAGCCAGTAGACGATCGGCACCGGGAAGCCCACCTTGGGACGGGTAGCCCACTCATCGGGCAGCGACTTGTTGGCGGCGTGGCGAAGCACCTGTTTGTTGCCGTTCTCGTTGATGCGGTAGCGGTCGGGAATGTGCTCGGCGAACTCCATGACCTTGCGATCCAGGAAGGGCACGCGCAGCTCCAGCGAGTGCGCCATGCACATCTTGTCGGCCTTGAGCAGAATGTCGCCCGGGAGCCACATGTTCATGTCCAGGTACTGCTTCTTGACCAGCTCGGGCTGGCCCTTCACGCGTGCGTAGATGGGTGCAGCGAGCTCAAAGGCGCCGTCGCCGGTGTTGTACTCGGGCTTGAGTACGCCGTCGACCTCGCGCTCAGGCCATACCAAGGCCTGGCCCAGGAACGACTTCTCGGGAATCTCGGCACCCTTGACCAGGAAGTTATGGCCCTTGAAGTACGGCATATGCAGCGCCAGGTTACCGAGCGCGCGGCGAATAGGCAACGGCACCATCTTTTTGTACTTGCGCACCGGAACCGTGTCCTCGTAGTAGGCGTAGCCGCCAAAGAGCTCGTCGGCGCCTTCGCCCGAAAGCACGACGGTAACATCCTTGCGCGCCATCTCGGCCAAGAACCACAGCGGCACAGACGACAGGTTGGACTGCGGCTCGTCCATGTGATACTGAATGTCCTCGAGTGCGCCAAAGAACTCGTCGGCGGTGATCATCTTGCGGACATTCTCGACGCCGAGCTTGTCGGATAGCTCCTTGGCGTAGTTAGTCTCGTTGAAATTCTTGTAGTCAAAGCCCACCGAGAAGGTCTTGTCGGGCATTAGACAAGCGGCAATATAGCTGGAGTCGACGCCGCCGGAGAGGAAGGAAGCGACCTTAACATCAGCGATGCGATGGGCCTCGACGCTCTCGTGCACGACCTCGTCCAGCTCGTCGACGTACTCCTCGAACGGCTTCTCGACGGCAGAGTAATCGCAATCCCAATAGCGCTCGATGTTCATCTTGCCGGTCGGGATGTCTACGGTAAAGTAATGCGCCGGCGGCAGCTTGTAGACACCCTCAAAGAAGGTCTCCTCGGTTGCCGAATACTGCAGCGTCATGTACGGACGCAGGGCCTTTTTGTTGACCGCCTTGTGGAAGTGCGGGTAGTCCAGGAAACTTTTGATCTCGGAGCCAAAGAGCACACCCGGCGCGCCGTCGCCCGCATCGGCCATAGGATAGTAGTAGAGCGGTTTGATGCCAAAGATATCACGGGCGCCAAAGAGCTTGTTCTTCTTCTTGTCCCAGATGACGAAGGCGTACATGCCGCGCAGGCGATCGAGTACGGCCTCGCCCCACTCCTCGTAGCCGTGCAGGAGGCTCTCGGTGTCGGCTCCACAGTGGAACTTATAGCCCTTGGCCTCGAGCTCGGAGCGAAGCTCCTGGAAGTTGTAGATCTCGCCGTTGAAGACGATAACGACGCTGCCGTCCTCATTGGCCATGGGCTGAGCGCCGGCCTCGGTCAGGTCGAGGATCGACAGGCGGCGGAAGCCAGGGCAACGCGGCCGTCGATAAACTGGCCGCCCATGTCGGGACCACGATGGACGATGCGGTCCATCATCTTGGTGAGCACCTCGGATTGGTTATCCGTCCCACCGACAAAACCGACAAAACCGCACATATACTATCCCCTCTGCTGTTGCTGGGTATCAAATCGAATCAGTAGCTTTTGAGTATACCCGAGGGTGTAAAGAGGGACGGAATGTTCAGGCAATCTCAACTGAATCAGCTCCGCGCCGACACGCGCCGGTTACCTTTAATGGATATGAGGTGAATGGGGCGATTGTTTTGCTATACTCTCTCCGCACGGGCGATTGGCGCAACGGTTAGCGCAGGTGCTTTACACGCACAAGGCTGGGGGTTCGAATCCCTCATCGCCCACCACTGATTTGATAGGCTCCCAGCAATGGGAGCCTTTCTTTTTTGGGCCCATCGCAGAGAGATTCGAACCCGCAAGGGTGCGAAGCTGAGGAAACGCGAAGCGTTTTCCAGCGCAGCACGCGAGGAGCGGGGCGCGGGCGGCGCCAGCCGCACGCGGACATCCCTCATCGCCCACCACTTGATTGAAAAGGCTCCCAGCGATGGGGGCCTTTCCTTTTTGGGCCCAGTGCAGAGGGATTCGAACCCGCCAGCACGTCTGCCACAAAGGCCGTGGCCAAATAATGGCAAAAATGAGTACTGCTACCTTGGTTACAACATATAAAAAGATAGTATTTGCTTAAGTTCCGCAACATATGTCCATTATTAGGACTAACAGTTGGACCAGAATCGTGCATTCATCGCCATTTCGACTTGCTATTTGGTCTGATTAGTCCAAAATTGCTGCTATCAAATCAGTAGCAGTACTCATATTTGATGTTTTTTGACCAGCAGGTCTCCCTGCCTTAGCAAATCTAAGGCAAAAAGGGCTCCAGACCGCTAAATCATGCCGCATATGGCACGTCCGCAGTCCGGAACCCGGTCCAAATTAAGTTATTGCGCCGTGTTAGCCCAAAACGCCCGCCAGGATCTCGATCAGGCCGTCCACGTCGACTTCCTCGCAGACAAGCGGCGGCAGGAAACGCAGCGTATGGGCACCCGTAGCGTTAATCACGGCACCAGCCCCCAATGCACGGGCCACAACGTCGTGTGCATCACCCACAGTATCGTCCAGATCGCAGCCGAGCATCAAGCCGCGACCGCGCACCTCGGTAACGTGCGGAAGCTTGGCCAGCGCCTGCTCCATATAGGCGCCCACCTTGGCGGCATGCTCAGCATAATCGCCGCGCACGAGCGCGGAGAGCGTCGCGGCGCACGCCGCGACAGCCAAGCAGCTACCGCCAAAGGTCGAGCCGTGGTCGCCCGGCTTAAACACGTCGGCGATCTCCTTCTTTGCCACCACGGCACCCATGGGCACGCCATCGGCAATGCCCTTGGCAAGGCTCATAATGTCGGGTTCCACGCCATAGGTCTGGAATGCAAACGGCTTGCCGGAGCGGAAGATGCCACACTGGACTTCGTCGGCGATAAGAATGGCGCCTACCTCGTGTGCCAAGTCACGCGCCGCCGCCATAAACTCCTCGGTCATGGGGTGCACACCGCTCTCGCCCTGAATCGGCTCGAGCATGACAGCGCAGACCTCGCTTCCCAGCTGCTTAAAGATCGAACGCAGTTCGTCGACATCGTTGGGCGTGCAGGCCACAAAGCCACCCGGCAGCGGACGGAAGCTGTCCTGTAGCCAATCCTGCATGGTGGCGGCAATGGTCTCGAGCGTACGGCCGTGGAAGCCGCCGCGCATGCATACGATGGTGTTGCCGCCGTTACCAGCACGCTTGGCATACAGACGTGCGAGCTTCATCGAGCCCTCGTTGGCTTCGGCACCAGAATTGGCAAAGAACGTCTCCCACACCTGCTCGTCCGCAGCCGGGGCACCGAGCGCAGCGGCCGTGGTCTCATCGCCGGCGGCAATGGCATCGGCCAGCACGCACGCACCATCTACGTCGTCGTTGGCAAGCTTGGACAGCAGCGCCGCGACCTGTCCGCGCTGCTCGATGTAGAAGTAATTGGAGACATGCATGAGCTTTTTGGTCTGCGCCTCGAGCGCCGAGAGCACTGCAGGGTTGCCGTGGCCAAGGCTGCACACACCGATACCGGCAAGAAAGTCAAGATACTCACGGCCGTCATCGCCGGTGAGCTTCATGCCGTGGCCTTCGACAAACTCTACCGGAGAGCGACCAAAGGTATGCATAACGTAATGGGATTCGAGCGATTGTTGAGTTGCAAGTGACATGGGATGCCTTTCGTTGGGCGCCGTACGGCGCAGGGCTATGGGTGCAGGGACGCGACGACCGCGGGTCAGCTAGACCGTCTGGAGCTTCTCGACCTCGTCGAGGTTCTCGGTCAGGCGCGCGGCAAACGTCGAAAGCGGGTGCGGATGCGTATCGAATTCGTAGGCCGTCTCGGTGGAGTGGATCACGGTACCGACGCCAGCATCGGTCAGCAGCTCCAGCAGCAGCGAATGCGGCGTCGTGCCGTTGATGATGTGGGCTCGGAACACACCGGCGGTAAGCGCATCGACGGCGGCGCGCAGCTTGGGAATCATGCCCTTATCGACCTCGCCGCCGTAGAGCATCTCGTTGACCTCTTCGAGCGTCAGGTTGGAGATGAGCGAATCCTTATCGCTAAAGTCCTTGTACAGGCCGTCGACGTCGGTCAAGAAGATCGCCTTGTGCGCATGAAGCGCCGCCGCAACGGCGCCGGCGGCGGTATCGGCGTTGATGTTGAAGAAGCCACCGTCCTCCCCCGCTGCGACCGTGGCGATAACGGGAATGTACTCGCTGTCGAGCAAACGCTCGATATAGTCGGTGTTGACGCGCGTGACCTTGCCTACGCGGCCGAGCTCTGGGTCGAGTGGCTCGGCGATAAGGGTACCGGCGTCGCTGCCCGACACGCCCACGGCCAGGTTGCCGTGGTGGTTGATGGCAGCAACCAGCTCCTGGTTAACCTTGCCGCCCAGCACCTCGCGCACGATATCCATGGTGGCAGGCGTGGTCACGCGCTGGCCGTTCTTAAACTCGACGGGGATGTCGTAGTGGCCGAGCGCCTCGTTGATGGCCTTGCCGCCTCCGTGCACGATGACGGGGCGCATACCGATGATCTTGAGCAAAACGATGTCGCTCATCACGTCGCGGCGCAGCTGCTCATCAACCATGGCGGCTCCGCCATATTTGATAACAACCGTCTTGCCGGTCAGGTTCTTAATCCACGGCAGCGCTTCGAACAGCAGCTGCGCGGTTGCTTCGTTGGATTCGCTCGAGCGACAATCGCGTGCGAACTTCATAGTCTGCCTCGTCTTTCGTGTAGCTATCGCGCCGCACCTCGTTGCCCGCGATTGCAGCGGGACGCGCGGCACATCGGGAGTCTAGGAACGGTAGTCGCCGTTGATGGAGATGTACTCATGCGTGAGGTCGCAGGTCCACACGGTCGTTGCCGCGTCGCCTGCGCCCAGGTCGGCCGAGATCACGATCTCGGGCGCCTCGAAACGTCGTAGAGCCTCGTCCTCGTCAAAGGGAACAGTCAGACCGTCGCGACAGACAGGCATGCCCATCATGTCGATGGAAACGTCTTCCTGATTAAACTTCACGCCGCACTTGCCAAGCGCCATAGCAACGCGGCCCCAGTTGCAGTCGTGGCCGGCGATGCAGGTCTTAACGAGCGGCGAGTTGGCAACGGCACGGGCGGCGATATCGGCCTCCTCGTCGTTGGCGGCGCCGGTAACGTTGACCGTAACAAGCTTGGATGCGCCCTCACCATCGGCGGCGATATTGCGCGCCAGGCTCTCGCACACCTCGTGCACGGCAAATGCCAACTCGTCAAAGGCATCGGAGCCCTCGACGATAGGCTCGGCATCTGCGGCAGCGGCGCCGGAGGCAAGCATGATGCAGGTGTCGTTGGTCGAGGTGTCGGAATCGACCGTTACCTTGTTAAAGGTCTGCTTGACGGTCGAGAGCAGCAGGGCATGAAGTGCCGCAGGCTCGACGGGGGCATCGGTGGTGATAACTGCGATCATGGTGGCCATGTTGGGCATGATCATGCCCGAGCCCTTGCACATTCCGCCTACCGTATAGACATTGCCCGCATGACCCGCAGCCTCACTGACGTAGGACACGGCGTACTCCTTGGAGTGCGTGTCGGTCGTCATGATGGCGCGAGCGGCATCGGCGCCACCGTGGGCGGAGAGCGCCTCGTAGGCAGCAGGAATGGCGGTCTCAAACGTGTCGATCGGCAGAATCTGGCCAATCACACCCGTGGAGGCAACCAGAATCTGCTGGGGCTCGCAGCCGATGACCTGCGATGCGATGCTGCACGTCTCGCGCGCGCATGCAAGGCCGATCTCACCCGTGGCGGCGTTGGCATTGCCAGAGTTGACCGAAACGCCGGCGATGATACCGTACCCCTTGTCGGTACCGCCCAGGTTGGCACGGCTCACCTGCACGGGCGCCGCGCAAAAGCGATTGGTGGTAAACACGCCAGCACCGGGACAGGGTTTATCGGGCACGACGAGCGCGTAATCCAGACGCTCGGGGTTCTTGCGGAACCCAGCGTGGATGCCTGCAGCCTTAAAACCAGCCGCAGCCGTAACGCCACCCTCGACGGCGCGAATCTTGATATCAAACAGCTCGGTATTCATCGTCTTTATGACTCCTTATGTCAAACAAAAAACGGACATCGGTTGGTGCGCCATGCCAGTCGTGATCATGAGACCAGCTTAAGAGTGGCGCCCCATTCGATGCCCGACTACCAAATCGTTAACAATCGAATGTGCTACACCGGGCACGCCGCTGTGGGCAAGCCTCGTCGCTCGTCAAAGCCAAAGACGATATTGGCGCACTGGACTGCTTGGCCCGCAGCGCCCTTGCACAAATTGTCGATAGCACCCGTCGCCACCAGCACGCCCGCGCGCTTGTTGAGCGCGAGGCCAATCTGGGCAGCGTTGGTGCCGACGACCGAAGCCGTCTTGGGCTGCTGGCCGGCATCGAGCACGCGCACAAAGGTGCGACCGGCGTAGAACTGCTTGTAATGGTCGACAACGTCCTCAAGGGTCAAGGTATCGAGAGCCTGCGGCGCGAGCGGCAGCGTCACCGTGGAGAGCAGACCGCGCTTGAGCGGTGCCAGGTGCGGGGTAAAGACGACGCGATCGGTCAGGCCAAGGATTTGCTCAATCTCGGGCGTGTGGCGATGCTTGCCCACGCCGTAGGCCTCCAAGTTCTCGTCGGCGCTGCAAAAATGGGTGCGGGCGTTGCAGGACTTACCGGCGCCCGTCACGCCGCTAATGGCATCGACAATCACGGGGCCGCTCTGGGCCACCCAGCCGGCACGCACGGCAGGCGCGGCAGCAAGACTCGTTGCGGTGGGATAGCAGCCGGCGCAGGCGACCAGCACGGACTTGCCGTCAGTATAATCGGATGCGGCGGTCTCCAAGTGCTGGCAGAACAGCTCGGGCAGGCCGAAAGCGCGGGTCTTGAGCAGCTCGGGGCTCGTGTGCTCGGCGGCATACCACGCCTCGAACACGGACGGATCGCTCAGGCGGTAGTCGGCAGACAAGTCGAAGCAGGAAACGCCTGCGGCAAGCAGTGCGGGCACCTGTGCCATGGCAGCGGTGTGCGGCACGGCCAAAAAGACAGCGTCGCAGGATGTAAGCTCGGGAGCATCGTGCGTCGTGAAAACAAGATCGCTCACGCCGGCGAAACTCGGATACACCGCGGACAGCGGCTGGCCGGCATCGGCGTTGGACGTAATGGCAACAAGTTCAAACTCGGGATGGCCGAGCACGAGGCGAATGAGCTCGGCTCCGGCATATCCAGCCGCGCCGACGATTCCAACCTTCAAAGACATATCAGACTCCTTGTCGGCGATTTATGCACCGATGCGCATTTCGCAGCGGTAGTTATGAAGTGGGTTGAAACTTTAGCACCAAAAGATGCATGAATACGTAAATAGCTTGCATGTTCATGCATTGAAACATTCCCGACACATTCGCTTGAAGGAATTGACAAATAGAGCGGGCCCCGTATTGACCGGCACTCCTTACGGTGCCGGTCAACACGGGGCCCGCCCATGCGAAAACTAAGTTGTTAGGATGAGCCAGCTGGCTAGAGCTCGACCGGCACCCATTCGTCGTGATTGCAGATAAAAGCCTCGGGATCCTCGACGCTAAAGAAGACGAGCGTGGGGTCGTTAGGCCCCTCATAGTGCTCGCTCAGGCGCTCAAGATGCTTCCATCCGGCCTCGCGCATTTCGCTCGAAGCCCGGTCGTCCAGCCCCGCACGCCCGCGCAGGATCAACCAGCCATGGCCCGGCCACCAACTCGTGGCCTCAAAGCGCTGGTTTTGCAGCAGCTCTTGCCACACATCTTTGGCGCGCGCTGTTACAAACCACAGCTTGCCGTCCTGAATCTGCGCAAACGAGAACGGACGCACATGCGGCTGCCCGTCCACGCTCGTCGCCAAATACCACGCCGGCACCGACGTCAGATACTCCAGCACCGTATTCAATCCGTCCACGTTTCCTCCTGCCACTAGCTAATTTGGAACGGGTAGTTAATTTGGGACGCGCTGGAGCTCCAGACGCTCTTCGCGGCCGTCGATATCGCAGAAGCGGGCGGCGATATTGCGGACCGAGAAAAACGCAAGGCGACCGTCGTTGGCGCTCTCGTGCTTCTCGCCAATGCCCACCATGTGCTTAAAGCCAGCTTCGCGAACGCGGTCGCTCACTACCGCATCGTCCTCGAGCGCGGCCTCGCCGGTCAATACGATCCAGCACTCCCCCGGCTTCCAGCTCGATACCTCAAACTTGGGATTCGCGCTCAACTCCGCCCATACGTCCTTGTCGCGCGACGTGCAAAACCACAGCTTACCTTCATCGACCATGGCAAACGAAAACGGCCTCACGCGGGGCTGATGCCCGTCGCTCGCATCGGTCGTGGCAAGATACCACGCCGGAATGCGCCTGAGATATGAGCAGGCACGCTCGAGCTGAGCCGTGCGATCGATGTCGGTCATAGAGACCCCTTTCTTGCGCTCGAATCGCGCCTAAATAAGTTGAAGATTGATGACGATGACGCAGATGAGCAGCAACGCCGTCACCACCGCCGCCAACGCATCGCTGCGGCCAAATGCAAGCGCATGCAAACGTGTGCGGCCCTGCTCGCCATGATAGCAACGGGCATCCATGGCGGCCGAAAGCGTCTCGGCATGACGGAACACGCCCGTGAACAGCGGAATCGCCACACTGCCGAGCATACGCACGCCGCCGAGCGGGCCTCCCGTCACGCGCGCACCGCGGCTTGCCTGCGCGTCCGCCGTCTGCTTCATCTCGGTGGCAAACTGCGGCATAAAGCGCAGCGCGATACCCATAATAATGCCGAGCTCGTGCGCAGGAAGTCCCACACGCGCAAACGGCGCGAGCAGGCGCTCAAAGCCCGCGGTGAGGTCGAGTGTCGGTGTGGTGAGCGTAATGGCGCTCATGCCGGCCATCATCAAGCTCAGGCGGCACGCCATAAAGGCGGCGGAATGCAGCGAGCCCTCGCTTATCTGCAGAAAGCCGAGCTGCCACAGGATGCGCCCGCTCTGATCGGTAAACAAGTTGAGTACCGCGACCACGATGACGATTGCCAGCAGCGGCGCCATCGACGACAGAGCGCGACGAGCCGGCACCCGGGACACGGTATAGATCAGCGCGACGAAAACTGCGACAGGGGCCAATCCGCGGAAACCGCCGACGGTCAGCGTCGTGATCAAAAACACAAAGCCCAGGAGCAGCTTGGTGCGCGGATCCAGACGATGGATCGCACTATCGCCGGGATAGTAGCTGCCAAACGAAAACGCCTCCATCAGCAGCCCTCCTCTCGCACAACCGTCTTGGATTTAACAATGTCCGCGACGTTAGAAGGACCGCCCGAGCGACCGATTAGCAGGTCCACCAACTCGTCGGCCAACGACTCAACCGTATAGAGCCCGCCGCGACGCAGCGGCACGCCCGCCTCCGTAAGCGCCAGCGCCATACGCTGGGCGGCGGGAACGCCCAAGCCGATCGACTTGAGCTCATCGGCATGCGCAAACACCTGTACGGGGGTTCCCTTAGCAAACACCGCGCCTTCGTTCATTACGACGATGCGGTCACAGCAATTGGCCAGGTCATCCATACTATGTGAAACCATGACAACGGTCAGGCCCTCGTGATGGAGTCGATCGATAAGCTCAAGGAAATCCCTGCGCGCAGCCGGATCGAGCCCCGCCATGGGCTCATCGAGCACCAGGACTTCGGGCTCCATGGCGAGCACGCCGGCGAATGCCACACGCCGTTGCTGACCGCCCGAAAGCTCAAAGGGACTCTTGTCGACGACCGTGGAAAGATCGAGGCCCACGCGCAAGAGTGATGACTCGACACGACGGTCGACTTCATCTTGCGGCAACCCAAGGTTGTGCGGACCAAACGCCACGTCCTGCGCCACGGTTTCGGCAAACAGCTGACGCTCAGGATATTGAAACACCACGCCGACCTTGGCCTTAACCGCGGCGGCGTCTTTCTTGTTTGACAGATCGAGCCCCAGCGCGCGAACGGATCCCTCCTGGGGGCGAATCAAACCGTTGAGATGCTGGACCAGCGTCGACTTACCCGAGCCGGTATGACCTGCTAGCCCCAGAAACTCCCCGCGATGCACCGTCAGCGAAACATCGCGTAGCGCCCAGGGGCTGCTGGGGTCGTTTCCCCAGAGAACCTGTTTGCTCGATTTGCCCGCAGCGGCCGAGCGCTTATGCCAGCGGCGGCGCTCGCGCGGACTGAGCGAATAACTGTACGAAACATGGGATAGCTCGATGACGGGCTCCGACGCGTTGCCCTCGTTGTCTACCGGAACAGTGCCGTCAGCGATTTCCAACTGGGACGCGGAAGGCCGCCCTGCGGTGTCTTCCCCACTCCGGTCGGCATATACCTGCGCAATCTCGGCGACCATATCCACCTCGCGCACCTGCGCATGAACGGGCACGCCCTTCGCACGAAGCGCCGTGCCCAAGCAGCACGACGCCGGCATATCCAAGTTGAGCTGCGCAAGTTCGTCCGCCCGTGTCAAGATTTCCTCGGGCGTACCGAGCATGGCAACGCGCCCCGCCCGAAATACCGCGACACGATCGGCCTCGGCGGCCTCTTCCATAAAGTGCGTAATCATCACGATGGTCATGCCGCGATCGTGCAACGCGTGGCAAGCCTTCATGAGGCCCTTGCGTCCACGCGGATCGAGCATCGAGGAAGCCTCGTCCAATATGAGCACGCGCGGTTCCATGGCGAGCACACCGGCAAGCGCCACACGCTGCTTTTGACCGCCCGAAAGCGCATGGGTCTCGTGGCGCTCAAAGCCCACCAGGCCCACGCCCTTCAGCGCCTCGCGTACACGCTGCGCAATTTGTGCCGATGGCACGCCAAGGTTTTCGGGACCAAACGCAACGTCATCTTCGACAAGCGTTGCCACCAGCTGGTCATCTGGATTTTGGAATACCATGCCCGCGGTCGAACGAATGTCGTAGACCAGCTCGGGGTCGGACGCATCCATGCCGTTGATGCGTACCGTGCCTGCATCGGGCTGCAACAGTGCATTCAGATGCTTGGCAAACGTCGACTTGCCCGACCCGTTGCCGCCGAGGATGCAGAAAAACTCGCCATCCTCGATGTTCAGATCGATGCCGTCGAGTGCCGGTGTGGCACCGTCATAGCTAAAGGAAACGCCCCGACACTCAATCATGCGCGGCCTTTGACCTGGTCCTTTTTAGGCGTGATGAGGTTGGAGACCGCCTTGTACACCGCAAGCGTCAATACCGAGTTAAGCACGGTCTTGATAAGGTTGAACGGCAGTACGGCAGGAATCATGAGTGGGGCGATCACATCGACCGAGCCATACCAGAACCAAACGCCAATGGTAAGGTTTGCGACCATAGACAGCGCCGTAGCGGCAATGACGCCGAGCACCAGGCCAATCACGGCACCCTTATAGGTGTGCATCTTCTGGTAGACGATAGCCGCGGGCAGAATGTAGCCCAGCGTGGCAACCAAGTTCATAAGCGCGCCGACCCAGTCACCCGTGGTGAGCGCATGGATAACGATCGCCATAGCGGCAACAGCGGTACCGGCACCGGGGCCATACGCAAACCCGCACACCATCGCCGGCACCAGCGACGGGTCATACGTCAAAAACGGCGCCGAGGGAAGGATGGGTAGCTGCACATACATAAACAGGGCGCCCAAGGCGCACATCAACGCCATGGTAACGAGCTGTTTGGTGCTCCACCTATTCGTGTTCTCAAAATGGATATGCTGCGACTGTTCAGACATAAGATCACCTGCCTCTTTCATCCGGACTCTAACCGTTGGTACTGGGATCTCACCAGTTCAGCCGGCATGCGAACCAACGCACACACGGGTCGCGGACTCATCGGCTCGGTCACAGGCATCTCGCCTGCGCCACGGTGTCCCTTTGGCACCGCCCGATTTACCGCCAGTGGGGAATTCCACCCCGCCCTGAAACAGCAATTGCAAGTGTAGCACGAGCAATCGTTCACGCAAGTATGCCAAGGGTAATTTGTGGTGGGAAACGCTCCAGAAATGCGGCCGGGACAGAGCAGCGCGACAATAACGTACCCGCCCATCCCAAAGTGCTGCGCTTTTCGCGGTAAAGCCGCGAAACAGCAAAAGGGAAAAGCCACCGCAACAACCACGTCCTCCATCCACCCCAAAGCAGCGCGCCTTTCGCGCAAAGCGCGAAACAGCGACCGGGATACGTACCCCCATCAACCACGTCCTCCACCGCCCGCCGACCTCAAGGCCGTAAACGCAGGGAATCCGGGGGCGTGACGGGGCTTCTCTCCGGAACATTCCGCAGGACGCAAAGAGGCTCCGCAGCGCGAAGCGCGAAGCGGAGCCTCTTTACATGTCCGAGGACGTTCCGGAGAGAAGCCCCGTCACGCCCCCGGATCCCCGGTGGGAGTTCTAGACCTTGTCGGCCTTAGTACATACCGCCGCCCTGCTGACCAGCGGTAGCAGCAGCGATAGCGTCCTCAAGCTGAGTGTTTTTGGGCACATCGGAGACGGTGGCCTCGGTGATGAGGATCAGGCTGGCGACAGAAGCAGCGTTCTGCAGGGTGACGCGGCTGACCTTGACGGGGTCGAGGACGCCCATCTCGATCATGTCGCCCCACTCGCCGTTGGCAGAGTTGAGACCCTGGCCGGCGGGCAGCTCGGCAACCTTGTCGACCACGACAGCGCCCTCAAAGCCAGCGTTCTTGGCGATGGTGGCGACCGGAGCGGTCAAAGCCTTCTTGACGATGTCGACGCCGATCTTCTCCTCGGGGTCGTCGATCTCGACAGCATCGAGCGCAGGAGCAGCGTCCATGAAGGCGACGCCGCCGCCGGCGACAATGCCCTCCTCGACAGCAGCACGAGTAGCCTGCAGGGCGTCCTCGACGCGGTGCTTGATCTCCTTGAGCTCGGACTCGGTAGCAGCGCCGACCTTGATGACGGCAACGCCACCGGAGAGCTTGGCCAGGCGCTCCTGGAGCTTCTCACGGTCGAAGTCAGAGGTGGTGTTCTCCATCTCGCCCTTAATCTGAGCGATGCGGGCGTCGATGGCCTCCTTGGAGCCAGCGCCGCCGACGACGACGGTGTTGTCCTTGGAGATAGTGACGGACTTAGCGGTACCGAGCATATCGGCGGTGATGTCAGCGACCTTCACGCCCAGCTCGTCCAGAGCAGCCTGGCCACCGGTGAGGACGGCGATGTCCTCGAGGATGCGCTTGCGGCGATCGCCGTAGCCCGGAGCCTTGACGGCGCAGACGTTGAGGGCGCCGCGGATCTTGTTGAGGACCAAGGTCGGCAGAGCCTCGCCGTCGATGTCCTCAGCGATGATGAGCAGGCCACGGCCGGCGCGCTGGACAGCCTCGAGAACAGGCATGATGTCCTGAACGCTGGAGATCTTCTGGTCGGTGATGAGGATGTACGGATCCTTCATCACGGCCTCCATGCGGTCGTTGTCCGTGACGAAATAAGCGGAGACATAGCCCTTGTCGAACTGCATGCCCTCGACGGTGTCGATGGTGATGTCGAACGTCTGGGAATCCTCGACGGTGATGACGCCGTCCTTGCCCACGACCTCCATGGCCTCGGCGATCTTCTCGCCGACCTCGGGGTCACCAGCGGAGATGGTGCCGACGGAAGCGATCTGCTCCTTGGTCTCGACCGGCTTGGCCTGCTTCTTCATCTCGGCGACGGCGGCGTTTACAGCCTTGTCGATGCCGCGACGGATGGCCAGCGGGTTGGCGCCAGCGGCGACGTTGCGCAGACCGTCGTTGACGATGGCTTGAGCGAGCAGGGTTGCGGTGGTGGTGCCGTCACCCACGGTGTCGTTGGTCTTGGTGGCGACCTCCTTCACCAGCTGAGCGCCCATGTTCTCGATGTTGTCCTCGAGCTCGATCTCCTTGGCGACAGAAACGCCGTCGTTGGTGATGGTCGGAGCACCGAACGTGCGCTGCAGCGCAACGTAGCGGCCCTTGGGGCCCATGGTGACGGTAACAGCGTCGGCCAGAGTGTTGACGCCCTTGGCAAGCTTAGCGCGGGCATCGGTGTTGAACGTAATGTTCTTTGCCATGGTAGGTAATCCTCCAAAAGAAATGTGACTCGCGTCGCCGCTTCCGAGTCCTATGCGGCGGGCGCGTTCAAAGACGAATCAGAGATTCTGACGAGACTAGGCCTCGACGACAGCGTAGATGTCGTCGGCGCGCATCAGCAGATACTTCTCGCCGTCGACCTTGACCTCGTTGCCACCGAACTTACCATAGATGACAACGTCACCGACCTTGACGTCCATGGGGATGCGCTCACCCTTGTCGTTGACCTTGCCGGCGCCAACGGCAACGATGGTGCCGCGCTGCGGCTTCTCCTGGGCGTTGCTGGCGATATACAGACCAGAAGCGGTCTTCTGCTCGGCCTCGTCGGGCTTGACCAGAACACGATCTGCAAGCGGCTTCAAAGACGACATACTTGTTTCCTCCTTTTTGGGCCGCGCGGTTATGCCGCGCGAATTAACCCTTTTTGTTTGCGTACGCGTTGAATGGTACCCACGAATGGCGGGTTATACAACACGGAGTCAAAAAATCTTATTTTTTGGCACTTAGATTTTCTGAATGCCGGGGGATAACTTAGCAGTGGCCCCGGGGCGGACCGGAGGGCATGAAGTTTGTCGCGAGTTCCGCACGCAAAGGAAAGCACTTAATGTGCTTTCCGTCTTGCGCAGGACTGTAGAGCAGCAAACTTCATGCCCTCCGGTCCGCCCCGGGAGCCAGGTTAACTAATTCGGGCCCGGCATTCAGAAAAGTCAGTGCAGCAAAATGGCGATGCGGATAGGAACGTGGGCATGGTTTTCGCTGCGCGCACGGGTCCCCTGGGGAGCACCGTGCATTTTTGGGAGTATTCAACAGGCCAGGGTGGCTGCATACGCGCCGGACATACCTTATTGGTCCCAAGAACGCCTTCAGCGGGCGGTTTTGGTCGGTGGGCAGACCCCGTTGGGACAAATGGGCGTACTTCGCGCCGTACCGGAGCCCAAAATGACGTCAATCTCCGTAACGTTACTCAGCCGCAGCGGCACCGGCAGAGCTCGCGGTGCTGAATACTCCGTTTTTTGCACGGCCCAGGCGGGGGTACATCAGGGCCGGAAAGAACATCTCAGCTTTTTTATGCAATCTGCAACTGGAAGTATGCAAAACACCATGAGGTTTCACTGCTGATGTCCAAATTGAACGCACGGAGCAGCACCTCAACCCCGCGCCCAAATCCAACAGGGCAGGGACGCACATGGCGGATCCTCACCGAAACGCAAACGCGGCTCGAGCGCCATCCCAAAATAAGCTGCCCGAGCCGCGTTTAACGGTAAGACATGAATACTTAGCGCTCGTAGATCAGGTTGCCGGCTAGGTAGGTGGCTTGGACTTTGGTAGCTTGGAGTTCTTGGGGGTCGATGGTGAGTGGGTTTTGGTCCAGGACTACCAGGTCGGCGTATTTGCCGGGTTCTAGCTGCCGAGGTTTTGCTCGTCGCCCGCTGCATAGGCGCTGCCCAGGGTGTAGTTGCGCAGAGCCGTTGCCGCATCGATACGCTCGCTCGGCAGCCAACCGCCCTCGGGCCAGTGGCTGCGGGGGTCTTGGCGGGTGATAGCCGTGTAGAGCACGTTCATGCTGGTAACGGCTGTGATGGGGCTATCGGTGCCGAAGGCTTGGCGGATGCCGCACTGCTTATAGGTCGCAAACGGCCACATGATGCGGCTACGCTCCAAGCCCAGGTCGCGCTCCGGACCACCCGGGTCGAGTGTGATATGACAGGGCTGGCTCGAGGCGACCACGTTGAGCTTGCGCAGGCGGTCGATGTCCTCGGGCAGGAGGTTCTCCAGATGCTCGAGTGTGTTATGGCCGTGCTGGGGCAGGCCGTACAGGTCGGCGGCCTCCTCGAAGATATCCAGCGCGGCATGAATCGCACCGTCGCCGATGACGTGGATACGCACAGTGTGGCCGCGCTCCGCAGCCGCCAGAACCAGCTTACGCATGCGCTCGGCAGGAACCGTCAGGCGACCTTGATCGCCCGGGAAGCGCGGATTGGTATAGGGCTCGGTGAGATATGCCGTGTGCTCGCTCGAGACGCCGTCGAAGAACTGCTTAAAACCAGGCGCCGAGAGCAGCGCGTTGTTCGCGTAGCGGGTCTGCAGTTCTTCTAAGCGCGATTGGTCATCCAGCAACGTGGGGAACAGATGGGCTCGGATGCCCAGCTTGCCGGCTGCCTGTAGCTTGCCGTAGACATCGTCGCGGATAAAATCGCAGCCCGGCATGGGCATGAGCGACATATCGCATATCGAGGTGATGCCCTGCTCGGCCATACGCCTCATTTGATCGGCGTAAGCGCTTGCAATGCGATCCTCCCCCAGCCACTCAAGGCAGCGCGGTAGCAGCTGCATGGCAGCCGCCTCGTGAGCAATGCCCGTGAGCTCGCCGCTTGCGTCCTTGTCGTAGCCACCGCCCGCTGGCGGCTCGCTGTCGCGCGTGACGCCGAGCGCCTCGAGTGCGCGGCTGTTGAGCCACAGCGTATGGCCGTCGCCCGAATACATAACGCAGGGGCGATCGGGAAATGCCGCATCGAGCGACGCCTTGGTAGGATGCTCGGGCGGGTCCCAACGGTAGTCGCGCCAGCCCTGAGTCACAACCCAAGCGTCGTCGGGCAGGTCCTGGGAAAACTCGAGCGCGTGTTGCACCAGCGCCGCCTCGGACGTGCCCATATCCATGAGCATGTACGGCGAGGAGCCGACCGAGGTATGGAAGAAGTGCAGATGAGCGTCATGGAAACCTGGGCAGACAAACTGCTCGCCGTAGTCGATAACCGGCGTGGCGGCAGGCGCGGCGGCAATCACGTCATCGGGCGCACCGACTGCGACGATACGGTCGCCTGCGATGGCAATCGCCAGCTCGCGGGCGGTATCGATGCCGTCTTGCGCGGTAAAGACGTTCTTGGAGCGGATAATCCGATCGATATGTTGCATGGGCATCCCCATCTCTGGCAGGAAATTCAACACCCCCGAGTGTACTCCCCCGCCCTTGTAACAAAACCCCAAGCGGCAAACGGCAACTTTACCAGCCCTAGCGGCAGGTGGCATACTGGAGAGAGCCTGTACGATTTTGCGATCAACCCAGCAAGGAGCAAATCGACCATGACGAAGACCAAGGCACAGCAGATTATGGCGGCGACCGAGGCTCGCGCGGCTGACGACGTCACCGCAGCCATCAAAGATATCGCTACCGAGTTTGAACCCTATATCATCAAGCAGCGCCGGCACTTCCATAAGCACCCGGAGCTGAGCCTTGCCGAGGAGCGCACGACTTCTGACATCGCCAACCAGCTCGACGCCATGAATATCCCCTACGAGCGTCCGCTCAAGACCGGCTTGGTGGCAACGCTTCGCGGTACCGCGTCGGATGCCTACCACGAGGACGGCACGCCGCGCCGCCGTATCCTGCTGCGCGCGGATATCGACGCCCTGCCCGTCACCGAGCAGACCGGCGAGGAGTTTGCCAGCGTCAACGAGGGCTGCATGCACGCCTGCGGCCACGACTGCCACATCGCCATGATGCTCGGCACGCTGCAAATCCTGCGCCATATGACCGACGACATCCACGGCGAAGTCCGCATCGTCTTCCAACCCAGCGAGGAAAACGGCCAGGGCGCCAAGCTCATGATCGGCACGGGCGTGCTCGACGGCGTCGATGGCGCCTACGCCGCGCACATCTGGAGTGAGGTCGACGCCGGCACCGTGAGCTGCGAGCCCGGACCGCGCATGGCCAATACCGACTGGTTCCGCATCGACGTCCGCGGCACCTCGTGCCACGGTGCCATGCCCCAGCGCGGTCACGACGCCGTTATGGTTGCCGCCGAGATCGTCAACGCTCTGCAGACCATCGTTTCGCGCGAGATCAGTCCCTACGAGCCGGCCGTCATTACCGTCGGCGAGCTGCACGGCGGAACCGCGCGCAACGTTATCGCCGGCACGGCCTACCTCGCCGGCACGGTGCGCACCTACGGCGATTCGACCCACGAGGAAATGCCGGAGCTCATGCGCCGCATCGTGGAGCATACCGCGGCCGCCTTGGGCGCCGAGGCAAAGCTCACCGACTACACCATCGCCAACTACAAGGTCGAAAACGATGCCGCCTCGAGCGAGCGCTGCCGCCAGGCAGTAATCAAATGCTTGGGCCCCACCGGCCAAGGCCATTACCGCGGCACGCTTTCGGGCGAGGATTTTTCGGAGTACCTGCGCCGCGTACCGGGCGTGCTCGCCTTTGTAGGTACGCGCAACCCCAAGATTGGCGCCACGTACGCCCAACATTCCTGCTTCTACAAGATCGACGAGACTGTGCTGGCAAAGGGCTCCATGGTGGCCGCCCAGTATGCCATCGACTTTTTGGCCGAGCCCACCCAAGAGGAGCTCGACGGCCCCGCGATCACCGCGGTCGCCGAAACCAACCCCGACTTGGCCGCCAAGTTGCGCTCTGCCAAGGCCACGTCCGCCGAAGCTCGCGATGCTATCCATGATGCCCGCACGGCTCGTCATGCCGCGATCAAGGGCATCCACAATGCACGTGCCGCCGCTCGCCGCGAGGAGAAACGCGACGAGTAGTCGATCCACGACCATCTCGCAGTCATAGCCGCATCGCGATATCAAAGCGGGGGCGGACGCTTCGGCACGTCCGTCCCCGCTTATTTGTCAAGCGCTATTTCTACCGTTTCTACCCCGTCCCCAAATGGCAGGTGGCAGGGTTACTCGTCCTGCGGGTCCTCGTCGGAGCTTGGCGCAGGCTCGGGCTCAGGCGCAGGCTCGGGCTCCGGTTCCGGCATGGGGCGCGGGCTCGG
>QSCH01000013.1:0-59064 GCA_003462965.1 Collinsella sp. OF03-4AA
GGAAGGCGAACTGCATCGACAACGCCGCCACCGAGCAGCTCTTCGGCCACGTCAAGGACGAGTTCTACCGGGGCCGCGAGTGGGAGACGTTCGAGGATTTCAAACGCGACCTGGAGGAATATATAGTCCACTGGAACACGCGCCGGAGGCAGGTAAGATTGAAGGGCCTGACCCCGGAGGAGTTCCGGAATCAGGCCCTCGCGGCCTAGTCGCTATTTAGGGCGTCCAAGATTTGGGGCGCAGTTCAGTGTGAGCTGCAGGGTCTTTTGTCAAGCGGTACGGCAAAACGATCCGTTTTCCTCCGTCCCCAAGGGATCGGCGGATTAGCCCTCCTTGCGAACTTTTTGCAGGTAGCGGTAGACGCTGGGCTCCGAGATGCCCAGCGCGGTGGCGGCGCAGGCCACGGCGCCCTTGAGCATGAACACCCCGTTGCCGTTGAGGTGGCGAATGACGTCCACGCGATCGGCCTGCCCAAGCGAGGCAACATCCTGCCCGCGGCTTTCGAGCAACTCGGAAATACTGCGGTCGATGAGCTCCTGTGTGGACTCCGAAAGGCTTTCGACCTCGATAGACGCGGGCTCCGCCTGCCTTGGCACGGCGTCGAAGCAGGCCATGAGCTGCTGGGCCATGGCGTTGATGGAGCGTACCGTGGAAAGATCGGTGTTGACGCAGAGCATGCCGACGATCTCGTTATCCTCGCGGATAAAGTACGTCGCCGACTCCAACGTCTTGCCACCGGCACCGCGCCCCTCGTAGCCCGTAATAAACGGCAGGTCGCGGTACTTGGCATCGTGCATGATCTTGAGTGCCAGATCGGTGGCGGGACCGCCGACCTTGCGGCCGCTCACGATGCCGTTGCGAATATCGACGATGGCGTGGTCGGGATCCGAGAAATCGTGCAGCACGATTTCGCTGTTTTTGCCGAGTATCTGCTCCAGGAAATCGACCATCGGCAAAAAGCGACGTACGGTCTTGTTCACGGGCAACTCCTTGGGGTGAAATCGGAAATGTTCATAACAATTTTTTCTCATGGTAACACGGCGTCTATTGACTCGTATATTCGCAGGTACACAGCGTAATACTGACGAACGGTAGGAATTTGGCGGTAAACGGTCGACCAAAAGAAAAGTTAGATGTTATTTTGACCAGACACTTTCCTGACCTGCGGAAATGCTTTGTCTCAGCTTAAGAATAGTCTGATAACAAAAAATTATTATTGAGAATGAGAAAAATCTTTAATACGATATGCAACGAAGGCACAACCTCAACCCCGCACTGCGTCACAATAGAGCGTTAGATGCGAAAACAACTACTTCGAGGATTGGTGGTCAAATGGCCCAGGAGACGGTTACGAACGGCACTGAAGCCCTGTTCACTCGCGAGGGCATGCCTCCCGTTAAGGAAATGATCCCGTGTGCCCTTCAGCACGTGCTGGCATCGTTTGCCGGTATCATTACCCCGGCGGTCATCATGGCCGGCGTCTACGGCTTTAATAGCCAGCAGAGCACCGATATCATTCAGGTCGCGCTCATTCTTTCGGCGATCGACACGGCCCTTCAGGCTTTCGCTCCCTTCCGTCGCATCGGCGGCGGCCTGCCCATCGTCATGGGCGTTTCGTTCGCGTTCCTGCCGGCCCTGCAGGCCATGGGTGCCTCGGGCTTTAGCTTTGGTGCGCTGCTGGGCGGCGAGATCGTCGGCGGCGCCGTCGCGGTCCTCTTTGGTCTGGCCTACAGCAAGATCAAGTGGCTGTTCCCGCCCGTCGTGACCGGTACGGTCATCTTCTCCATCGGCGTTTCGCTGTATCCCACGGCCGTCAAGTATATGGCCGGCGGTATGGGTACGCCGCTGTGGGGTACCCCGCAGGCCTGGTGCGTCGCTCTTATCACCTTCGCCGTGGTCTTTGCGCTCGCCAACTTTGGCAAGGGCACGCTCAAGCTGGGATCCGTGTTCTTTGGCATGATCGTTGGCATGATCGTTTCGATTCCCTTTGGTATGATCGACTTCTCCAGCGTCGCCACCGCTCAGGTCTTCGCCCTTCCCAAGCTCATGCCCTACGCGCTCGAGTTTGATCCCGAGGTCTGCATTACCCTCGCCGTCGTGTTCCCCATGGTCGCCATCCAGGTTATCGGTGACGTCTCCGCCGCCTGCCTGGGCTCCATCGACCGTATGCCCACCGAGCGCGAGCTCTCCGGCGCCATCGTGTCCCAGGGCCTCACCTCTATGGTCGGCGGTCTGCTGGGCGGTCTTCCCACCAGCGCCCTTGGCCAGAACGTGGGCATCATCTGCTCCAACAAGGTCGTCAACAAGTGGGTCTTTGTGATTATCGCGGCCGTCTTTGCCATCGCCGGCCTGTTCCCGCAGCTCTCTGCCGTACTCTCCGCCATCCCGCAGCCCGTCATCGGCGGCGCGACCGTCGGCGTCTTTGGTACCATCACCATGAACGGCGTGCGCATGTTCACCCGCGAGGGCCTCACGCAGCGCACCACCACCATCGTCGGCACCTCCGTTGTCTTTGGCCTGGGTATCTGGATGGCCAGCGGTTGCCTTGCCGGCGAGGGCATGCCCACCTGGGTGTCCACCGTCATCGGCTCCAATGCCGTGACCCCCACCGCCATCATGGCCATCGTCCTTAACCTGATCCTTCCGCAGACGCCGGTCGTGGCTCAGCACATCGATGCTGCCAAGGACGCTGCCGTGGATCTGGTCTTGCCCGAGAGCAAGAAGTAACCACTTCGGTGCTATTCGTCGGCGGACGCATCGCCTCGTCCGCCGACGTCATGCGGCGCCAAGCCGCACTTCAAAGGGTTTGTCCCTTTGGTGAAGCGTTGACGGGAGAGGGCCCGTTTCCGGTGTAGGCCGGCGCTTCGCACTCCGCCATGTCAGAGGTGTCAAACCCCGCCCCTGATGTCGAAGGGAGCATCCATGCTTCTGGTCGCTAACGGTTCCGTCTTTACCCGCAACGCTCAGACCCCGTTCATTCCAAACGGTGCGGTCGCCATAGACGGGGATACGATCGTCGAAGTGGGCCCCGAGTGCGAGCTCAAGGTCAAGTACCCGGATGCCGAGTACGTCGACGCCCAGGGCAACCTCATCATGCCCGGACTCATCAACTGCCACACCCACATCTACTCGGGTCTGGCCCGCGGCCTTGCCATTAAGGACTGCAACCCCACCAACTTCCTGGAGAATCTTGAGCAGCAGTGGTGGAAGATCGACGACAACCTGACCCTCGCCGGCACCAAGGCCAGCGCCTACGCCACGATTCTTGACTCCATCCGCGATGGCGTCACCACGATCTTCGATCACCATGCGAGCTTCTGCGAGATCCCGGGCAGCCTCTTTACCATTAAGGACGCCGCGCAGGAGCTGGGCATGCGTTCGTGCCTGTGCTACGAGGTCTCCGACCGCCGCGGCCAGGAAAAGTGCGACCAGGCCATTGCCGAGAACGCCGAGTTTGCCCAGTGGGCCGCCAAGGAGCGTCGCGATAACGACAACCACATGATCGCCGCCATGTTTGGCGGTCACGCCACCTTTACGCTGTCGGACGAGACCATGGACAAGATGGCCGAGGCCAACAACGGCCTGACCGGCTTCCACATCCACGTGTGCGAGGGTATGAACGACGTGTGGGATTCCCGCCTCAACCGCGGCGGCATCAGCCCCGTCGAGCGCCTGCTGCAGCACAACCTGCTGGGTCCCGACACCATGCTGGGCCACTGCATCCACGTGACGCCCGCCGAGATGGATATCGTCAAGGAGTCCGGCACCTGGCTCGTTAACAACCCCGAATCCAATATGGGCAACGCCGTGGGCTGCGCTCCCGTGCTCGAGTTCTTCCGCCGCGGCATCCCCGTGTGCATGGGCACCGACGCCTACACTCACGATATGCTCGAGAGCCTCAAGGTCTTCCTGATCATCCAGCGCCACAACGCCGCTATGCCCAACGTGGCTGGTGCGAGGCCATGACCATGCTCTTTGAGAACAACGCCAAGATGGCGAGCAAGTACTTCGATCGCAAGCTCGGTGTGCTCGAGGCTGGCGCCGCCGCCGACGTCATCGTCATGGACTACAAGCCCTTTACGCCGCTGAGCGAGGAGAACATCGACGGCCACATGCTCTTTGGCATGATGGGCAAAAACTGCCGTACCACCATCATCAATGGCCGCGTCCTGTACAAGGATCGCGAGTTCGTTGGCATTGATGAGGACAAGATCAACGCGTGGACCATGGCTGAGTCCAAGAAGCTCTGGAGCACGCTCAACGATCGCGCCTACTAATTACAAGTAGATTCGCGCGCGTCGGATGTTTCGCCGCATCCGACGCGCGTATAGGCGACCTCCGCGGGGTCGCCGGCGCTGTGCTAGCGCTACACCGTATTTGCGCCCGCCGCGCGGTCTCGCCGGGCGTTACAGAGAGGAGCTCACTATGAGCGACATCATGAGGCCGATCCCGTTTTCGCAGCTGATGAACTGGATCATCGAGGAGCACAAGACCCAGGACGCCATCTTTGGCGTGCGCAAGATGGTCACGACCAACCAGGAGGGCGCGCTTCCCATTTTTGACGAGCGCATCGAGACTCCGTTTGGTCCGGCCGCCGGTCCCAACACGCAGCTGGCTCAGAACATCGTGGCCTCTTATGTGGCCGGTTCTCGCTTCTTTGAGCTCAAGACCGTCCAGGTTATGGACGGCGAGGAGCTCTCCAAGTGCGTCAACAAGCCCTGCATCGTGGCTCAGGACGAGTGCTACAACTGCGAATGGTCGACCGAGCTCGAGGTTCCGCAGGCCTTTGCCGAGTACGTGAAGGCATGGTTTGCCTGCCACCTGATCGCTCGCGAGTACGGTCTGGGCAGCCCGGACGGCTTTGTCTTCAACATGTCGGTGGGCTATGACCTGGAGGGTATTAAGAGCCCCAAGGTCGATGCCTACATCGAGGGCATGAAGGACGCCAGTGGCTCCGACGTCTGGAACGAGTGCCGCGCATGGGCGCTCGCCAACCTGGACAAGTTTGAGCATGTCGACGCCGCGTTTGTCGAGTCCATCCCGGCACGCGTCTCCAACTCCATTACCGAGTCTACCCTGCACGGCTGCCCGCCGGCGGAGATCGAGCGCATCGCGACCTACCTCATCACCGAGAAGGGCCTCAACACCTACATCAAGTGCAACCCCACGCTGCTGGGCTATGAGTTTGCACGTCAGCGCCTCAACGAGCTGGGCTTTGACTATATCGTCTTCGATGACACACACTTCCGCGAGGACCTGCAGTGGGTCGACGCCGTGCCCATGTTCGAGCGCCTGATTGCCCTGTGCGCCGAGCGCGGCCTGGAGTTTGGCGTCAAGCTCACCAACACCTTCCCCGTCGACGTGACGAGGAACGAGCTGCCTTCCACCGAGATGTATATGTCCGGCCGTTCGTTGTTCTCGCTGACCATCGAGGCTGCCCGCCGCATTACCGAGCAGTTCGATGGCAAGCTGCGCATCAGCTACTCCGGTGGTGCCACGGTCTACAACATCCGTGCCCTGTATGACGCCGGCATTTGGCCCGTCACCCTGGCGACCGACGTGCTCAAGCCCGGTGGCTACGAGCGCTTTAGCCAGATGGCCGGCGAGTTTGCCGACCTGGATGGCAAGCCGTTTGAGGGCGTCTCGCTCGAGGCCGTGACCGCGATCCAGACCGATTCGCTCACCAACCCGCTCTACAAGAAGCCGTTGCGCCCGCTGCCCGATCGCAAGGTCGCTGGCAAGAGCCCGCTCAGTGACTGCTTTACCACGCCGTGCCGCACGAGCTGCCCCATCCAGCAGGACATTCCCGCCTACCTGGCGGCTGTTGACGAGGGCCGCTACGAGGACGCACTCAACATCATCATCGAGCGCAACGCCCTGCCGTTCATTACCGGCACCATCTGCCCGCATCCCTGCGGCCGTGCCTGCGAGCGTGCGTTCTACGAGCCCGAGGGCGCCCAGATCCGCGCCAGCAAGCTCAAGGCCGCCCGCGAGGCCATGACCGCCGTGCTGCCCAAGCTGCGCGCCCAGGCCATCGCCAACGACGGCGAGCGCAACGTTGCCGTTATCGGCGGCGGCCCTGCCGGTCTGGCGACGGCGTTCTTCCTGACGCGTGCCGGCGTGCCCGTCACCATCTTTGAGGCCCGCGACTCGCTCGGTGGCGTGGTCCGTCACGTGATCCCCGAGTTCCGTATCGCCAGCGACGATATCTCCCACGATGCCGAGCTCTGCCTGGCCTTTGGCGCCAAGGTTCAGCTCAACGCCCACGTGGAGTCCATTGACGAGCTCAAGGCCCAGGGCTTTACCGACGTGGTCGTGGCCACCGGTGCCTGGATGCCCGGCTCTGCGGGCCTGGGCGAGGGCGCCGAGCTCGATGTGCTGGAGTTCCTCGAGGCAGCCAAGAAGGGCGAGAAGCTCGAGCTGGGCGAGGACGTCGTGGTCATTGGCGCCGGCAACACCGCCATGGACGCCGCCCGCGTGGCCAAGCGCCTGGCTGGCGTGAAGAACGTACGCCTGGTGTATCGCCGCACCAAGAAGCAGATGCCCGCCGACGAGGAAGAGCTCGATCTTGCTCTTGCCGACGGCGTTGAGTTCTGCGAGCTGCTGGCGCCCAAGGCACTCAACGGCGCCGTGCTGACCTGCGACGTTATGGAGCTTGGCGAGCCGGATGCAAGCGGCCGTCGCAGCCCCGTCGCCACGGGCGAGACCGTCGAGCTTTCCGCCACCACGGTGATCTGCGCCGTGGGCGAGGGCATCGATGCCAGCCTGTACGATGCCGCGGGCGTCGAGCATGACCGTCGTGGCCGTCTTGCCGCCACCTCCACCGGCGTCGAGGGCGTCTGGGCTGCCGGCGACTGCCGCCGCGGTCCGGCCACCGTGGTCGAGGCTATTGCCGACGCCGCCGAGGTCGCCCGTGCCATCGCCGGTGTGGACTTTAACAAGTACACCGACTGCAACGAGCAGGCCGGCCGCGAGGACACCTGCTACGAGCGCAAGGGGACGCTCTGCCGCGACAAGCGCAACTGCACCAAGACCCGCTGCCTGGGCTGCGGCTCGGTGTGCGAGGTCTGCTGCGACGTGTGCCCCAACCGCGCCAACGTGGCCATTAAGGTGCCGGGCTTGGACAAGCACCAGGTCGTCCACGTCGACGGCATGTGCAACGAGTGCGGCAACTGCGCCGTGTTCTGCCCCTACCAGGAGGGTCGTCCCTACAAGGACAAGCTCACCCTGTTCTGGAGCGAGCAAGACATGGAGAACTCCGAGAACGAGGGCTTCCTGGCCGTGGACGAGGATCACTTTAAGGTCCGCGTCGCCGGCACGGTCCGTACCGTCTCGGTCGATGCCGTCAACACCGGTCTGCCCGAGGCCGTCCGCCTGACCATCAAGGCCGTGCGCGACAGCTGTTCGTACCTTCTTAAGAAATAGGCGAGTCTTTTATGGCCAAATCCATTCAACATAACGTGGCCTACGTTGCCTGCGGAAGCGGTTGTGCCTCCGCAGGCGGCGACGCCCGCTGCAGCGAAGGCTGCATTGGCTGTGGCGCCTGCGTCACGGCCTGCCCCCACGGCGCCATTGCGCTGGTCGATGGCATCGCCCGCGTGGATCGCTCAAAGTGCACGGGCTGTGGCCTGTGCGGCATGGCGTGCCCGCAGCGCGTGATTGCCTTCGTTCCCGGCTACCAGAACATCTTGGTGCGCTGCAACAATACCGATAAGGGCGCCATTGCGCGCAAGATCTGCGACACGAGCTGCATCGGTTGCGGCATGTGCGCCAAAAAGTGCCCTGCCGGCGCTATCCGCATCGAGGACAACTGCGCCCATATCGACGGCGCGGACTGCCTGTCGTGCGGCATGTGCGCCGTCGTCTGCCCGCATGGCGCCATTCACGATCGCACCGGCATCGCCGCCGGCGTGTAGAAGGGAATCACCATGGCACAGGAATTCACTTTTACCGTTAACGGCGTGGAGCACACGACGACCCAAAACAAGCCGCTGCTACGCTACCTGCGCGACGACCTGCATATCCATTCCGCCAAGGATGGCTGCTCCGAGGGCGCCTGCGGTACCTGCACCATCCATGTGGACGGCGCGGCCGTCAAAGCCTGCGTACTGACCACCGCCCTTGCCGCCGGCCGCAACATCGTGACCGTCGAGGGCCTGCCCGAGGACGTGCGCGAGGCCTTTGTGTACGCCTTTGGCGCCGTGGGCGCCGTGCAGTGCGGTTTTTGCATCCCCGGCATGGTCATGGCGGGTGCGGCGCTGATCGCCGAGGACCCCGAGCCCACCGAGGAGCAGATTAAGTACGCCATCCGCGGCAACGTCTGCCGCTGCACCGGCTACAAGAAGATTATCGAGGGCATTTCGTTGGCCGCTGCGGTGCTCCGCGGCGAAAAGCAGATCGACGAGGACTTGGAGCGCGGCGACGACTACGGCGTGGGCAAGCGCGCCTTCCGTATCGACGTGCGCAAGAAGGTGCTCGGCGAGGGCAAGTATCCCGATGACATCGACGAGCTCGATCAGCCGGGCCTGACCTATGCCAGCGCCGTGCGCTCCAAGTATCCGCGCGCCCGCGTGCTCTCCATCGATACCTCCAAGGCCGAGGCCCTGCCCGGCGTGGTGGGGATCCTGCGCGCCGAGGACGTGCCGGTCAACCAGGTCGGCCACCTTATCCAGGATTGGGACGTCATGATCGCGGCGGGCGATATCACCCGCTGCGTGGGCGATGCCATCGTGCTGGTGGTTGCCGAGGACGAGGCGACGCTCGAGAAGGCCAAGAAGCTCGTAAAGATTGATTACGAGCCGCTGGAGCCCGTGCGCAACATTGTCGAGGCCAGGGCTGCCGACGCCCCGCGCCTGCACGACAGTTTCTTTGCCTTTGGCAACACGGTGGAGCTCAAGGACAACGTGTGCCAGAGCCGTCACGTGACGCGCGGCGACGCCGCCAAGGCGCTGGCGGAGAGCGCGTTCACCGTGACGCAGCGCTTTACCACGCCCTTTACCGAGCATGCCTTCTTGGAGCCCGAGTGCGCCGTTGCCTTCCCGTACAAGAACGGCGTCAAGGTGCAGTCGACCGACCAGGGTGCCTACGACACGCGCAAAGAGTGTGCCCACATGTTTGGCTGGGACAACGAGCCCGAGCGCGTGGTCGTCGAGACCATGCTCGTGGGCGGCGGCTTTGGCGGTAAGGAGGACGTTTCGATCCAGCACCTGGCCGCGCTTGCTGCCTATAAGCTCCAGCGTCCTGTGAAGTGCAAGCTCACGCGTGCCGAGTCGCTCGCGTTCCATCCCAAGCGTCATGCCATGGACGGCACCTTTACACTGGGCTGCGATGCCGAAGGCAACTTTACCGGCCTGGATTGCGAGATCAACTTTGATACCGGCGCCTACGCTTCGCTGTGCGGCCCGGTGCTCGAGCGTGCCTGCACGCATGCCGTCGGTCCCTACAAGTACCAGAACACCGACATCCGCGGCTTCGGCTACTACACTAACAACCCGCCTGCCGGCGCGTACCGTGGCTTTGGCGTTTGCCAGTCCGAGTTTGCGTTCGAGAGCCTGATCGACCTGCTGGCCGAGAAGGTCGGTTTGGATCCGTGGGAGATTCGCTACCGCAACGCCATCGAGCCGGGCGAGGTTCTGCCCAACGGCCAGATTGCCGACTGCTCCACGGCGCTTAAGGAGACGCTGCTTGAGGTCAAGGATGCCTACTATGCGCATCCCGGACACGCCGGTATCGCCTGCGCCATGAAGAACGCCGGCGTGGGCGTGGGCCTGCCCGATGCCGGCCGCTGCAAGATTCGCGTCGAAGATGGCTGCGCCGTGGTCTACGCCGCCACGTCCGACATCGGCCAGGGCTGCAACACCGTCTTTTTGCAGGACGTTGCCGAGGCCTGCGGTCTGCCGCTGAGCTGCATTGCCAATGGCGAGTGCTCCACCGAGAACGCTCCCGACTCCGGCACCACGTCTGGCTCGCGACAGACGGTCGTGACCGGCGAGGCTGTGCGCGGCGCCGCCTTCCTGCTGCGCGATGCCATGGTTGGCATCGAGGCCGGCAAGCCTGCGCCCGATGCTCCCGTGAGCGCGCATGGCGACGGCGTCAAGATCGAGTACGACGACGGTCGCGCCTACCAGTTGCGCACACAGGAACTCGTCGCTGGTCAGGGTATGCATCCTCAGGATCCCGCGGCTGCCATCAAGGCGCTCGAGGGATGCGAGTTTGGCTACGTGTATCTGGAGCCGACCGACAAGCTGGGCGCCGACGTTCCCAACCCCAAGAGTCACATCTGCTACGGTTTTGCCACACATGTGGTCATTCTGGATGATGACGGCCGCGTGAGCGAGGTCTATGCCGCGCACGATTCCGGCAAGGTGGTCAACCCCATCTCCATCCAGGGTCAGATCGAAGGCGGCGTGCTCATGGGTATGGGCTATGCGCTTACCGAGGACTGGCCGCTCAAGGACTGCGTACCCCAGGCAAGGTACGGCACGCTCGGGCTGTTCCGTGCGCCCGAGATTCCGGATATCCACGCCATCTACGTGGAGAAGGACGAGCTGTTGCCCGTGGCATACGGCGGCAAGGGCATCGGCGAGATCGCAACGATCCCCACGGCGCCCGCCGTACAGAACGCCTACCGCGCGTTTGACGGCAAACTGCGTCCCGATCTGCCCATGGTGGATACGCCCTACAGCCGCGTCCGCAACCGCGGGTAGGGTAGGGCGCGGACAGCCATCGCTGACGAGTTGTTCGCGCTCAACATCAACTACATATGCTGCGCCTTTGGCCCCGGCTCCATCGCGAGTCGGGGCTTTTTTGTTTGGAGCGGAAACTGCGTCCCGGATTTCGGCTCCAGAGTGGAATGCGCTTTCCGGAACGGCCCTCAACCGGAAGCTGTATCCCGGAACCAGGCTCCAGAACGGGGTACATTTTCCGGAACGGTCCACGTGCGGTGGTGTACCGCCCCTTTTGCGTGCGCCGCTTGTCGAATTACGTTATAGCTAGTTATATTATAGGAAGGTATAATATAACTAGCTATAACGTAAAGGAAGGATGGCCCTATGTTTATCGGAAGAACAGCGGAAATATCCGAGCTCAATCGACTGTATGGCACGGGCTCCTTTGAGATGCCTGTGATTTACGGCCGCCGTCGCGTAGGTAAAACGCGTCTTATCACAGAGTTCATCCAAGGCAAGAAGGCTATTTACTTTCAAGCTCGTCGTACTAACGCAGAGGCAAACCTGCACGGCTTTAGCCAGGCGATACTTGCGGGCTCGGTTGGTGCTGCGGGTGTGTCGTTTCGTAGTTTTGACGAGGCATTCGATGCATTGGCCACCATGGCCCGCACGGAACGTTTGATTGTCGTGATTGACGAGTATCCCTATCTCGCTCAATCAAATTCCGAGATCAGCTCGTTGCTGCAAGACAAGATCGATCACTTGTACAAAAAGACCAAGCTCATGCTTATCCTGTGCGGGTCGTCTCTTTCGTTTATGGAAGAACAGGTGCTGGGCTACGAGAGCCCGCTATACGGTAGGCGTACGGCTCAGTTTAAGATCATGCCGCTCGATTTTACGACGACCCTCGGTCTGTGGCAGGGCATGGATCGCGAAGATGCAGCGGTTTGCTATGGTGTGACGGGCGGCATTCCTGCTTATATCGAGAAAGTCGATCCTGCCGCACCGCTCAAGGACAACATCAAACGTCTTTTTCTTACTCCTACGGGCTATCTCTTTGAGGAGCCGAGTAACCTGCTAATGCAAGAGTGCCGCAATCCCGAGCAATATGATGCGATCGTGCAAGCAATTGCTCAGGGGCGCTCGAAGATCTCGGAGATTGCGAGCTCTACGGGAATCCCTGCGAGCAACGTAAAGAGCTATGTGGATAAGCTGGCGTCGCTTGGGATTGTCGAGCGCGAGCTGCCCCTAAACGAGACGAGCAATAAGCGGGCCGTGTATCTACTGAGCGACCAGATGTTTAGGTTCTGGTACAAGTTTGTTCCGCAGAACATCGGGCTGATTCAAAACGATATGGCCGAGATGGCGTATAAGCGCATTGAGCCGCACATATCGGATTACATGGGTACGGTCTTTGAGCTTATATGCAGACAATACGTGTACGAACTCGCGCGCGCGGGCCAGCTCGATGTGGTTCCGGCGAGCGTCGGGCGCTGGTGGGGGACGGATAATCGCACGCATACGCAGGAAGAAATCGACTTGATTGTTGACGATGGCGAGGGCACTGCGCTGTTTGCGGAGTGCAAATGGCGCAATGAACCGGCGGGCGAAGACGTGCTGCAAAAGCTCGTTCATCGAAGCGAGCTCTTTAGACGGCAACGAAAAAGCTATGCGCTGTTCTCAAAACGCGGCTTTACGCAGGGATGTCGGGATGCCGCGGAGAGCAGGGGAGACGTTAAGTTGATCTCCTTTGCCGAGATGTGAGGGGCCACCCTGTGTTTGTGTCTGCACAGGCGGTTACGCTTACCGCGACGAAGCCGTTCGAGAAACGAGCGGCAGGCAACGGAGAAAGGCCCTAACCGTGTCAGCTGAAAAGACGCCGGGTATCTCGGCTATCGATACGACGAACTTTGCGCGCCAGATTGTGCTGGACTTTGAGTTTGCGCCGGTGCCAAAGCAGCGCCAGCGCCGTGGGCTGCGCAATGAGATTATCGAGGTCGGCACCGTCAAGCTCGATTACCACGGCAACGTTATGGGCGAGTTCTCGCAGTTTGTGCAGACGGAATTAACCGAAGGCGTTGCGTTTCCCGTCCGCGAGCTTACGGGGATATCGGCTGTGGACACCGCGATGGCCGATCCGCTCTATGTGGTGATCAAAAGGCTCAGCGATTGGATTGGTCGCTACTCCGCCCAGGTGGTCTGTTGGAGCGGGGCGGATCGTCGGCAGCTTTTGACCGAGTGCCAGGCAAAGCACATCGATCTTGCCGCATTTCCTACGGACTGGGCCGACCTGCAGGCGTTTTACACCTCGATTATGGACGTGGGCAGCCACGGTTGCGTCTCTTTGAGTGACGCGGCAACGTGGTTTGGCATCGAGTTTGACGAGTCGACGGGCCACGCCCACAGCGCCCTGGCCGATGCACGCGTGACCGCTAAGCTGCTCAAGCAGATGATGGACGGGAACTACCGCGTGAGCCCGCGCGCCCAGGAAGTCCGCCAACGGTGGGGGATGGGCGAGCGAGCTCAGACGCGCCTTTCCAAGAAGTGCCCCGAACTGGGCGACCTGCTGCTGAAGCTGAAGGCGGAGGGGAGGTAGGCCTTTTGAGAACGCCATCGGTTTGGCATGGTTGAGCTGTAAGCGCAACTCCGCCCTGTTGCTTGAATTGAAGCGTCAACCAGTATGACGAGCTGTCTGGTCTGTCTGCCTACATCCCCGCAATCCCGAGCGCCGCGCTCAGCAGCTCGTACTCCCTCTGGCTCCACTGGTGCAGCTCGGCCGCACGTACGGCGTTGCGGCGCAGGTCCAGGAATACCTCGGCTCCCTCGCAGAAGCACTCGCGGGCAAAGGCGCCGGATCCATTCGCAACGCACTTGCCGTCAGCAAAGAGCTTCCAGCTAGACGGCTCGCGCGAATCGTCTCCAAACAGCTTGATCAACAGCACGTGCGGATTGCCGGCGGCGCAAAGCTCTTCCTCGAGCTTCTCCACCGTAAAGCGCATCTGGTGGGAGAGGCTGCTCTTGACCATGGACGAGGCGTAGCCGCTCGGCTCGTCCAGAAGATGTATTCGTTTTGGCTTGGCCGCCAGGTTGTGGAAGTTGCGCTCACTGCGCACAGAGAAATTGTCCATACGGACTCCTTTCATCGATGTTGGCAGGGCCACCGTGCCTCTTGGCCGGTTGGCGTCGGGATCGTGGAGCCAACTCTCTACCCCGACTCTGGATAAAACCGCCCGCTCCTTGCGGGCAAGATGGAGTCTATCAGCGCGCGCGGACAGAAATCAAGCGCTGCGTTTGAAATGACGCGCGGACGGCGCTTGATTTCGCCAGCTGCTGCTAGGCTTAAATCAGAAAAAGTGTCGAAATCGCCCATGTAAAAGTATGGAAAAGTGTCGTAATGTACACTTTAAAACCTCGGAAAAGTGTCGAAATGAGCACCTAGCAACCACGGAAAAGTGTATCCTAGTGCTAAAACGGCACGTAATAAGGGGTGCGCTTATGCTGCAGAGAAAAGCGAAAGCACAGTTTGAATCTTGGCTTGCCTCGTCGCCCAACAAGGCTCTTTTGGTCAAGGGCGCCCGGCAGGTAGGAAAGTCATATTTGGTCAACGTCTTTGCAAGCGAATCGTTCGAAAACGTCGTGACGTTCGACCTTATCGCCGACGCGTCCGTGCGCGATTCGTTTTTGGCGGCGAAAAGTGCGGACGACCTGCTTATGCGCATGTCTATCGCTGCGACGCAGCCGATGGTTGCGAACAAGACCGCCGTGGTTATCGACGAGGTGCAGCGATGCCCCAACGTGGTGACGTTCATCAAATACCTGGTCCAGCGCGGCGACTTTCGATACATCCTTACCGGATCGCTCCTTGGCGTTGAGCTCGAGGGCATCGATTCCCTGCCGGTGGGGTATGTCGAGCAGGTCCAGATGTACCCGCTCGACTTTGAGGAGTTCTGCTGGGCAAGCGGCGTTGCTGCCGGAGCGTTTGACATGCTCAGGGGTTGTCTAAAGGACGAAAAGGAGCTCCCCGGCTATCTGTATGACCGCTTGCTCAATCTGTTCCATCAGTATGTGGTGGTGGGGGGCATGCCCGACGCGGTCAATTCCTTCTTGGCGACGCGCAATGTCGACGAGGTTCGAAACATCCATCGCGATCTTCACGCCCTGTATCGCGATGACATCGCAAAGTACGCTCCGCCTGAGCTACGCTTGGTTATTCGCGATATCTATGATCTGATTCCCAGCGAGGCCGGCTCCAAAAACAAGCGATTCAAACTGTCATCGATTAACGGTGTCAAACGTTTTTCGCAGGTGACAGATCATTTTCTCTGGTTGTCGGAGGCGGGTGTCGCGCTTCCCGTGTATAACGTAACGGCGCCCGTGGCACCCCTTTTATTGGGGGAGCAACGAAATCTGTTCAAGCTGTTTTACTTGGACACCGGAATGCTCATGTCGTCGTATTCCAAAAGGGTCGCCCAAGGCGTTTTTGGTGGGGAGGCGGAAGACGCCTTTGGCATGAACATGGGGGCGGCGTTTGAGGGCTTCGTTGCCCAAGAGCTCAAAGCCCATGGATTCAGATTGCGCTACTTTACGTCTAAAAAAGTCGGCGAGCTCGATTTTGTGGAGGAGACGCTCGATGGGGAGGTCCTTGCCATCGAGGTCAAGTCGGGCAAGAGCTTTAAGTCCCATGCGGCGCTCGACAACGCGCTCGCGACGAAGGGCTACGGAATCGATCGCGCCCTGGTACTTGCGGAATGTAATCTTCACCGCGATGGTGACGTGCTGTATCTGCCCATCTTTATGGCAGGGCTTTTGGAGCCGTAACATGCCGCCGGCTCTTCCGGCCCTCCCTTAACCCTCGCTACTCGTCGTCTCCGTCGTTGGGGTCGCCCTTGAGGGTGTTGATGTCCAGATACTCGTTATCGTCCTCTTTTTGCTGGGTCTCCGACTCCGCTTGGGTGGGGCCGGAGAACAGCCGGAATCCCTCAAACGCAATGACACCGAGCAGGGCAATGACAATGGCGATAAAGGCAACCTTGACTGCCTGCGGAAATTCCGAAAAACGCAGCGACTTTTCCTCGGCGTAATAATCGGCGAAGCGCTCTTCGCCCGTGCTTTTGGTATACGCCGGTGCGGACGCGGCCTCCGGGTCATATTCCGGTGCAGGCGTGGCGGCGTACGGATCGTTGAGATAATCGCTCGATGTGGTGCCATAATCCTCGGTCTCGATGCGACCGGCGTCAGCATAGCCATCGGAATAATCGGAATATGCCGCACCGCCCTCATAGCCCGCGGCGCTCGTGTTGGCGGCAAAAAGCGGATTAACTGGAACGTCGAGCGCCGGCATGCCGGTAGAGGTCTCATCCAGATCGGCTGCAGCCCAGGAATCGTAGGCAACCTGATGGGCAACGGGCTCATCGAGCCTTGTGACCGGAGGCTTGCGTGCCGCAGGAACAGGCAACTGCCGGGCGCTGTACATAACGGTGCTGTCGGCCGATTTGCCCTGCGTCGCTGCAGCGAGAAATGCCGCCGTCTCGGACGGGTCGCTTGCGGGGCGGGGAGTGGGTGTGGGCGCAGACGCGGGCGTCGAAACAGGCGACTGCGCAGGAGCCGGCGCAGATGCGGGCTTAGGCGCAAGTGCGGGATTGGGGCTTGACGGGCGAGCCCCACCGCCCATGAGTTCGTCGGCGGTCCACGGGCGATCATCCATCACGTCGTCAAGGCTCAGCGAAAACAGGTCGTCTTCACCCTCATCGAACATGCGGTGCACATGTCCACCAATTGCCGGAATCAATCCGCGACCGGTGCATGATGCCTTGCTCAACGCCATTCTGTTCCACCCTTTCGAAATACTAATGACATCGATTATATGGAACTTTCCAAGCGGCTCGGTCTTGGATTCATGCTTTCCAGAACTCGCGCCCAAAAGGGGAGGGGCAATCCAGGCGAGTGCCTACTTGTCGCCTGTTGCCGCCTTGGCCTCATTGAGGTAGCTATAGAAGCTGTACTTGGAGATGCCAAAGAACTCGCAGGCGCGCTCGCTCGACTTGGAAATGAGGAAGGCGCCGCGACGGTCGAGGTAGCCAATGGCACGAATGCGCTCGTCTTTGGTCATGAGTGCCGCGGGCTTGCCCACAAACTGTTCGCACTCGTGCAGCAGGTCCTCGAGCAGGTCGCCGATGTTCTTGGTAATGGGCTCGGGCTCGGTGTAGCCCGTGCCGCCGGTGCCGGTAAAGGCGTCGAGCGAACGCTCAAAAGCCTTCATAAGCGTAATGTCAAAGTTGATGCCCAAAATGCCGACGGGCTTGCCCTCATCGTTGCGGATAAAGATGGTCGAGGACTTGAGCAGCTTGCCATCGGCGGTTTTGGTGAGGTACGGCTCGCGGTCGTGCACGTCGGCGGTGCCCTCGTGCATGGATTCAAGCACAATATGGCTGGGGCCGTCACCCAGTTTGCGCCCGCTGACGTGGCCGTTTTCGATCACTACGATGGAGCGGTCCACGTCCTCGGTCTCCAGGTCGTGGACGACGACTTCGCAGTTGGGGCCAAATTGGAGCGCCAGGCCGTGTGCAAGGCGCTTGTAAAACTCAATCTGTGCGGGGGTCATGGGTGCCTTCCTAAAAATTAGTTTGGGCACACTTTGCCATAAACCACACTTGACCGCAAACAAATCCATCAACAAGGCAATTCATGACCGTTCGGCGCCGAAAAAGTACCGATTACGGCAACAAACAATTTGTTAGGTTTACCAATCAAAAAGTGTGATAGAACAGTGCTAACAAACTTTTTGTTTGGCATCCACATAAAAGTTCAGTCGCATGAATGGGAATGGGCTGAAACGCGTATGCGGGGGCCGGCAAGAGAGAACTTAAGGAGTTCACCGTATGGCCGATAAGATCCAGTGGGCGGGCAACACGATGCCCAAGAGCGATGACAAGCACTTGGGAATCATGAGCCTCGACCACGTGAAGAAGGCCCGCGCCTTCCACCAGTCGTTCCCCCAGTACACCGTCACTCCGCTTGCCCGTCTGGATGGCCAGGCCGCGCGCCTGGGCCTGTCCAACCTGTGCGTTAAGGACGAGAGCTATCGCTTTGGCCTCAACGCTTTTAAGGTCCTGGGCGGTTCGTTTGCCATGGCCAACTACATTGCCGACGAGACAGGCAAGGACGTTGCCGAGTGCACCTTCGATTACCTGACCTCCGATCAGCTTGCCAAGGACTTTGGCCAGGCCACCTTCTTTACCGCCACCGACGGCAACCATGGCCGCGGCGTGGCATGGGCTGCCAACAAGCTGGGCCAGAAGGCCGTCGTGCACATGCCCAAGGGTTCCACCAAGCCCCGCTTTGATAACATCGCCGCCGAGGGCGCCACGGTGACCATCGAAGAGGTCAACTACGACGAGTGCGTGCGCATGGCCGCTGCCGAGGCCGATGCCTGCGAGCGCGGCGTCATCGTTCAGGATACCGCCTGGGAGGGCTACGAGAAGATCCCGTCCTGGATCATGGAGGGCTACGGCACCATGGCTTCCGAGGCTGCCGAGCAGCTGCGCGAGATGGCCATCAACCGCCCGACGCACGTCTTTGTCCAGGCTGGCGTGGGCTCGCTCGCCGGCGCCGTGGTGGGCTACTTCACCAACCTGTATCCCGATAACCCGCCCACCTTCGTCGTGGTCGAGTGCGCGCCTGCCGCCTGCCTGTACAAGGGCGCTGCCGCCGGCGACGGCGATCCGCGCATCGTGGACGGCGACATGCCCTCCATCATGGCCGGCCTGTGCTGCGGCGAGCCAACATCCTGGGTTGGGATATCCTGCGCAACCACACCACCGCCTTCGTGTCCTGCCCCGACTGGGTCACCGCTCGCGGCATGCGCACCCTGGGCGCTCCCGAGAAGGGCGACCCGCGCGTTATCTCCGGCGAGTCCGGCGCCGTGACCACCGGTCTGGTCGAGACCCTTATGCTCGATCCCGAGTACGCCGAGCTCAAGGAGCTCATCGGCCTGGACAAGACGAGCTCCGTGCTCTGCTTCTCCACCGAGGGCGACACCGATCCGGATCAGTACCGTCGCATCGTCTGGGAGGGCGAGTATCCGACCTGCTAATCGTTGGGCGGCGCAACGCGCCGCGCCAAATTTCTATCAGAACCCCTATGTCCTGCAGATGCATGAACCCGGGAGGCGGAGCGATACCTATTTGCTCCGTCGCGAGTTCCGCACGCAAAGGAAAGCACTTAATGTGCTTTCCGTCTTGCGCAGGACTGTCCGAGCAGCGGAGTAAATAGGTATCGCTCCGCCACCTCACAGGTAGATTCCTTCGTTTGAAAGGTTATGAACAATGACTAAAGAACTCGATTTCGACGCTATCAAGGCTGCTGCTGAGTCCCATCGTGCTGATATGACTCGCTTCCTGCGCGCTATGATCTCCCACCCCTCTGAGTCTTGCGAGGAGGGTGAGGTTGTCGCTTGCATCAAGGCCGAGATGGAGAGCTTGGCTATGACGAGGTCAAGGTCGACGGCCTGGGCAACGTCATGGGCTTTATGGGCGAGGGCGACAAGATCATCGCCATCGACTCTCACATCGACACCGTCGGCATCGGCAACATCGAGAACTGGGATGCCGATCCCTATGAGGGCTACGAGACCGACGAGATCATTTACGGCCGCGGCGGCTCCGACCAGGAGGGTGGCATGGCTTCTGCTACCTACGCAGCCAAGATGATGAAGGACATGGGCCTCATCCCCGAGGGCTACAAGATCATGGTCGTCGGCACCGTCCAGGAAGAGGACTGCGACGGCATGTGCTGGCAGTACATCTACAACAAGGACGGCATTAAGCCCGAGTTCGTCATTTCCACCGAGCCCACCGACGGCGGCATCTATCGCGGTCACCGCGGCCGCATGGAGATCCGCGTCGACGTTCACGGCACCTCCTGCCACGGCTCCGCTCCCGACCGCGGCGACAACGCCATCTACAAGATGGCCGACATCATCGCCGACGTCCGCGCTCTCAACAACAACGGCTGCGACGAGTCGACCGACATCAAGGGCCTCGTCAAGATGCTCGATCCCAAGTACAACCCCGAGCACTTCGAGGACGCCCGCTTCCTGGGCCGCGGCACCTGCACCGTCAGCCAGATCTTCTACACCAGCCCCAGCCGCTGCGCTGTCGCTGACTCTTGTGCCATCTCCATCGACCGTCGCATGACCGCCGGCGAGACCTGGGAGTCCTGCCTGGACGAGATCCGCAACCTGCCGGCCGCCAAGAAGTACGGCGACGACGTGAAGGTCTCCATGTACATGTACGACCGTCCGTCCTGGACCGGCGAGGTCTACGAGACCGAGGCTTACTTCCCCACGTGGATCAACAAGGAGACCGCTCCGCACGTCAAGGCCCTCGTCGACGCCCACAAGGCCATGTTCGGTGACGAGCGCATCGGCTGCGAGCCCAGCATGGACAAGCGCACCGGTCGTCCGCTGTGCGACAAGTGGACCTTCTCCACGAACTGCGTTTCCATCCAGGGCCGCTATGGCATCCCCTGCGTCGGCTTTGGCCCGGGTGCCGAGTCTCAGGCTCACGCTCCCAACGAGGTCACCTACAAGGACGACCTGGTCACCGCTGCCGCCATGTATGTGGCTGCCCTGAACCTCTACGATCCGAGCCAGGCCGATGGCGACGCCACCGTGTTCCGCGCCGGTCTGACCAACAACAAGATCGACTAGTCCCATTCCTTGATCTTGTTGAGCCGGGGGCCGCTCGTGTCCCCGGCACCCCCTGTTGACTTGGGGCCCGCGGTCGTTATCTCCCATGCTTCCTCAACGGTAGCGGGTCCTCGTCATAGTGCTCGGCATGTTCTAGCCACACGCGCATGCCGGAGCACATCTACTCATTGCGATCGTTTCACCTTTAGAAAGGATATTTACATGGACGCCAAGTTTACCGAGCTCGTCGAGCAGCTGAACGGCCTCGATTTTAAGGGCATGTACGGCAGCGACTTCCTGCACACCTGGGATAAGACCACCGATGAGCTCAAGGCGCTCTACATCGTCGCCGACGCCCTGCGCGAGCTGCGCGAGAACAACGTCTCGTCCAAGATCTTCGACTCGGGCCTGGTCGTCTCCCTGTTCCGCGACAACTCCACCCGTACGCGCTTCTCCTTCTCTAAGGCTGCCAACCTGCTCGGCCTTGAGCTGCAGGACCTGGACGAGAAGAAGTCCCAGATCGCCCACGGTGAGACCGTCCGCGAGACCGCTACCATGATCTCCTTCATGGCTGACGTCATCGGCATCCGCGACGACATGTACATCGGCAAGGGCGACGCCTACATGGCCGAGGTCTCCGAGTCCGTGCAGCAGGCCTACGAGGACGGCGTTCTGGATCACCGTCCCACGCTCATCTCCCTGCAGTCCGACTCCGATCACCCCACGCAGTCCTCTGCCGACATGCTCTACCTCATCAACGAGTTTGGCGGCCTCGAGAACCTCAAGGGCAAGAAGGTCGCCGTTACCTGGGCCTATTCGCCTCTTACGGCAAGCCGCTGTCCTGCCCGCAGTCGCTGATCAGCCTGCTGCCCCGTTTTGGCATGGACGTCACCCTGGCCCACCCCGAGGGCTACGACCTCATGCCCGAGGTCGTCGAGCGTGCCAAGGGCTATGCCGCCGAGTCCGGCACCACCTTTAAGCAGGTCAACACCATGGCTGAGGCCTTCGAGGGCGCCGACATCGTGATCCCCAAGAGCTGGGCTCCGTTTGCCGCCATGGAGAAGCGTACCAACCTGTACGCCGAGGGCGACGACGCCGGCATCGCTGCGCTCGAGAAGGAGCTGCTCGCTCAGAACGCTACGCATCAGGATTGGTGCTCCACGACCGAGCTCATGGAGAAGACCGCCAACGGCCAGGACACCATCTTTATGCATCCGCTGCCCGCCGACATCTCCGGTGTCTCCTGCGAGCACGGCGAGGTCAACGCCGACGTCTTCGATATGCACCGCGTGGGCATGTACAAGGAGGCCAGCTACAAGCCGTACGCCATCGCAGCCATGATGTTCCTGCAGAAGGTTGCCGATCCCGCCGCTACCCTCAAGGCCCTCGACGAGCGCAACACCGCCCGTTGGTTCCAGGCCTAAAGCTGGGCTGAGAAATGGCTAAGCGTATTGTTGTCGCCCTGGGTGGAAACGCCCTCGGCGCCAACCTTCCCGAGCAGATGGAGGCCGTCAAGACGACTTCCAAGGCTATCGTCGACCTGATCGAGGAGGGCAACGAGGTTGTCGTCGTGCATGGCAACGGTCCCCAGGTGGGTATGATCGCCAACGCGATGGCCGAGCTCACGCGCTCTAACCCTCAGAAGTACGTTCCCTGCCCGCTGTCCGTTTGCGGCGCCATGAGCCAGGGCTACATTGGCTATGACCTGCAAAATGCGCTGCGCGAGGAAATGCTCGACCGCAATATCGACAAGGGTGTCGCCACCGTGCTCACCCAGGTCGAGGTTGCGGCAGACGACCCGGCCTTTGCCGACCCGGTCAAGCCGATCGGTCCGTGGATGAGCGAGGCCGAGGCCAAGGAGCTGGAGGCCGACCGCGGCTACCAGTTCATCCACGACGAGAAGCAGGGCTTCCGTCGCGTGGTGGCTTCGCCCAAGCCCGTGAACATCGTCGAGCTCGACACCATCAAGTCGCTCGTCGAGTCCAACCACGTGGTGATCTCCTGCGGCGGTGGCGGCATTCCCGTCACCAAGGCCCAGGGCAACCACCTTAAGGGCGCTGCCGCCGTCATCGATAAGGACTTTGCGGCCGAGAAGCTCGCCGAGCAGCTCGATGCCGATGCCCTGATTATCCTGACGGCCGTGGAGAAGGTTGCCATTGGCTTTGGCACCGACCACGAGCAGTGGCTCGACACGCTGACCGCGGCTGACGTAAAGCGTCTGTCCGAGGCCAACGAGTTCGGTCGCGGCTCCATGCTGCCCAAGGTCCAGGCCGCCTCGACGTTTGCCGAGAGCAAGCCGGGCCGCACGGCGCTCATCACGCTGCTCGAGAAGGCGCGTGACGGTCTTGCCGGCAAGACCGGTACCACGTTTACCGGCGACGCTGAGTAGGCATATCTGCACCATTGAGGAGGGTGCCCTGCGTCGCGGGGTGCCCTCCTTTGTGCTATGGGGAGCCAAGAGGCGTTCGCTGGAAAACGAGTGCGTGCCTGTTCCGACGGAGTGTGAGCTTGCTATGGTGGGTATAGCAACTATGGTGTCCAAGGCAGCCAGGGGAGGTTTGCGGAGATGAAACTCGGTTGCGTCATTATGGCTTCGGGCGAGGGCAAGCGGTTTGGCTCTAACAAGATGCTCGCCGATATCTATGGCGAGCCGCTGATTGCCCGGACCATCGATTCGGTCCCCGGGGGCTTTGATGTTGTGGTTTCGACGCGTTGGCCCGAGGTCGCCCATATTTGCGAGGACAAGCATTGCCCGTGCGTGCTGCACGATGGCGAGCTGCGCAGCGAAAGCGTCCGTGCGGGCCTTTCGTGGGGAGTCGAACGCAACTGGAAAGGTTGCCTCTTTTTGCCGGGCGACCAGCCACTTGTGAGTTCGGATTCTTTTGAGGCGCTCGCCGGTGCTTTTAAGGCCAACGGCGGCGTCGCGCCCGTGCGTCTTGCCCTAAACGGCGAGCCGGCCTCTCCGGTGCTGTTCCCCGCGAGCTTCTTTCCCAACCTTATGGGGCTTAAAGGAAAGGACGGCGGATCGTCGCTGCTGCGCGGCCGTGCCGATGTCCAGCTGGTCGAGGCACGTGCCTACGAGCTGTGGGATGTCGACACCGCCAAGGGCCAGCGCCGCGTCTCGGAGCATATCGCCGCCTGCTCGTATTTTGATCGCGTGGCCAACTGCATCAATCAATAAGGAGCAATTATGATCATCATCAAAAACGGCGCACTCGTGACGCCCCAAGGGCTTCGCCGCGCCGATCTTGCCATGGATGGCGATAAGATCGTACGGATTGCCGCGGCGATTGAGCCGGCCGAGGGCGATACCGTCGAGGATGCTGCGGGCTGCTGGGTGTTCCCGGGCTTTATCGATGGGCACACGCACATGCAGTGCTGGACCGGCATGGATTGGACAGCCGATAGCTTTGAGACCGGCACGCGCGCGGCTGCCTGCGGCGGCACGACGACCATCGTGGACTACGCGACGGCCGATCGCGGCGTGACCATGCCCGATGCCTTGGTCGAGTGGCATCATCGCGCCGGCGGCACCTGCACCGCCAACTATGCCTTCCATATGGCGCTTGCCGAGTGGAATGAGCGCAACCGCGCCGATCTTTCGGCCATGCGCGAGGCGGGCGTGTCGTCGTTTAAGACCTACTTTGCCTACGACCATCTGCGCCTGGACGATGCCGAGACGCTCGAGGTGCTGGAGGAGCTCAAGCGCGTGGGCGGTATCCTGTGCGTGCATTGCGAGAACGGCACGTTGGTCAACGCGCTGCAGAAGCGCGTGTTTGAGCAGGGTATCCACGGGCCCGAGGGCCATGCGCTCAGCCGTCCGGACGTGTGTGAGGCCGAGGCCGTGAGCCGCCTGCTGTATCTGGCGCACTTGGCCGGGGACGCTCCGGTCAACGTGGTGCACCTTTCGACCAAGCTGGGGCTCGAGGCCATTCGCGCTGCCAAAGCGCACGGGCAGAAGAACATCTATGTCGAGACCTGCCCTCAGTATCTGATGCTCGACGACACCTGCTATCTGGAGCAGGGCGAGGACGGCTTTGCGGGCGCCAAGTACGTGATGAGCCCGCCGCTGCGCCATGCCGGTGACCGTGCCGCGCTGCGCGAGGCGCTTGTGGCTGGCGAGATCGATACTATTGCGACCGATCATTGCAGCTTTAACCTGCACGGGCAAAAGGACCGAGGACGCGATGATTTCCGCGCGATTCCCAACGGCGGGCCCGGCGTGGAGCATCGTCCCGTTGCGATTGCCACGAGCTTTGAGGGACAGCTGGGTCCCGAGGATCTGTGCCGCTTGATGAGCGAGAATCCGGCGCGCGTTTTTGGCATGTATCCGCGCAAGGGCTGTCTTGCCGAGGGCGCCGATGCCGACGTGTGCGTGTGGGATCCGTGCGCGCGTTGGACGATCAGCGCCGCGACGCAGCATCAGGCCGTGGACTACACGCCGCTCGAGGGCTTTGAGGCGCATGGCCGCGCCAAGGCTGTTTACGTCAACGGCGTGCTGGCGGCACGCGACGGCGAGCCCACCGGAGCCCAACCCGGCCGCTACGTGCCCCGCTAACGGGAAGACCGCCGGGGTAGCTAATTTGGGAGATGATTTTTTGGGACGGGGTAGCAAAAAGAGCCCCGTCCCAAATTTGCTACCCCTGGAGGCTGGTGGCGATGAGGGGGCGGTTGAGGCTGCCTCGAAGCGATCTGCCATTGTTGGGTCGGCAAGCGTGTCGGCTTGGTTGAGCATGATACGGGCATTGCTGAGGTTCAGCATCTGCAGCTCGGCATTGAGCACCTGGGCGACGCGCTCTGGGGTGGCAGCGTCGGTGGGCTCGCAGCCGCAGCGCTCGCAGAAGAGCTCGGGGCGGTGGACAACCTCGGTGACGGGCTTGCCAGCCCCGAGGCGCCGACGACCCAGACAACGTTTGCCGTGCCGGCGGGAACGACCGGCTCCCAGGCGGCATGTGCCTTGAGCGGGAGTCGCTTGCTGCCATCTGCCTCGGCCAACACATAGTCAAAGCGCTGCGCCAGCTCGTTGAGCGGCTCGGCGGGGGCGGAGAGCTTGCCTGTCTCCGGGTTCAAAACACCCGCCTGGCAGATACTTCCGCGGACAAGTCCCGCGCATGCCTCGCAGGTGCAGCCGGGAACATGTAGGGTCCCCGGCTTCCAAGGCGCGGCGTCCAGGCGACGGCTCGACCCATCCCATGGCACGCCGGCGACGGGAAACATGTGCGTGGTGGTACAGAGGAGCACGCGGCCGCCAGCGCGCATGAGCTCGAGACCCAGCGTCTTCAGCAGCGTCGACTTGCCGCCACTGCCGATAATCGCGGTAATGCCCGACTCGATCCTGAGCGCGGAGGCAAGATTGCCGCTAACCGTTTCCATCTGTTCACCGCCGTATAATACTGTGATAATAAATAATCATCAGAGTAGCGGCCGAACCGCTTTTGCTCTGCTCAAACCGTAGCACAGGGAGGTGCCCCGGGAATGCTCGTTTATGTTCGCGGCGCCGGCGATATCGCCACGGGCGTCGCCGCTCGCTTGGTGCGCGCCGGCGTTTCGGTCGTTATGGCCGATATCGCGGTTCCCACGTGCATCCGCCGCACAATCTGTTTTTGCGAGGCCATTCGCCTGGGCGAGGTCGAGGTCGAAGGCATTCGCGCTCGCTTGGCACGGACGCCGGCTGAGGCGCTTGAGATTACCGAGCTGGAGACGTCGCCGTTATGGTGGACCCTCAGGCCAAGATGCTCGGCGAGCTGAAACCCGCGGCTGTGGTCGACGCGATTTTGGCTAAGCGCAACTTGGGCACCACGCGCGACATGGCGCCTGCCGTCATCGCTGTGGGGCCGGGCTTTACCGCGCCGGTTGACTGCGACGCCGTGGTCGAGACCATGCGCGGGCATTTTCTCGGCCGTGTCATTACCCAAGGTTCGCCCCAGCCCAACACGGGCGTGCCGGGCATTATCGCCGGCTATGGCAAGGAACGTGTTATCCACAGCCCCGCCGCCGGCGTGTTTCGGTCCGACCGCGCAATCGGCGACATCGTGAGCGCCGGAGACGTGATTGGCTACGCGGGCGATACGCCCATGTGCACGCAGATCGATGGCTGTCTGCGCGGGCTTTTGGCGAACGGCGTGCAGGTGACTGAGGGCTTTAAATGCGCCGATGTCGACCCGCGCGGCGATGCCAGCTATATCAACTACATTTCGGACAAAGCGACGTCGGTCGGCGGCGGCGTGCTCGAGGCACTCGCTATGCTCACCGATATCTTTAGAGGATAGAAGGCGGCAATGGAAAAGCTCGATGTTGTGAATGCGGCGCTTGCCGCCCTGCGTGCTGGCGAGACGTGCGAGCTGGTGGTCGTGGCCGGTACGGCGGGGTCGTCCCCGCGCGGTGTGGGCGCCTGGATGGCCGTCTTTGCCGATGGCAGTCAGGCGGGCACTATCGGCGGCGGCAAGATTGAGCTCTTTGCGCTGGATGAGGCGCGCGAGCTCCTGGGCGCGGGACAGTCGCGTCTGGTCCGCTACACCATGGGCGGCGAGAACTCCGATACCGGCATGATCTGCGGCGGAGCCATCTGCCTGTGCTATCTGCGCCTGGATGTATCGCAGGCGCCGTTGTTCCAGTCGGTTGCCGACATCTTGGCCTATCGGCGCATCGGCGACTTCGTCATCGACTTTGAGCCGTTTATCGCGAGCGTGCTCGAGGGCGATGTGGCCGAGTACCATGGCGAGGAATCGCGCCGCACCATTGCGGGCTGCCCGGCTTCGCTGGTGGAGGAGGGGAGTAAGGTCACCTACACCAACGCCGCCTCCGAGATTCCCACGGCGCACATCGAGACGCTCTGCCCCGAGGGCCTGACCTATATCTTTGGCTGCGGCCACGTGGGCGCTGCGACGGCTCGCGTGCTCACGGCGGCGGGCTTTGCCGTCGTGGCTTGCGACGACCGCCCCGGCACGCTGACCCCCGATTGGGTGCCCGGTGTCTACGACCGTCGTCTGGTCGACTACAAGAGCCTGAGCAAGCAGTGCCCCATCGGCCCGCGCGACCTGGTGGTCGTCGCCACGGCGGGTCACAAGTCCGATATCGATGTGGTGATTCAGGCCATGCGCGCCAAACCCGCCTATCTGGGCTGCTTGGGCTCGCGCCGCAAGACCGCCTTTGTGCGCGCCCGCCTGGAGCAGGAGGGCTTTACGCAGGAGCAGATCGACGAGCTGCACCTGCCGATTGGTGTCGCCATCGAGGCCGAGGACCCCGAGGAGATCGCCATCTCCATCGCCGCCGAGATGATCCACCTGCGTCGCACCAAACTCGTCCCCCGCAAGCGCTAGTCGCATCCCAAATGAGCTGCCCCAGCCTCTGCCGCATGCGGGTCAAAATGCTACCTGTGCCATATGCCCTATAATGTCCGACCGTTGAGCGGCATGGGGCCGCTGCCTAGGGTATGGGAGGCGCAAATGGCAGAGTCGGCAGCAGGGGATGCCCTGTTCGAGCGTACGGGAAAAGTTTCGTTTGTGCAGGTATTACCCCATGCACTGCAGCATGTGCTGGCGGCATTCGCGGGTATCGTCACGCCCGCCATCATTATCGCGTCGGTCTGTGGCTTTACCCCTCAAGAGGAAGCCGCTGTCATCCAGGCGTCGCTCGTTCTCTCGGCGATTGACATTTTCCTTCAACAGTTTCCCATAAAAGGTGTCGTCGGTTCGGGCCTGCCCATTGTGATGGGTGCGAGCTTTACCTTCGTGCCGGCGCTCAAGGCAGTCGGTCTTGAGCTTGGTTTGAGGCCGTACTGGGCGCCAGGTAATCGGCGGCGCGCTCGTCGCGCTCTTCGGCCTACTGTTTAGGCGCGTGAGTTTTCTGTTTCCGGCCCCGGTGCTTGGCACCGTCATCTTTGTCATTGGCCTGTCGCTATGCCCAGTGGCAGTTGCCTCCATGGCGGGCGGGGAGGGCGCGGCCGATTTTGGCAGTGTCACCAACTGGGCCGTCGCACTTGTGACGTTCGTCGTCACCTTTATGGCTGGCAACTACGGCAAGGGCGCGCTTAGGCTGGGCAGCATCCTGGCTGGTATCTGCGCGGGCTTTGTTTTGGCTGCGGTGTTGGGCATGGTCGATTTCTCGGCCATCGCGACCACCAGCTGGTTCGCCCCGCCGGCCCTGGGCGCCCATCGCCTGGTGTTCGACCCGGCCGCGTGCGCCGTTGTGGGCGTTGTCGCCATTGTCAACGCAGTACAGGTCATGGGCGAGTTTGCCGCCGTGTCGTCCGCTGCGCTCGATACCCCTGCGACCGATAGCCAGATCTCGGGTGGCCTGATCGCCAACGGCCTGGTCGGTATGCTGTCAGGCTTTTTTGGCGGCGTCCCCACGGCAACCTTTGGCCAGAATGTGGGCATTATCGCCGAGAACAAGGTCGTCAACCGCATGGTCTTTACGCTTGCGGCTGCCATCCTGCTCATCGCGGGCCTGCTGCCCAAGTGTGCGGCGGTGCTCACGTCTATTCCGCAGCCGGTCATCGGTGGCGCCACGATTGGCGTGTTCGCGACCATCGGTATGAACGGTGTGGTCATGTTTGCCCGCCACGGCCTGTCTCAGCGCGATACCACGCTCATGGGTCTCTCTATCGCCTTTGGCACGGGCATTGAGCGCACGGCCGGCGCGCTTGCCGGCGCTGGATTCCCCGCATGGTTGGCACCGTTTTTGGCGGATCCTCCATTGCCGTCGCCGCGCTCGTTGCTGTGATCCTCAACCTGGTCCTCCCGCGCCAAAAATAACGCCCCATATATGAGTTGCGGTGAGATAGGGACTGTTTAAGCCTTTTAAGCCATCAAACAGTCCCTATCTCACCGCAACTGCTGTTTTCCTCCGTGCCCTAGGGATCAATTTGTGCGGGGGAGTTGTGGAGTTGTGCAGGCAGACGAGGTTTTTCTGGAAATACGCTCCCGATGCGCGTATAGTACCGATTGTTTTGTCGGCTCCTGCTGCGTCGAGTCCAAACCGCGAAATGCCATGAGCGGCGCGGATGCAGCCAGGAGGCACGAGGACAACCCATCGTGGCCACGCCCCGTGCTTAAAACCCCAAGAAGGAGTGAACAATGGCAGAAGAGAAGTATGTGCCGCGTCTGAAGACCAAGTACAACAACGAGGTCAAGCAGCAGCTTCAGGACAAGTTCCAGTACGAGAACGTCATGATGATCCCCAAGTTTGAGAAGATCGTCGTGAACATGGGTGTCGGCGAGGCCGCTACCGATTCCAAGGCCATCGACGGTGCCGTGCGCGACCTGCGCGCCATCACCGGCCAGCAGCCGATGATTACCCGTGCCCGCAAGTCCATCGCTACCTTCCGCCTGCGCGCTGGTATGCCGATCGGCTGCAAGGTTACCCTGCGTGGCGACCGTATGTGGGAGTTCTTCGATCGCCTGACCTCCGTCGCGATCCCCCGTATCCGCGACTTCCGCGGCATCTCCGCCAAGAGCTTCGACGGCCGTGGTAACTTCTCCATGGGCGTCACCGAGCAGCTCATCTTCCCCGAGATTGACTTCGACTCCGTCGATCACCAGCGTGGTATGGACATCACTTTCGTGACCACCGCCAACACCGATGAGGAGGCCAAGGCCCTTCTGGACGCCTTCGGTTTCCCGTTCAAGAAATAGGTTCACCTGCCCTATGAGCGCCGTTCCCAGAAGGGGGCGGCGCTTGGGGCGAACAATACTCTATGTGAGGAGGATATAAGTGGCTAAGACATCGATGATCGTCAAGTGCAATCGCAAGCAGAAGTTCTCTACTCGTGAGTACACGCGCTGCCAGCGCTGCGGCCGTCCGCACTCTGTGTACCGCAAGTTCGGCCTGTGCCGTGTCTGCTTCCGCGAGCTTGCACTCAAGGGCGAGCTTCCCGGCGTTAAGAAGGCCAGCTGGTAAGTCACTACCAGCGTTTCAAGCATCAGTTTGGAACAGGGAAAACGCGCTAAAAAGGCTTTGCCGTTAAGGGCGGCGAAGAACCAAGAGCACGTGTTCATCAAGAACGAAGGAGAATCTGTATGAACCTTACAGACCCGATCGCAGATATGCTTACGCGCATCCGTAACGCTAACTCTGTGAACAAGGCCACGGTCTCCATGCCGAGCAGCAAGAAGCTCGTCGAGATCGCTCGTGTTCTGCACGAGGAGGGCTACATCGAGGGCTACGATGTCGAGGACACCGTTCCCCAGAAGACTCTGCACATCACGCTTAAGTATGGTCCCAAGAAGGCTAAGGTCATCAACGGCATCCGCCGCATTTCCAAGCCGGGCCTGCGTAAGTACACCGGCGTTGCCGACATGCCCCGCGTCCGCGGTGGCCTTGGTACCGCCATTATTTCCACCAGCCATGGCGTCATGACCGACCGCGATGCTCGCAAGCACAACGTCGGCGGCGAGATCATCGCTTACGTCTGGTAATTCGCTCGGTAGGTAGAAGGAAAGGAGATCACCGTGTCTCGTATCGGTAATAAGCCTGTCCAGATTCCCGCCGGAGTCGAAGTGGCAGTCAACGGCAACAACGTTGTCGTCAAGGGCCCCAAGGGCCAGCTCGAGCTCGATGTCTTTGAGAAGCTCGCTATCAACGTCGAGGACAACGTCCTCACCGTTTCCCGTCCCGACGACGAGCGTGAGACCCGTGCCCGCCACGGCCTCACCCGCGCCCTCATCCACAACATGGTTGTTGGCGTTTCCGAGGGCTTCGAGAAGAAGCTCGAGCTCGCCGGCGTCGGTTACCGCGTGCAGCAGAAGGGCAAGAACCTCGAGTTCTCCCTGGGCTTCTCGCACCCCGTGATCGTCGAGGCTCCCGAGGGCATCACCTTCGAGGTTCCCGACAACACCCACGTGAACGTCAAGGGTATCAACAAGCAGCAGGTCGGTCAGATCGCCGCTGAGATCCGCGGCCATCGTCCTCCCGAGCCTTACAAGGGCAAGGGTATCCACTACGTTGGCGAGCACATCCGCCGCAAGCTGGGTAAGGCCGCCAAGTAGTCGTAACCGACTCACTCGCATAAGACCAGCACCCCGTCAGGTGCTGGCAAGATCAACCTTTTTAGGAGTTTACGTATGAACAAGCATAAGGCGAAGCTGGAAGGCCTCAAGCGTCGTCAGCGTCGTGTTCGCGGCAAGGTCTCGGGTACCTCCGAGCGTCCGCGTCTTCGCGTGACCCGTACTAACGCCAACATCTATGCCCAGATCATCGACGACAGCAAGGGCTCCAGCCTGACGCTCGTCTCTGCCTCGACCCTCGAGGCCGAGTTCAAGGGCACCCACACCTCGAACAAGGAGGCTGCGGAGAAGGTCGGTCAGCTCGTTGGCAAGCGCGCCATCGAGGCCGGCATCACCAAGGTCGCCTACGATCGCGGTGGCCGTATCTACCATGGCCGCGTCAAGGCCCTCGCCGACGGTGCTCGTGCCGCCGGTCTCGAGTTCTAGGAGGTATGTAGCACATGGCTCGTAATCAGAAGCAGCAGCGCGAGGCCTCCGAGTTCGAGGAGCGCGTCGTTTACATCAACCGCGTGTCGAAGACCGTCAAGGGTGGTCGTCGCATGAGCCTCGTCGCTCTCGTCGTCGTTGGCGACGGCAAGGGTAACGTCGGCGTTGGCATGGGCAAGTCCGCTGAGGTGCCCCTGGCCATCTCCAAGGCGTCTCTCGATGCCAAGAAGAACATGTTCCACGTGCCGGTGACCGAGCAGGGCACCATCCCGCACGAGGTTCTCGGCCACTTTGGTGCCGGCCGCATCATCATCAAGCCCGCTGTCGAGGTACCGGCGTTATCGCCGGCGGCGCTGTGCGTCCCCTCTTTGAGCTTGCTGGCATCAAGAACGTCCTGTCCAAGTCCCTCGGTACCGACAACGGCCTCAACATCATCAAGGCTGCCGTCGAGGGCCTCAAGGAGCTCTCCAGCCCTGAGGACGTCGCGGCTCGCCGTGGCCTGACGGTCTCCGAGATGTTCGTCGGTAAGGAGAACTAAGCATGGCTGACACCATCAAGATCAAGCAGGTCCGCAGCACCAACGGTTGCAAGCAGGACCAGGTCCGTACTGTCCGTGCCCTCGGTCTCCACAGGATCCGCGAGGTTCGCGAGATTGCTGACAACGAGTCCGTCCGCGGCATGATCTTCAAGGTCAAGCACCTTGTCGAGATTGTAGAGGAGTAGCAAATGCAGCTTCACGATCTTACTCCCGCGCCCGGTTCCACCAAGAACCGCAAGCGCGTCGGCCGTGGCAATTCTTCGGGTCACGGCACCACTTCTGGCCGCGCAGAAGGGCCAGGTTCCCGCTCTGGCGGCACCAAGGGTGCCGGCTTCGAGGGTGGCCAGACTCCGCTGGCTATGCGCCTGCCCAAGCTTCCGGGCTTCCGCAACCCCCGTCGTATCGAGTACACCGCTGTTAACGTTGAGCGTCTCGAGCGTAAGTTCGAGGATGGCGCTGTGATCGACGGTGCCGCTCTTAAGGCCGCTCGCATCACCAAGAGCGAGTTCGAGCCCGTCAAGGTGCTCGGCAATGGTGAGCTCACCAAGAAGTTCACGGTCAAGGTCGACAAGGTAAGCGCTTCTGCGCAGGCCAAGATCGAGGCCGCCGGCGGAAAGGTCGAGCTGCCGTGCTAAATGGTCTTAAGAATGCTTTCCGCATCAAAGAATTGCGCGAAAAGATTCTTTTTACCATAGCTATGCTCGTCGTGTACCGCATTGGTGCGCACGTTCCTGTGCCCGGCATTCCCTTCCAGGGGATGCTGGGCCTTTTCTCGACCGATAACAATTCGGTCGCCGCAGGTGCTATGGCCCTCCTGAATCTTTTCTCTGGCGGCGCGTTGAGCTATGTGTCGGTGTTTTCGCTGGGCATCATGCCGTACATCACCAGCTCAATCATCCTCCAGATGCTCCAGGCCGTTGTGCCTTCCCTGCATGAGCTTGCCCGCGAGGGCGAGGTCGGTCAGACCAAGATTACGCAGTATTCGCGTTACCTCACCCTGGCTCTGGCAATCCTCAACTCCGTGGGTTACCTCTTCCTCTTTAAGAGCTTCGGCATCAGCTTTAATGGCGCCGGCGCTCCCGAGATCATCTTCGACCTCATGATCGTCGGCACGCTCACTGCGGGCGCTATGCTGATCATGTGGATTGGTGAGCTCATCACCCAGCGCGGTATCGGCAATGGTATGTCCCTGATCATCTTTGCGAACATCATGGCCGGCCTGCCGCAGGCGATCTTCTCCAGCACCGAGGGCAATGCCGGTGGCATCATCACCATGGTGATCATCTGCGCCATCATCCTGCTGGTTATCCCGCTGATTGTTTTTCTTGAGCGCGGCCAGCGCCGCATCCCGGTCTCCTACGCTAAGCGCGTCGTGGGCCGTCGCATGATGGGTGGCCAGACCACCTACCTGCCCATCAAGGTCAATACCGCGGGTGTCGTGCCGATCATCTTCGCTTCGGCGCTGCTGTACTTCCCGGCTCAGATTGCCGTGTTCTTCCCCGGCATCGGCTGGATTCAGGCAGTTGCCTCTGCGCTTTCGACCGGTTGGCTCAACTGGGTGCTTAATGTTGTCCTCATCGTGTTCTTCGCGTACTTCTACACCTCCATGGTGTTCAACCCCGATGACACGGCCGACAACCTTAAGAAGCAGGGCGGCTTTATTCCGGGCGTCCGTCCGGGTAGGGCTACCGCGGCCTACATCAAGAACGCGCTCAACAAGATCACGCTTCCCAGCGCTGTCTTTTTGGCGCTCATCGCCATCGTGCCTTCGATCATCTTCTCCTTCACGGGTAACCATCTGATCCAGGCATTTGGCGGCACGTCCATCCTCATCATGGTCGGCGTCGTGCTCGACACGGTCGATAAGCTCGAAGGCCAGATCAAGATGTATGATTACGATGGATTCTTTAAATAGGCTAGAGGAGGATTGCTCATGAACCTCGTATTGCTCGGAGCTCCGGGTGCCGGTAAGGGCACCGTCGCACAGGAGCTCGTCGCCGAGTTTGGCGTCGCTCACATTTCCACGGGCGACCTGCTGCGTGCTGCCGTCAAGGGTGGCACCGAGCTTGGTATTCAGGCTAAGAAGTACATGGACGCTGGCGAGCTCGTTCCCGACCAGCTCGTGATCGACCTTGTCAAGGAGCGCCTTGCTGCCGATGACGCCCAGCAGGGCTTCATCCTCGACGGCTTCCCGCGCAACACCGCCCAGGCTGTGACGCTCGATTCCGAGCTCTCCGCCATGGGTCGCGAGATCGACTGCGCCCTTCTGGTCGACGTGGCCCCCGAGGTCATCATCGATCGTCTGTCTTCGCGTCGCACCTGCCGCGCCTGCGGTTACACCGGCACCGCTGCCGATGCTACCTGCCCCAAGTGCGCCGGCGAGATGTATCAGCGCGACGACGACAAGCCCGAGACCATCAAGAACCGTCTCGACGTCTACGAGAAGTCCACGAGCCCGCTCGTCGACTACTATCGTGGCCAGGGTCTGCTCAAGTCGGTCAACGGTGACCAGGCTCGCGAGACCGTGTACGGGGATGTCAAAGAGGCTCTTGGTCTATGATCAAGATTAAGTCTGCAACGCAAATCGAGCAGATGAAGAAGGCAGGAGCGCTATCTAAGATGGCGCTCCGCCACGTTGGAGCCATGGTGCGCCCTGGTGTTTCGACCTTTGAGCTCGATCAGCTCGCGGAGCAGATTATCCGTATGCATGGCGGCACCCCGGCCTTTAAGGGTTACGGCGGGTTCCCCGGTACCATTTGCGCATCGATTAACGATGCCGTGGTCCACGGTATTCCCAACCCCGACATGATCCTGCGCGATGGCGATATCATCTCCATCGATACGGGAGCCGTTGTCGACGGTTGGGTTGGCGATAACGCTTGGACGTTTTTTGTCGGCACACCCACGCCCGAGGCCAAGGCCCTGTGCGAGGTCACGCGCGATTGCCTTAAGGCTGCCATCGAGCAGGCTGTTCCCGGTAACCATATCGGGGATGTTGGTTACGCCGTTCAGTCCCTCGCCGAGTCTCACGGTTACGGCGTGCTTCGTGACTATGTGGGCCATGGCATTGGCCGCGTGATGCACGAGGACCCCAACGTTCCTAACTATGGAAAGAAGGGGAGGGGCGTTCGCCTCCAGGCCGGCATGGTCATTGCCATCGAGCCGATGGTTACGATGGGTTCCAACCATGTGAGCACGGGCTCCGACGGTTGGATTGTTACGACCAACGACCACCTGCCCGCCGCACACTACGAGAACACCGTCGCCATTACCAATGACGGTCCGGTGATTCTCACCACGGATGCCCAGGGTGCTTGGTGTTCCTTGCAAGGCGGTGAAATGTAAAAGTCGCCGCCCCCTGATGCCCAACCTCGCCTTTCAATTTCGAAGGCATGACCCCAAGGTCTATGCCTTCTCATTTCAAGGCGATCTTGGGCATCAGGGAACGGCTTTGTTTTACATTTCTCAAATGTAACAAGTTCCGCTTAGTTGTGGAGCCATTACGAAGATACTACGATACGTGCATGCGTATTGTAGAATACTCAATCGCTGTCGTTTTCTAGAGAAAGATGATTGCTTGTGAAGAAGGAAGACGCAATTGAGCTCGAGGGTACGGTAAAGGAACCGCTGCCCAACGCCATGTTTAAGGTCGAGCTCGAGAACGGTCATTCGGTTCTGTGCAACATTTCTGGCAAGATCCGAATGAATTACATCCGTATTCTCCCCGGTGACAGGGTTGTCGTGGAGCTTTCCCCGTACGACCTGACCCGCGGCCGCATCACCTATCGCTACAAATAGCGGCACGCATACACGCACTCCATTTCCGGCTGCAGGCTTAGCTCAACCTACGGTCGGATTGTGTGTGAAGACCAGCCATAGTTTTAAACGCCTGCGGCTGGGCGAGTAGATAGTAGGGAAGTAGTTTGAGCGCTACCGAAAGGAAGAACGATGAAGGTACGTCCTTCGGTCAAGAAGATGTGCGATAAGTGCAAAATCATTAGGCGCCATGGCAAGGTCCTCGTCATTTGCGAGAACCCCCGTCATAAGCAGCGTCAGGGTTAAGAGAGGAGACTACGTTGGCCCGTATTAATGGTGTCGACCTCCCGCGTGAGAAGCGCGTTGAGATCGGTCTGACCTACATTTACGGCATCGGCCGCACCACTGCGACGAAGATCTGCGTCGAGTGCAACGTTAACGTGGATACGCGCGTTAAGGACCTCACCGAGGATGAGGTTAACGCCATCCGCGATTATATCGATAAGAACCAGATCATGGTTGAGGGTGACCTCCGCCGTGAGCGCAACCAGAACGTCAAGCGCCTTATGGACATCGGCTGCAACCGCGGCCTTCGTCACCGCAAGGGCCTCCCGGTCCGCGGCCAGCGCACCCACACTAACGCTCGTACCCGCAAGGGCCCGAAGCGTCAGATCGGTGCTAAGAAGAAGAAATAAGGAGCGCTAGATAGATGGCTACTGCTAAGAAGAACGTTCGCGCTGCCCGTCTGAAGCGCGCGGACCGTAAGAACATTTCCGTGGGCCAGGCTCACATTCGTTCTACGTTCAACAACACGATCGTTCGATCACCGATCCCCAGGGCAACGTCATTTCCTGGAAGTCGGCTGGCCAGGTGGGCTTCAAGGGCTCCCGTAAGTCCACGCCGTTCGCTGCCCAGATGGCTGCCGAGGCTGCTGCCAAGCAGGCCATGGAGCACGGTATGAAGAAGGTTTCCGTCTTCGTCAAGGGCCCCGGCTCCGGTCGTGAGACCGCCATCCGCTCCCTCCAGGCTGCTGGCCTCGAGGTCTCGAGCATCCAGGACAAGACCCCCATCCCGCACAACGGCTGCCGCCCCAAGAAGCGTCGCCGCGTGTAACTGAAAGGATCGTATCAATATGGCAATCGACAGGACTCCTGTTCTTAAGCGCTGCCGTCAGCTCGGGATCGATCCCGCTGAGCTCGGTTACAGCAGCAAGAAGGAATCTATCCGTCAGCCCAAGCGCCGTCGCAAGGAATCTGAGTACGGCATGCAGCTGCGCGAGAAGCAGAAGGTCAAGTTCATCTATGGCGTTCTGGAGAAGCAGTTCCACGGCTACTTCAACAAGGCCCGCAAGATGAACGGCGTCACCGGTGAGAACCTCATGATCATCCTTGAGTCTCGCCTCGACAACGTCGTCTTCCGTCTTGGCTTCGCCCGCACCCGCAAAGAGGCTCGTCAGTCCGTCCGTCACGGTCACTTCACCGTGAACGGCAAGCGCGTGGACATCCCGTCCTACCGCGTCAAGGCCGGCGACGTCGTCGCTGTCGGCGAGAAGTTCCGTGACCTCCTCCCCATCAAGGAGGCTCTGATTTCCTCCGAGCGCTTTGAGGTCCCTGGCTGGCTCGAGGTCGATATCGAGAAGCTGTCTGGTAACGTGCTCGCTCTGCCGACGCGTGAGCAGATCAGCGGTGATATCAACGAGCAGCTCATCGTCGAGCTCTACTCTAAGTAGTCCATCCGGGCTGCTGAGGCTGGAGGTAATACATGTCAGAATTCATTAGGCCTCAGGTTCAGGTCGAAGAGATCAACGAGACGTCTGCTCGTGTCTCCGTCGAGCCGCTCGAGCGTGGCTACGGCGATACGCTGGGTAACTCCCTTCGTCGCGTACTTCTGTCCTCGCTCGAGGGTGCCGCCGTCGAGGCTATTCAGATCGATGGTGCACAGCACGAGTTCATGACCATCCCTAACATGGTCGAGGATGTCACCGACATCGTCCTGAATGTCAAGGGTCTTGTCTTCAGGGCTCTCGGCACGACCGACGAGGCGACCGCCACCATCTCGGTTGACGGCCCCTGCGAGGTCACCGGTGCGGACTTCTTTATTCCGTCCGAGTTTGAGCTGGTCAACCCCGAGCAGCACATCGCTACGCTCACCGAGGGCGGCCATCTCACCATGAGCATGCGCATCGGCTATGGCCGCGGCTATGTCTCTGGCGAGGCTAACAAGCGCGACAACGATCCCATCGGTGTGATCCACGTCGACTCGCTGTACTCGCCGGTGTCCCGTTGCGCCAAGCTCGTTGAGGCTTGCCGTGTCGGTCAGCACACCGACTACGACCGCCTTGTCCTCGAGATCGAGACCAACGGCTCCATCGCTCCGCGCGACGCCGTGGTCCAGGCTGCCAATATCATCAACCAGCATATGGCTGCCTTTATGAACCTTGCCGAGACCCCCGAGGTCGAGGAGGAGGCTTCGATCTTCGCTCCCGAGGTCACCAACGACAACGCCGAGCTGGACAAGCAGATCGAGGATCTGGACCTTTCTGTCCGTTCCTACAACTGCCTTAAGCGCGCCAGCATTCACTCGGTCCGTCAGCTCGTTGAGTTCTCGGAGAACGATCTGCTCAACATCCGTAACTTCGGTGTTAAGTCGATCGAGGAAGTGAAGGACAAGCTTGAGTCCATGGGCCTGAGCCTGAAGGCTTAATGCTTCGCATATTTGAGGAGAAACTAGACCATGCGTCACAACGTTAAGAAGGGCCTGAAGCTCGGCACCGATGCGAGCCACACCAAGGCCATGAAGAAGAGCCTTGCTAAGGCCCTCTTCGAGAACGACCGCATCAAGACCACCGAGACCCGCGCTAAGGCGCTGCGTTCGGTCGTCGACCCGATCATCACTTGGGCCAAGAAAGGCGACCTGCACTCTCGTCGTCTGGCTATCGCCAAGCTCGGCGATAAGCAGCTCGTTGCCGAGATCTTCGACAAGGCTGCCCAGGGCATGTGGCAGGACCGCAACGGCGGTTACACCCGCATCATGAAGCTCGGCAACCGCAAGGGCGACAACGCTCCCATCGTTATCATGGAGCTCGTCACCGAGCCTTGCACGCCTAAGGCCAAGAAGGCTGCTCCGGCCCCCAAGAAGGCCGCTGCTCCCAAGAAGGTCGAGGCCGTCGAGGAGGCTCCTGCTGAGGAGACCGCTGAGTAGACTTTCCGTCTGCATAGGCTATATTCGAGGGGTACGTTCGCGTACCCCTCTTTTTTTGTCGCGATACCGTTGCTTGTTTGTTGGGAGCGCCCATGACTGCGCCGTCTGATTTCAATTCGATTTCCGAGCTTGACGCCACACTCGTATTTCGTGTGGCCTATGATGGCTCGTCGTATAGCGGATTTGCCGAGCAGCCGGGACAGACGACGGTTGCTGGTGAGCTACGTCGAGCCATCGAGACGCTGCTTCGCCGCCCGATCGATCTGACGTGCGCGGGGCGTACCGATGCCGGCGTGCATGCCGTGGCTCAGTACATCAGCGTGCCCGTTACGGACGCTGAGCTCGCTCTGACGCGCCGTAGGTGGCTGCGGGCCATGGATGCCCTGCTGCCCAAAGATATCGCCATAAACGAGGTCTACAGGGCCCGTAAAGGCTTTTCTGCACGCTTTGACGCGCATTCCCGTACGTATACATACCGTATTGCCGATCGCGATGCGCGCCCCGTGCTGTCCCGCGGTGCCGTGTGGTGGCATCGCTATCCCTTGGATGTTGAGGCTATGTCTTCTGCCTGCCCCGCGCTGCTGGGCGAGCAGGACTTTAAAAGCTTTTGCAAGGTTGCCTCGGCCGTTGGCAAACCCACGCATCGCTGCGTGATGCGTGCCGAATTTGGCCATGAGGTTGCGTTTGGCGAGGACATCCTGACGTTTACCATCGAGGGCAATGCGTTTCTGCATTCGATGGTCCGTACGATCGTGGGCACGCTTGTCGAGATTGGCATGCATCGCCGTGAACCCGAGTGGATGCGCGAGGTTATCGATGCTTGCGACCGTACCGCTGCGGGCCCCACGGCTCCTGCCTGCGGCCTTGCGTTTATGGGCGTGGATTACGATCCCGCCGAGCTTGTCGTGCTCGACTAGGGGAGGGCTCGACGTGTCGTGCGTCGACACCTGTCATCTGTGGGCTGCGCGTGTGCAACATCTGTTCTTGGCGTGCAATGCAACCGGTGTCTCATTGCTTTTATTGCTGGGGTGTACCATGAACCACGGTTTGATTCATTGCTGTCGAGAGGACGGATAATTTGGTTCGACGTGGTTCGCATCCGCGACTTTCGGTGATCCTTGTGGTAGAAGGTTCGCCCAGCTATGCGATGCGTGCGCTCGAGAGTATCCAGAACCAAGACCTCTACGATTTGCAGATTGTCGTTGTCTGCCGCGATGCTGCGCCCGGTGTGCGCCATTCGCTTCAAGTTGCTGCCGACAGGGACATCCATATTGATTTGATTGACGTCGAGGACGCGAAGCGCGGCGCTTGTCTTCGTGCCGGTTTTGATGCCTCGCGCGGCTCTCAAATCATCGCCATGAACGCCGATGAGTGGTTTGCTCCGCAGGCCCTTTCCAAGATGGTCGATATCGCGTGCGATACTGCGGCAGACATTGTGCTCCCCTCGGTGTCGCTCGATCGATACGATGCGCATCGCGAGCGTCATTCGCGCGTCTTGGATGCTGCCTCTATTGCCATAGAAGACGAGTCTTCTATGGTGACTGGGCTGCCCCAGTTGATTTTGGGCGGCCTAGTCGCTCAGACCTCTGGCGTGATGTATAGCCGTCCGCTGTTTGAGGCATGCCTGTCGCGCGGCAAGGCGTACCGTACGGTTGAGTTTATGGCTTATGCGCTCTCGCAGGCACGATTCGTGTCCGGCTGCGGCGACGCTTGTTTCCACGCGGCGGCACCTAAGCTTACAGATGCCTTTGATCCCACCATGTATGCCAGGATATCCGATGACACTCGAGCGCTCGACGAGCTTGCGGACTCACTCTCGGAAGCAGATAGCGGTGGTCGGCTCAAGCTGGCAAGCCAAAAGTTCTACTTTGCCGGACTGGTCGCCTGCATCGAGAATTTGTGTCTGAGCCCGCATGGGGTGTCGTCAATCGAGCGTTCCGCCCGCATGCGTGATATGCTCGAGGCGCCTCGAACCCGTCAGATGGTCGCCGCGCTCAAGGATAACCATCGGGGACTCGGTCTGTTGTTTGGGCCGATCGCCAGCGCCAAGCCCGCGCGCTGCGTGATGTGTACGCATCTGGCAGCTTTTCTTAACCGGACGGGCGCAAAAACCGCCTAAACGGCTCATTACGAAACAAACTTGCATAGAATTGTTTCGAAATGCGTTCTTATACACAAAAGCCTTCAAATAGCGTTAAACTATTCAATCACTGATTGATTGTCTCCGCCATCTTTTGGAGAGAGGGTTTGTATGGCTAAAAAACGCAATGGGCGCCAGGATGCCATTAGAGATATTGTGCGCAATAAGGATGTCCGCACGCAGCGCGTGCTGGTCGATGAGCTCCGTGCTATGGGCTTTGATTGCACGCAGGCGACTGTCTCTCGCGATATTGCCGATATGGGGCTGCGTAAGCTCCCTGAGGGCATCTATGTTCTGGCAGAGGACCTGCACCTGCAGCGTATGGTTTCCGAGCTCGTAACGGGCGTTCTGCGTACTGATAATCTGGTTATGATCAAGGCTCAGCCTGGCACGGCTTCCGGCATCGCCGCCGCCGTTGATGCGGCAGAGTTACCCGATGTGCTTGGCTCGCTTGCCGGCAACGATACGATTTTGGTTATTGCCCAGACGGCCGAGGACGGCGAGCGCCTCGAGGCGCTGATCAATAAGCTGAGCAATTCTCGCAAGTAGGTGTGCGGGCCGTGCGCTCGGCATTGCGTGCGCTGACATAGTGGCTTGTAAGGGGCATCGACGTTGGTCGGTACCCCTTTTTGTTTGCCGGTATAAAGACCGCCCACCAGGTCGCTTCAAACTAAAAGGCCCCGAGCAGTTCAATAAGCTGCTCGGGGCCTTGTTGGCTTTAGTCGCGTACTTCTTAGCCGACCGTATCGTCAGGCGTGGGCGAGGGGTCGGGAGTGGGCGTAGGCGTAGGCGTGCCGCCATCGCCGCCGGTCGAGCCACCAGTGGAGCCGCCCGTCGAGCCACCAGTGGAGCCGCCCGTCGAGCCACCGGTCGTACCGGTGCCGCCGGTGGTGTCGCCGCCCGTGGTCTCGGTGGTCGTGGTCGTCGTGGTAGTTGTTGTGGTGGTTTCCTCTTCCTCTTCGTCCTCGTCCTTGTCGTCGTTCTCCGACTTCTTGGTGTTGTTGGTGCCGTAGAACTTCCAGACGCTGTTGTTCTTGTAGGTGGGCGCCGTTCCGGTCGCAAACTCCTCGCGCTCGGTACCGGCCAGAACGGTGTTCATAAACCGCTTAAAGACAGGCAGGTTGGTGCTGTCGCCCAGCAGGTCCGTGCCGTACTTTTGGATGGGGATCTCGCCCGCGGAATAGCCGGTCCACAGGGCGCACGCCAGCTGCGGGGTATAGCCGCAGAACCAAAGGTTGGTGGTGTTGTCGGTGGTGCCCGTCTTGCCGGCATAGGCTGGTTGACACTCAGGCGCCGGCAGCACCCGTACCGCTGCCCTTCATGACGCCGGACAGAACATCGGTGACCGCGGCGGCCTCGCCCTCGGTAAGCACCTGTGAGGGATTGTCGGTGTGCTGGTACAGCACCGAACCGGTACGAGAATCAATCTCGGTGATGGCGATCGGCTGGCGATAGTAGCCGCCGTTGGCAAACGTCGCGTAGGCGGCGGCCATCTCGAGTGGCGAGATCGAGCCGGTGCCGAGCGTCATGACGGGAACGTCCTCGATGTTGTCCTTGGCGGGGTCGATGCCGAGCTTTTTGACGAGCGAGATGATCTTGCTGTTGCCGACGGCTTCCGCCACCTGGATGTAGCCGGTGTTGGAGGAGTATGCCGTCGCCTGCTTAAGCGTGATGTTGCCATAGCTCTGGTTGGCGTAATTTTGGACCTCAGTCGTGGTGCCCTTGGCCTTGAGCGGCGAGTTGCAGTTGAGGGTGACGTTGGGGTTCATGCCGTTTTGGATGGCAGTTGCCAGCGTAAAGGCCTTAAAGGTGGAGCCGACGGGACGCTTGGCCGTGGCATGGTTTACGTGGTTCTCGTCGGCGTTGTAGTCGTAGCCGCCCACCATGCACTTGATGTAGCCGGTCTTGGGGTCGACGACGACCATGCCCATGTCCAGGCCGTCAAGCGAGAGCGTGTCGAGCTGCTCGCGGACGGCATTCTCTGCCACCTGCTGCATCGTGGGGTCGATGGTGGTCTTGACGGTCAGGCCGCCCTTAAAGAGCACGTCGGTCGAGAACTCCTGCTCCAGTAGCTGCTTGACGTAGGAGACAAAGTAGGGCTGCGAGTATACGTCGACGCCGCTGCCCGAGATTTCGGTCACGTTGAGGGTGATGGGCTCGGCCTGTGCGGCATCGTGCTCCTCCTGGGTGATGTGGCCCAGGCGCAGCATGTTGTCGAGAACCTTGTTGCGGCGAGACAGTGCCAGATCGGGGTTGACCGTGGGGTCGTACTGCGAAGGCGAGTTGGGAAGGCCGATGAGCAGCGCGGCCTCGCTGAGGGTGAGGTCGGCGGCGCTCTTGGACAGATAGGTCTCGGCTGCGGCCTCGATGCCGTAGGCGCCGTGGCCGTAATAGATGGTGTTGAGGTACATCATGAGGATCTCGTCTTTGGAGTACATGTCCTCCATCTTGATGGCGATGTAGGCCTCGCGCACCTTACGCTCAATGGTCGAGTCGAACTGCTCCTCCTGCAGGATGGTGTTGCGCACCAGCTGCTGGGTGATAGTCGAGGCGCCTTCGTGCCCGCCGCCGAGGGTTGCCACCGCAGCACGCGCGATACCCCACAGGTCGATACCGCCGTGCTCGTAGAAGCGCTCGTCCTCGACGTCAACGGTGCCCTGCAGCACGTAGGGGGAGACCTCGTCCTTGGTGATGGACTTGCGGTTTTGCGTGTAGAAGCTCGCAATCTTGTTGCCGTTGCAGTCGACGATCTCGGTGGGCTCGCTCACCAGATACGCGTTGGCGTCGGTGTAGTCGGGCAGATCGGACAGCCAGCGGTTGACGTTGCCGACCATGCCGATGCCAAACGCCACGCCCGCGATAAGCAAAAAGCCCAAAAACGAGAGCAGGATTATGGGCAGAGCATGCGTCTTTGAACGGCTGCGTCCCTGTCGTTGGCGAGGACCCATATATTGACCTCCAGGTATGTCGTGCCGGACGGTGGATGTGCCGTCGGGGCAGGATGGACATAAGTTATTACACGATAAACCAAACGGGGCGCGCGAGGCCTCGTGTATGCTGGAAGACGGCATTTTTCAGAGTGAATGCATACCTTGGTAAGGAGTTTGTCGATGGCGATTCGGACGATGGGGCCGAGCGGACAATACGAGACTGGATTGGATGCTGCCGGTGCGGCGCTGCCCGAGCTGCTGGCGCCGGCGGGCGGACTCGACCAGATGCTTGCGGCCATCGCCGCGGGTGCCGATGCCATCTATGCGGGGTTGGGCGGCTTTAACGCTCGTGTGAGCGCCCATGGCTTTACGGATGACGAGTTTGCGCGCGGCTGCGCCGTGGCGCATGCCCATGGCGTGCGTGTGTACGTAACGCTCAACGTGTTCGTGTTTGACGATGAGTTGTCCGACGCGGTGGCGTTGGGAGCTCATGCACTGGAGTTGGGCGCCGATGCTCTGATTGTCGCCGATGCCGGGTTGGCCTGCGCGCTGCGCGCGGCGATTCCCGGGGTCGAGATTCACCTGTCCACGCAGGCGGGCGCTCATAGCGAGAGCGCCGTGCGGCTTGCCGCCGATGAGCTTGGGGTCGAGCGCGTGACGACGGCACGCGAGCTGACGGTCGACGAGATTGCGGCGCTATGTGCCACGGGCGTGCCCATCGAGGTATTCTGCCACGGTGCGATTTGCATCGGCTATTCGGGGGCGTGCGAGTTCTCGGCCCTGCGGCGTGGGCGCTCGGCGATGCGCGGCGACTGCACGCAGCCGTGCCGTTTGGCGTACGACCTGGTGGACGAGGCTGGACAGAGCGTTGTCGCCGTCGAGGGAGATCGCCTGCTGTGCCCGCGTGACTATCTGGGTATTGCGCATCTGCCCGAGCTTGTAGATGCCGGCGTGGCGTCGCTCAAGATCGAGGGGCGCATGAAGAACCCTGATTACGTATTCAACGTGGTGCGGGTGTGGCGCCGGGCACTCGATATGCTGTGCGACGGCGCGTGGGACCCCGGTGCCGTGGAAGAGCTCGAGCGCGAGCTGGGAAGGTCGTTTAACCGTGGGTTTACCGATGCGTACCTGCGAGGACGTTCGGGTGCCGAGCTTATGAGCTTTGAGCGTGCGATCAACCAAGGTGTGCGCGTGGGACGCCTGGTGGCCGTTGGCCACGAAGAGGTAACCGTTGAGCTCGATGCCGCCGTGGCGGCGGGTGACACGCTCGAGATTCGGTTCTATCCGGGTGCCGACGCGCGTCCCGATGTGCCCAAGCGCTGGCCGCAGGTGCCCTGTCCGGTGGATGCCGCGGCGGGGGAGCGCGTCGTCGTGCATTGCAAGCGTAAGGTTGACACGGGCTGCGAGGTGTACCTGATTCGCAGCGCCGGCGTGTTGGATCAGACGGCGGCGGTGTTGGAGCGCATGCGGGCCGAGGCGGATGCGATTGCGCCCGTTGCGCGTGCCGTTGAGGTGCTGCCCTTTGAGGGCGTTACGGTGGATGGCGGTGCGTCGACGGAGTTGGTGGAGTGCGCGGTTCCCGCTCGCATGGTTTTTGCTTGGCAGCTGATGGATGCGACCCGCGCGGAGAACTCGATTTGTCCGACGCTGTTGTGGTGCTTGACGAGGTGTGCCGCACGTGTGACGCTGACTGGACCCGCTCACTGATGCAGCGTGCCGGGCGCGTTGTCTGCCGCAACCTGGGACAGGTGGTGATCGCTCGCGAGCTGGGCGTGACGTTTGACGTGGCGGCGCCGGTGTTCTGCGCGAATCGGGCCACGCTTACCTGGCTGCGCGGACTCGGTGCGGGGCGGGTGTACTTGCCGGCCGAGTTGCTCGGCAATGATGCGGAGCGTATTGCCGAACTGGCTGCTGAACCCGGCGTCTGGGGTCCGGTCGACGCCGACCGTCCCGAGCTTATGGTGTGCGAGCACTGCCTGCTGACCGCCGAGGGCGTCTGCGCTACCGATGCGACGGGACAGGTCCGTTGCCGCGACTGCTTGCGCCGTCGGCAGGTACGCTATCTGGTCGAGCGTGACGGTACACGTTTGCCAGTTGCCATTGACGCATGCGGCAGGACGAGGATTTTCCTGTCGTAGGTGCCGCGTCGCGTCAGTTTGTTATCATATGAGAGTTTATGGACTTCCAGCACCGCCGTATCCGGTGAGGGTGCTATAGCAAAAGGAGGATACCCAATGCTGTCTGTTGACGAGCAAATGCGTATCATCACCTCGGGCGCCGCGCAGATCGTTCCCGAGGCCGACCTTCGCAAGAAGCTTGAGAAGGGCGAGCCCCTCAACATCAAGCTCGGCGTCGACCCCACCAGCCCCGACCTGCACCTGGGCCATGCCGTGCCGCTGCGCAAGATGCGCCAGTTCCAGGACCTGGGCCACAACGTCACCCTCATCATCGGCAACGGCACCGCGCTGATCGGCGATCCCTCGGGCAAGAACTCCACGCGTCCGCAGCTTTCGCAGGAGCAGATCGAGGCCAACGCCGAGACCTACGTGAGCCAGGCCATGAAGATCCTGGACCCCGAGAAGACCACCATCGTGCACAACGGCGACTGGATCCTTTCGATGGATCTGGCCGGCCTGCTGCAGGTGTGCTCCAAGTTCACCGTTGCCCGCATTCTTGAGCGCGACGACTTTACCAAGCGCTACCAGTCTCAGACGCCGATCGCCCTGCATGAGTTCCTGTATCCCGTGATGCAGGCTTTCGACTCTGTGCAGATCAAGGCCGACGTGGAGATGGGTGGCACCGATCAGCTCTTCAACCTGCTCGCCGGCCGCGAGCTCATGGAGAAGATGGGTATGGAGCCGCAGATTGCGCTTACCATGCCGCTGCTCGAGGGCACCGACGGCGTGCGCAAGATGTCCAAGTCCTATGGCAACTACATCGGCCTGACCGACGCTCCCAAGGATATGTTCGGCAAGACCATGTCCATCCCCGACGAGATGATCGGCAAGTACTATCGTCTGGCCAGCTCGCTCGCCCCGGCCGAGGTCGACAAGATCGATGCCGCCCTGGCCGATGGCTCCGCCGACCCCTACGAGCTCAAGCGCGCTCTAGGCCGCGACCTGTGCGACACCTACCACGGTGCCGGCGCCGGCGACGAGGCTCAGGCCGAGTTCGACCGTGTGTTCAAGGAGGGCCAGCTTGCCGACTTCCCCGAGAAGCACGTTGAGCTGACCGTCAACGACGAGGGCCAGATTTACCTCGCTGGCCTGCTCAAGGACCTGGGCCTTTCGGCCAGCGCCGGTCAGGCCCGCCGCGACATCGACGGCGGCGGCGTCAAGATCAACGGCAAGGCTGTGGCTTCCAAGAGCTACAACATCGATCCGAGCGCCCTCAAGCTGGGCGACACCCTCTCCGTGGGCAAGCGCAAGGGCTTCAAGTTGATTTAGTTCCGCCGTTCTAACGAACGGCGGACCGGCCGACGCTGCGCGGGCCGCATTTGGACAATCTGACGTTCAACTTCAAGGGCGCGACCAGAAGGTCAGCGCCCTTTCGTTTCGCGTCACCTTGCCTCAAATGCGGCCCGCTCGCTGGCGTTGCCAAAATATCGGCGCTGCCGTTGTTGGCACTTTGGGACACTCCTTGTCATTGGTACAAAGCAACCTGTCCCCATTGCGCCAAGCGGCGTGTGCCGTTAAGCGGAGGGGGTGTATTCCCGACCCATCGTTTGGGCATACAATGGCTATTGTCTTGCTGCGGTGAAGGCCTGTCCGCTCCGCAGCTGTTTTCTACGGTTAAAGGAGAATGTATGTCCGTTGAGGTCATGAGGTCTGTGATCGAGGCCGCCGAGGGCCGCGTGCCCGTCGACACGCTGTTTACCAATGCGCAGATCGTCGACGTGTATGGCCAGCGTGTGGCGCCCGGTAGCGTTGCCGTCAAGGACGGTGTGATCGTCGGCGTGCTCTACGATGGTCGCGACGATGCCGCTGGCACCTACGAGGCAACTGAGGTCGTCGACTGCCAGGGTCGCTATCTCGCTCCCGGTTTTATTGACGGGCATCTGCACATTGAGTCCTCGAACATCCGTCCCGCCGAGTATGCTCGCATGGCCGCGACGCGCGGTACTACCACCGCCATTGCCGACAGCCACGAGATTGCCAATGTTGCCGGTCTCGACGGCCTGCGCTTTATGATCGAGGATGGTCGTCGTGCGCCCATCTCCATCAAGTACATGATGCCTTCGTGCGTGCCCGCACTGCCCGACGAGCAAGCGGGCGCTGTGATTACCGCCGCTGACATGCAGGCGTTTTTTGCCGAGCATCCGGGCGATGTCTTTGGTCTGGGCGAAATGATGAACCTGCCGGGCGTCTTTATGGCCGACCCCGAGACCTGTGCCCGCATCGATGCTGCCAACCAGACGCCGTCCAAGCAGGTTGACGGCCACGCGCCGCTCGTTGCCGGTATGGACCTCAACGCCTATGCCGCAGCGGGCATTATCGCCGACCACGAGTCGACGATTCCCGAGGAGGCGCTCGACAAGCTGTCCCGCGGCATGTATGTGATGCTGCGTGAGGGCACGTGCAGCCACGACCTGGCCAATTTGTCTCCGATGCTGCTGGAGAACCCTGCCCGCGCCCGCCGCTGCTGCTTTGCGACCGACGACCGCGCTCCCTCCGATGCTCTTTCGACCGGTATGATCGACAATGCCTGCCGCGTGGCCATCGAGGCCGGCATCGACCCGGTGGTCGCCATCTCCATGGCGTCCCTTTCCACGGCTGAGGCATTTGGCCTGGACCACGGCTGTCGCGACCCGCATGAGCTCCGTGGCGCGATCGCCCCGGGCAAACGCGCCGACCTGCTGTTGCTCGATGACCTGACGTTTGCCAAGGCTCCGCATCGCGTATATGCCGCCGGTGCTCTGGTGGCGCAGGACGGCACCTTTGTGGGCGAGATCGCACCCGAGATGGCCGAGGTCGCAGCGCTTGCCGATGAGCTGCGTGCTTCCGTTAAGCTGCCGAAGCTATCGCTCGACGTGTTCGACTATGCCTTTAAGCCGGGCGAGGCCGTTATCGATGTCATCCCGGGTATGGCTATCACGGGTATGGTTCGCCCCGAGAGTGCCGAGGGCCTGCGCCGCATTATGCTGATCGAGCGCCACGGCCGCGGCGTGTCGCTGCAGGCCGAGGGCGCCGACGGTGACGGCCCCGCGGGTCTGGGCTTGGTTGGCAAGCATATCGGTCGCGGCTGGGTGCGCGGCTTTACCATCACGGGTGGCGCCATTGCCTCCACGATTGGCCACGACTCGCACAACGTGTGCGTGGTGGGCGACAATGCGGCGGATATGATGGCTGCCGTTGAGGCCGTGGGCCAGGGCGGCCACGTGCTGGTGCGCAACGGCGAGGTCGTGGCGCGCATTCCGCTGGCGCTCGGCGGCCTGATGAGCGAAGGCGCTGCCGAGGACGTGGCCGCACAGCATGACGACTTTATGGTCAAGGCGCGCGCCATGGGTATCGAGCCGCCGCTCGACCCCATCATGGGCATCATCTTCCTGCCCCTGCCGGTCATCCCGACGCTCCGCATCCGCCCCGAGGGCATGTTCGACGTCACGACCTTCACCTACGCCGACTAGTCATCGGGGACGTTCTTAAACGACTATCCGTCGGGGTGGCGTGTCGCCTGACGCCGCGACCGTGAGACCTCTGGCATGTGTGAGCTATTTGCCAGGTCCTTGTAACGTTTACGCCCGCGGAGTCTTATTTGAGCTCCCTTTGGGTACGTTGGAATCGGATACACGTTCGATTCCAACAAGCCCGAAGGGAGCTTTTCTATGTTTAAACTGATTGCATCCGATATGGACGGCACACTGCTTGACGAAAACGGCCAGGTGCCTCCCGAGACCTACGAACTGATTCTGGCGCTACGCGAGCATGGCGTGCATTTCGCCGCATCGTCAGGTCGTCGCTACGATCGCCTGTGCGAGTTCTTTGCGCCCGTTCGCGACAAGATGGACTTTGTCGCCGCTAACGGCGCCCAGGTCTACGCCGACGGTAAGATGGTAGACCGTGAGGTGTATTCCCACCTGGCGATTCGAAGGCTCGCCCAAGCCGTCAGGACGTTTCCCAATCTGCATCTTGCGCTCTTTGACCGAACCAAGTCCTTTTTGCTCGATGACGAGAGCAAGTTCGTGCGCGAGGTCGATAAGGACCTTCCCAATGCCGAACGCATTTGGGAGCTGCCCGATCCCAGCGTAAATATCATCAAAGCGAGTATCTTTTGCGACGACAGTGCGGTTATGGACAGTGCGTACGTACTACAGCGCGAACTTGGTCAGCTCTTTACTTTTGCGCCTTCGGGCAACGCGTGGATCGATGCCATGCAGCCTGGTGTGTCGAAGGCCTCGGGTATCGCGCAGCTCGCGGAGCATTACGGCATTGGTCGCGACGAGGTCATGGCGTTTGGCGACTCGATGAACGACTACGAGATCATTCGCTTTGTCGGCACGGGCTGCGCGATGGAAAACGCGCGCCCTGCGCTCAAGGCCGTTGCCGATCGTGTGGTGGGGTGCAACCGCGACCACGCCGTCCAACAGGAGCTCCGCCGCATGCTGGAGAGTCTCTCCTAATCCGGCAGATGGGGACGTTCCTTTTCTGCCGACAGTGGGGGACGGTCCTTGCAGCTTTTTGCGAAGAGTGTCCCCAGTGACTAGTCGTTTAAGAACGTCCCCAATGACTGACCAATGACTAGGCGAGGGCGGCCATGATGGTGCGGGCGACGCCGTCGTGGTCGTTGTCGTATTCGGTGATGGCGTCGGCGGCCTCGCGATCTTCGGGCTCGGCGTTGATCATGGCCATGCCGTGGCCCGCTGCCTGCAGCATGGGGATGTCGTTGATGTTGTCGCCGAACGCCCAGGCGTTGGCGAGGCGCTCGCCCAGGTGCTCACACAGCCACGTGAGGGCCGTTCCCTTGGTGGTGCCTTCGCCCATAACCTCGATATTCATGGCGTACGAACGCGTGACCTCAATGCCTCCGAGCGTGTCGAGCGCCGCCGCGATGGCGTCGCGATCGGCGGGGTCGTGCCAGTACATAGCGATGCGTTCGAGCGCCTCGACCTCGTCGATCTTGCTGTCGATATTCATGTCGATCGGCGTTCGTGTGCGCTTGAGCGAAGCCGCGATGTGGGGGTCGCCGCCACAGAACTCATCCAGACGCCCGTAGAGCGAGCGGGGGAGGAAGCACTGCCCATCCGCGAAGATATCGAAGGTCACATCGTGGCCGGCGGCAATGCGATGGATGCGGTGGGCAATGCCACGGTCGAGCGGACGGCTCAAGATGCACGTGGCGCGCGAGGCGTCGGTGGGCGTATCCTCGTCGAGCTGCCAGACGCTGGCGCCGTTGGCACAGACCGCGTAATGCACGGCGGGATGGGCGAGAATGGGCTCAAAGATGCCCGACAGTGGACGTCCCGTGCAGGGAATAAACTCGATGCCACGACGTGCGAGCTCGTCGAGCATCGCCCAGGTGGCATCGCTCATTTGCTTATCGCTCGTCAGCAGCGTCCCATCCATATCGGAAAACACAATCATTTGATGCAGCCCTTTCTACTGGCATAAAAAGCGTGGCCGAGGGCTTGGGTCCCTGGCCACGCTCGAGTTCTATAACGGTCCGCGTCCTAGCGGTCGGCGAGCGGCTTGTACTCCAGCGGCTCGATCACCGGACGATAGGCCGGGCGAATAATACGGTGCGCGCAGAAGAGCTCTTCCATGCGGTGTGCCGACCAGCCGGCCATGCGGGCGACGGCGAATAGCGGCGTAAAAAGCGTCTCGGGCACGCCGAGCATCTTGTAGATAAAGCCCGTGTACAGGTCGATGTTCGCGCAGATGGGCTTGGTCATGCCGTGGTCGCGCATGACCTGGGGTGCCAGGCGCTCGATGCGCTCGATGAGCGCGAACTCATCGCCCAGGTTCTTCTTGGCGGCAAGTGTGCGCGCGTAACGACGGCAGACCTCGGCGCGCGGGTCGCTGAGCGTATAGACGGCGTGGCCCATGCCGTAGATGAGGCCCGTGCCGTCGAAGGCCTGCTTGTCGAGGATCTTGCCAGGTAGGCCGCGACCTCGTCCTCGTCCTCCCAGTTGGAGACATGCGCGCGGATGTCCTCGTGCATAGACACGACCTTGGCATTGGCACCACCGTGGCGCGGGCCCTTGAGCGAGCCGATAGCCGCGGCGTAGGCGGAATACGGGTCGGTGGCCGAAGACGACAGCACGCGGCAAGCGAAGGTGGAGTTGTTGCCGCCGCCGTGCTCGGCATGCAGCATGAGCATAACGTCGAGCAGCATCGCCTCATCGCGGGTGAACGCCATGCCGCCGCGCAGGACCTGTAGGATGGTCTCGGCGGTGGAGAGACCGGGCGTGGGGTGCGGCACGTGAACCTCGGAGCCGCGAAGCTTGGCGACCGAGGCCATGTGTGCGAAGGCGGCGATGCGCGGGAGACGTGCGAGCATGGAAATGGCGACGTCGATTTCGTGCTCGGGCGTGATCACGTCTGGTTCGGCATCGAAGGCGTAGAGCAGCAGTACGGCGCGCTGGAGCACGTTCATGATGCTCGACGATACCGTGGTCATAGGGAACTCTTTAACGTACTCGTCGCTCAGATGTCTAAAGGCGCCCAGGCGCTCGCAAAAGCCGTCGAGCTCTTCCTTGTTGGGCAGCGAACCCGTGATAAGCAGATAGGCGACTTCCTCGTAGCCGTAGCGATTCTCGGCCTGGGCATTGTTGACCAGATCCTCGATGCTGTAGCCGCGAAGCGTGAGCTTGCCCTGATCGGGCACGACCTTTCCGTCGACCTTGTTGTAGCCGTGCACATCCGAGATACGAGTGAGGCCCGCGACCACGCCCGAGCCGTCGGCATTGCGCAGGCCGCGCTTGACATTGTGCTCTTCGAACAAGCCCTCGTCATAAGGGTCGGTCGGCAGGCCGTGGTAGAGGCTTTCGCTCTCAGACGAAATCTGGCGGCTTGCTTCGTAATCCAGAACCAGTCGGCTCAAGTGGTCATCGAAGCGGTAATAGATTTTCTTGGCGTCGTAGGCCATGTGCGCTCCTCTCCGGGCCGTGTGGGGGCGGCGTGCTTGAGTGCAGATGCGCCGGCCTGTTCCTGCACGGCCTGTTCGCTACAGGCGGTACATAAAGTTAAAGACGTCCTCGCGCTGGATGGACACGTTGACGCCCGAAAGCTCGCCGCCTCGGCCAGGGCCTTCTGCAGCTCAGCGAAGTCGAGCTTGGACTCGGCGGTATCGGCCAGCATGGTCATGGTGAAGATGTCCTCGATAATGGACTGCGTGATGTCGCGGATGTCGACGTTGGCCTCGCCCAGGACACGGGTGACGCCGGCGACGATGCCGGGGCGGTTCTTGCCAAGGACGGTGATGACGATACGGGAGGACGAGATCTCGGCCATGGGAAACCCTTTCGCGTGGTTGCGGCGCGCGCGGGGCGCTCCGCTACGGTACAGTGTTCATCATTGTACCTGTCTGGCGCCAAAAGAGGTGCGCTTACAGCGGCGTTACACGTCTGCAACATGAGCGTAAGGGGGAAGGCCGTACGGGGAAGAGCCGTCTGGCGCGTGTCCGGCTCGTGTTGGGTTGATTTCCGATCTCAGCCGAACACATTGAGCGGACAGGCCGTTCCCGCAGTCAGCCGAACGCCTCCGACGGCTGATTCCGAACTGGAAGCGGAGGGCATCCCCGCCCTTCGGTAGGGGATACCGCTCCGCGGCGCATGCCGCGGGCGGCGCCCCTATCGGACCACCGTGGCCTCGGTCGGGATGGCCCCCAGCACTGCCGCGTACTCGGTGAGCTAGAGCCAACTGTTCGTCTTCACGTCGCGTATGGCGATATTTCGGTCGTCCGGCTCGGTGATGCCGTAGCCGAACGCCTGGAGCGTCTCGATGGACTCCTGGATCCTCTGTTGGAACATGGGACCCGGATCGACCCTCGGCCCGAGGTGCCCGCGCCAAAGGCACGGCGTGGCGCGCAGCATGTTATGGATTTTGGAGATGGGCTCGATGTCGGCGTAGACGTTGAGCGTCGCCATGGCGTCCTTGTGGCCGAGGATCGATTGGAGCGCCTTGATATCGCCGCCTTGGCGGATCCACTGCGTTGCGAACGTGTGGCGAAGGCCGTGGAACGTGATCAGCTCGTCGTTGGTGCCCATGAGGCCGTTGGTCTCCGAGAACGTCTTGAACGCCCTGCGGATATAGCTTGTCGTCGCGAAGGTCGCGCCCGGCTCCGACAGGATGTAGCAGTCCCCGATCTCGACCGCCCCGGTAAGGCCGCGCAAGCGCAGCTTTCCGCAGTCGATCTCGTGGGTCTCCTTCAGGAAGGGGAGTAGGCCGACCGGGTCGATGGGGATACCCCTGGCGTCATGGGTCTTGGTGTCCTTGATGAACGAACCCATTCCCTTCGCGTACGCCACCGAGTGTCTGATCGAGATCAGGCCCGTCTCGAAATCCACATCGCACCACCGAAGGCCGCAGACCTCGCCGATTCGCATCCCCGTGTGCAGGGCGAGTACGACCGCCCTCTAATCCTCGGCGGACCAATCGAGTCCGAACTCCTTTCGGGCATCCTCTTCGCTCATGACTTCGAGAAGGTCTCCGGGTTGGCAACGAAGGGCGAGGCATAGCTGCTCGAGTGTGTTGAAGCGAATGCCGCGAATATGCCCTTTTTTAATACGGGACAGGTTCACGGGCGTGGTTCCAATCCTTTCGGCAAGTTCGTTCGAGGAAATCTTTCGCTCGGCCATGATCTTGTCGAGGCGAACAATTACGGGCATGGCGTTTCCTTACGCAATCTCGTCGGAGTCGAGGTACAGCTCTCGGGCGTACAAGAAGAGCTGGGAAAGCATGAACAGGACGATGCCGAGAACCAGAGAGGTCCAATCGAATGATGAAGCGATCTCTTGGGCGCCGACGGCCCCCTCGCCGCCAAACATCGAAACGGAGGTTTTGAGTGAGCCGGCGTAGAGGCTGGTGGCAGCTTGAACAACGAAGAGAATGCCGAGCACCTTCAAGCATGTCGCAGACCCTTTCTTGAAGGGGTCTCCGCTCTTGATCGTCCACACGAGAACGGCGCTGAGGATGGTCGTAGCGATACCGATGACGGCAGGGACCAATGTCGAGATCGCAAGGGCTGGATACGCGGGGGAGTCTGCAATTACAGGGTTGTCGAGCACTTCGATTGCTGGCTTTAAGGAGAACGCCACTTGTGCGATGGCGGTGGCGCAAAGGGTCGCAGAGGCTATCGCACATGCGATGCGGAAGGAATGAAGCCGGGGAGTGCGATTGTCGGAACTCATAATAACCTCCGAAGAATTTAAAAAACTCAGGTTACTTTTTAACAGTTTATGTTAAATTGACTTTGCCGGCAAGTAATAAGGGCCGAGCATTTTGTTCGGCCCCTCTGTTCCGACTGGATGAGGTTAAGGTTGGCGATGAATATGCTCAAAATCTCGAAGGCGATCTTTAGGTCGCTTCTCTCCTCCAGGTCGCTCTGTGTTGTCGTTGTTGCGTTGATGGTTCTTTGTGCTCTGCCCGTCTTCAGGAGCGCGGCTGGCATCGACGGACGGGTCGAATACCTCGAGTCGGGAATAACCCGTGTTGAGCAGGAATTGTCAGCATCCTATGCGGATGCGCTTGTGAATGCGGGGGAGGACGGTGTCTATACCTCTTCATCAAGCATGCCCGCGCTTCTGTACCCTCTTGCCGCGGGACGTCTTATCTTGGCACCGCTCTCTCCCCTACTTCCGTTTCTGCAGATATCGGATGGAGAGTACACCTATTATGACGGATCGAAGGAGTACTTGCTATGGGTCGCAACGGCCGTTGCCGTCTCGTTCCTTGCCGCGCGTCTTAACAAACGTGAAAAGCTCATCATCCAGGCACCGATGGGCGAGCTGGGTAGACTTGTTGCATCGAGCGTATGGGCGAGTGTTTTTGCAATGCTTGCCGTCCTCGCCATCAATCTTCCAGGGATAATCGCCGCGCTTGTGAAGAATGGCCCGGGCTCGCCGTTCTATCCGATAGGCTACATTCAATATGCGACTCCGGTTGTCAAACCGGCTTGGCTGGTGTTCGCGCAGACGGCCATCTTGCAATTCTTGGTGGCAGCGTTCATCTCGCTTGTCGTTCACCTTGCCGTGAAGATTGCCAATAACCCTACGCTTGGAATCGTGTTCGTATGTGCCCTGATGGGGGTGACGATGGTTCCCGGGTATTACGGAAGATCCATCGCTTTACGTGAGTTCGCCCTGTTGAATCCCCTTACGTATGCGAACACTGAGTTGACCGTCGGCGCCTATAGCCCGTACCCGACAACGCAGATAGTGAATCTGCCTGGACTTTGCTTCGAGCGTGGCGCGATTGCCCTCGTATGCGCAATCGGGATCGAGGTGCTGGCAATTAGCCTGCTTTGCGTTGCTGGAAAGAGCGGCTGCGCGTGCCCGATATCCCCGATTTGTCTTGAGAGAGGTTCCTTCACTGCATCGAGAACGGCAACTCGTTCGAGCGCTTGTGCCTCCGCCGTTGCATACGTAAGAACGATGGGGAAACTGCTCCTGCGTTCTCCTACCCTCGCCGTATGCGCGATTGCAATGTCGACGACGATGCTGGCCCCGGCTCTGGTCGAGATGTTTCCTGACGCTGATAACGTTTCCGCTGTTCGGTATAGGGATGGGGAGCTCCGTTCAATAGATCGGTATTTAGAGCAGAACGCTGCGAATATGGACGTCGAGGGCAAAGCGGCCCTGGAAGACATGCGGGATGCTCTTTCGGGTTTCGTGTACGCGCCTATGCCTGCGGAGGGGTTTCGAAGCCTTGCGACGTACGAGCGCGCTCGAGGTGAGCTGGGCGCGGCAGATGCGACTCTCCTGCAATCGATCGGAATCGAGCCGGAGACTCCTTCTCGTGCGGAGGCGCGCGCCCTTCTGCTTGAGTCGATCGCGAGCTTGCCGGACCCCAAGGTTTACGAGTTAAGTACGAAGATGCCCCCATTAATCCTCCTTTCGTATCTCCAGGCAGCGCTTCCCTCCTTATTTTTGCTGTTGCCCGTGGTTGTCACATCGCTCGCGTGCGCCCACCTGCAGTGTCGTTCCCTTCTGGTTCTCCAGATCCCCGCAACAGCGCATGTGCGTTTTCTGACGGCTGTTGCGCTGGCTCTCCTGCTTGGCTTGGTGCTGCTTTTGGTGTCGATGGTTCCCGCTGTCGTTGTGTCCGTGATTAAGAGCGGTGCGGGTGGATCGGAGTATCCCGTCGCTCTCATTCGGGCGGGAGCTTCGACAACGTCCATGGTGGGGGAGGCGGTGTTGTGCAGTATTCCGTTGCTGGTCATGGCATACGGCGTGATTTCCGTCGTCGCTGCGTTGACAGCAGCGATTAGCCGCAACCCCGTTGTCACCGGAATGGTTTGCGCGGTTCTCTTGGTGTTGGGTTCGTTGAGCGCTCATGTTGAAAGCGTGGGCATGGGCGTCGCGCTGCTGGCTCCATTCGCCTCGTTTGATCCCGCTTCCCAGGTGGGGACGATTGGGTTCCTTGGGCGAGGGACGAACGCGATGCCTTTTGGAGAGGTCGTCGGCGCATCGGGCGCTCTGCTGGTGGTCTTGGGCGCCGTATCTCCGTTGATGGTGCGCCTGAGTGTTCCAAAGATCGAAAGGGGATGATCTCGATGATTGACCTTCAAACGCTGACGATCTCTTATGGAAAGAAGGTGCTCGTAGATTCGGTGAACGCTGAGTTTGCCCCGGGTACGGTCTACGGTCTCGTCGCTCCGAACGGGCATGGAAAGACGACGTTGCTGCGTGCGATGGCAGGTTTGCCGGGTCCTCGCGTGGACGGGAGCATCGTTCTGGATGAGGTGCAGGGTGCGGGTGCGAGAGAGGTCCGTTCTATGATCTTCTATGCACCTGGTGAGGGGACGCTGCTGTATCCCGGATTGCGTGCGGAAGATCACCTCAAGATGGTTTGCGATATGTGGCCGCATGCTCGCGATATCGAAGAGATAGTGGAACAAACGCAGATAGGCGAGTTCGCGAAGATGAGGATCCGCACTCTGAGCCAGGGCATGAAGCAGCAGCTTACCCTGGCGATTGCGTATGCGACGGGCGCGCGGTACCTTCTATTAGATGAGCCCATGAACGCGCTCGACCCCAGCAGGGTGGACTTGCATTCCGAGATTCTCAGGAAGCTGGCCGATTCTGGTACGTGCATCATCATGTCATCCCACATCTTGGATTCGGTCGATAGGCTGTGCGATGAGATTCTGTTTTTGAAGGATGGGAGGCTCATTAGAAGCATTCCGCAAGATGATGCTGCGCCGAAGTCTCCTGGATCCCATTTCGCAAAGCCTGCCGGACGCGCCGAGGGTGCGCTAAGCACGTATCGGCGACTCTACGAAAAGGGCGGGTAGAAATGTAAGTTAAAAAACTATGTGGTCAATATAATACCGTTAAACCCGCATATCGATACCGCTCAGCCATTCGCCTCGCCCCCGTCGCACGTATCTTCATCCGGTCTGTTACTTTTAATCTAACGATTCTTTGAGGAACGTAGGTGCTTCCAAATGTACTGTCGACTTCTTCTCAAACTGATCCTAAGAGACAGGGCCGCATGGATTTGTACGCTCGTTCTCGCTGCAGCCTTTTCCGTCCCCATTGCGTTCAATTCACCC
>QSCH01000014.1:0-58726 GCA_003462965.1 Collinsella sp. OF03-4AA
GCCGCCTTGGGGGACTGCGGAGCGCGGCCGGCAGCTGCGGCGCGTTGCGCCTGCTGCCTGCGGGGACTTTGGGGTCGTGCGGCAGCTGTGGCGCTGTCGCGCCTGCTGCCTTGGGTGACTTTGGGGTTGGTGCGAATCGAAGGTGAATGGTTTCCCGGGATGTGAACGACCTATTTTGGACCCTTGAAGCATCGGCATATTTTGGCCGCCATTTCCTGCGGTTTTATCGCATGGATCCTGCTGTTTTGCAATCAAAAAATGCGGATGCTTCGGGGCCCTATTTTTACTCGTTCACTTCTCGGAAAACCATTCACCTTCGTTTTTGCCGGACATCGTTTTGGGCATTGCGACTCGGTGTCGGCTGATATTGAGAGGGAAAACGCCCTCCCTTGGACAATCGGGTCTGTCCGGACGTATCTGCGGGGTTGTCTGCACAATTCGCGGTATTATGTTGCGGAGTTTTGAAAGGAGCCGCCGGTGGTCACGACGACATTTGCTTCGCCTTTGGGCGAAATCTTGCTTGCCGCTGATGGCCGCGGTTTGACGGGGCTTTGGTTTGAGGGGCAGGAGCACTTTGGCTCTACGCTGCTCAAAGAAGATGCGGAGCACGTTGAAGGCGCCGATGCGGTTTCCGGTACCGGTGGGATGTCTTCGGTGAGTCCGGCAAATGGCGCGGCTTCTTCGGTGCTTGAGCGTTCTTGGGCTTGGCTGAATGCTTATTTTGCAGGCAGGTACCTCGGTTTACGCCGCCGTTGCATATGATTGGCACGGCGTTTCAGCGTGAGGTTTGGTTTGAGCTGCTTTCTATCCCGCGTGGCGATGTCGCTACGTATGGCGAAATCGCCCAGCGTGTTGCGGCTCGACATCGCGTGCCGGGAAATGAGGCTCCCGTTGTGTCCCCGCGTGCCGTGGGGGCTGCGGTTGCGCGTAATCCCATTTCGATTATCGTGCCGTGCCATCGCGTGGTTGCCGCTGACGGGTCGCTCAACGGATATGCCGGTGGCCTCGATCGCAAGGAATGGCTGCTTCGGCTTGAGGGCGCGTACGAGGAGTAACGCCAGGGCACTTTGCATAGCCAAGACGCCACAATAGAACGGGACACGCTTTCCGAATAGCGTCTCAAGCGGGAACCGTGTCCCGGAATGCAGCCTCAGAGTGGGACGCCGTTTCCGGTTGAGACCACCTACTTGGACATCTTTCTATGCCCGCTCCTGCAGGGCGTAGATCGATTTGTCCATGTTGAACAGATATGCCACAACGCAGACGATGAAGAACGCCGGCAGATTACCGAAACCGAAGACCTCGCAGCCAATGAGGATCGGCGCGAGCAGCGTGTTGGTGGCGCTGCCAAAGACGGCTGCGTAGCCCAGTGCGGCGCAGAGCTCGACGGGCATGCCGAGAATCCCGGCGAGTACGACACCCAGGCTGGCTCCGATGGAGAACAGCGGCGTCACCTCGCCACCCTGATATCCTGCGGCAAGCGTGGCGATGGTGAGTACGAATTTGAGCGCCCAGTCCCAAGGCATGATTGACGCCTCGCCGTTGTCACCCCAGTGCCGCGGATATCAGGTTGGTGCCAAGGCCGCAGTATCGCCCCTGCCACAGCACGAACAGAATCGCCGACAGCGCAAGGCCCATAACGGCAACGCGTATGTAAGGGCTGGGGAGCAGCCGCGCTGCAAGGGTCTTAGCATGGGCAAGGCACCAGGCAAAGGCGCCACCGACCATGCCAAACGCGATACCCAACAACGCCAGCCGTCCAAGACCGGGGAGGTCGAGCGCATACGAGGCGGTAACGGCGACCTCAAACTTCTCGAGCCCCAGAGCGCCGGAGGTCATGCTTGCGGCGAGCGAGGCTGTAAGCGCGGGAAACAGCGCGCGGTATTCCATGCGTCCTGCGACCAGTACTTCGATCGCAAAGATCGCGGCGGCGAGGGGCGTTTGGAAGAGTCCGGCAAAGCCGGCGGCCATGCCGATAAGCAAAAACGTGTTGCCGGGGTCTCGGAAAGGTAGACGTCGGCCGATCCAATGCGAGACGGTGGCGCCGATCTGCACCGCTACGCCCTCGCGTCCCGCACTACCGCCAAAGAGATGCGTCCCCCACGTGCTCAGCATAATGAGCGGCACCAAACGCGGGGAGATGGCGTCCTCGCGTCCGTGGCCTACGTCAAATACTAAGCTCATGCCCCGATCGGTGCCTTTGCCCCAGGTGCGGTAGGCAAATACGATGGCCAGACCCGCGAGGGCGAGAAAGGGAAGGAGCAGTGCGACGTGCGCGTCCCGGAAGGCGCCGATTGCCAGGAGCACACGACCAAAAAGGGCACAGATGGCGCCAACGATAACGCCGATAGGGATTCCGACGGCGCCCATGAGCACGAGACCGCTATAGGTGTTGACCAGGCGTTTGATTCTGCTCGAAGCGCTGCTTTCTGACATTTTGCTTTCCGACACTTGCTCTCTTGATAGAAAAAGAGCTGGAGTTGCGCATCGTTGAGAGGCTTTCCAGCTTTAGCAAAACAAACTTATAAGATGCGACGGGCCGCGTCAAGATAATTACCGGACGGCCTAGGAGGCGGCTGGTTGGCTGGCTTAAAACCTAGCGCGTGAAATGACGCCCCACGCTATTCAGCGCGCTTGATAGGATGACGAACCACGGTCTTAAGTTTCTCCGGTGCGCATTTGCGTGGATCGGAGAGATAGATTTCGTGATGTAAACGGGTGTCTGAGAAGTCGGGAACATAGCCCAGCTCGGTCGTGTATTCATGCATAGCGTCTACGGTCGCCGGTTCGTTGTCGTAGGGCCCGGTGTGCATGCATTGAACGCAGAGACCCTCGTCAACTTTAAGCAGTTCGACGGCGGAAAAGTCCAGTTTCTTTTTGGTCGTGGCTTCCGCGACTGCCCAGTCAAAGTCATCTCGGGTGACGAAATCAGGCAGGCGGATGCACGAGATAAAGTTGAAATTGTCCTTGCGTACATAATCGATGCCGCTACCGGGGGAGTCTTGCCACCAGAAACCCTCGAGCGGCGGCACCACATAGTCGAAGTAACCCTCGATGTTCCTTGAGCCTTTCTTCGACATCTTGACGGTATAGGCGATGCCGTAAAGTAGCGGCAGGGCGTTTTGATACTCGCCGCCTCGGTATTTGGGTCGCCCTTTCCGCGAACGGCAACGTAGCTCATAGGCGGGACAGTTACGATACTCGGCTTGCTTGCAGGTTTGTAGAGCTCCTTGCATTCCTTCTTAAAGTCGAATGCCATGTTGGCCGCCTTTCTGCGTATTGGCCTGCTTAGATAGTTGAATCATATCATAGAAACGAACAGCTGTTCGAATGATTTGGCTGACAGATTGAGATGCGTGCGTTGTGTTTGGCGGTCGGCCTGACCCCGTCGATGATTTCTCGGCCTCCCCGGTGCCTCGCCTACACCCGCCATTCCCCCATATAAAACCTGCCAAAATAAACCTGTCCCTTTTTGGTCGGTGCGAAATGGGTAATACTAAAGAGTTATCCGACCAGATGGGAACCGATCGATGGCCTATATCGAATTCAAAGACGTCATCAAAGCATACGGCGAGGGCGATGCCCGCATTCATGCGCTCGACGGCGCGAGCTTTACCGTTGAGCGCGGCGAGCTCGCCATCATTTTGGGTGCTTCGGGTGCCGGCAAGACCACGGCCCTCAACATTCTGGGCGGCATGGACACGGCAACTTCTGGCACCGTGACGGTGGACGGGCGTGACGTGAGCGCTGCCAACGAGGCACAGCTTGTGGAATACCGCCGCGCCGACGTGGGCTTTGTCTTTCAGTTCTACAATCTGGTTCCCAACCTGACGGCCCTCGAAAACGTTGAGCTCGCAGCTCAGATCTGCCCCGATTCGCTCGATGCCGAGCAAACGCTTCGTCAAGTTGGCCTGGGCGACCGCCTCGCTAACTTTCCGGCGCAGCTTTCGGGCGGCGAGCAGCAGCGTGTGTCCATCGCCCGCGCGCTGGCCAAGAACCCCAAGCTGCTTTTGTGCGACGAGCCCACGGGTGCACTCGACTACAAAACCGGCAAGCAGATCTTGCAGCTGCTGCAGGACACCTGTCGCAAGCAAGGCATCACGGTCATTATCATCACCCACAACTCCGCGCTGGCGCCCATGGCCGATCGCCTGATCCGCTTTAAGAACGGCCGCGTGGAGAGCGAGACGGTCCAGCAAAATCCCGTGCCGATCGAGACGATCGAGTGGTAGCGCCCATGAATCAGGACCGCCAAAACAGCCAACGCCGCGACGCGCAGAACACGGAGCGAGAGCAGGATTTTACGACCTACCGCACTGCCCAAAGCTCAAACGATATGGTGCCGGCGGTGTTTCGCCGTGGCATCTACCGCACAATCCGAGGCAGTCTTAAGCGCTTCTTGTCCATCGTGGTCATCACCGCGCTCGGCGTGAGTGTGATGTGCGGTCTTAAGGCGGGCTGCGAGGACCTGTGCGATTCGGTTGACGCCTATTTTGACCAGCAGAATGTCTATGACATTAATGTGCAGTCGACCTATGGTCTTACGCGTGACGATCTTGCGGCCATTCAAGAGGTCGACGGCGTCGAGACGGCCGAGGGTATCTACACCGAGACCGCCTACACCGCCGTGGGCACAACGCGCGAGCGCGTGGTCGTGCAAAGTCTCTCCAAGGAGAATATTGACCAACCGGTGCTAGTACACGGCGAGCTGCCCGAGACTTCGGGCGAAGTGGCAGTGACCTCACGTTTTTTGAAGGCTTCGGGCAAGAAAATCGGCGATACGGTGAGCTTTGCCGCCAACGATGCGAGCTCGTCGAACCAAAGCGCCAAGGACCAGTTTGCCGATGGGGACTACACCATCACGGCAGAGGTTCTCGATCCTACCGACGTGAGCTCCGACTCGACAGTCAACGCCTTTCGCGCTGCTTCGGCGGCGGACTATAAGTTCTATGTGAGCGAGGATGCTGCGACATCTTCTTCCTACTCCGCGGTCCACGTGGTCGTCGAGGGAGCCAAGAGCCTCAACTCCTATTCGGATGCCTACACGACAAAGATCAACGAGGTCAAAGGCAATATCGAGAAGATCCGCGAGGAGCGTGAGAAGGTGCGCGTCCAGGAGTTGACGGTTGACACGCCGACAAGCTTGGATACGGCCGAGCGTCAGGCCGCCATGCTCTTTGGGATCGAGCAGGACAACATCAATCGCATGGCCGAGGGCAGCGACGAGCGTGCGCAGGCGCAAGCCGACCTGGACCAGCGCCGCGCCGCCGCCGACCAGCAGTTTGCCGATGCCCGCGCCGAGCTCTCTGACCTAGGCGAATGCACCTGGTACATCCAGGACCGCGGCAATATCGCAAGCTACTCGAGCGTCGAGAGCGATAGTTCTTCGATCGAGGCCATCGCCACGGTGTTCCCGTTCATCTTCTTTATCGTCGCCGTGCTTATCAGCCTCACCACCGCCACCCGCATGGTCGAGGAGGAGCGCACACTAATTGGCCTGTACAAGGCGCTCGGCTATTCACGCGGGCGTATCCTGTCCAAATATGTGGACTACTCGCTGTGGGCGTGTCTGATCGGTGGCGTGCTCGGCAATATCATCGGATTTGTGGGTCTGCCGCTGTTCTTGTTTACGGTGTTCGACGACATGTACTCGCTGCCCCAGATGCTACTTTCGTACGACATCGTGTCCTCGATCGTTTCGGTGGCGCTGTTTGCCGTGGGCGTGGTGGGAGCCACGATTATCGCCTGCCGCCACGAGATGGCCGAGACCCCTGCCTCGCTCATGCGCCCCAAGGCTCCGCGCGCCGGTTCGCGCATTCTGCTCGAGCGCATCGGCTTTATCTGGCACCGCATGGGCTTTTTGAACAAGGTCGCTGCACGCAACCTGTTCCGCTACAAAAAGCGCGCCTTTATGACCATCTTTGGCATTGCGGGATGCACGGCGCTCGTGATCTGCGGTATGGGTATCCGCGATACGTCGGTCGCGCTGTCGCCCAAGCAGTACGGGCACATCACGCGCTACGACTTGCTGGCGGTCGCCAACCCCGACGATTTTTCGCAGACGTGCGCAGCACTGGATGAACGCAGTGCAGCCAAGGATTCCAACGTGACCGTGACTTCGACGCTGCCAATTATGACAGACAACGTCACCTTTACATTTGGCGGTAAGAGCGAGACCGTGCAGCTCATCGTGATTCCCGACGACCGCACGGGTGACTTGGGCGATTACGTGCGCCTGGAGGATGAGTCCAAAGAACCGCTCGCCCTGCGTGACGGGGATGTGTATTTGAGCAAGAGCTCACAGCTGGTTCTTGGGATTCAGCCGGGTGATACGGCGCAGGTCCAGGATTCGTCGCTCAATGTTGCCAAGGTCAAGGTTAGCGACATCTCGCTCAACTATTTGGGTAACACGCTTTACATGACGCAGGGCACCTATGAGCGCGCGTTCGGTCGAAGCGCACGCCTCAACGGTATCTTTGTGCTGCTTAAGGGCTCGTCGGCCGACCAGATTGCGTTTAGCAAGAAGCTTAAGAGCGACGGTTGGCTCACCATTTCGAGCACGGCCGAACATTGGCAGAACTACGAGGCGAACTTCACTATCATCAATTCCGTCGTGGTGCTCGTGACCTTTATGGCGGCGTGCCTGTCGTTTGTGGTGGTATTTACGTTGTCTAACACCAACATCTCGGAGCGCGAACGCGAGCTGGCGACTATTAAGGTGCTGGGCTTCCGTCGTGGCGAGGTGCACCATTACGTCAACAAGGAGACGCTGATTCTCACGGCAATTGGCGCCGCGCTGGGCGTGCCACTGGGCGGCTTGCTGGCCGAGAGTTTTACGTACATTTTGCAGATGCCGTCGCTGTACTTTGACGTCGAAGTCGAGCCGCTAAGCTGCGTGCTCGCCGTGGTGCTTTCCTTTGGCTTTACGTTTATCGTCAACCTAGCCACCAATCGTACCCTCAACAAGATCGACATGGTCGGCGCCCTCAAGAGCGCCGAGTAACCTGCCAAAAAGGGACAGGTTTATTTTGGCAGGTTTTATCTGGGCGAACGCGGACAACCATTAGGTGGCCCGGCGTTCGCCCCGTTTTGCTGGGGATGTCTGTCGTTCAGTGCTCTTACTGGCCAATCCAGTGTTGCGCATAGCTCTTAATGTCCTCGGTAAAACCGTCAAGGTCGTCAAGGGTGATCACGCTGTCGATAAGCAAATTGGCTATCTCGCGGTGCATTGTGCTGCGGCGAATGTCGTTTGCAATTACGCCTGAGGACAGCTTGTCTCTATTGAGGCGCTCTTCTAGTGTCCAAAATCTACTGGACGCTTCGCTGTCGCCGTTCAGCATCTCAACGTACTGGGCGATGAGCTTTTCCATATAACGTTCTTGCCATTGAGGAAGCATTTTCTTAAATAGCTTCCAGTCGCTTTCGGCTACGTCGCGCATATGTCCTCCGCTCGTCAAACGGGCTTTCCATTTGCCTTTCATTCTATTTGGTTTTCGCTCACAGGCGTGGATGAGAGGCTCTCTTTAGCCTTCGAGATTGGGCTTGTATGGGTCGTATGCCACAAAATGGGCCTATCTACTACGTTTGCTACCACACCCTCGACCGTGACAAAGATTATGAAATTAAAACCGCAGGTAGAGGGCTTGCCAATTTTCGGAAAAGGCGGGTATGGTCGGCCCTCTCGAGTTAAACGTAGTAAATAGGCCCTATTCTTGGCGCGCGGTCAGCTCAATGCTAATCTCCGTGCCGGAACTGACCCAGTTGTTTGTAAGTTGCGGTGATATACGGACTGTTTGGCGCTTTGGAGCTTCAAAACAGTCCCTATCTCACCGCAACTTGGAAGGGGCAGGCGGTGTCGGATGAGTGGCGCTGGCTGGTTGGGGTGGTTTAGGCCTGTTTGCGGCACTTCCATTGTTTACGGCACCAACGCATGAGTGCTTTTACGACCGGGATGGTGATGAGTATTACCCAGGCGGGATGGGGTTGCCCCAGGCAGAGCCACATGTAGAGGAACCATGCCTCGGCACTGACTGAATAGACGACATCGATCAGCTTAGATAAGCGGCGTTGATCGATAAAGTCGCCAAGCGCGTAATAGACGGGAATCAAAAAGACGAGGAAGAGGCCCGTAGCCCATGTGCTGTAGACAATGCCGAGCACCAGATAGGCGAGAGCGACAAGTGCGGGGAAGGGGAATTTGTTCCATGCACGTCCGACCTTGGTGTGGAAATGCTTGCCATGATGGTCGAGCTTGTCGTGCGCCTCCTTCCAGCTGGAAAACGTCTCGCCGTCGATGGTGACGGTGCCATCGTCATTGGTATGCACGCTATGTCCATCGTCCTCAAGCGTATCGATATACAATCCGTCTGGCCCCACATGGACCTCTTCACCCTTGCGCTCGTTAGTCACATGGATGCCATTCCAACCAACATGGACCTCTTCGCCTTTGTTGGGATCAATAACGTGGATGCCGCGCGCGAGGGAAATATCGACAAGTGGCTTATCGCTGCAATCAGCGTGCTCAGCAGAAGCCTCAGCCTCATCTGAAGCTTTGGTGCCGGCGTTGCTGTTCCGTGCCTCATAATCAGTCTGCGAGTCATCAGTGCTATCCACCGCCTCCCCATACAGCAGCTCATCCAGCGACACGCCATACAGCGCGGCGAGCGCAATAAGGTTATCGGTATCGGGCGAAGATTCGCTGCGCTCCCATTTACTGACAGCCTGACGACTCACGCCAGCTGGGCGGCAAGCGCCTCCTGAGAAAGCCCGGCAGCCTTGCGGCGATCAACGAGCCGCTGTGCCATCGCAAGATCCATAGCAGTTCCTTTCATGTGGTGATCGTAATCGAATGAGCCGAGTATGCCGAGAACAACCGGTGGCGACCACCATTTCTAGTTAGAATCTGCTCCGACCCTACCGCAACTACCGGTAGCAACCCCTAACGACCAGCCATTTCAGGACAAATGTCAGTGCTACTCTCAGCTAAGAGCTTGCAACATCCCAAAATCTCAGCCCACGCACTTGCAGCAAGAAGACGAATAGCCTCGGCCTCCCTAGTTACCGCAGGAGGCCCCAGAGCTTACCTCCCAAATCTTTCCGCAGGCGGAAGGATCCCGCCGCGCGAAGCGCACGGCGGGATCCTGACATGTCCGAGGACGATTTGGGAGGTAAGCCCTGGGGCCTCCGATGAGAGCAGTTTCGGCCGAGGCTATTCGTCGCCGAAGCTGATGCCCAACGCCTTGGCTTCGCGCACCAGGTCGCTCTGGGGATCGACGTACTTGAGCTTGCCGGCGACATCCTCGAGCGGCATGTGGCACATCTTGCCGTCGCGCAGGGCAATCATGTAGCCAAACTCGCCGCGCAGGCATCCCAGTGCTGCCTCGACGCCGCACTGGGTCGCAAAGATGCGGTCCTGGGCGTCGGGCTGACCGCCGCGCTGCGTGTGACCGGGGATGGCGACGCGGGTCTCGCGACCGGTCTTGGCCTCGATCTCCTTGGCGATGTCGTACACGATTGACGGGCTCGTGCGCTCGGCGAGCTTCTTCTTGTACTCCTTCTTGGACAGTGCCGCGTCCTCCTTGGAGATGGCGCCCTCGGCGACGACTACGATCGTAAAGCGGCTGCCGGTCTCCATGCGATGCTCGATGGTCTTGATGACGTTATCCATGTCGTAGGGGATCTCGGGAATCAAGATGACATCCGCGCCGCCCGCGACGCCGGCATACAGCGGGATCCAGCCAACCTTGTGGCCCATGATCTCGATAACGAACACGCGCCCATGGCTCGAAGCGGTGGTGTGGATGTCGTCGATACACTTGGTGGCGACGTCGATGGCGCTTGTAAAACCAAACGTCAGCTCGGTGCCCCAGGTGTCGTTATCGATGGTCTTGGGCAGGGCGATAACGTTGAGGCCCTCTTCGCGCAGGCGGTTGGCGGTCTTGGTGGAGCCGTTACCGCCCAGCATAAACAGGCAGTCGAGCTGCAACTTGTGATAGGTGTGGACCATCGCGGGCACCTTCTCGACGCCGTCGGCTTCGGGGGTATCCAGGCGCTTGAACGGCGTACGGCTCGTGCCCAGGATGGTGCCGCCGCGGGTGAGGATACCGCTAAAATCGGCGGGCGTCATGACACGGAACCTGCTGTAGATAAGGCCCTGGTAGCCGTCCTCAAAACCGTAGATCTCGATAGGCTCTTCGCTATTGGTCATGAGTGTTTTGACGATGCCGCGCATGGTGGCGTTGAGCGCTTGGCAGTCGCCGCCACTGGTAAGAAGACCGATCCTAAGCATGATGAATCCTTCCGGGCAAGTTATAACATGCGCATAAGTTTACCCCCGCACACTGTTGATACGGGGGTAAAACGTGTTAGCTCAAGCGTATGGAAATGTAAGCAACGCCAGGGAACGTAAGGTCGACGGGCCTGGCTCCTTACAGTGCGAAGGCATCGACGTTGCCCCAGTGGCGGCGCAGCGTGATGGCGGCAGCGGGCTCGGTATTGTCAAAGACGACCGACCATTGCGTATTGCTGGTGATGTCTTCCGGATTGGGCTCTTGCGCCGCAGCGCGAAGGGCCTTCCAAGCGACTGCCTCGTCTTGGGCGCCGGCATGGGCGTCGAGGACATCGGCGATTGCGACGGCGCGCTCTTTACCATGGCCCAGCTCGCCATTCTTTTGGTTGGGCAGCACTTCGTCGCCATAGCAGGCGTAGAAGTTTGTAACCTGGCGTACAGGAGTCGCTTTGAAAGCGCGGTCCGGATCGCGCGGATCCCACTCTACTACGCGCGCGTCACCGGTGGCGTCGTTGATAAAGAAGTGGTAATCGCGTCCTGCCATGGCGTGCATGTCGTAGGCGGAAAGCAGGTCGACAGCTTCTTGCGTGGTGGCGGCACGGTCGAGCACCAGACGGATGGCGAGCGAGGTATTGATGACGGGGCGCTGCGTGTCCTGGTCACAGGGTTTGGAATCCAGGGTGAGCACGGCAATGGACACGCCACATTCGTTGACGCCGTCGAGCTGGGCAAACGGGCCCATGAGTGCGGCGGCGCGTCCGGCGACGGAGTCAAGCGGAGTGTTATCGCCCAGGTTGTTAAGGGCGGCAAACCCGATGGAGGCATAGCCGCCGCGTGGGTGATTGCGCACCAGCAGCGCCGAGGTGTCGTCCTTAAAGTCGTAATTGCGACCGGTACGCACGCGGCCTTCGGCATCTACGGCGACAAAAGCGCTGCAGGCAAACTGGGGCGCCTGGACATGTGCCGGCACACCGGGCAGCACCTGCGCCACCACGGCATCGATGTAGGCCCGGTCATCGCGCACGCCAGCGGCGATGATGCGATCAAGATCGTAGTCGTAGGCGATGTCGATTGCGTACAGGTCATAGCCATCCGTGTAGCCGGTCAAGCGTTTGAGTGACGCGGCGGACTTGATTTGTTTGTGATAAACGGTGCCGGTGGCAGCGGCAAGGCCGACGGCGACTCCCGCGACACCGCAGGCGATGGCAATGTTACGTGGCTTCATGACGGCTCCTTTCGTCCTGTTAGCGTAATTGTCGCAAAAGGAGTGCGGGCATGATGGCTCAACTTGGCGAGCGGCGCGGGATTAAACATGGAATGAAAGGCACGGCACTGGCGCGGCGGGGTATGCTGGAGGGGACCATCAACCAGCGAAAGGGGAGAGCATGACGGATCAGGAAACGCCCGAGCGCGCGCATGTGACGGCCGATGATATCGAGGCCGCCAACGACCTTATCGACTTTATCGAGGCATGCCCCAGCATGTTCCATACGGCGGCGACCATTATGGCCGAGCTCGACGAGGCGGGCTTTACCTACCTGCCCGAGAATGCGGCGTGGGACATCGAACCAGGCGGGCGTTATTACACGCAGCGCAATACCTCGAGCGTTGTTGCCTTTAAGGTGGGCGAGGACCTGGCTGCTACGTGGGGCGAGGACGGCGTTGCCGGCGACTATCATTTTCAGCTCACGGCGTCGCACAGCGATTCGCCGACGTTTAAGGTCAAGGCCGTGCCTGAGCTTGACGGCGCGGGCGAGACGCTGCGCCTGAACACCGAGGCCTACGGCGGCATGATCGACTACACCTGGTTCGATCGTCCGCTGGCACTCGCGGGCCGCGTGTTGGTACGCGAGGGCGACCGTATCGAGAGTCGTCTGCTTGCCACCGAGCGCGAGGTCGCTATTATCCCGAGCCTTGCTATCCATATGAACCGCGGCGTTAACGAGGGCTTTGCTCCCAATCGCGCCGTCGACCTGTGCCCGCTCATCAGCGCCGGTGACCTTAAGCAGGGAGATTTTGACGCCCTGATCGCCGACGAACTGGACGTTGAGCCCGAGCAAATTTTGGGCCGCGATCTGTTCCTGGTCAATCGTCAGGATGCGCGCATTTGGGGCTGGGCCGACGAGTTTATCTCGACGCCCAAGCTCGACGACCTGGCCTGCGCCTACACCTCGCTGCAGGCATTTTTGGGTGCCGAGAACGCGCACGACGTTTCGGTCTTCTGCTGCTTTGATAATGAGGAGGTTGGCTCCGAGACCAAGCAGGGCGCCATGTCGACGTTCTTGGCCGATGCACTGCGCCGCATTAACGGCTCGCTGGGCTTTGACGACGAGTCGTACCACCGTGCGCTTGCCGCTTCGATGCTCGTGAGCTGCGACAACGCGCATGCCGTGCACCCCAACCACGCCGAGAAGTGCGACGCCCGCAACCAGGTTGTGCTCAACGGCGGCATCGTCATCAAGGAGGCCGCCAACCAGCACTACTGCACCGATGCCTTTAGTCGCGCGGTGTTCCAGGCCATCTGCGATGACGCCGACGTGCCCACGCAGGCCTTCGCAAACAAGAGCGATATGGCGGGTGGCTCCACGCTCGGCAACCTGTCGAACATGCAGGCGAGCATGCATGCCGTGGACGTGGGCCTGCCGCAGCTTGCCATGCACTCGAGCTACGAGACCGGCGGCGTGCGCGACGTGATGTACGCCATCCGCGCCCTCACCGCCTTCTACGAGCGCAACCTAACCATCAACGGCGCCGAAAGCGTGGAACTCTAAATGCGAGCCGAAGAAATGAAGGCCGAGCGTGGGGCTCAGCTTATTGATCGGGGTTTACAGCTGTTCGTCGCCGCTTGCCATGAGTCAGGGGTCGACGTGTCCAAGGCGCGACCAACGAGTGCTGAAGAACTCAAGCGTAACGCCTATTCGGACCGCTATGACGAGGAGACGGACTGGCTCTAATAAGCGAAGTGTCGAAAACGCTAGATGTATGTTTGATATCACTTTGGCGAGAGTGTCGCAGACAGAACTACCGGTATGGCGCAAGCAACCTGACCCCATTGCGCCAAACCTACCAAAAAGGGACAGGTTTATTTGGCAGGTTTTATCTGGGCAAATGCCACAACGCCAACGGCAAGACGGAACTGCTAAGGCTTGCAGATGAAGCCGACGCCAGCGAAACGCCGCAGGTAGAGCGCACGCCAGCGAGAGCCCGCCGTTTGAGCCAAGGTGCCGTGAAATGAAAAGGCGCTGACCTTCTGGTCGCGCCTTTGAAATTGAACGGCAGATTGGCCAAACGGCGGGCTCGCAGCGTCGAGTGGTCCGCCGTTCGTTAGAACGGCGGAACCTAAGAGCGCAGCGTCGAGGGGTTCCGGCGTTTGGTAAAACGCCGGAACAAATCAGTGCTCGATCCAACAACGTAAAGTTTCGCCGGCCTGCAGGTGACGCAGGTTCTCCGCGGCGATGTCGACCACATTGTTGAGCGTGGCTGCCAGGTGGAACCAACCTGAGACGTGCGGCGTGATGAGCATGTTGGGTGCATCCCACAGTGGGCTTGTCTCAGACAGCGGCTCGGGGTCGGTGACGTCGACCGCGGCGCCGGCGAGATGGCCCGACTCCAGGGCGGCAACCAAGTCGTCGGCGACCACAAGGTCGCCGCGGCCGCCGTTGGCAAAGAAGGCGCCCGGCTTCATCGCGGCGAAGAACTCGGCGTTCGCCAGGCCGCGGGTCTCGGGTGTGCTGGGCATAAAGGATGCGACGACGTCTGCCTCGGCCAGGCGCTCGGGCAGGGCATCCATGCCGTCCATGTCCTCAAACACAATGGGGTAGACGAGCGGATGGCGCTTGATGCCGCGGACGTGTGCGCCCATGCTGCGGCAGAGCGTGGCAAAGTGGCCACCGACATCGCCCGCGCCCAGCACCAGCACGTTGGCATTTTTGAGCGAGGTAACCGGCCCCAAATCCTCCCAGCGATGCTCGCGCTGTAAATCTTGGTAGCCAGGCAGGCGCTTCATCATGGAAAGGACCATGGCAAACATGTGCTCGCTTACGGCCTGACCGTAGGCACCGATCGAGCAAGACAGCTTGGCGTCAGCCGGCACGGTGCCAGCAGCAAGGTAGTCGTCATAGCCGGCGGTCTGCAATTGCAACAGCTGGAGATGCTCGCATGCCGTGAGCATGTCAGGGTCGATGTTGCCCAAGATCACGTCCGCACCGGCGACCTGCTCGCGCGTGGCGGCGTCGGCGCTCGTGTAGATAAAGTCCTCGCCCGGAGCGCTCGACTCAAGAATTGCGCGATGGCGATTGTTGACGGGCAACAAAACCAGGATGTTCACAAGCAGTCCTCTCCGCTCAACCTACCAAAAAGGGACAGGTTTATTTTGGCAGGTTATATCAGGCAAAACGTTCAAACAAAAACGCCGGATGCAAGACGAGCGTGCCCGTCAGCATCCGGCGCATCCACGGCTACCAGCTCAGCAGCTCGTAGCCGTCCTCGGTCACCACGAGCTGTACCTCGCACTGGGCCGAATCGCTGCCGTCCTTGGTGCGCACGCACCAGCCGTCGCCCTTGCTGATCTTGATGTCGGGCGCTCCGGCGTTGACCATGGGCTCGATGGTAAAGACCATGCCCGGCACCATGATGGTGTCCACATCGGGCGCCTCGGTGGTAAAGCCCACAAACGGGTCCTCGTGGAACTCCTTACCGATGCCGTGTCCGCCGTACTCGCGCACCACGCTAAAGCCGGCGTCCTCGACGGTCTTTTGCACTGCCTCGGCCATAACGGACAACGGCAGCCATGGCTTGACGGCCGCCAGACCCGCCTCCACGCTGGCGCGGGTGACGTCGACCAGGCGCTGACGCTCGGCCGAGACCTCGCCGATGCAGAACATGCGGCTCGAATCACTAAAGTAACCGTCCAAGATCGTGGAGCAGTCTACGTTGATGATGTCGCCCTCGTGCAGCACATCCGCATCGCAGGGGATACCGTGGCAGACGACGTCGTTGATCGAGGTGCACACGCTCTTGGGATAGCCCTCGTAGTTAAGGTCGGCCGGCGTGCCACCGTGCTCGACGGTGTAGTCGTAGATCATCTGGTCGATCTGGTTGGTGGTCATGCCTGCGGCGATATGCTCGCCCACATAATCGAGCACGCCCACGTTGATGGCTGCCGAGCGCTTGATGCCCTCGATATCGGCGGGAGTCTTGTAGAGCGTGCGAGGCAGAACCTCCCAGCCTTCTTCCCACAAGCGCTCGAGGCGCTCATCAAAGGCGCTATGGCATTTCTTGTATTTCTTGCCGCTGCCGCACCAGCAAGCGTCGTTGCGGCCGGGCACGGGTCCTTTGTCATACATGGCTAACTTCCTTTCATTCGCAGCTAGTATAGCCCACCCACGCGTCCATAAAAGTTGCGGTGATATAGTTCCGATTTAAGCGGTTTAACAGAACAAATAGGAACTATATCACCGCAACTGATGGGGCGGGATGGCGGGCACTAGCTGCTGCGTGGTTTTGCTAGTAGCTCACCTGGCAGGGAATACCGAGGGCGCGCACGCGCGCGGCAATGGCGTCGAGTACCTCGGGCACTGCTTTGGCAAGGCCGGCGATCGGTGTTTCGCGCGCCACCGTGTAGATGGTCGCCTCCTGCGGGCGAATGCGCTCAAGCGCCGCGAGCCAGGGGGCAACGTACTCCTCGCCGGTGTTGTCGATGGGCTTGCCCCGGTACTCACCGCTCAAAAACATCGTCTGGATAATAACGTGACCGTTAAAGCTTGCGAACGTCTCGATCTGGTGCTTGACGTCGTAGGGGCCAACGGGCTGGTCGAGCAGCTGGATAAACGCCGGGTCGACGGTATCGAGCTTAAGAATGTTGTCGTCGACCATCATGAGCGCGTCGTGCACCTCGGGGCGGTCGGCGCGCGTGCCGTTGGAGAGCACGGCGATCTTGGAGTTTGGGGCAAGCTCGTCGCGCAGCGCGACGGCGCCGGCAATGGCCTGCGGAAACTCCGGTGCGGCGGTGGGCTCGCCGTTGCCTGCGAAGGTGATCACATCGGGGAGCTCGCCCTCGGCTGCCATCTCGCGCAGCTTTGCCTCGAGTGCATCGAGCACCACGGCAGCCGTGTTATACGGCTCGTGGCAGGGGCGCTCGGCGTTGAGGCCGTTTTCGCAGTAAATGCAGTCGAACGTGCAGATTTTGCCGCTGGCCGGCATCATGTTGACGCCGAGCGAGAGACCAAGGCGACGGCTGCGAACGGGCCCAAAGATGGGGCTGGCATTCAAAAACGTAGACATAGGCATATGCTCCTCAAGACAATTGTGCCTAAGCATAGCATCGGCTCCAAAGCAAGGTGTGGGCTCTTGCTTTACAAGTTTCGTTTTTTCACGTCGCTCATGATGCCGTGCCATGAAAAGCCTCGGGTCGGGTAAAGTTAATCTGTTAACAAGGTGTAAAGCAATGCGGGTCCATCCAACCGTGCTGACGTGCAACTGGATGAGCATTGATGATGGGGGCACAACATGGATTTTACGGTCGAGAATGCGAGCACCACGATTGCCTGTCGCGAATATGCCGACCCGGATGTGTCGCCTGATGCTCCTGCCTTGGTGTGCGTGCACGGCGCTTGTGTCGACGGCACATTTTTCGACGGCATCGCTTGTGAGCTCAGTCGCAACTACCGCGTAATTGCCTACGACCGCCGCGGCTGTGGTGGCAGCAGCGATGCGGCAGACGGCAGCTATGATCTTGCCGCTCAGGCCGCCGATCTGCAAGCCGTGATCGAACACGTTGGCGCTCCGACAAATGTGCTTGCGCACAGCGCCGGTACGTTGGTGGCGCTGGAGCTTCTTCGTACCGAACCCCATCTCGTCGCCCGTGCGATTCTGCATGAGCCGGCTGTGTCGGCCGAAGGCGTCGGCATGGGCGCAGCCCCGGTTTTGCTCGATATGATTGCGGCTGGAAAGGTTTCAAGGGCGCTCCGGCTTTTCTTGGGAGCCCTCGGCGACTTGGACCCCGAGGCTCCTGGAACGACCGAAGCGGAAGCCAAACATGCCCTGCGCAATGGTCGTTGCTTCATGGCCAATGAATACGGGATTACTATGACCTGCGTTCCCGATTGGGATAGCGTTCGCGCGTCAAAAACGGTGGCCGCCGTGCTCCTGGGCGAGCTCTCGATTGGCACGCCCCGCGAGGCTGGCACGCGAGCGGCTGCCGAATATCTCGATTGCCCTCTCGTGACGATCCCGGGCGCGCATAACGGTCTGCGCGATCGCCCGGCAGCGGCTGCCCGGGCTGTCCGTGGCATCCTGGGGCTCTAACACCCGCAATGGCCAAAGCAGGCTTCACCCGCAAACGTTTCGGCCGTGTTAACAAATGTGCTCAAAACCTCACGTCTGCGACTTCAATCGCGCCGCCTGCCAACTCATAAAAATGTAACAGCATTCACGTACTTACCTGCATCGACAAGGTGTTACCCTTGTAGCATTTGGAACCCACCGCTACCATGCGAAACTATCGAAAGGGCCCCATATGCTCAATAATCACGAGGTCAATCTAACCGACGAGGAGGCTGCCGCTGAGGTCGCCCGTGTCGCGAAGAACTACCCCGTGGTGCGTTTGCTGTCGGCCGATCAGATTAAGAGCGAGCCTAACTGCTTGCTCGCCGGCGATCGCTGCCCTTGTCTGCGTCAGTCGAGTCTTGAGGCTTTGGCAGACTCCGATGAGGTGTCGGAGCAACTGCTCAATGATGGCACTGAGTACCGCGCCCGTCTACGCCCTCTGAAGGTCGAGGGCGAGCCTCACGTCTTGCTGATGGTGCGTCCGATTGATGAGCAAGAGGCCGCGGAAGAGGACCTTGTCTACACCGACGTGCTGACGAGCGTGCGCAATCGCCGATATTACGAGGAAAAGCTTCGCAGCGCCCGCATGAATGCCGGCGTTGCGATGATCGACGTTGATGATTTTAGGGCCTTCAACGATACGTGTGGCCGTCATGCCGGCGACCTTGCGCTCGGTGCTGTGGCGACAGCCATACGCAGCGGAATTCGTTCGACTGACGAGCTTGTGCGCTATGGCTGCGACAAGTTTGTGGTTGTCATGCCCAATATTCCCTCCGATGACTTCACCCGTCGCCTGCATCAGGTGTCCGATGCCGTTCATTCCACGATTATTCCGGGCCATGAGTACGTGAGCTTGACGGCATGTGTTGGTGGCGTTCGCATTCATGGCGAGACGGTCGATGAGGGCGTTGGCCGCGCTGCCCAGTTACTGAGCCGCGTTAAGGCAAAAGCCGGTACGGTCGTGACCGATGCCGATTCCATCGAGGCCTTCCAAAGCGAAAAGCCTTTGGTGCTTATCGCCGATGACTCCGAGATGAACCGAGCCATTCTCAGCGAGATGCTCAAGGACGAGCATTGCATCCTCGAGGCCGATAACGGTCGTGCGGCGCTCGACATGGTCGACCGCTATGGCGATGAGTTGTCGCTCGTGCTGTTGGACATTGTGATGCCGGGCATAAGCGGCTTTGAGGTGCTGGCCGATCTGTCGCGCCGATCGGGTATCGATAATCTGCCTGTCATCATGATTTCGAGCGAAGATTCCGATGATGCGGTTCTGCGCGCGTACGAGCTGGGCGCCTCGGACTATATCAACCGCCCGTTTGACTCCCGTGTCGTGCGCCGCCGCGTAAGCAACACCATCCGCCTGTACGCCAAACAGCGCCGCCTGACGAACCTGCTGTCCCAACAGTACAACGAGCGCGTCAAGAACAGTCGCATGCTCATCGACATCATGGCCGGCGTCATGGAGCTTCGCAACGGCGAGAGCGGCAGGCACGTTACGAACATCGAAAAGCTGACCGAGCTGCTGCTTGGCTATCTGGTCCAGCGTAGCGGCACGATCTCCCTCGACAATGAGGAACGCTCCACGATCGCCCTGGCTTCGGCGCTGCACGATATCGGCAAGATGTCGATTGACGATGCGATCCTCAACAAGCCCGGACGCCTTACGCCCGATGAGTTCGAGATTATGAAGACGCATACCACGATCGGCGCCGACATGCTGCTTGAGCTGGGTAGCCATCACGCCGGTAATGCGCTTATGGAATATGCGTACCAGATTGCGCGTTGGCACCACGAGCGCTGGGACGGCAAGGGTTATCCCGATGGCCTTAAGGGCGACGATATCCCCATCGCCGCACAGGTGGTTTCGGTGGCCGACGTATACGATGCGCTGACGAGCGTGCGCGTGTACAAGGATGCCATCCCGCACGAGGAGGCGATCCAGATGATCCTGGACGGTAAGTGCGGCACCTTTAACCCGCTGCTGCTCGACTGTCTGCTCGAGGTGCAAGACCGTATTGCCGAAACATTGGCGCGCCCTGCCGAGGTCGTTGCGCTTCCTACGATTTAGTTTGACCAAAGGAGTTTGAATCCATGATTTCCATGCGTGAAGCGTATGAGAAGATCGGCGCCAATTATGATGACGCTTGCACTCGGCTGATGGGCGAGGAGATGCTTGCCCGCTTTGCCCTCAAGTTTTTGGATGACGAGAGCATGGACAAGCTGGAGGCCGCCATGGCGGCAGGAGACGCCAAGGAAGCGTTTATGGCAGCTCACACGCTCAAGGGCGTGAGCCAGAACCTGGGATTCGATAATCTGTACGAGCCGGCGGTCGTGGTGACCGAGGCGCTGCGCGGCGCCGATGCCGTTGACGGCGCTCGCGCGGGAATGCATGCGTTGCAGCAGCAATATGCGGCTACGATGTCGGCCCTGCGCGAGGTGGCCGAGTAAGAGCTTGCGAGCTTTGATGGCTATGAGAGTGGATAATCTCCCGTTTTAGGCCCGGTGGCGACCTCAAAGTGGGAGATTATCCACTCTCGTTCGATACGTGTCCAAAAATCCACTCTCACCCCTTCTGATTGGTGAATGGCCTATGCGCACTGGCGGGGCTTTCCGCATGCAATCCATATCGTTGTTCGATAAACTATTCGGATAACGATAGATTCGATGAGGGTGAGTGTATGTCCAACAGCGTTCAGCGTATGGCCAAGGCGGGCGAGACTGTAAGGAAGCTTGGCTTTTGCATGGCGGTCGTTTTTGCGGGAATGCTCGTCGCTTTTGCCGCGTTGGTTGTTTACGTGATCTGGTATGCGGTTGCAAACGTTGTTTCTGTCGATTCTTTCGGTGTCGTGACGCTTCTCGATGGCGGGAGCATCGTTATCCCAAGCGGGCTGTGCCTGGCACTCGTCGTGGGTGTTTCGCTTGTCGTTTTGTGCGGAATCAGCCATAACATCTCTCGGGGCGTCTCGCCCTTTACCAAGACGCATGTGCGGCTTATCCGTGTTCTCGCGCTTGCCTTTGCTGTTAACGCCGCGGTTTCGCTTGTTGGTGCCTATGGATCGGTCAATCTCACCATTGGCGGACTGGAGCTTTACATCGTGCCTCATTCCTTCGTTATTGAGATTTGCCAAGGCGCTACCTTTGATGCGGGGTCGTTTATCGGCGCAGTTGTCTGTCTGTTTATCTCGGCGATCTGGAGTTATGCCTCGCTGCTCCAAGAGCAGTCTGACGAGCTTGTGTAGGAGGAAACATGAGCTATCTCATCATCGAGCTTGAGACGCAGCTGCTTAAGACCGGAAAGACCAGTGCTGATCTGATTCGAGCGACGGGGCATACTCCGGCTAATATTTCAAAGCTTAGAAACGGAAAGATAAAAGCTATTCGCCTAAAGACGCTCCTCGATATCTGTGATGAGCTTGATTGTCAACCGGGAGATATTATTCAGCGCGTGAGTGAGAAAGAGCTTGAGGAGCTTATTGTTGAGCGTGCAAAAAACGTTGTGAGGCAGATGCGGGACGGCGGAGGCAATGAGGCGTCGCTTCCGACATCAGTCTTTGCTGTCGATTTGAGCGACGAGTAGCTTAAGGCGAACAACTAAAACGAAATATCAGCGTGAAGGGACCCGTGTCTAACACAGGTTCTTTCTTTTAGATTATCTTGACAAATATGAGTTATCGAAAAACAATAACAACTATGGAAAACGATAAAGTAAAGAAGGAACGATATGAGCGGTTTTGCTATCAAGCGGAACGGGAGGCCAATGAACGTATCAACGATAAGGCTATCAAGGGTGTCAAAGCGCTATGGGAGGCGCCGCGTTTTGCATGACGTTTCCTTCGAGGTACATCAGTCTGAGCTCTGCGCCCTTGTTGGTGCAAACGGGGCGGGCAAAAGCACGCTTATTAAAATCGTATTGGGCCTCTGTGGGCCATCGTCGGGGAGTGTGGAGCTCTTTGGAGGCAAGTCGAAAAAAGAGCTGAGTCTGATGCGGACGCGTGTCGGCTATGTGCCAGATTCCAGCGGAGCATACCAATCCCTCAGTGCGGCTGAGAATCTTCGGATCCGATGTGCGGAATGGGGGCTCGATGAGAAACGTGAGGTTCCTCGCGTTTTGAGCCTTGTCGGGCTGGACGTCGATGAGAAAAAGAACGTGGGCAGTTTTTCTCTGGGAATGAAACGGCGGCTGGATATAGCTACGGCTTTGTTGGGCGATACCGACGTACTAATTTTCGATGAGCCGGCAAATGGATTGGATCCGTTGGGCATCGAGAGTATATGGGCCCTTATCGGTCGATTGAATCAAGAACAGGGCAAAACCATGCTTATTTCTAGCCACGACTTGGATGAGCTGGCATCGGTTGCAACATGCTGCCTGTTTCTTCATGACGGCGAACTGCTGAAAAAGGAATCGATGGACATCATAAGGGATGAGGCGTCGTCCTTAAAAGAGTATTACAGGCGCTTGATGAAGGCGGTCTCGCTATGAAGCGGGCGATCCATCCCATAAAGGCAGATATGATGCGTTTGTACAGGATGTTTCCGGCGAAGCTTGGTCTTGCGCTTATGCTGGCGTTCGGCCTTCTCTTCGGTGTCTTTCTAAAAAACGGAACAACGTTGCTCGCCTTTGGCAATAGCGTTTTTGGGGAGGATATTGGTTTCTTCTGGAATGTAATCGATCCTTCTGCACCCGATGAGTCCCTTGTGCGCAGTGCTTTTGCCGGCACCTCTCTGTTCGTTCCACTCATCGTTTGCCTGGCGATTTTACAGGAGCACGGCTATGAAGAGGGATACCGAATTTCTTCAGCAAGAGGTCTTACCCGCTTTTATGGGGTTCTAGCTCATGCGCTTTCGTCTGCTTTAATAATTGGCGCAGCATATAGTGCGCTTTGCTTTCTTCTGTTTGCAATAGCCATAATACGTGGAGGGCATAGCTACGCGCATGGCATGCTGGCTGCATTTTTGCCTGCAATGATAGTCAACACCGTATTGGTGATATCGGTTGCGCTGGAGACGGTGACCATCTATCGGATTACAGGCAGCGCTGTATTGAGCGGGGCTGCAATAATAATCGGATTTGTCATGAGCTTGACGCTCTACGGAGCCTTCCTTCAGGCACCTATACCATCCTTGCGATGGATCTTCTTCCTTCCTGGGCCGTACCTTGGAGTCGGATGCGCCCTTGGGTATAGCGATATGGGGCAACTGGCGCTTCTGGGCTATGGCGTGGCAGCCAGCTGTTTATCGGTATTGATTTACGCTCTCGTGAGCTTTCGTGCTGGGGGTGTGCTCAATGGCTCGTCAGATTAAAAGATTCCTCCATTCAGAATTGAAGCACGTGAGTAAATGGACGTACGCCTTAATCCCGGTAATTTATGCGTGCATGGTGGTATTGCAGCTTAATTCTTTCCCGATGTGGTTCTGCAGCCTCCGTGAGAACAGTTTCTTGGGCTTCTTCCCAGACCCGACGCTTCGGCTATCGGCGGAGGATGTCCTTCTATTTGGTAATGCAGAGGTTTTTCGCGGTCTGCTGTTCAACGTAGCCCCGTTGGCTCATGCATTGTTCTTTCCGTTCATCGCGGCTTGTATTGTGCCGCGCTTTGTCAGTTCGGGCTTTGTCGAGGAACCGTGGGGGCTGTCGGAGGCTCGGGGAGGGAAGCGGGCGTGCGTTACCGTTGCGCGAGCGATGCTGTCTTCTTTCGCCCTATTGGGCGCGTTTATCCTGTCAAGTGTCGTTTTGTACTGTCTTAACTGCGCAATCGTTTTGGATGCTCAACAGTATTTCAACCTGAATATGTTTTGCGATCGACTTCTTCTGGCGAGTGCGGTCTGCCTTGCATACGTGGTCTCTTGCGTGATCGTTGTTTCCTATTTTGGATCCGGCTTCGGTCCTATTGGCATGCTGTTGCTTGTCAACGTCGTAACGATCTACATACAGGTCGGAGCCAATTCCATGCTTCCGTTACCGTCCTCGATGCTCATGTGGATTTGCGGCGTGACCCCGTTGGGGGACGGTCAATGCGTTTCGATTTTGATTGACTGCCTAATAAACGTAGCAAGCGTTTTTGCCATCTGCTTTACCGTCGACCGATTGCGGTCGAGATTTCTTTGATTGTTTGTGAGGGATAATCATACCGAGCGTATCAAATACAGGGGGGGCGGGCACCGTAGCTGGTGTCCGCCCCCCTGGCTTAGGAGGCTTTAACCTGAGTGGTTCGCGAGCTAGCGGGCCTGCTTTACCTTTGCCGCTGCCTCGACAAACGACTTCCACAGGTTAAAGTCGGTCTCGAGCGTTTGCCAGGTGTACTCGGGGTGCCATTGCACGCCCAGACAGAACGGCTGTCCCTCGACCTCGATGCACTCGGGTACGCCATCGGTTGCCTTGGCGACCAGGCGCGTGCTCTTGCCCAGGCGGTCGACGCAGCAATGATGTGCGGAGTTGGTCTGGATGAGCCTGCGTCCGCCAAGCGCGCGCTCCAGCAGCGAGCCCGGCACGACTTCGACCGGGTGCACGGGGTCGTTGAGCACGTGGGTATGGCGCCACTGCGTGCGGCCCTCGCGCGCGCCCAGGCTCGGCACGTCCATGCACAGGGTGCCGCCGGTGGCGACATTGAGCAGCTGCGTGCCGCGGCAGGTGGTAAAGAGCGGCTTCTTGGCGCGAAGCACCTCGTTAACCAGCTTAAACTCAAAACGGTCGCGAATCTCGCAGCACAGCGTGGGATCGTAAGGACGCTCGTCGCCCCAGCGTTTGGGATTGACATCGGGGCCGCCGGGAATGGCGATGCCGTCGGCGATATCGACGTAATGACGGATAACCTCAATGTCCTCGGTGATGGACATCTGCAACGGCAGGCCGCCGGCGGCAAGGATAGCATCGACAAAGACACTGGCGATTTCCTCGTTGGGGGAGAGCGTCTCGCTTAAAAACGGCTTTGCTTCTTCCCAGCGCGGCGCGACGAGGATGAGCGGGCGGTCGGCGGGGGCGACGTCGACATGCGGGGTAAAGGACGATGAAGTGCGGGTTCCAATCATGGGCGTGGCTTTCGAATCCGGGTGGACATGGCGCAGGGGCGGCGCGGGGCAAACGCTGTTGATGAATTTGCCCCGCGTGGCAATTGGGTTAGTGGCCCTTGATGGAGTTGAGGAAGTCCTGGGCACGTTGGGTCTTGGGGTGGTCGAAGAACTCGTCGGGCGTGCCGGTTTCCACGATCTGGCCGTCGGCCATAAACACGACGCGGTCGGCCACGCGGCGGGCGAAGTTCATCTCGTGCGTAATGACGATCATCGTCATGCCCTGCTGCGCCAAGCGCACCATGACCTCGAGCACCTCGTTGATCATCTCGGGGTCAAGGCACTCGTGGGCTCGTCGAAGAGCATGGCCTTGGGCTGCATGGCGAGCGAGCGGGCAATGGCCACGCGCTGCTGCTGGCCGCCCGAGAGCTGAGCGGGCACCTTGTCGGCCTGTTCGGCAACGCCCACGCGGCTCAGCAGGTCCATGGCGCGCTCACGAACCTCCTCCTTGGACACGCCCAGCACGTCGACCGGCCCCAGCATGACGTTCTGCAGCACCGTCATATGTGCGAACAGGTTGAACTGCTGAAACACCATGCCCAGCTCGGCGCGCATGCAGGCAAGATCTTTGCCTTCCTGCGGCAGGGGCTCGCCCTCGATGAGGATCTCGCCCGAGTCGATGGTTTCCAGGCGGTTGATGGTGCGGCACATGGTCGACTTGCCCGAGCCCGAGGGGCCGATCACCACGACGACCTCGCCGCGATCGACCGAGAGGTTGATGTCGTTGAGGACGTGCAGATCGCCATAGTGCTTATCGACGTGCCTGAGCTCGATCAGCGGCCGGTTGTCGGTAGAAGAAGTGCTCTGTGCCATGGTGCTCGGCTCCTTATGACTCGAAATGGTAAAGCGTTAGCGGATGATGGTCGCTCCGGTCTTGTGCGAAACGTAGACGGCGGCCTTGTTGATCGCGACGTTGATGAGGATATAGATGACCGCGATCACCAGGTAGACCGACACGAGGGCATCGTAGTTGGTAATGAGCACGCGGGCATTTTGCATGAGGTCGGGGTAGCTCACCACGTAGGCGACGGTGGTGTCTTTGACGACGACCACGAGCTGCGAAATCAACGACGGAATGATAAACCGAATAGCCTGGGGCAATACGATTTTAAAGGTGATTTTAGCTTTGGAGAGACCGAGTGCCTGGGCAGCCTCGACCTGGCCGCGCGGTACGGCGTTGACGCCGGCACGGAAGATTTCGGCCAGTACACCGGCTGCGGCGAGCGCGACGGGAAGCGTGAGCATCCAAAACGACGGCAGCGCGATCTTGTACTGGGGCAGCACCAAAAAGAAGAAGTAGATGAACAGAAGGCTCGGCACGCCGCGGAAGAAATCGGTGAGCACGCGGCAGACCAGCTGCAGCGGCTTAATGTCGCTGGTGCGACCGAGCATAAGGCAAGGCCGAGCACCAGCGCGATGGCGCCGGCGGTGAGTGCGACTTTAACGGTGCCCTCAAAGCCGGCAAGCAGGAACTTCCAGGTGGTGAGGTGCGTAAAGAAATACCAATAGTGGACCGAAAGCTGACCGGTCACATAAAAGCGCTGCAGCACGAGGGCAGCGAGCGCGGCGACGGCAACCAGCGAGATAACGGTGCCGATGCGAATTTTGGCGCGCATCTTGGGGCCGGGAGCCTCGTAGAGCGCATCGCGCATGGTGAGCGCGGGGGAGGAGTGCTTGCTCATCGGAGGATCCTCACCTTCTTATCGATGTAGTTGCCAATGTGGCTCACCACAAACGCCGTGCCCAGGTAGCCGAGCGCCGAGATAAAGAACGCGGCGACGCCGCCGAGCGAGCGCGTGTTGATATAGCTCACCACGCCGGTGAGCTCCTGCGGTTTAAGCGGCACCTGACTGCCGAGCGCGGTGGTGAGCATGACGGCGATAAAGAGGTTGGTCATGGGCAGCACGCTCGAGCGCAGTGCCTGCGGGATCACGATCTTGGCAAGGATGCGATTGAAGCTCATGCCCAGCGAGCGGGCGGCTTCTACTTGACCGACGCCGACGGTGTTGATGCCGCTCATAAAGTTCTCGGAGCCAAAGGCCGAGCCCAGCAACACCGTGGCGACGATAACGCAGGTGCGGTAGGGCAGGACGACCTTGAGCGGCGGCAGCGCGTAGACGACGATAATGAGCAGCGCGATGCCGGGGATGTTACGGAAGACCTGGACATACAGGTCGCCAAAGACGCGCAGCGGCTTGAGCGGCGACACGCGCATCACGGTGACGGCGACGGCCAGCACCATGGCGATGGCAAACGACTCAAGCGTCATGCCCCAGGTTGCTAGCAGCGCGTCGATATAGTTCTGGCCATAGAGCGACCAGAGCTCGGAGAGACTCATGCGGACCTCCCGCCGATAAGGAAAGGGGCTCCCGTGTGTACGGAAGCCCTGACAACTCAGTGAGGAAACAGTTTACCGCAATAAAGCGCATCATGCGTTTCCATATGGTTTCGTAGCGGCCGTTACTAGGCGTATTACCTAGGCGCCGACCTCGGGCAGCTCGGGAACGTTGGTGTCGCCCGTGCGGTCGCCGATGCAGATCTGCCACAGCTCGGTCCAGGTGCCGTCGTCCTCGATCTTCTTGAGGAAGTCGTTGACAAAGGCGACACCGTCGGAATCGAGCGGCAGGCCGATGCCATAGGGCTCCTTGCTGCCGAAGGGCTTGCCGGCGATCTTGTACTTGCCGGGCTCGCGGACCAGGGCGCTCTGCTGCATGTTGTTATCGATGACGTAGGCGTCAACGCGGCCCTGCTGGAGTGCCTGGCGGGCCTCCTCGTCGGTCTTGAACTCCTGCTGGCTGGCCTTGGGAGCGAACTCCTCCAGGATGGCGGGGCCGTTGGAGCCGGACTGGACGGCGACGTTCTTGTCGGCCAGGTCGTCGACGCTCTTGATGTCGTCGTTGTCGGCGAGCACTAGGATAGCCTGCTGGGTGTAGTAGTAGGGACCGGCGAAGGAGACGAGCTTCTTGCGCTCGTCAGTGATGGTGTAGGTGGCAAAGACGGCGTCGACCTGGCCGTTCTGCAGGACGGACTCGCGCGTGTCCGAGGTCACCTGGGTGATCTCGACCTTGTTCTCGCCCAGGATGTAGTTGGACAGAAGCTGCGCGACGCCGGCATCGAAGCCACGGGTCTGACCGTCTTTCTCGTTGAGGAGGGAGAAGAGCGTGGAGGTCTGAACGCCACCGATCTTAAAAACGCCGGCGTCCTTGACGGCCGTGGCCCAGGTGCTGGCGGCGATGGCGTCGTTATCGGCCTTGGGGCCGTTGTCGACGAGCTTGTCGAACGCCTTGGCGTCGAGCGTGGTGGAAGCTCGGTATCATTGGGGCTCTTGGAGGAGCCGGCGGCGGAACCCTTGTCGGCCTCGGCGCTAGTGTCGGAGCAGCCGGCAAGACCAAGGCCGGCGACGGTTGCGAAGGTGGCGGCGACAAAGCCGCGGCGGTCGAGAACGACCTGCTGGGAGAGGTTTTTGCTCATGGTAGAACACCTTTCTCAATAAAATCCCTAGCGGTTGAGTAGAGTTATACCCTATCGCGCTCAAATGGGTCAACACGAAATAACTCAGAAACATACTTACCTTATGGGTTATTCTACCTACCAAAAAGAGACAGGCACCTTTGTGGCGGTTCTGGCCGATGCAGCGGCATGCCTTGCTGTTTTGTCTCGATCTGTAACATCTGCAGCCATTTTTGCCGAGCAACTGTTACAGATTGAGATTTTCTCTTCAGGGGAATTCGAATGTCTCAATCTGTAACATCTGGACGGCCAAAAGGTCCCTATCTGTTACAGATTGAGACAAAGGTCTGGGACTAAGATGTCTTATCTCGATCTGTAACAGTTAGACGGGAATTCGGGCCATAGATGTTACAGATTGAGATAATCGCGCCGCGAAAATAAAAACCTCCGCAGGGATGCTTCCCTTTGCGGAGGTTTTTTACTCGTTAAGTAGTCTCACGGCTTCGGCGGCCATGTTCTCGACCGTCATGCCGTTCTGAGCGAGCAGCTCGTTGGGGTCGTAGCGGTCGGGGAAGCCCTTGGCGATGCCGAAGGTGCGCGTGCGCACAGGCGTGCAGGCCAGATAGCACGCGACGCGCTCGCCCCAGCCACCGTCCAAGATGCCGTCCTCGAGGGTGACGACAACGCGATGCTCAGCGGCAAGACTGTCGAGGAACTCGCGGTCAAGCTCGGTTGCAAAGCGCGGGTTGACGAGCGTCGCCTCGATACCGTACTCGGCAGCCAAGCGGTTTGCCACGCGCTCGCCCAGCTCAAAGAAATCGCCAAGCGCGAGCACGGCCACGTCGCGACCCTGACGCACCACGTTGTAGCGAACGGCGCTGTAGTCGGTGTCTTCGGCGGGCGCCAGGTCGGGGCGGCTTACCAAGCCGATGCCCGGTACGCGGATTGCCACGGGATGCTCGCGGTGGTCGAGCGACCAGCTCAGCATGGATAGGTATTCCTCCATGCAGGAAGGCGCCAGGTAACGCATATTGGGGAGAGCGCCCAGCATAGAAATATCAAAGAACGAAAGATGCGTCTCGGATGTGGTGCCAAAGATCGATGCGCCAAACACCAGGATGGTTGCGGGGACATCGTTGAGGCACAGGTCGTGCCACAGCTCGTCGTAGGCGCGCTGACAAACGTGCCGTACACACCAAAGACTGGCTTGGCACCCGAGCGCGCAAGCGCGGTGGCAAAGGTCACGGCGTGCTCCTCGGCAATGCCACATCGACGAACTGTTTGTCGGCGGCGGCGCGAAGCTCGGGTGTAAAGCCCATGATGTAGGGCGTGGCGGCCGTGATGCCCACGACTTGCGGATCGCGCTCGATGGCGGCGCTGAGCGCCTCGCCCGTAATGTCGGCATAGGTGCGCGGCGCAGGCTCGCTCGGATGGCCCGGGCAGAGCTTGCGCCCAGTCGCCATGTCAAACGGACCCACGTGATGCCAGCGCTCGGGGTCACTCTGGGCTGGCTCAAAGCCCTTGCCCTTGGCGGTGGAGACGTGCAGCACGATGGGATGATCGATATTGCACAGTCCCTGCAGCGTGTCGACCAGGGCCAACACATCGTTGCCGGCGTCCAGATAGCGGTAGTCGAGCCCCATCGCGCGGAAAACGTTGCGCTCACAGGTGCCGTTGCTGGCGCGCAGCTCGGCCAGATTGCGATACAAGCCACCGTGGTTCTCGGCAATGGACTGGTCGTTATCGTTGACGATGATGATCAGGTTGCTATCGAGTTCGGCGGCATTGTTAAAGCCTTCAAACGCCAGGCCGCCCGAAAGCGAGCCGTCGCCAATGATGGTGATGACGTTGTACGTATCGCCCGCCAGGTCACGAGCGTGCGCCAGGCCGCAGCCCAGGCTCACCGACGTGGAGGTATGGCCCATGGCGAACAGGTCGTGCTCGGACTCGTCGGGATTGGCAAAGCCAGAAGCCTCACCATAACGCTCCGGATCGATATAAGTGTACGCGCGCCCGGTCAGCGCCTTGTGGGCGTAGGTCTGGTGCGAAACGTCAAAGACAATCTTGTCGATGGGGGAGTTAAATACGCGATGAAGCGCAACCGTAAGCTCAACGACGCCCAAGTTGGGGGCAACGTGCCCGCCGACGGCGGCGGAGCTTTCGAGGATGGCGTGGCGAATCTCGCCGCAGAGCTGCGGGAGCTCGGCGCGATTAAGAGCCTTGACGTCCTCGGGCGTTGTCGTTTGCGTAAGCAGCATCGTTGTGGGTTACTCCATGCGAATCGAGCGCCGGCGCTCCCTCGGCCGGCACAATTGCACAAGACAGTCTCGCACATTTTGGCGTTTGATATGTGACGGCGGCGCGGTAATTCGCCAACTGGTGGGGCAAAACGTTTTGTCCGATGCCATACTAATGTGTTCCATGATGTTTTTATCGATTGTGCACAGGCCGTGGCTTGTCGCCGTGAGTCGCCGGAAGGAGGCAGCATGTCCGATGTCGTTCGCGCCGAGAAAATCGCGTGCGAAGTAGACCATGCTGCCCGTCAACTGGCACAGGCGGGCCGTCTGGACCTGACGCGCGAGTTTATCCAGCATGGCGATGTGACGGTGTATGCGCATGTGACCTCGGTGGCGCGGGCAAGTCTGTCCTTTGCCGAGCACCTGGGCCGCGTCGGTGTCTCGGTCGATCGCGCCTCGTTGCTGCGCGGAGCCCTGCTGCACGATTACTTTCTCTATGACTGGCACGATCCCGACCCAAGCCATCGACTGCACGGATTTCGGCATCCATTTTTTGCCCTGGCGCGTGCCGAGGAAGATTTTGAGCTGACGCCGCGCGAGCGGAATATCATCGTGCGGCATATGTTTCCGCTGGTGCCGGTGCCGCCGACGTGTCGTGAGGCATGGATTGTATGCCTGGCCGATAAGTGGTGCGCGCTGCGCGAGACGGTCGCCGGTCGTCTGCGGCGCAAGGGCGAGGCGGACGATGGCGTGAGTGGCGAATCGAGCGAAAAGAGGAGAGGGTAGACGGTGGGGACCGCGATCGACATGGCATTTGACGGCGCGACGCTTGTCGCCTGTCCGCTCTCGGCGCTGGTGCTCTCGTTTGCCTTCTACGGTTTTTGCGGCTGGGTATGGGAATCGACAGTCTGCGCCATGCTCAATCACGGGCGATTTGCCAACAGCGGATTTTTGCTGGGGCCGTGTTGTCCTATCTATGGTGTGGGCGGCATAGCCTGCTGGCTTTTGCTGCGCGGGATTCCGGATGCCTCGAGCCAGTTTGTCGCCGCGGCGCTTGTATGCAGCGTGATCGAATATAGCGTGGGCGTGCTGTTGGAAAAAACGACGGGTGCCCGGTTTTGGGATTACTCGCATCTGCCGTTTAACCTGCACGGACGCATCTGCCTGTACTGGGCCTGCGCGTTTGGCTTGGGTGCGTTGTGTATTTGCCGTTTAGTGGAGCCGGCATTGCTGGGGCTGCTTGGCCATCTGCCGGTGCTAATCGTGCGCTTGGCCGCCTTTATCGTTGCGGTCGCGATGATGGTCGACGCGGCGTGCTCGTTGGCGAGCTGGCGGCGTCTGTCCGATCAGCTGGAGCGTGTGCGTGCCGACCTTGCCGACCGCATCAATGAGTCGCTTGCCGATGCCTCCAACTCTATGCTCGAACGTATTCCCGATTCGGCGATCGACTCGGTGGCGCAGACGCATATCCGCGGTCGCGCCGTTAACGCTTGGCTGGCCGAGCTGGGCGACGCGGCGCTCGATGCCCTGCGCGAGAAGGCTTCGATGCCGACGTTTATTTCGGATGGTGCTCGCGGCCTGGCGCTCGCTGCCCGTCGCGTGGCCGATGCCGCGCCGAGCATGCCGCGTCCGTCGCTCGGTCGTCGCCTTGCCGGCAAGCGCATGAGCCGCCCGGTGCCGAGCGTGTCACTCAGCCGCCGCGACCTACGCTTCTTTAACGCCTTCCCGCGTCTGCGCATCAATCGTTACGAGGGCGTCATCCGAGCTACCGACCTCCGCGACCGAGCCCGCGAGCTGTTCCGGCGCTAGCCAAAGCGGAGCCAAGCGCGCCCTTCTCGTTCGCACGTTTCCCGTTCGTTTCGCGCCCGTTGCCGTGCCGTTTCCAAGATTGCGGCACCGTTTCCATTCGACAACGCAGCGTTTAACAACGCCGTATCTGGTCTACACCAGTTGGCCCTCGGCCGCATCATGAGCGCCGACAACGTTCATGCGACCAAGGGGGAGCGAATGTACGATACGGGATCGACAACGTTTATGCTCATCTGCACCATGCTCGTGTTTTTAATGACACCGGGTCTGGCGTTTTTCTATGGCGGCCTGTCCAGGCGCAAAAATGTCATCAACACCATGCTCATGTGCTTTGGCGCCATTGGCCTGGTCGGTGTGCTGTGGATTGTTGCCGGCTGGTCGCTGGCCTACGGCGGCGACGGCTCGAGTCCGTTTACTGGAGGCCTTGACCAGCTTCTGTGCCTGCCGGTGCTCAACCAGGTGCTGCAGGCGGCCGAGGGCAACGCCGCGGACGGCGCCGTCTACCCCCAGATCATCAACATCGCCTTTCAGATGGCGTTTGCCATGATCACGGCTGCTATCGTCACGGGCAGCCTGGCAGGCCGCGTTAAGTTTGGTGCCATGACGGCCTTCCTGGGCATTTGGCTGCTCGTGGTCTATGCGCCGCTCGCCCACATGGTCTGGGGTGGCGAGGGCTCCTTTATCGGCGACATCATCGGCGCGCTCGACTTTGCCGGCGGCGACGTGGTGCACATTTCGTCTGGTCTTACCGGCCTGATCCTCTGCTTAATGCTCGGCCGCCGTCGCGGTTTTGGCATGGTGAGCTACCGTCCGCATAACGTCCCGTTTGTGGCGCTGGGAGCCGGCCTGCTTTGGTTTGGCTGGTTTGGCTTTAACGGCGGCAGCGAGTTCAAGGCCGACGCCGTGGCCGCGCTTGCCATCCTCAACACCGTGACGGCCAGCGCGGCGGGCATGGTTTCGTGGCTTGTCGTTGAGCGCGTGCACACCGGTCGCCCCACGCTGGTGGGCGCCAGCACCGGTCTGGTCGCGGGCCTCGTGGTGGTCACGCCGGGCGCGGGCTTTGTCGAGCCGTGGGCGGCGCTGGTCATGGGCTTGATCGTATCGCCCGTCTGCTACCTGGCTATCAGCCATCTTAAGACCAAGTTTGGCTACGACGACGCGCTCGACGCGTTTGGCTGCCACGGCATTGGCGGCATCTTGGGCGGCGTGCTCACGGGCCTGTTCTGCGTGCCGGAGCTTTCGTGGACCGGTAAGGGCGGCCTGTTCTACACGGGCGACGTGTCGCTGCTCATCTCGCAGATTTTGGGCATTATGGTGACGGTCGTTATTGTGCTGGTGCTCGACTTGGTGATCGCCGCAGTGGTCAAGGCGCTGTTCCACGGCAACTTGCGCGTGGACGAGGCCGACGAGGCACTGGGCTTGGATGCGAGTCAGCACGGCGAGAGCGCATACCCCTCATTCTCCGGACTCGATTAGCAGCTTCCCCAAGCACCGCACCTTGCCGTTCAATCGTCGCTCACGTACTTAAGTGCGCTTCGCTCCTCTTTCACGGCAATCTGCGGCACTTGGGAAACCTGCTAAGACCAGTCAGTTGAACTTTTTTGATCTCTGAGGTTGGTTTACGGCACCTGGGAAACCCGCGTCTCATGTAAAGGGATACGTTGATTATTGAGAGGAATTCACTATGAAGAAAATTACGGCGATCGTTCGTGCTGAGAAGCTTGAGGTTCTCAAAGATGCGCTGTTTGCTGCTGATGTTCGCGGCATGACTATCAACCAGGTGCAGGGCTGCGGCGCGCAGCATGGCTGGAAGGAATACGTGCGCGGCAACGAACTGCTCGTCAATACCATCCCCAAGGTGCAGTTCACCCTCATCTGCGCCGACGAGCATGTCGACGGTATCGTTGACATTATCTGCAACGCCGCTCGCACCGGTGCCGTCGGCGACGGCAAGATTTGGGTCGAGCCGGTCGAAGAAGTCATCCGCATTCGCACCGGCGAACACGGCCCGGCCGCGGTGTAGAATCGACCGTCTGCCATCCGCAACGTTAAAATGCTGCAATGAGGCACAAGACTTGCGTTGCGGATGGGCGGATTATGGGTCGCAATAAATATCCCGAGGAGACGGTCGCGAAGATTCTCGACGCGGCACTGGAGCTATTCTGCGCACAGGGTTATGAGGGGACGAGTATTCAAGATATCGTTGACCGTCTCGACGGCATGACCAAGGGCGCTGTCTATCATCACTTCAAGAGCAAAGAAGAGATTTTCAACGCCGCGTTTGATCGGGCGATGACTCCGATTGTTGAGCGCCGCCGCTCGATACTTGGCGTCGGTAATATGACCGGAGCCCAAAAGCTCAAGCGACTGTACGCGCCCGAGTCTGTCGTTCCACAAATTGAGCTATGGGCACGCATGCATCCTGCGGCAGATCCGGTAAAAAGCTCGCGTCTACTGGCGATGCAGTACCAGGGCTCGTTCGACGAGTCGGCCGATGGCTATCTCTTGCCAGTGATCGAGGAGGGCATCGACGATGGCTCCATTGCGTGCGAATGCCCGCGCGAAGCGGCAGAGGCCGTATCGTTGCTGGCGAATCTCTGGTTGCTGCCACTGTTTCGTCCGCTTGAACCCAAGGATCGAATGCTCGCTCGCGCTCAATGTTTGGCGCAGATGGCCTCTGCGGTGGGACTCGATTTGGGCGAGGAAGTGCTCCAGACAACGGCACGGATTTGGGACGTCTGGAACAGCGCCGGGTGGTAATATAGATACTGACGGTATGTAATTGATTTGAGAGGGCAGCTTCGGCTGCCCTTTTCAAGTCGATAAATACATACTAGCGGTATGTATGGGGGGCGAACTTATGGCTGGGCTGAGAGACGTCAGCGTCTTGTTGGAACCAAAAATGGTGCGGTCAATCAGGCTCGCGGAACTTCTGGTTGCGCAGCTGTGCACGTATTCGATGCTGTCGGCGCTGTGCTTTGCGTATCCACTTTACTTGTTCGATTGCAGTGGATCGTCAACGTTATATGGCGTCGTCGTGGCGACGGCGTTCATACCCGGCGTACTCGCAACTCCGGTTGGCGGAATCTTGGCGGATAGGGGAAGACATCGCGAGGTCCTCGTGGCCCTCGGTATTGCTCTGATGACTACATCGCTGCTGTCTATCCCCATGAAGCGCTCATTGTCTCTTGCGGTCGTCGTAGTAGCGATACTTTGTGTTCAATATGGCGTTCAATCGCTGCTAAAGCCAATGCTCCAAATTGAGACGGTGCGCATGGCGGGTGAAAAGAAGGTCGAGCGGGCCACTGCATTGGTTTCGCAGGTGACCATGGTGAGCAATATCTTGGGTCCTGTGGTCGGGACGGCAGTCTATGGGTGCTTTGGCATCGATGCTCTCTGCACAACCGCGTCGGTGGCGTTTGCGATGTCAGCTCTGTTGTTTGGGGGCGCGCTCAAGCAAAATGCCTCATCTGAAACGATGGGAGACGGCGCGACTCGCATGACATGCCGAAACGATTTTCGGGAGTCGATTCGGTATCTGCTGCAAAATGCATCATTGGTCGCCGTGATTTTGCTTGCGGCCGTTTTAAACCTTGCGTTGGTTGGGCTAACGATTGGCGCTCCCATTATTGTTACAAAGCATCTCGGCATGCAATCGTCCTGCGTTGGGATGGTTGAGGTTGCTCTGGGCTTGGGTGGTCTTGCCGGCAGTGGCTTGGTCGGCATTTGGCCGCATCGCTTTTCTCTCAATGGCATATGTCGATATGTTGCGATGATCTGTTTAGGAGTCGTACCGATTATTGTCACGCTACTGTTCGGCGCAGATGTATGCGTGTTCACCGTGTTTGCGGTTGGTTCGGCATGGGTCATGGTGTGGGCAAGCATTGCGTCGGTTGAAATCATCGCGTTTGTTCAGCGGGCAGCGCCGACTGAGCTCTGCGGAAAAGTGCTTTCGGTCGTTTACATGGTCCTTTCCTGCGCAACGCCTATCGGCCAATTGGTTTACGGGCTCGCATACGATCGATGGACACCGGCGATTGTATTCGCAGGCATGCTGGCGGTGCTGACGTTGACGACGGCGCTGTTTTATCGGCTGAAAAGTTGCTTGTGGCGATTGTCTTAACGCGCTGGGGCACCGTGAATTTGCGGAGGCAGTGGCCCGCCGCGCCGGGACGGCATTGTTTGGGCATACCTCTCCTTCGTCTACAATATCGTGCAGACGAAGGAGAGGCATGCCCATGATCAAGATGTTCGCGAGTGACCTAGACGGAACGCTGCTTAACGCCCTGCATGAGGCGGATGGGACCATCCGCCGTGCCATTCGCGAGCTGACTGAGGTTGGCCTGCACGTGGTTCCCGCGACCGGACGCTCGACGCTGCCGATCGGCGAGCATGGCTTTACGGGCCTGGCGCTTGACGCCTGCTGCTCCAACGGATCCATCGTGCGAGACAGTCATGGCGAGGTGCTCAAAACCTGGACCATCGACCCGCAGGTTACCGAGGAGCTGCTCAGGGCGTTCCCGGACATTTGCTTTGATTGCTCCACGCCCGATGGCATGTTTTCGAGTGGATCGTTCGAGATGCATCAGGCGGGCTTTAAAAAGGACAGCCCCATCAAGCGTATCGTGATGCGTGGCATGCGTGCACGTGGCGGCTATCACGAGGAGCAGTATTTCGACCAGTCGATCGGCGACATCTTGCGCCACGATGTATGCAAGATCAACTGCCGCGTGATCTCGCCCGAGTTGGAGCGCGACCTTAAGGCGTATCTTGCCGAGCGATCGGACCGCGTGGTCAACGCGCCGTTCGATCCGGTGATGTTCGAGATCACGGATGTGGCATGCAACAAGGGCGAGAGTGTGGCCTGGCTGGCGGGCTACTACGGCATTGCCGAGGACGAGGTTGCGGTTTATGGCGACGGCGGAAACGACATCGCCATGCTCAAGCGTTTCCGCCACAGCTACGCGACCAAAAACGCTAGCGATGCAGCTAAAGCCGCCGCGAGCGCGACCATCGGCAGCTGCATGGTCCACGCCGTTCCCAAACACATGCTCGCCACCATGCGCAAACAAAACTCCCGCACCGTCATCGAATAATGTGACAAAGGGACTGTCCCTTTGTCACATCCCAAATATTGCCTTTACGTGTTGATACACACGGTGTGCAATAATACTCGCACTGTGCAATAGCGCACAGGCTGAGTAACAAGGAGGACGCTTGTCCCAGCTCGAGAAATGCGATCGCCGGTCCCTTCGCTCGCAGCGTGCCCTTCGCCAGGCACTTGCCAGCGAGCTTGCCGAAAGCGGCGACCTTTCGCGCATTAATGTCGCGTCGCTCACCGAGCGTGCTGGCCTTACGCGCCGCACGTTCTATTCGCACTATCGCGATATTCCCGACTTTATCAATCAAATCGAGGACGGCTTGCTGGCCGAGATCCGTGAGCGCATTGAGCTCATCACCTCAGCTCAGCTGCCCGATCTTTACCGTAACATTGACGAGCTCGAGCCGGCGCCCGGTTCGGTTGAGCTGCTGCGTTATCTTGCGGCCAACCGCGACTTAATCGGTGCGCTGCTGGGTCCGGGCGGCGACCAGGCCTTTATTAAAAGGATTATCGACACCGCGCGTGAGGCTGTGGTGCCGCGTGCGCAGACGGGCATTTTGGGCCTGGCGCTGGGCACGTTCTTTGACTACTACGTCACCTACGTCGTGAGCGCCGAGGTCGGCATGATTCAGCGCTGGTTTGAGCGTGGGCTCACCGAATCGCCCGAGGCCATGGCGCGCATTATGACGGTTATCGCCTTTGTGCGCCCCGGCGACCTGTATGGCCAACCCATCGATATCAACGTGCCGGAATACGGCATGAAGCTTTTGAATTTGCAGCTCGAGGACGCGGTCGACACCGCCGCAACCGTCGAGTCCAACAACTAAGAGGAGAGACAATGAGCAAACTCGTCGAGGGCATCAAGGACCGCATGGTTGCTGCCGCACGCGAGGCCGCGCCCGCCGTGGTGGATGCCGCGCAGAAGGCCGCGACTGCCGCTGCCGAGAAGGTCGCCGAGGCAGTTGCCGATGCCAAGAACACGGCAGGGGAGACGTCCATCGCTAGCGAGCCCGTCATCGCCGCCGAGCCCGTAGCCGCCGCCCAGGCCCCCGAAGGCGCGATCTTCAACCCCGACAACGCCCACGGCAACCTGCACCTGGGCATCGACGTGGGCTCCACTACCGTTAAGCTCGCCGTGCTCAACGATGACAACCAGATCGTTTACGCCAAGTACCAGCGCCACCACACCGACGTCCGTGCCTGCGCCCGCGACCTGTTCGAGGGTGCTGCGACTGTGCTGCCGGCTGCCCAAATGACCTGCGCCATCACCGGTTCGGGCGGTCTGCTGCTCTCCCAATGGCTCGACCTGGAGTTTGTCCAGGAAGTCATCGCCAGCAAGCGTGCCGTCGAGACCCTCATCCCGGCCACCGACGTCGCCATCGAGTTGGGCGGCGAGGACGCCAAGATCATCTACTTCGACAACGGCATCGAGCAGCGCATGAACGGCACCTGCGCCGGCGGTACGGGCGCCTTCATCGACCAGATGGCAACCCTGCTGCACACCGACGCGAGCGGCCTCAACGAGCTCGCGGCCAACGCCACCACCATCTATCCCATCGCCAGCCGCTGCGGCGTCTTTGCCAAGACCGACGTGCAGCCGCTGCTCAACGAGGGCGCCCGTCCCGAGGACGTGGCCGCCTCCATCTTCCAGGCCGTCGTGACCCAGACCATCTCGGGCCTGGCGTGCGGCCGTCCCATCCGCGGCAACGTCGCCTTCCTGGGCGGCCCGCTGCAGTATCTCTCCGAGCTGCGCCACCGCTTCTACCTCACGCTCAACCTGGACGAGGAGCACCGTATCGTGCCCCAAAACGCCCACCTGTTTGTAGCGAGCGGCGCCGCCATGGCGCACGAGTCCAACAAGCTCAGCACGTTCCCACAGCTTATCGAGGCCATCGACAGCTTGGGCGACACGCAGGGTGCTGAGGTCGAGCGCCTGGATCCGCTCTTTGCCACCGACGAGGACTTTGCCGAGTTCAAGGGTCGCCACGACACCGAGGTCGTCCCCAAGGGCAAGCTCGACGGCTACACCGGCCGCGTGTTCATCGGCATCGACGCCGGTTCCACCACCATGAAGGCCGCGCTCGTGGGCGAGGACGGCCAGCTGTTGCATACCTGGTACGGCAACAACAACGGTGACATCCTGGGCACGGCCAAGGTCATCATGGCCGATTTCTACAACCACATCCCCGCGGGCTGCACCATCGGCCACGTGACCACCACGGGCTACGGCGAGGCGCTGCTCATCGAGGCTCTCAAGGCCGATTCCGGCGAGATCGAGACCGTCGCGCACCTGCGCGGCGCCAAGGCGTTCCTGCCCGGCGTCGAGTTTATCCTGGACATCGGCGGCCAGGACATGAAGTGCCTGCGCGTCAAGGACGGTGTCATCGAGCACATCATGCTCAACGAGGCCTGCTCGTCGGGCTGCGGCAGCTTTATCGAGAGTTTCGCTGTCTCCATGAACATGGACGTGCGCGCGTTCGCCGACGCCGCCATCCATGCCAAGGCCCCCGTCGACCTGGGCAGCCGCTGCACGGTCTTTATGAACTCGCGCGTCAAGCAGGCGCAAAAGGAAGGCGCCACGGTGGGTGACATCGCGGCCGGCCTGTCCTATTCCGTCATCAAGAATGCCCTGTTCAAGGTCATTAAGCTGCGCGACCCCAAGGAGATCGGCAGTCAGGTGATCGTCCAGGGCGGCACCTTTATGTCCGATGCCACGCTGCGTGCGTTTGAGCAGCTCACCGGCGTGCATGCCGTGCGCCCCGACATCGCCGGCTGCATGGGCGCCTACGGTGCGGCCCTGCTCGCCCGCGATCGCGCCGGCGCCGACGGCACCTCGACCATTCTTTCTGCCGAGGATATCGCGCACCTCACCGTGACGCAAAAACACGTCCGCTGCGGACGTTGCTCCAACAACTGCCAGCTCACCGTCAACGATTTTGGCGGCGGTAGGCGCTTCATTACCGGCAACCGCTGCGAGAAGGGTGCCGGCCACAAAAAGCAGAAGACCGAGGCCCCCAACCTCTTCAAAAAGAAAAACGAGCTGCTCTTTAACCGCGAGGTGCTGAGCCCCGACGAGGCCCCGCGCGGCACCGTCGGCATTCCGCGCGCGCTCAACATGTACGAGAACTACCCCTTCTGGCATGCGTTCTTTACGCGCCTGGGCTTTAGCGTGCAGCTGTCCGACCAGTCGAGCAAGAAGACCTACCAGGCGGGTATCGAGTCCATGCCGTCCGAGAGCGTGTGCTATCCGGCCAAGATGAGCCACGGCCATGTGATGAACCTTATCGACCGCGATGTCGACTTTATCTGGATGCCGTGCGTGCGCTGGGAGCGCAAGGAGGATCCGACCGCCGGCAACTGTTACAACTGCCCCATCGTCATGAGCTACCCCACGGCGTTGGCACTCAACATCGACGAGATCCGCGAGCAGAACATCGAGTTCCTGTACCCGTTTGTGCCCTATCATGACAAGACCGAGCTCAAGCGCCGTCTGTATCAGGTGCTCGCCGTCGACCGTGTGGCCGATGCGCAAGCCGGTCGCGGTCGCGTGCGTGGGCCCAAGATCACGCGCTCCGAGGTCGATGCCGCTGTCAACGCTGCCTTTGAGGCCGATGCGCGTTTCCATGAGGACATCCAGACCATGGGCGAGGAGGCTCTTAAGTGGGTCGAGGACCACGGTGGCCACGGCATTGTGCTCGCCGGCCGCCCCTACCATAACGACCCCGAGATCAACCATGCCCTGCCCGAGCTTATCTCGAGCTTTGGCTTTGCGGTCTTTACCGAGGATTCGCTCGCGCACCTGGTAAAGCCTGAGCGTCCGATTCGCGTCGTCGACCAGTGGATGTACCACAGCCGCCTGTATGCCGTCGCCCGTTTTGTGACGATGCGCAACGACCTGGATCTGATCCAGCTCAATTCCTTCGGCTGTGGCCTGGACGCTCTGACCACCGACCAGGTGCAGGAAATCCTTGAGGCCAGCGGCAAGATCTACACCGTGCTCAAGATCGACGAGGTGTCCAACCTGGGCGCTGCGCGCATCCGCATCCGCTCGCTCATGGCCGCGCTCAAGGACCAGGAGGCCGAGCGCTTGGCCGAGGCCACGGCCGCGGGCGAGGCCTACGAGCAGGGCGACGCCGCGCCGGTGGCGCCCTCCACGGATGCCCCCGCGTTTGCGAGCCGCAAGTACACGTTCGAGGCTCAGCGCGAGAGTGCTTCGACCGCGTGGCCCAAGGTGCCCTTTACCGAGCAGATGCGCGACGAGGGCTATACCATCCTGTGCCCGCAGATGGCGCCGATCCACTTTGACCTGGTCAAAGAGGTGTTCCGCGGTGCCGGCTACAACCTTGAGCTGCTGCCCTCGACCGACCACGATGCCGTCGAGGCTGGCCTGCGCTATGTGAACAATGACATTTGCTACCCGTCGATTTTGGTGACGGGCCAGATTATGGAGGCCATCGAGAGCGGTCGGTACGACCTGTCCAAGACCGCCGTGGTCATCAGCCAGACCGGCGGCGGCTGCCGTGCCACCAACTACATCGCGCTCATCCGCAAGGCCCTGCGCGAGAGCGGCCACCCCGAGATCCCCGTGATCTCGCTTTCGGCCGTGGCGCTGGGCGAGGACAACCCCGGCTTTAAGCTGACGCCGGCGCTGCTTAAGCAGGCAGTCTACGCGGTGCTCTTTGGCGACGTGATGATGCAGATGCTCTACCGCTGCCGCCCGTACGAGGCCACGCCTGGTGCCGCCAACGCGCTCTACGAGGAGTACATGGCGCGCGCTCGCAAGCTGGCACCCAAGTTCAACAGGCATAACTACACCAAGCTGTGCCGCGAGGCCATCCGCACGTTCGACACCATGCCGCTTGTGGGCGAGGGCACCAAGCCGCGCGTGGGCGTGGTCGGTGAGATCTTGGTCAAGTTCCATCCCACGGCTAACAACCACGTGGTCGATGTCATTGAGCGCGAGGGCTGCGAGGCCGTGGTGCCGGGCCTGCTCGACTTCTTCCTGTACTCCATGAGTAATGCCGAGCTGCAGAAGGACGAGCTGGGAAGCTCTGCTACCACGCGCGCTGGTATGCAGGCGCTCATCAAGCTCGTGGACTGGATGCGTACGCCGGTGGAGGAGATGCTCGAAAAGTCCCGACGCTTTGAGGCGCCCGAGCGCATCGGTACCATGGCCGACAAGGCCCGTACGGTGCTTTCGGTGTGCAACAACATGGGCGAGGGCTGGCTGCTCACGGCCGAGATGCTCGACCTCATCGACCACGGCGCGCCCAACATCATCTGCACGCAGCCCTTCGCGTGCCTGCCCAACCACGTGGTTGGCAAGGCCGTGATCAAGGAGCTGCGCCGCCAGCATCCCGAGAGCAACATTGTCGCGGTGGACTACGACCCCGGTGCGTCCGAGGTCAACCAGCTCAACCGTATTAAGCTCATGATCAGTGTGGCCAAGGAGAACATGCGCGCCGGCAAGGGCTTTAAGCTCGAGAAGGTGGCGCCGCTCGCGATGGACGAGGTCACCGGCCAGATGCGCGCCCACGACGGCTGCGTGAGCTGCGAGCCGGCCAGCGAGGAAGCCGTTGCGTCGGTCGCCGAGCGTCTGGGACGCGGCATTAAGAAGTAGCTTGCCCGCTATGGGCTAGATATGAGACAAACGGGTGGCAGCCGTGCCGGCTACCACCCGTTTTTGCTGGACATATGTTGCGTAAACGCCCCAACTATCACCCTTTGCGAACTTAGATTTCGGAAGTATGCGGCAAAATCTGAATAGGCCGAGCACACCGGATATGACAAAGCTCTGTACCTGCGGTTTTATTGGCGAAAATCAGGACGTGCTCAAGAGTTTCGGAATTTGCCGCATACTTCCGAAAACGACGTCTCGGTGGCACCAAAAACTGCCCTCGGAACCCCTGAGATAATGAACATATGTAGCCGTTTGCCGCGAAATACCGCCCGTTTATAGAACCCACCCCCAGCGCGCGTCATCCTTACGGTTGAATAAATACACATCTATGGAATTACGTAAGAGAGGGCCGTTCCATGAGCTACAAGACCGTTTGTGTTGCCGGCGGCGGCGTGTTGGGAAGCCAGATTGCCTTTCAGGCTGCCTACTGCGGCTTTGATGTAACGATTTGGCTGCGCAGCGAGGGCAGCATCGGCCGCACCCAGCCCAAGATCGATCACGTGCGCAAGGAGTACATCGCGGCAATCGAGGGCATGGCGGACGGCACGGGCGAGTGGTGCGCCGGTATCGCCGATGGCACCCAGCCCTTCGACAAGGAAGCGGCGCTCGCCGCCGTCGAGCGTGCCTACTCCACACTCAAGCTGGAGCTCGATCTTGCCAAGGCCGTGGCCGACGCCGACCTGGTCATCGAGTCTATGGCCGAGGACACTCAGGCAAAAATCGACTTCTACAAGAAGCTCGCCCCGGTTCTGCCGCAAAAGACCGTCATCGTGACCAACTCATCCACGCTGCTGCCGAGCACCTTTGCCAAGTACACCGGCCGTCCCGAGAAGTACCTGTCGCTGCACTTTGCCAACTCCATCTGGAAGAACAACATGACCGAGGTCATGGCACAGGACCAAACCGACAAGCGCTACTTCGACGAGCTCGTCGACTTTGCCAACGATATCCGTATGCTTGCCCTGCCCGTCAACAAGGAAAAGAACGGCTACCTGCTCAATTCCATGTTGGTGCCGTGGCTGCTTTCGGGCCTTGACCTGTATGTTTCGGGTGTGAGTGACCCCAAGAGCATCGACCTTGCATGGACGCGGGGCACCGGCGCCCCCAAGGGCCCGTTCCGCGTATTCGACACGGTGGGTATCCAGACGGCCTACAACATCGTCATGCAGTATCAGAAGGTCCCGGGCCTGGTGAGCCCGCTGCTCAAGAAGATGATGATGCCCTACAACTTTAAGGCTATGGCATCCGTCCTCAAGAAAATGCTCGACGAAGGTAAGCTGGGCGAAAGCTCGGGCGAGGGCTTCTTCAAGTACTAAAAATGATCTCTTGGGGGCGGAAGCGTTGAGGATCTACGGTAGTATGCGACAAGATCTGAATAGGTCGAGCAAGAGCTGTAGCGCGCGTTGACGTTTGCCCAATAGAACGCAAAAATGCACCGTTCGCCGATACTCCTCTCGCGAGTGGTTGCCATATGGTTTGATGTTGGAAACATATGATTGCCGACAGGCCGTAGGTGACATTCGCCATGATATCGGAGGTACCAAGTATGTTTCGTGCTCCGTTAAACAAGTATCGGGCTGGCTGACATGAGCCGCCGTTTTGTCTCGATAACCGTTGCAGTGGTTTGCCTGGCAGTGCTTCTGGGCGCTATAGGGCAGTTCGCTATAAGTCGAGAAACAGCCTATATGCAGGAATGCGTTTCCGAAGCTTTGCCATTGACGGTTACTATCGGGATGACGAAACAAGTCGGGAAACCCTGGCTTTTCTTGAGGAGGACAACTGTCGATGGCAGCTGGTCGACCAAGACGGAATCTGCACAGACGGGCAGTTTAAGCGTACGGATGACCCCAACATCCTGATATTAAAGAAGGAAAACGGCGAAGAATTCGGTACGGTCCACGTGGCGTATATTTCGCGCCGACGCGATCAGGGCTTGCTCTACCTATTTAGAGATACCAGGGTGACCCGTTTTTATCTGGTGAGTACCGGTCCGGCGTTTACAGTGGAGTCTGGCGATGTCGATACGGACAGCTGATTCACGGCAATAAATCAGCGAGCGGGGCGCGGCCATGGACCGCGCCCCGCTCTTTGCTCGTGGCCCGCGTCACGTCTGCGCCAAGTCGTGACTCGCGGCTGCGCGCATCCATCCCACGTCGCGTATTACTGCACATCAAACTCCACGCGATCGAGCTCGGGCACATTGAGGTCGATGAGCTTGCGGGCTACACGGCGGTCGTGTGCCCCAAGCGTCTCGCTTGTCGTCACATGGGCGACAACCTCGCGCTCGACAAGGCCCTCCTCCTCGTCTTCGGTGGCCGAGGTCTCGACGGCAACGGTGTAATCCTTAAAGCCCGGCAGCACCGCGGCAAGCTCGCGCGTGGTTTCGGTGACGCCATAGCCGTCCTGCACGCCGGCCTGCGCCGAGCCAATGGATCCCGCGGTCATAACGATGCAGGGGATGGCAAAGATCACCGTGCCCACGATGATGCGGCGGCGCACCTTGTGTGACAGCTCATCGACCTCGGCGTTTTCCTCGGCGGTCACAATGCCGTCGCCGTTGAGGTCGCGCTTGAGCGGCACGCGCAAAAGAAGCAGCACGGCTTCGGCAGCCAGTGCGATAAAGACCACGTTGATGCCAAACTCGTAGAGGGCCGAGAGAAACAGCGACCCGCTCGCGATGGCGATGCCATAGCCCGCCGCGCACAGGGGCGGCATGAGCGCGGTCGCCACGGCCACGCCGGCGATGAGCGTGGCGGGTTCCTGGTCGCGCGAGTTGCCCAGTCCGCCCGCAAAGCCGCCCGCGAGCGCGACGGCAAGGTCCCACACAGTCGGTGTCGAGTTGTCGATGATGGCGGCCGTGGTGGTGCCAAGGGGCGAGAGCTTAAAGTACAGCGTGGACGTGATTAGACAAAAGACCATCTGCAGCGCGAGGCCGGCAATTGCCTCGACGGCAATCTCGCGGTCGAGCGTGGCAATGCCGTATGCCATGGCAAGGACCGAGCCCATGAGCGGGCAGATGAGCATGGCACCTACAATGGCGATATCCGAGTCGATATCGAGGCCGATGCTCGCGATCAACATGGCAATGATCAGGATGCATAAGTGCGAGCCAGTCAGGCGCGCCCCGTTTACAAAGCGCTTGCGAATCACGTGATAGGGCGCGCGTCCCTCGCGAATGTTGAACGCCTGCTTAAGGAAACGGGTGGCATTCTCCATGGCCTCGCTGTGTGCAGGGCGTATACCGTGACGACGATGATGACGCTCGCGCAGCCGCTTGATCTGTTGTTTGTCGAGTTCCATGCTTACCTCGTTTAGCTTCTGAGCCGCTTCTTGCGTCTGTCGTCTTTACTCTACACCGCGTTAGGCGAGGTGTCAGACAAGGTTTGTTGACCTGGAAGTCAGGCCAATCGACATGCTAAAACGCCGTGAGGATCATAAGAGTCAAATAGACAAAAAAGCGCGGGGCCGGTTTGATTCCGACTCCGCGCTCTGCGCTGGTGCGTTGTTGTTCGGCCTACCCCAGCAGGCTCAGACCAACAGAGACAAACGCCAGAATAACGCCGACGATGGACTCGCCGCCGAGCAGGCCGCTGGCGACGACCAGGCCCTGTTCCTGGAAGGCGGCGTCCTTGGCAGCCTTCTCCTCGTCCGAAAGACCAGCGGTGGCGTCGCGGTGGGCGGACCACTTGTCGTAAGCGAGCTTGACACAGGAGCCCAAGAAGGCCGTGAGCGACATATAGAACGGCAGGTACACGCCCAGGCCGATCATCATGCTGGAATGCCGAGCCAGTACATGACGATACCGGCGATAAAGCCGCCTGCGAACCACGGCACACTCGGGATGCCCGAGACCATGGTGGCGACGACGCTTGCCTGTGCGGCAACGAAACTCTTGTCGGGACCAAAGGCGTCCGGACCATAGGCGGTGACGAGCGCGACCATGACGGCGGCAGCGACCAGGGCGCCCACGATGCCGCCGATGGCCTGGCCGACCCACTGTGCGCGCGGGTTGGTGCCCAGCACGGCGCCGGCCTTAAAGTCGTTCATGACGTCGCCCGCAAGGCCGCACGCTACGGCCACGATGCCGGCGATAAAGAACAGCTTGACCTGAGCGAGCTGCGCGAAGGCGGCAACGATGAGCATGACGATGAGGCCAAAGATCTCCATGGGGTCGATGCCCGTCTGACCGCAGCTCTGCGCGCTCATGATGGTGGTGACAAAGGTGAACAGCGTGACGATGACGGCAGGAACGGGGCCAAGGTCGAGCACAATGGCGATGATCACGGCGATGGCGGCAGCGCCCAGGCCGATGATACCGGCGTCGAGCTTAAGGGAGCCCGAGATGAGCGACTGCTCGTCGGTGTCGGTGGAGCTGTCGGCGGCAAGGCCGCGGACGATACCGGCGACCTGCGGCAGGATGTCCTTGAGGACGACGGCGACGCCAAAGCCCATCATAAGGCCCATACCCAGGGACTTAACAATGCCTTGTGCGGTCATAACGTCAAACAGACCGGTAGCGGTGCCGCCGACAATGATGCCAAAATTGCCCAGTAGCGCGCCGGCAAACCAGAATGCGACCGGGGCGAAGCCCACGAGGAAGCCGACGGAGAGCAACATGGGCGAGTTGTAGATGGCAAAGGTAACGCCGGGGATATTGAGCGTGCACAGCATGCTGGGCACCACGCCCAGGGCGTCTCGAAGCACGCTGTAGATGCCGGCGATGGCCATGGAGCCAAAGAGCTGCTTGCCGGTCTTGCCGCCGGCCTCGGTGGCGCGCAGGGTCTGAGCTGCGGCGTTGCCGGTGGGGAACTCCAGCGCGGCGTCCACGATAAAGTGACGGTGGATGAGTGCCGTGGCCAGCAGACCCAGGATGGTGCCGGCGAGTGCCACGATGAACATGTCGAGCCAGCTGATCTGGTCGGCATAGCCCAGCATCCAGGCGCCCGGGATGGTAAACGCCAGACCGCCGGCGACCATGGCGCCTGCTGACATGATGGTGTGGGTGACGTTTGCCTCGTTGAGGCTGGCGTTGCCCATGAGCTTAAGGAAGAACAGCGAGATGACGGCAGCGAAGACGATCGGCCAGGGGAGTGCGCCCATCTTGAGGGCGGTGTAGGCCGAGCTTGCCGTGATGATCACGCAGCCAAGGACGCCGATGACGACGCCGCGCAGCGTAAGTTGACCGCGCATCGAGGTGCGGTTCGAGGGATTGCTCATATAAAACTCCTTTGCGTATATCCGCTTCCCCCGGGAGCGCCGTTACGGATACGGCGCGGGAAGTCGGGTTACCAAGGGCCGCCGCGTGAGCTCGCAAACGACCGCGCACCAGTATAGCCGCAAGCTAGTCATTTTGGGATGACTGGTTTAGGTAGGCGATATACTGCTGGACAGACGAAAGGAGCGCCGACGATGCTTAATGGGTACGCATATATATTGACGGTCGACGTGGGCAACACGTTCATTCGCTTTGGCCTGTTTGCAGAGGATTCGGCCGCGGCGCAGGAATGTCCGCTTGCGACGTGCGAGATCACCACGCCGTCGAGCATCACAGCAGACGAGGCGCGCATGCGTCTCGTGCAGGTCATGGCCGCACTGGCGGCCGATGCGGGCATGCCGGGTGCGCTTGTGCCCGCGGCTGCTGTGCTGAGCTGCGTGGTCCCGGCGCTCGAGCGCCCGTGGAAGGCGGCACTTTCCCGCACCTGCACGGGGCGCGTGCTCACCGTGGGGCCGGGACTTAAGACCGGCATGCCCGTGCACTACGACGATCCGGCCGAGATCGGCCCCGACCGCATCGCCGATGCCGTGGCGGCCCGCGCCGTCTACGGGTCGCCGTGCATCGTGATTGACCTGGGCACGACGACCAATATCGAGGTCATCGACGCGCACGGTACCTTTGTGGGCGGCGTTATCGCGCCGGGGCTGGCACTCGGCGCCCGTTCGCTCTCGGCGGCAGCAGCGCGCCTACCCCAGGTTGAGCCCTCGGCGCCCACACATGTAATCGGCCACAACACGCGTGAGGCCATGCGCTCGGGTGTGGTTTTGGGCGAGGTAGCCCGCATCGACGGCATGCTCGACATGGTGCTTGCCGAGATGCGCGCGACCAAGGCCGCGGGGGAGGGCGATGTGCCCATCGTCATTACCGGCGACGATGCCGAGGCACTTGCGGCGCTGGTCGGCCATAGCCTGACGGTAGACGACGCGCTGACGTTGCGGGGTCTCGCCGAGCTCTACCGCATCAACCAAAAGCCCCGCCGCGCGTAGGGCGAGGGGCTGGTGGGATAAGCGCCCCTACCTTTCACCTGCTACAATGGGCCAAACTATTGCGATTTCGGAGGTGTCTGCCATGTCGGACGATCTTCATCAAACCGCGTCGGGCAAGCGCCGCGACGTTATTAGCTGGGACGAGTTCTTTATGAGCGTGGCCATCGCCGCGCAGCGCCGTAGCAAGGACCCCAACACGCAGGTGGGAGCATGCATCGCCAGCACCAACCACCGCATCCTTTCGGTGGGTTACAACGGCACGCCCTCGGCGCTCAACGACGACTTTTTCCCGTGGGGTACGAGCGATGACCCGCTGCAGGACAAGCACAACTACGTGGTCCATGCCGAGGCCAACGCCGTGCTCAACTACCGTGGCTCGCTCAAGGACCTCGAGGGTTCCACGGTCTACGTCACGCTGTTCCCGTGCCACGACTGCGCCAAGATCCTGGCGCAGGTGGGCGTGGGCGAGGTCGTCTACCTGGACAATAAGTATGCCGACACCGATGACGGCCGTATCAGCCGCCGCATTCTCGACTCCTGCGGCATCAGCTACCGCCAGGTCATCGTCGATGTCCAGATTGGTACCGGGGAGCAGACTCAGCAGTAGCGCGTGCCAACGCCAGCTGGCGGCAAAACAGCCAAAAGAGCCCCGTCCCAAATTGACTGCTCGTGAAAGTCGTGTCCGCACGCATGGCTGGCGCCTAAGCGGGTACATGGCTGTAGTAACATAGCCCCTGTCCGCGGGCGTGCCCGCGTTATTGTGAGAAAGGAGCCCCTGTGGCTGTTAACGAAGAGCTGCTTAAGAAGGTTCTTGAAGAGATTCGCCCCAACCTGCAGGCCGATGGCGGCGATATGGAGTATGTGGGCGTCGACGACGAGGGTGTTGTCAAGCTGGAGCTGCAGGGCGCCTGCGCCGGCTGCCCCATGAGCTCGCTAACCCTTTCCATGGGTATCGAGCGCATCCTGAAGGAGCATGTGCCCGGCGTTACCCGCGTTGAGCAGGTCAATGCTTCCGGCGAGGCCGAGGACCTGTACGACGAGTACGCGCCGTTCTAAGATGCGAAAGCTGCGGACGGTACGCTCCGCATAGACGTTACGCCCAAATATGCGGCTGCGAGCGTAAGGCCCGCGGCCGCATTTGTATGTAGGGAGCAGGGGGATCGATATGCTCAACGACCTCTACCATATGCTTGATCCCGTCGCGATCTCGGCGGGCCCCATCACCATCTACTGGTACGGCCTGGCCTACGTGGTCGGTGCTCTGCTCACGGCGGTCGTTATGTACCGCACGCAGCGTCGTTGGGGCTTCAACATTACGATTGATGACCTGACGAGCGTCGTGGTCGGCGCGGTCTTTGGCCTCATCATCGGCGCGCGCCTGTTTTACGTCGTCTTTTACGGCGATGGCTACTATTGGACCCACCCGCTCGAGATCTTTGCCACCAACGAGGGCGGCATGAGCTTCCACGGCGGCCTGGTGGGCGGCATCTTGGGCGGTATCATCGTGTGCCGCATGTATAAGCTCGACGCCTGGACCGTCGCCGACCTTGCCGTGATCGGCGCCCCGCTGGCCCTGTGCCTGGGCCGTTGTGCCAATTTCGTCAACGGCGAGCTGTGGGGTAAGCCGACCGATCTGCCTTGGGGTGTGGTCTTTGGCGGCACTGCGGGCGATATGCCGCGCCATCCCTCCCAGCTCTACGAGGCGTTTCTAGAGGGCATCGTGCTCTTTTGCATCCTACAGGTGCTCAGTCGCAAAAAGCCGCTGCTGCCCCAGGGCACGTTTATGGGCGTGTTCGTGATGGGGTACGGCATCGTCCGCTTTCTCGTTGAGTTTGTGCGCGTGCCCGATGCCCAGCTGGGTTATCTGCTGGGAGGCGTTATCACCATGGGCCAGCTGCTGAGTTTGCCGCTCGTGATCGCCGGCCTGGCGCTCATCATCTTCGCCCGACACCGCAATCGTCCCCAGCGTATCTACCTCGACGTCTAACCACCACAAAGGGGACAGGCACCTTTGTGGTGGTTTGCTGGGCAACGATGACAGAACCGTAACGTTTTCCCAGATAAAACCTGCCAAAATAAACCTGTCCCTTTTTGGCGGGTTTCTAGAAAGGCTCTTTGGACTGTGAAGGATTCCGACCTCTCCACAACGGCTGCGCGCGACGCTGCCCGCATCGTCTGGTTTAAGCGCTACCCCGCCAAGCAGACGCTCATCGCATTTCTGCTCGCGCTGTTGGCGACCACGGCGTTTTCCATCGATCCCGCGCCGGTCTCGAGCAACGCAGTCTTGGCGATTGACCCCAAAGCCTCGGGCATGCTGTACGTGTGCTACGAGGTGCTCCTCTCGTTTGCCGGCCATACCGACGCGGTCATGCTGCTTGCGCTTGCCTGCCTGCTCACTCTGCCGTTTCGCTACGTATTCTTTGGCCGCGGCGATGCTTGGCGTCCTTCGGTGATCCTTCCGTCGCTGTTCTTTGCCGTCTGCATGGTGTTTGGCCGCAGCTACGACCTCACCGATTCTGCCGAGATCGTACTCGGCGACAAGGCCCGCATCATCTGCGCCTGGATAGGCGGTGCGGGCTGGATGCTCTTGGCGGTCGTTGCCTTCTACCTGGCTTTTGAGTGTCTAGATTGGCTGAGCTCTCGGCGCATTCCGTTTTCCGAAGCGCACTTTGGCCGCGTATGGCGTGTGGCTCACGCCGTGCTCTCGGTCCATCCCTTTGCCGGGCCCTTCCTGGTGCTTGTGATCGCCTGGGCGCCCACACTTATCGCTTCGCTGCCCGGCCTTTTTATGGGAGATACGGGTGCGCAGATTCGCCAGTGGTTCAACTACCCCAACGGCACGAGTGACTACCTGCGTCTGCTCAATCCCAATGTGTTGCTCAACGGACATCACCCCGTGGTACACACGGCTATCATCGGTTCGTGCGTCCAGCTGGGGCTTTCACTGTTCAACAGTGCCAACGCAGGTCTTGCCATCTACACCTGCGCTCAGTTCGTCATTACGGCCGCCTGCATGGCCTATTCCATCTCGTCGCTGCGCAAGCTGGGCGTGAGCTTGCCGATCCGCGGCGTGATCTTGCTGTTCTTTGTGTTTATGCCCATGTTCTCCAACTACGCGGCCCTGCTTACCAAAGATGTGCTGTTTGCCGACGCGTTTTTGGTGCTGTTGGTGCAGACCGTGAAGCTCGTGGCCTGCGGCCTGCCCCGTCGCGATGCCAATGCCGAGCGTGCGGGCGAACAGAGGCCCGTGCTCTTTGCGCGCCATGACTGGCTGCTGCTCGCTCTGGGTGCCATGGGTTCCACGTTTCTGCGCAACGGCGGCCTGGTGTTTCCCCTGGCGGCATGCGTAATCGCAGCGGCGTTTTGCGCATGGGACGCGCATGTGGCTCGTCGTGCAGTCAAGCAGGCCGGCGCTGCGCCTTCGGGCGCCATCTCGCGTTTCCGCTGGGTGGGAGTTCTTGCGGTGCTTGGACTCTGCCTTGCCTCTAATATGTACTTCACCAAGGTCTTTATGCCGGCGCACGATATCACTCCTGGTTCCAAGCGCGAAATCCTCTCGATTCCGTTCCAGCAGACGGCTCGTTTCGTCCAAAAGCACGACGGCCTCAACTCGGGCGTCAATCCCACGGTTAAGGAGGACGGTACCATCGTGGAGGCTCCTTGCGACGGCTTGGTGACCGACGAAGAGCGTGCCGTGATCGACCGTGTGCTCAAGTACGACAATCTGGGCCACCGTTACAACCCCGACAAGTCCGACGCCGTCAAGAACTGCTTTAACGAGTACGCTTCGCAGGAAGACATCAAGGCCTATTTTGAGGTGTGGGCCCAGATGTTTAAGAAGGATCCCGAGTGCTATATCTCGGCGCTCGTCAATAACTACTACGGCTACTTTTATCCGAGTGCCCGCGATGCCTGGGTCTACAGTACGGCGCGTAGTGCCGAGATCATGGCGCGTCCCGACAACCTCAAGTACTTCGACTTCCATCCGGTTGACAGCAACGTGGTGCGCTGGTGCGACCACCTGATCAATCTGTACCGTGTGGCGGTGCAGCGCATCCCGTTTATTTCGCTCACCATGAGCTCGGCCACCTATGTGTGGATTATGATCGCCGTGGTGGTCTACCTGCTGCGTCGTCATTCATGGCGTGCGCTGGCGATCTGGGTGCCGCTGTTGGGCGTGCTCGCCGTGTGCCTGATTGGTCCGTGCAACGGCTCGACCTACATGCGCTACCTGTATCCGGTCATCGCCTGCATGCCCTTCGCCATCGGCGCCACCGTCACCCGCAGTGACTTCCTCTGGTCCTAACCTGGTGCATTGGGGTCAGGTTTCTTTGCTGCACCAAAGGGGCCATCATCACGACGCCTTCATTTTGGGGTTTATCTTGCAGGCCAGTAGGTATATCATAACGACGTTTGTTTATATTGCCCGAGCATCTGCGCTGGGCTTTAGGTCGAAACCGATAGGAGACACGTATGTCCGGACACTCTAAGTGGGCCACAACCAAGCATCGTAAGGGCGCGCAGGACGCCAAGCGTTCCGCCCTCTTCTCCAAGCTCAGCCGCAACATCACCGTTGCTGCCCGTCTCGGCGGTGACCCGCTGCCCGAGAACAACGCCAGCCTCGCCGCTGCCGTTGCCAAGGCCAAGGCTCAGTCCATGCCTAAGGACAAGATCAAGTCCGCTATCGACAAGGCTTTTGGTTCGGGTGCCGATGCCGCCGTCTACGAGAACATCGTGTACGAGGGCTACGGTCCCGCCGGTGTCGCCGTCTACGTCGACTGCCTGACCGACAACCGCAACCGTACCGCCGCTGATGTCCGTTCCGCCTTCTCCCACGCTGGTGGCAACCTGGGCACCTCCGGCTCCGTCGCCTTCCAGTTTGAGCGTAAGGGCCAGATCGTCGTCGCCAAGGAGATCCTGGACGAGAACGCCAAGAAGGAGACCATGATCGCCAACGGTGCTGCCGGTGACGAGGATGAGTTCATGATGGCCATCGCCGAGGCCGGTGGCGAGGACTACGAGGATGCCGGCGAGGAGTGGATTGTCTGGACTACTGCCAACGAGGTCATGGCTGTCTCCAAGGCGCTCGAGGAGCAGGGCGTCCAGGTCAAGGGCTCCGAGACCACCATGGTCCCGACCACCCCGACCGAGGTCTCCGGCGCCGACGCCAAGAAGGTCCAGCGCCTCATCGACCGTCTTGAGGAGCTCGACGACGTCCAGGACGTCTACAGCACCATGGACATGACCGACGAGGTCATCGCTGCCCTCGAGGAGGAGTAGCGCTCGCACGGGTTAAGCCGTGCATATCTGGGCATAATGAAGCGAGCATGCAAGCCTCGTGGAATAGATGAGCCGGATCCGCGTGCGTAGAGCACCGGACCCGGCTCTTTTATAATGATGCGAACCGTTCTGCATTTCGAGAGCCGAGATTTGAAGGGAGCGCCGCGTGCGCGTACTCAAACGAGCCCTAGCGATCGTGTATCTTGCCGCCACCATCGTGGCGCTGGGTACGCTTGTCTGCCAGTTTTGGGGGCCGTATACGTATCGCTTTATGCTGCTGATGCGCGACCCCATGCCGCGCATCGTCGTGACGGTGTGCGCCGGCGTCGTGGCGCTTGGCGTACTGCTGAGCTTTTTCCGCCTGATGTTCGCCCGTCGCGAGCCGTCCTGCGTGCATCCGGCGGGGGAGCGCAATATCGAGGTTACCCTTGCGGCGCTTTCTTCGTGCGCCAGGGCTGCTGCCGAGCGCGACGACCGCGTGATGGTTGAGCATATCGAGGCCCGCGTCCAAGGCTCCGACGACTCGCACGTCCGTTTTAGGTCGAGGCCATCGCGCTCGATGATAAGGACGTTGCCGCTCTTGCCACCTCGATGCAGCAGCGCATCGAGAAGGCCTGCGACACCATGCTCGGCACGCCGGGTACGACCGCGCGTGTCCGTTTTTTGCCGTCCAAGACTACCGTCCAGACCGTGGAGGTTTCCGGTGAGTGATACCAATCAAGATAAGACCGCTCGTACGCCGCGCCTGACGATTGACCAGAGCGCCACGTCGGCGAGCGAACCTGTTGATTCCAAAGCAGAGGCAACCGAGTTGCAAGACGCGGCAGCCGCGGATTTTGACGAGGCTATGGGTCTCATCAAGGGTACGGGCGCTGCCATCTGGAGCTATGCTGTGCGTCATCCCAACACCACGCTCGGCGCCGTCGCCGGCTTTATCCTCGCCGTGTTGGTGCTCACGTTGGGCCTGTGGGACACGCTCGTCATTGCATTCTTCGTGCTGATCGGCGCTGTGATCGGCCAAATTCGCGACGGCGAGAACGGGATCGTCAACTTCTTCGGCCGTCTGTTTAGCGGCCGCTAATATGTATTCGACTGTCGCATCCGCGGCAGGCATAAGGAGGAACCATGGCTTTTAATACGAAGGTCGATGTAGCCGATACCGAGCTCGAGGAGAACGAGGCGGTCGTCGCCGAAGCAGAGGATGTGACGCTCGAGGATGAGGCTCTCGTCGAGGCCGAGTCCGATACGGATGAGGACGACGAGGAAGCGGATGAGTCCGAGGATTCGCTGACCTATTCCAACGGCGTGATCGAGAAGATCGTTGCCATGGCCACCCGCGAGGTTCCGCACGTTCTGGGCATGAAGGGTAACCTCATGCACTTTGTGCAGGAGCAGTTTGGTGCCGAGAATCTGACCAAGGGCGTGACGGTCGAGGTCACCGACGATAATCGCGTGGTCGTCAACATCTCCGTCATCATCGAGTACGGCGCCTATGCGCCCGCGATCTTCGACGATGTTAAGGCACGTGTCACCGAGCGCCTTGCCGCGATGACCGGCCTTGAGGTGGCGGGCGTCAACCTGCGCATCGAGGATGTCATCACCCCCGAGGAGTACGAGCACCGCACCAGCCAGCACGAATAACCTTCCAAAAAGGGACAGGTTTGTTTTGGCAGGTTTTATCTGCGAAAACATTAAACGGCCGACCGCGCAAGCAAAAGTGTGGCCGGCCGTTTTTGTACGCTCCCGATATAGTCATACCGCTCGTCTAACTAAGGGTTGCAATCCCCACGTTCCGCGTTACTCTAATGGGCACATTGTTTCCAAATTGTTAACGAGGGGTTGCCGTAATGGCCGACGAGCACGAAACAGAAAGCAAGGCATGGGCAATTGAGGCCGCTGCGGCAGAGGCGGCGTCGCGTGCTGCCGAGGAGGTGCATCGTCCTCCCGTAGTGCCGATGGAGCGCGTGGTCGATCGCGATGTTATCGAGCGGGGCGAGCGCGCTGGTCGCAAGCGCAGCCAGGAGCCGGGCTTTCCGCGCTTTTTTGCCGAGCTCAATTTGGGCCTGATCCTCACGGCCTTTGCCATCGTTGCGTTTAAAACACCTAATCACTTTGCTTTTGGCGGCACCTCGGGCGTGTCGGTCATTCTGTCCACGCTGTTCCCGACCCTGCCCGTCGGCGTCTTTATGTGGATTATCAATGCGGTGCTCGTCATCCTGGGCTTTATCTTTTTGGAGCGCAAGGCAATCCTGTGGAGTGTCTTTGCCTCGTTTGCGCTGTCCGCCTATGTTTCGCTGTTTGAGCTCTTTATTCCGACCGATGTCTCGATGACGGGCGATATGTGGCTCGACCTGTGCTTTGCCGTGATTCTGCCGGCGCTCGGCAGCGCTATCGTCTTTGATATTGGTGCCTCGACGGGCGGCACGGACATTCTCGCCATGATCCTCAAACGTCGCACGACGCTCGAGATTGGCCGCGCCCTGCTACTGGTCGACATCGGCATCGTGACCATCGCGGCCTTCTTGTACGGCCCGCGCGTCGGTCTGTACTGCGTGCTCGGCCTGTTTGCCAAGACGCTCGTGGTCGACAAGGCCATCGAGAGCATTCACCTGCGCAAAGTCTGCACAGTCATTTGTTCCGAGCCCCTTAAGGTCGAGGAGTTTATCGTCAAGCATCTCAACCGTACGGCGACTATCAGCGCGGCTACGGTGCTTTCTCGGGCAAGTGCGTGACGGTGATCATGAGCGTGCTAAGCCGTCGCGAGGCCGTGCAACTGCGTCGCTACGCGCGCGAGATCGATCCGGGTGCCTTTATCACGATTGTCGACAGCTCCGAGATCGTCGGCAAGGGTTTCCGCGGAACGAACTAACGCGGTCGAGCTTATCAAACAATCGAATAGCGCCCTGCGCATTGCAAATGCGTCATGTTGGAGTATTTGTCCCCACATTGGGTGATAATGATGCCAAAGACATCGTTTGCGATCCAGATGATTCGCTCAAGATACGAAGGGATGATCTCGATGTTCTGTTCGCAGTGTGGTGCCCCCATGGGCGACAACGATAAGTTCTGTGGTGCGTGTGGTGCCCCCAATGCCGGTGCCGCAGCCTCTGCCCCTCAGGGTCAGCCCCAGCAGTTTGTTCCGCAACCGCCCGTGGTGAATGCGTCCAAGGGCTGTGTGGCTCAGGCGTTTGAGGACATGACCAAGACGCCGGGCGTGCTGCAGCGCGTGTGCCAGATCGCCTTTTTGCCGGCGCTGATTTGTGTTGTGTCGGTGCTCGTGCTGTTCATTCCCGTTATCGGCGGTATCGCGGCTGCCATCGGCTTTTTGGCAGCTTGCATTGCGAGCGTGTGTGGTTCCGGCTTTGGTATTGAGTGGGGTCGCGATCTGTCGCTCAAGGTTGATGACGGTATGGATCGTCCACTCATGCGTTCCACGTCGTTTGGCCTCGGAGTCTTTTCGAGCGTTATCTCGGTCGTGCTCGAGGTTATCGCTGCCATTCCCGTTATCGGTGTAGTGCTTTCGCTGGTGGAGAGCGTGGTAATTGGCGCCGCGGGCTCGTATTCGTATTACGGCTCTTATGCACTCGAGGCAGCGCTGTTCGGCTCGCTTGGCCTGCTTGTCCTGGCTATGATTGCCACGGCGGTCTTGGGGGTCTTCTTTAAGATGTTCGCCGACATTGCCGTGATGCACTTTGCGGTGACCGGTCGTGTCGAGAGCGCGTTTTCGCTCGATAAGGTCTGGGCGGCCTTTAAGCACAACAAGACCAAACTGTTCTGCGCTTCGTTCCTTCCCGAGTTTTTGACGGGCCTGGTCGCCAACGTTGTCACCTGGATCCTGACGTTCGTCTTTGGCACCATTGCCTCTGTCGGTATGTATAGCTACTACTACCGTCCTACGGCTATTGAGGCGCTTGTTACCGGCGGTGGCATCACGCTCGTATTGTTCTTGGTGCTGACGGCGTTTGTCACGGTATTCCTCACGGTCTTTGGCAAGATGCTCAAGCACCGTGCCGTTGGCTATTGGGTTGCGCGCTACGCAAGCGAGTGGGCCGACGAGGACAAGGACGACGTCCTGACTTTTGTGCTGCCGTTTGAGAAGAAGTCTGCTCCGGCTGGTTTTAGCGCCGACGCAGCGCCCGTATCCGATTCCGCTGCGGCGCCGGCGCCTGCGCCCGAGCCCGAGCCCGAGCCTGAGCCTGAGCCTGAGCCTGAGCCCGCGCCCGTGC
>QSCH01000015.1:0-52305 GCA_003462965.1 Collinsella sp. OF03-4AA
CCCCGCCCCAACGCCGCCAACGCCCCGAAGCCGCCCGCACGGCCTCCGAGCGCTTCAGCGCCACGCGGATCCGTGCGAACAGCTCCTCAATCGCAAATGGCTTGGTCAGGTAATCGTCGGCGCCGGCGTCGAGCCCGGCCACCTTGTCCATCACGGCATCGCGCGCGGTGACCATGATCACCGGCACATCCTTGTGCTTGCGGACACGCCGCAGCACCTCCATACCGTTGAGCTGCGGCAGCAGCACGTCGAGCAGAATCAGATCGTAGTCGCGCTCCAGCGCCAGGTCAACGGCGGTGCGGCCATCGGCGGCGTGCTCCACCTGGTAGCCTCGTGCTCCAGCTCGAGCGTCACAAAGCGGGCGATTTTCTCCTCGTCCTCTACAATCAGGATCCGTGCCATACGTGCCCCCGTCTGCGATTACTTGTCGTCGTTGAGATTTTGCTTGATGTCGTCCGCGGCATTGGCAGCGCTGTCCATCAGGTTGTTGATGCTGCCGGGCACGTCGCCGTCGCTATCGATGCGGTAGCGCATGCCAAAGAACAGGCCAATGAGCATCAGCCAAATCGTGGCGCCCCAGGCAAACAGCGCGACGATGGGGATCAGGATGGGGATGTTGAGGATGATCGCATCGCGGCGCGTGGCGATAAACTTGGTGTCCAGGCTCAGGCGGAAGAGCTTTTTGAGGTACTCCCACACGCTGTCCATCTTCTTGGAGAAGTCGGTCTTTTCGCTCGACTTTTCGTAGGCGGCCTGCGCGGCGACCATCTCGGCCGAGGGCTCATCGACTGGCGCGGACTCGGTGGCGGCGTACGCGACGTGGTCTGGGTCTTGCCATGCGACTCGAGCCAAATGATGGCATTCAGCACGTTGCCGTCGGCGGCGTCGAGCGCGGCCTTGGCATCGGTGTAGCTCACGTTGCACTTGGTGCGGATGGTTTCAACTTTTTCGAGGTCGTCCATGACCTGTCCTTTCGTTCGATGGGCGCGACGCCGGGCGATTTGCCCGGGCGCGAGCGTTGCGTTCGGCGGCCTGCGTGGTGCCGCCCCGCCCTTGGTCGAACTCTATAGTGCAGGTTATAGATTAAGCGATTCTTGAGCCAAGATTAATGTTGGATGAGTTTTTGGGTGGCAATGGGAAAGGGAGAGGTTTCCTTCTGGGTAGCTAGCAGCGAGGTCTAATACTTTTCCGAGAAGTGAACGAGCTAAATCGGACCCCCGAAGCATTGACTCATTAAGGGCATCGTTTCCTGCGGTTTCGATACTGGAATCCTGCGATTTTGCCGGCGAAAAATGCGGATGCTCCAGGGGTCCAAAAAGGGGCGTTCACTTCTCGGGAAAAGTATTAGACCTCGATAGCGGCTGATGTTGATCCGGTAACAAGCCGGCGGCAAAAATGAGATAAGTAAGGCGCGCCGATCATATGGAATCAAAACATGTTGCAAAAGTATGAAAATATCCTACAATTGCAACATGAAGTACTTTAGCAACATAACGGCGATAAGCGAGCTTTCCGAGAGCGAGGGCGTGTTTACCACAGCCAGGCGGCTCGCATGGACATCTCTCGAGATGCGCTGGCACATTCATGCCGTGTGGGGCGTCTTGAACGGATATGCCACGGCGCCTACCGGATGTCCGGAACGCAGCGCCGAGACACCGACGAGCTCAACGCTCTATGGAAGCTCACCAATCCCTCCCTTTGCGCATGGGAAAGAAAACGCCAGTGGGATGGCATCGCCGTGAGTGGTACGACTGCGGCGAACCTTCAGCAAATGGGTGATTTCTATCTGTCCCCCTACAGGATGACCGCGCCCATGCGCATCAATACAAGAAACGAATCCCTTTCTTTTGCAAAGCGCGAGATTGCTGAGCAGGACATCGTCTGGCTCGACGGCCTGCCGGTAACTAAACCCGAGCGCACGCTTGTCGATCTTTGCCTCGATTGCGAGGACCCCTCATTAATCATCGATGCCTATCACGATGCGCTTGGGCGAGGGCTCGATATACAGCGGCTGAGAGGTCTTGTAGAAGAGAACTCTAAAACCGCCAAACGACGCGAGCTGATGGCGCCTTTGCTGATGGTACTGAACGGGTAATGCGAAACGGAGGACATGGTGAAGTACAAAACGCCTGCCGCATTGGAGATGGCTGTTAGGAATGCCGCAAGAGAATCACCAATGGATACTAATCGGGCAATCGTTGGTTTCTACTTTCATCGCTTCCTATGTCGCGTTTTTTCAGAAGATGACTGCCGTTTTGTGCTTAAAGGTGGTCAAAGCGTCCTGGCGCGAACGCTCGATGCGCGTGTCACAAGAGATATTGACTTGGTTGCTCAAGAGGAGAGCCTCGAAGAGGCTGTTGCCGATCTGGTGCGGGCGGCTTCGATTGATCTGGAGGATTTCGTTTCGTTTGTCTTTGATCGTGCAGAGCAGATCAAAGAAGAAGATGAGTATCGGTGCGGTGCTGAGGTATGGTTCACCCCCTTTATGGGAACCAAGAAGCTACAGCCAATTTCAATTGACTTGGTAATTGATGAAGTGCGGGGACTTGAGCCTGAGGTTCTCGCGCCGATCGATCGTTTGAATATCGAGGGGCTCCCAGTCTGCGACTATCGAGTATGCCGAGTGGAGAGCGCCCTTGCAGATAAATTGCTCGCAATGATAGAGATGCATGAGGGCCGTGCCTCTTCGCGAATCAAGGATATAGTCGACATCTTGGTGTACGCGAAAACTTGCTTCATCGATGGGGCTATACTTATCGAGAGAGTCGAGAAAGAAGCGTCTGTCCGCAAGGTGGCAATGCCGGAAGAGTTCGTGGCGCCTCTCTGGTGGAAACAAAATGGTTCTGCGCAGTATGTAAAGATGGCTAGGCAGGCGGGGGTACTTGATCTCGCGGGGAGTATCACTGGAGCAGAAGAGGTCGTCAATCGGTTGTATGCTCCGTGCTTCGATCGTTCGGAGAATGTGCGCAAATGGAATCCCCAGACTACGGGATGGGAGTAGCCCAGACAGTTAAGCCGGCGGCAGGAGCTGGTCCCGCCGCCGGCTTGGGGCGTTACTGCTGCCTATGTGTTACTCGCAGATTTGGTCGAGCACTTCGGTGATGGTCTTTTTTGCGACTTCGAGGTTGCGCTGGGCTTGGGCGACGGCAGCCTCGGCTTGTTTCTTTGTTTCTACGACCTCGGCAAAGCGATTGATGGATTCGCTGTACTCGCGCGTGCGCGGGTCGAGCGCTGGCGGGACTTCGATCTCGAACAGGTCGTTAGGGCGGATGGCGCGGATGCTGGCTGCTTCGGTTAATGCTTGAATCAGCTGTGCCCCATGGCCTTCGGTAAGGTATCCAACGATTATCTCCGAAAACACTACGCGCTCCTCTTCGGTCATCGTTTGGAACGACGGGCGAATGACGGTGGTGTTATGCGAAGCAACTAGGTGTTGCTTCGCGTCATCGGCGCTGACGACGAGCAGGTTGGACGCGCCGTAGCGACCCAGCATGCGTGGCATGACGATATCTCCAGCGCGGAGCTCATATCGATCGAGAACGCTGGGGTTCACCTTTACGATTTTGGAATCCGAGCTATTTGCACTCTCTACAGCATATGCGGGTAGAAGGTTGCCATCTTGAAAATCCTGAGATGAGATGCGGCGTACCTCGATTGCATCAATGTCGTTTGATGTGGTGCTCTCGCGGGGCATAAATGGAGCTACTCGCGTAAAAGCGTCACCGAGCGTAGCCCTGTAGTTTCGGGTGAGGCTGATAAGGCTGATTTTGCCTTTTGAGAGGGCTGCGCGATGCAGCAGCAATTCACGCGTGGCAAAAGTGGACGTTTCGATAGGCGTTGATCTGGGCGTATTGGTATCAATGCGGGCCCAGTCGGGGGAGATGGAAAAGGTGATATCTGAGTAATACGATGTTTCTGTCACATATCGAAAACGCGGCCCGGATTCGATTGCGCTGCGAAATGCAACGCTGCGATTTCCTGAAGACAATATGAGAAGCGCGCTTGTCATGTAGGGCCTGGGTTCAGAAAGTGGCAAATACACGACGCTCTCGATGAGTCCTTCGCGTATCAGGATCGTGCGCGCCTGCTCGGCTTTATCGAGTAGGTCGGCGGGCAGCACTACGGCTGCGCGAGTGCGATTCGAAAGGGCGAGCGCATACAGACACCAAATAAAGGGACCCCAGTCACAGAAATCGAGGTAGCCGGGCTCTAAGTAATCGATCAAGGCGATACATTCTTTTTCGATGTCGTGTTTGCCCGTACGGTAATACCCCGATGCGTCGATAAACACCGGAGCCGCATCGCCATTGCCCGCGCCCTGCCTGCCGGGTTCAAGCTCGCAAATATCGGGTACGCCGTTGCTGTTCAGGCTGAAACATTCACGAAGCGCCTTACAGTCGATGGCGCCAGGCAGACGGACGGTGAGTAGACGGCTGCCCTGCTCCAGATTAAGCGCGCGTGAGAGGGCGGCGGCGGTGAGACGTGGCAATGATGTTGTTTCACGCATGTATAGAGCCCTTTCTTCTTAGTGGGTTATATATTAGCAGAAAATTTTGATAATTTCTAATGACGAGAACAGAGCACTGTGCTATTCTCGAAGTAATCCAAAACCAACTCAATACAAACTGCTTGATGCAATCGCTACACAGCCTTTAGGTAAACTGCGCTATCAAGCAGGGTGATTTCACTAACGAAGCTACAGGTTAGGTCGATTGTCATCGTCCATGCCTCAGACCATTCTAAAACATAGAACAGACTTATCGACAAACATCCGCAACCGGATAGGAAGAAGCATTCATGAAGAATGAAGACAGCATTTACGAGGTGTTCCTCAACACGATCGACGAAGATCTCCGCAGCATGTGCAAAAAGAACGGGAAGGCAGAGATGCCGTTTCCGTATCCGTACTGCGGCGAGCAGGATACCGAGCGCTTGGCCAAGGCACTCGTTGACGTGCTGGAAAAGCACTCGCCCGATATTCCCGGGCTGGTGCCCGAGCAGTATCGAGACGATGTGCACGAGGCCCGCGAGCTTTTGGCCGCAGCGTCGCTCGCTTTGTTGTCGCTGTATTTTCCCCAGCGCGATAACTGCGCGCACTGCATGGCCATCTTAATTGGCATGTTTGAGCACGGAAGCAATCCGCGCTTTAAGTCGAGCGGTGTGCGCATGTTCGAGCAGGTTACGACAGGTATGAAGTACTCGTCTGAACAAGGTGGATATATTCTGTCTCGCTTTGTGCGAAGCATTGACTACAAAAGACCCTGCGACCACGTGCATCGCGATGGGTCGCGCGGTTTTACGGCGGACGAGGACGATGCCGTCATGTTTTATAAGCGCTATCTCAAGGTGCAGAGACACGTATTCGATACCAGTCCGCGTTTCAACTTTGAGCTATGCGTCAAACGCCCGTTTGAGGCTCTTTCGGACAATCGGGAGAACTTTTATTGCATGGAGGAAAAGATGGAAATCGATTTGGCAACTAAGGTACGGGAGCTCCAGGACCGCTACACCCTCAACTTCGCTCAGGCCAAAGAGTATGACCTGCTCGACAAGCTGATGATTGATGCATTGCTTGCATATCTGCGCGACGGGTCAGTCTCAATCGCGGCGCGCGAGAGCTATGTGGCGCAAACCGAGCGTCTGATTGACGGTGCGGTCAAGTTGCCGTGTGCGACGAGCCCCAAGGAGGGCGCAGACGTCGACCGTATTCCCTAGCAATCACGCAGAACTATCGACAAGAAAGGGGCCGTGCAATGTCGGTCATTAAGATGTACGGCTACGAGGCCGCGCAGCAAACGGAGTATCAGACCAAGAAGTGGGCGACCAAGGAGGAAATGCAGACGCTGTCATCCGGCGATGAGCAGCGCGATGTGATCTTGGCGCAAGGTGCCACGGTGGCTTTCTACGAGGGCGACAAGCACTGGGAGACGAGCGTGTCCAACAATGTGTTTGCCTTTGGCGGTACCGGCAGCGGCAAAACGGCGAGTTTCATTTTGCCCAACCTGCTCAATCACCACGAGTGCTGCTATGTGGTCACGGACACCAAGGGCGAGCTGCTGCGCCGTACGGGGAAGGGCTTCGAGGAGGACGGCTACGAGGTAACGGTTCTCGACACCATCAATCCCGAGCAGTCGTCCGGGTACGATCCTTTGCGCTACGTGATGGATGTCGAGGATATCCCCACCACAGTGGCGTCAATCATGGAGGGGGTCGATCCTGACAGGCGTAGCTTTAGGGACGATCCGTTTTGGGACAATGCGAGCGATCTGCTACTTCGAGCGATTATTGGAATCCTGTTCCTCTTAGAGTGCCTTGCCGGCACATTTGCGCCGGACGGGGATCCCGCAGCTCCGCGACGCTATCTTAAGATGAACAACGTCTTTAAGCTGGCGGCACTCATCAAGGTTACGGGAGATGGCGAGGGACGATTTCCGCTGGATCACCTTGTGGAGCAGGTGGAGTCCAAGGAATTTCTTGGCAAGTATGATTCTGCGAACGCGGACCTGTATGGCGTTGAACAGTATCGTGATTTTCGCGGGGCAGCCGATAGAACGCTTAAGAGCATTCTGATCACGCTTAACGCGACCATCTCGCGGCTTAAGACCCCCCAGCTCATGCGCGTCTTTGAGAAAGAGAGATGCGCCTCGACCGTATCGACGAGGGCAAGCGCGTAATCGATCTTAAGGTGAGCGACAACGACTCGACCAATGCATGGCTTGCGAACGTTGCCCTTAAGCAGCTGTTTAACCTGGCCCAGCGCCGCGCTGATTCCAACCCCAGCGGGCATTTGCAGCGCCACGTGCAGTTTATTCTGGATGAGTTTCCCAACGTGGGCCGCATTCCCGATTTTGAGCGGAGTATTGCGACCGTGCGCAGCCGTGGCATTAGCTTTTTGATGTGCGCGCAATCGCTGAGTCAGCTCGATGGTGCGTACGGCAAATCCGCAGCGCTTACCATCCTCGATAACTGCGACAGCTTGATCTATATGGGCGGCGGCAGCAACATCGCGACACAGGAGTACATAAGCAATCTGTGCGGCGAGTCGGTTCTGGGCACCAATTACGTGGGCGCCGAGCGTACTGCCGTCGATGTGCGCGGTTGCGTGATAACCCCGGGCGAGGTGGGGCTTATGCCGCGTACCGACTGCCTGGTCAAAGTAACCGGCATGCGCCCCTTCCGTGCCAAGAAGTATTTTTGCGGCGACCATCCCAATGCGGCCAAGTGGCTGAGGGATTAGTCCTTGCAGCTTCGCGCGCTCCATCTTGCCTATTTGACCGCACGGCTTCCATTGGCCGCTAGCCGTGCGGCCTCGTTTTACTTCCTTACCGATTCCGTTTAGAAGGGAATTACCATGTCCGTTATGTATCGTGAGCCTAGCATTATCAAGAAGTCCAAGGACGGTCGCGTTGCCGCCGTCGATATGGCAAGTGAGCTGCTTAACAGCCGCGTGCTGCTGCTGGAAGGCGAGGTCAACGATGTGACCTGCAATGGCCTTATTAAGTCCATGCTGGTGTTGGAGCATCAGAGCGCCACCGAGCCCATCACCCTCATCATCAACAGCCCGGGCGGTAGCGTTACGGCGGGGCTGGCGCTCATCGACACCATGCAGTCGCTCGACTGCCCCGTGATCACGGTGGGCGAGGGCGTCGTGGCCTCGATGGCCGCGGTGATCTTGGCCTGCGGCGACCACCGCCAGGTATACCGCCACACGCAAGTGCTCATCCACCAGTTGATGGGCGGCACGGGCATGGCGCAGCAGACCGATATCGAGATCGTGGCCCAGCACACGGCGGCCATGCGCGCCGAGCTGGACGAGCTGCTGGCCGAGCATGGCAACCTGAGCGCCCAGGAGTTCCACGAGCTCACCGAGCGCGACTGCTGGTGCAACGCCAGGCGCGCTCTGGAGTTGGGTCTGGTGGACGAGGCGATTGCTCCGAGTAAGAAGGCGCTCTAGCGGGGCTCATGTCTTGTGGGCATATAGAGCGGGGCGAACGATCGCGTAGTTTAACGGCCAGAAAGAGGTTGAACATGAGCAGGATTTGGGATGTCGACGGCATTGAGTGGGAAGACCTGCCCACCGTGAGCGACCTGCTGTGCGCTGCGGACACAAAGATCCTGGCGCGCGAGGTTGCCCTGCGATACGGCGGCAAGCCGGACGCCGCGGCCGTGTCGATAACGAGCGCAGCTTAAAGCGCGCCCGCCGCAAGGTCAAAAAGCTGCGCAAGGTTGACCCCGAGCCCAGCGACAATATCGTCCTGCTGCCCAAGCACGTCATCAATCGTCGTGGTGCAGGCCACGGCTTTGGCTATTACGACGTGGAGCCGTGCATCTTTACACGCGGCGGCGTTCAAATGCTAGGTGAGGATGTGCTCGCCAAAGTACGTCCGTGGGAATTGATCTTGATGGATGATGAGTCCGCGAGCGAAATGCTGGGCTATCGCGTATGGCTCGGCGGCGAGTGGGACCTGTGCGAGCGCTACCGCTTTTTGGCCGTGGTGTGCGTTCGCATGCTGAACAGCATCCGGGCGCAAAAGGAGCTGCGCAAGTGCCTCGTGCAGGGCGAGACAGCCTGTGATATGGACGAGGACGAGGCGATCGAAGGGATTCGCCGCGACGTGCTGTATCCCGAGGAAGTGATCAACGCCAAACTCGGCGGCTATTGGGATGCGAGTTTGGGACTCAACCTGCCCTGGAAGAACGAGCACCGGCAGACTTGCACGCGAATCGACAGGGCTATCGATGACCTGTTTTCTAAGGAAACGAAGCGCTGCGCTGCCGAGCTTGGGAAGAAACTTGAGCGAGGGTATGAGGAGCGCAGGGAGGTGCCGTTGTTTCAATCATTCACCGACGAATGAGAAAAAGGCGGCGGCCGCGGTCCCCCGCGGGATTATCCTGGACCTATTACGTGAGCGGTGCGCGGGCGAGGAGCAATCATGGCTGGTCGTGGAAGCAAATGGTCGAGGGAAGAAACCCTTGCGGCTCTGTTTCTGTACCTCGCCCTACCATCGAAAAAGGTTGATGATACAAACGAGGATGTCCAGGCGCTAGCTAAGGCCATTGGCAGAACGCCGGGCGCGGTTGCTCTAAAAATCTGGAACCTTGCATCATTCGATGAGCGTCGACGTGCTCGCGGCAAGGTTGGAATGACCCATGCAAGCAAAATGGACAAGATGGTTTGGGCTGAGTATTCCTCTGCTGGTGATGAGCTTGTCGAGGAGGCGACTGAGGTTTTCCTCAACCGTTTCGATTTTAAAGAACCGCTAAGTGATGAGCTGAAAGAGACGATCGGCTTTGATTTGCCAGAGGGCAAGGAGCGCGAGGCAATTGTTTCGATGCGGGTGAACCAGGAGTTCTTTCGAAATACCCTGCTCGTCAATTACGATTCAAGATGCTGCTTGACGGGGCTAACGAACAAGGCTCTGTTGGTTGCTAGCCATATCAAGCCCTGGAAAGTCTCTGATCCAAAGACGGAGCGACTCGCGCCCGACAACGGCTTGCTTTTGAACGCATTGCACGATAAAGCGTTCGACCGGGGACTAATCACCATTACGAAGGACCTAAAGATAGTGGTGTCTAGCGTGGTCGAGCACGAAACTCCTGAGGACGAGTACTTGTGGCGCTACAACGGAGAGCCGATTACGCTTCCGAAACGATTCGCCCCAAGAGCTGAGTTTATTGAATATCACAACGATATGGTGTTTAAGGGGTAGGGGTCCGTATGGAAAGCCCGAGTTGAAAGCGATTGTTGTTAAGACGTTGCTTAAGCGTCCTCGTTATCCGGAGACATTTTTAGTATTTGAGGGTCGTTATTAATTATTAGGAATGATTTTCGAAGAGTATTGGCTTTATTTGGCTTAACGATGGATATGGGGGTGCGTGCCATGCTTCGCTGCCGATTCTTGGGTTGAGGAAAGGGATATTGATGTGCGCAACGTGTGTTGTGTCCCAGCTAGCGTCTAAACTAAAATCCTTGAGTCTGAACATGGACGGCGCATCGGAGGTTTGATGTCGGTAATTGTTCCCCCCATTAAATGCCAGGGAATTAAAACGAAGCTAGTCCCCTTCATTGAGGAGACAATAAACTGGGATAAGCAGCAGGGGATATGGTACGAGCCGTTTTTGGGGAGCGGGGTTGTGCTATTTAACGTTTGTCCACAGAGAGCGGTGGTCGGTGATCGCAATCAACACATTATTGATTTTTATAGAAGCGTGCAGCGGCATGAAATAACATCAGAGTCTATGCGGGAATACCTTGAACGCGAATCTGTGATGTTGCGTACTGGTGGAGCGGAATACTACTACGAGGTAAGGGACAGATTCAATACAAGTCATTCACCGTATGACTTTATCTTCTTAAATAGGTCCTGTTTTAACGGCGTTATGCGTTTCAATAGGAGCGGGATGTTTAACGTTCCATTTTGCAAGAAGCCCGAGCGTTTTTCCAGGTCGTATATAACTAAGATATGCAATCAGATTGATAGGGTGCAGGCTGCCATGGAAGGCAAAGACTGGGAGTTCAAATCTTGCGATTGGAAAGAGATTATGCGGGCGCCAAGAAAAGGCGACTGTGTTTATCTCGACCCTCCTTATATCGGCCGCGATACAAATTATGTGGGTGAATGGCCAGAGTCTGAAGCTGTTGCTCTGGCTGATGCTGCTCATGCGACTCAGGCGGATGTCTATCTTTCCATGTGGAAAGAGAATAAGTACAGGGTGAATGAGCATATTGAAAACTGTTGGAGTGATTTTGAGTGCTTTGAATTCTCCCATTTTTATCACGTCGGCTCGAAGCAGAGCTTACGCAATTCAATGATCGAAGCGCTTCTCGTGAAGGCCTAAGAAATAACTCTTACTTGGTTCATGTGCTGGAAATGATGATATAGAAGTAGATGGAATAACGTCCCCTAGTCCACCTTTAATCTCGTGTTTCCCTTTCCTTCGTCCACTTTTCTCCTAATAGCCGTTACTTTCTGTCGCCCCGGCTGTCGTTGACGACATCGCCATAGGAGAGAATTCGATCGCGTAGGCTTGAATCAATTTCAATAACGTTTGTTTCGACCCATCTTCTGAATCCCTGAAAGTCGGTGTAACTCTTTTCTTTCGCTGTATATTTTGGATAGTTTCGCCAATAAAGTTCGAATGCATCGTTCCCCATCTTTGAAAAAGGCCCTGAACCCTGAGTGAATGGGCTGATTGAATTCGAGGAAATAGTTCCGATATTTTCGGTATTGCCGCTACCGGTGGTGAAGTCTGAAATGCGGTATTTCTCTTGAATAAAGAATTCAACATTGCTGTAGGGTTCGGGTATTTCTTTTAATTGGTTAAGGGGGTAGCAGGGACGTGCGCTCTCTATTTCGTCGTTTCGGTCGTAGACGAATCCGATTACGTAGTGTTTGCAGAACTGATTATAGGGATAGAGGATGTTCTTCCTCCCATCGCGCAGAAAAGATGCATATGATCCAAGTGTAAATTTATATGGAGCAATGCCTCCTCTCTTTAGGTGCTTTCGATAAGTTGATTTGACATCGACAGCAATTCGATTCCCCTCTTCGTTTTGAGGGGTTAGTGCAAAGTCCGGATAGTAGTTTTGTTTGTCTGGGGTCGTTAGCGTAAACCCGAAGTCGTCGGCAATCTCCTTGAGCAACGGCTCGGTAAGCATCTCGAAAATTCTTCCGAGCAGTTTCGTGTCATATCCGATTGGATAGATGGTTTCGTCGCGAAAAGCAAATCCCTTAGCAACCCAATCGACATTATGCTCGGCTACAGTTTTATTGAATTCGCTAATTAAATCAAACATTGTTGTCTCTATTTCAATCGATGCCTGCAGAGAAATATCGATGGGTCGGTTTGCGTTGATTGTAGCTCGCCAATGAATAAAAACAAGGATGCATTCGGTCGCCTTCGGCTCTGCTCGAGGTTGCCAATCAAGGTGATTCAAGTTTGCTGCGAGTGCGCCCTAACAGTCATTACGTCGTATACGAGTTGTGCTAATCTATTTGTGAACGGCGGAGCCCTTTATGGATGCTTCGCCGTTCACCGTTAAATAGCGGCACTTTCAATCTCTTGGTCATATCGACTGAGTAAAATGTTGATTGTTCAGATTGGAGGCGGCTATGGTTCAACCGAAAATCCAGGGAAATCACCGAGCATATCCAAAGGAGCTGGCGATATATGTCGAGCGTATCCTATTGGAGGAAACTGATGCTGGGCTTGGCAAAGGGTTGAGCGTTTCTGACATAATGGCGGAGCTTAAAGCCCGTTATGGCTATGAAGTTAAGCGCGACACAGTGCAGGGCGTATTGAACGCACTTGTTGATTCTGGATCAAAAAAGCCTTCGCTCTGCAATAATGCGGGCGCCAGTCCGTTAACCGAGATGAATAGTATCGATCTCGACAACAGTTGTCTGAATCCGTTCTACACGGTGATTGCAAGTCGATTGGCTTGTAAGGGCGAGCGGCTGACGAATGGCGATGGGGAATCTGCACCTAAAAATGCGAAGCGCCTGTACAGCATAGAGCGTCAAATTGATAGTGCGCAAATTGAGCATCTGTGCCGTCTCATTGAAGCCTCTACGGGCGTGGGTGGAGCCGACGTACTTGAGCATGCAGTTCTTCGCCTACTGTGCGGCGAAGAAAGACGGCAGATCGAAGATCGTTTGGCTCAAGAAAATGCTCTGCTCAAAAGCGGCAGAATTGCAAATATGGAAGCAACGCTTGCAAATTTGAAGTTATTGGAAAAGGCCATTAGCCAAAGGCAGAGAGTCCGCTTTCGAACTTCTGATAAGGGGCGATTGCATAGTCATACGCCATATCATCTATGTATGCACGATGGCTACTACTACCTGTTTGTGGGCCACAAGGGTGCCGCGAGGTCTTTTGACGCAATTCGAGTTGATAGCCTGCGGGATATAACCATTGCTGGACCATCGGACGATGCAAAAGGTCATTTTGAGGCGATGGCCGAAGAAGCAAAAAGGTTCTCTTGTGCTGGCGTGAACAGGATGTTTAGTGACGACATCGTTACGGTTCACGTAAGGTGTCATAACCAAGCAAAGGAGAAGTATCTTTTAGCCGAATTTGCCGGAAACGATGGGTTTCGGCGCGAGACACAGGACGGGCATCCAAATCCAGAGTATTCGTTTATGGCGTCGTATGATGGCATGAAAACATGGGCAATGAAGTGGCTCGATGTGTTTGAGATACTTCAACCAAAGAAATTGCGCGATGACGTTGTGGACATTATTGGACATAAATGTATCTATGTGAGTGCGAGGACTGATTCAAATGACCCCTGCTGAGAAAAAGCAAGCAATTGGCGATGCGTTAGATTACTGGTATTTGCTTGATTTTTTGAGCCAAGGCGACCAACCCGAAGAGAAAAAGGACCCGCCTAGGCCCAGAAAAGGAATGCTTGATGACTGCTTTGTCCCTGAAGAGCGGGACGACCAGGAGCTAAGGACGCCTTCTGAAGAAGCGAGAGAGCGTACGGATAGTGTCACAAACGGCGAAAACTGGCCGATCTCAACGATTTATTGTCACCTGGGCTCCGTTCCACGCGAAGCGGTCATGACTTATCTTGCAGAAAAACCGGGGAATGAAATCGAAAAAGAGGATGAGTGCATGACGGTTGCACTATTAGGTGTGAGTCCTGATGGTCAATTTGTCAGCTTCGAGTTGTCCTCCTTATTTTGGTGGTTGAAGAGGAACGTCGGGAATAGCCTAAATGCCATCGGTAGCTTTGAGAAAGAGCAGGACGATATTTGCAAGAAGCTCAATCAAGAACTCGTTGGAACAAAGCTGACATATGGTGTCATTAGGGGCATTGTCAATAGTTGCGTCCGGCCAATGATTAAGGGGATAGCCAGCTGCCTTCCCGACGGTGACGGGGCTAAACGTATCAGCGAGTGGTGTTCAAGGCTGCTTGTCGAATATAGAGCAATGAAGCCAAAGGACAGCGGGGACGATGCGTGTCCAACGTTCGACCAATCACTCTGTCACTCATTTTTCGCAAAAGACATTTCCATGATAAATGAGCTGTGCAACAAGTCAGGGTCTTTCGACGATCTTCGTGAGGGATCGCTGTCTCTTGTCGCCGCATACCTTGAAGGTGGCTTGAGGAATGAATCTGCCTGCGGAGAGATCGATCTTCTGGACGGCGAAGACGATGAAGATCTGGCTGATCGTGCAGACTTCTTTTCTGAAGTGTTGGGAGCCGGCGCTACACCTATCGGTCGCTGGCCGAGTAAATACTCCTTGAGTTTGATGCAACAAGTGGCGGTAAATCTTGCGGTTGGTCGTGGCGGTTCGACACGCAAATACCCGGCAAACGACGTTATGTCGGTTAACGGTCCTCCGGGCACGGGAAAAACAACCCTGCTCAAGGATATCGTTGCGGCTAACGTTGTCGAAAAAGCCCGTCTGCTGTGCGAATATGACAAGCCCGATGACGCCTTCGAAGAGGTAGAACTTAGCAAACGGTATCTCAAGTACGCCAAGAATCCTTATCGCTTCAAAGAGGGCAGAACGGGAGATGCGATAAAAAGTCTCAGCATCTTGGTCTGCTCGACAAACAATGCAGCAGTTGAGAACATCGCCAAAGAGCTTCCTGATGGGAAGGCCTTTTTGGAGGGTATTGACGAATCTGAGAAAAAGGAGTTTCTAGAGTCAGATTTGTCCAACATTGTTTGGGGAAAGAAAAACGAGCAGAAACCGGTGGATGATCTCTATTTCTCTTCGGCGCTCGTTGACAATAAAGGCAATCTTCGCGACCCTACGCATCCTGGGCTTATGGTTGCGGCATGTCTGGGAAACCGTAGGAATATTAATAACTTCAGAGATTGCGAGCTTTCTTCGCTGCAGTTTAACGGCGGGCTGGGAAAGGGCGGACGGTTTTCTGAGGCGAAGAAGCTGTTTCTTGCTCAATACAAAAAGATAACCGATCGATTCAACAAAATGGAGGAGCAAGCAGCCGGGGAGCGCGAACTTCTGAACCGCAAGAAGCATTTGTCCCAATTGAATTGTAGGTGTCAAAAGGACGAGCGAGAGATAGTTGAAGAACTGACAACCGAAACGGTATGTCTGTCTCGTCCTTTTGAAGGCAGTTCCGCAGGTGATGTCCGGAAATATCTTGATGACATTGCGAAGGATACTGCTGATTATGAGGCGAGAAGGAATAGGCTTGAAGCAGAATTGCGCGATGCGGAAGAAAAGGCCAGTGGGCTGATCGGGAGCATCTTCAATAGGGGCCGTTTGTCCGATAGCCGCGAGAAGCTCGATTCCTTTATGCTGCAAACCGCACCGGACCAGAGGCTTGTTGCGCTGCGTACGAAATTCGAGAACAAATACGAAAAACTAGAGAATGAAAAGAAGGAACTATCCTCTTTGTGGGTGAAGATCCAAGGTCAAAAGCGCAACAGAGTTGATGGTGCTGAATCTGTTGAGACGATTAATGGGCATTTTGTCGAGTGCATCTCAAAGGGGGATAGCGAAAGCCGAAAAAAGACTCATCTATATAATCCATCCGATGACCCTGACCTAAAAAAGGACCGCAACCTGCTATTTCTCTATGCATTGCAGGTGACACGCGAGTTCATCCTTGAATCAAAATGTATGCGGAATAACATTGCGCTTCTACGAACATACTGGGGAGCCAAAGACAAGGGCGTCGATTCTGGTAAAAAGGAGTTAATAGAGTTCACGCAAGCCGATAGAAGGAGTATGGCCCCTGCGCTCTTTCAGACGCTCAGTTTGCTTACCCCAGTGATTTCTTCCACGTTTGCGTCGATTGGCCGCATGTTTGAGGACATTCAGATTGGGAAAGACCCTTTATTTGGCCTGCTGATAATAGATGAGGCGGGACAGGCGGTGCCGTATGCTGCTTTGGGCGCCCTTGCTCGCAGTCGACGTGCAATGATTGTCGGTGACCCCTCTCAGATTGAGCCTGTGATCACAGGGGATGTTAAGGAGCTCCGCGCTGTCCTCGGTAAAAAAGTATTACTACCTTATAAGGGGGATATGGCTTCGGTCCAGCGACTTGCCGACGCCGTTAACCCCTATGGCCACCTGCGCAGCAACGGCGAGGATGATCAATGGATTGGCTGCCCGCTTGTGGTTCACCGTCGCTGCATATCACCCATGTTCGATATCTCAAATGAGATCTCGTATCAGGGCTCCATGCTTAACGAGACGGCTAGCCCAAAAAAGGATCTCGCTGACAGCTTTTATCTAAAGTCCTCACAGTGGATCAATGTTACGGGATTTGAACGTGGCAATCGCGATCATTATGTTGATGCCCAGGGCGATAGAGTGTTCGAGATTGTCAAGGACGCTTTTGATAAGGCCGTAGCTACGGCTGAGAAAAAAGCTTGCGAATCGGGCAAGTCCGAGGGAATTGTTATTCCAAGTCTCTATATTATTTCTCCGTTTAAAACCGTTGTCAGGGGGCTTCAGGACCGGCTGTTAAGTGCTAGGACTGAAGTGGCTGACAAAGATGCATGGCAATATTTCGCAAAGCATAATATTGGTACGGTTCATACGTTCCAAGGTAAAGAAGCCCATCAAGTGGTATTTGTCTTGGGGTGTGATACAAGGCGCAGTTGTGAGGGTGCAATCAAGTTTGTAAACCCAAATATCGTGAATGTTGCGGCAAGCCGAGCCAAGTATCGCCTCTACGTAATTGCCGACTATGCAGCGTGGAAGATTAACGAGAACGTTGCAACGATGAAGCGCATTCTCGATACGGCATGGGTTGTGCATTGGGAAAATTACCAGAAAACCGGCGCTATTGAGGAACTCAATGCAGCCAAGGATATGCTGCCGCGAGGAGAATCTCTTCCAAGGGAGACAGCTGGCGCGGACGAGGAACATATCAATGAAGACGACAAGAAAGATGACAATAAAGATGTTTGGTGCCCTGATGTAAACACCGATTCCTATTTGGACAACGTGGGCGAAGCGTTCAAAAGCTTTAATCTGGATGCAGAAGACTGTCGAATCATAGGCTTTTCTTCGCGCGAAGCTCTTCAAAGCGCATTCGCTGATTGCGAGTGCGACCAAAATGGCAAAAATAGGGTGCTTGAGAATATCGAGCAGGGGCTTCTTCTGTGCAAGATATTTGGCATTGGCAGTGTTGGCACCGATAGCGATTCAGATTGCGCATTTTGCCTGCTAATGTTCTGCCGTGCGGCGGAGAGATACTTGCGTTTGAAATTGCTGCCGACCTTGAAGGCCATTGCTCCCGATTATGTTGTTGCAAGAAAGCCACTCAAGGAGCTTGAGGGCCTTAACCTCGGTCAATACAAAAGGTTAATTGAAAAAAAGAGTGAGCTACTGGCATCCTCTGTTCGAGTTGAAAATGCTGAATTGACGCAGGCGTCAAAGGGGGACTGGTGGAGGACACTCGGCGAAACACTGGGTCGATTTACTGAATTTCGTAATAGCGCCTGTCACACCGACCGAAAAGAGATGGTTAGCGCGGGCGAGGTCTGGCTGGCGCTTCGATGCCTTTTCGTTGCTTTTCAGCTTGATGAATCTGGTCATAAGAGTGTGGAAATCATGCGAGAGGGTATTGCTTACGAAGCGGCTTTTGCGGGGGCCGAGCGTTTGCCGGTCTGTTACTCAATGGATCAGGCAAGCGCTAAGGCTATGCCTCGATTTCGAAAATACTGAGAGAGGGTGGCTCAGGGATTAGGCTGAAGATGCCAACACTATTCTGATGGAACAAGGGTATCTGCGACTTTTCGATGAAGGCGAAGAGAGCGTACAACAATGCAAAGTTCCGTCCGCTAAAGGCTTGGGGCTGGGCGCAGTCTTTGTGTGCGGAGAAAAGAACGGCGACGTATTCTACTACGCGCAGTATCCCCTGGCGAAAGCCAAAGAGATATGCGACCTATTTGAATCTAAGTCGTAATTTGGCCCAAGGCTAAGTGCGCTTTATGGTTTAACCCGCAATCTACCGCTATATAGCGGTAGATTGCGGGTTGCTTTTTATCTCTTTTCACTATTCTGCAGGTGTCAGTTGTTCGAAGGGAGATTCAAAGATGCTTGAGTCCGATTGTATTTATATTTGCGACGAGTCGAGTGAGGCGGATCTCACGTGCACGCTTTTGCAGATGAGGCAGATAGTTGACGAGGCAATTGATCTTGCCTATGAGCTCGAGGACTCCTCTGTTGCTTACAAGGGAGTTGTTGACGGCTTGTTGGCCACGTGGGAGTCGTTGTGCTACCGCAATGCCGCTGTCCATGAGCTTATTCAATCTGTTCTGCTTGAGCGTAATGAGATCCTGCGATTTGATGAATTACAGATGCGTAATGATGAAGTACCCGAGCGGCCAATATGCCGATAGCAACGTTTGTTTGTCTCTGAGGGCAACAGTCTTGTTCAATCCCTCGAAGACAGTGTTTTCTTACATTAGCTTGCGAACGTAGCCTTCTTTGAAAGGAAGATCATGAACACTTCTATCCAAATTTCGGCCAGCACCGTTGAAGCTTCACCCCGCACCGCCAAGGGCGAGGTCGTCAAGCTCGTGCAGGGCGCACCGCTTATTGTCGTTGCTGCGGTTGCCGTTGCCGGCATCGCCTCCGTCGCCGCTCCGTTTTGTGTTTGGAAGGGCGAGGTCGCGCTGTTTCTGAACGAGTCGTTCCACACCAACTGCTCAGTTTCTGCGATCGCGGAGTACGCGTCAGCGGCACCCGGGTCCGATTGGGCGTCGCTGCTCGTGGCCGTGCTCATCGCGGCCTACCCTGCCTACCATGCCGTCTGGCGCGTTCGCGAGGGGTTTGGGCTCAGCTGCAAAGCTCCGGTGTTCAGCAGGCGCGTGTCGCGCTCTCTTGCCGCGGTAAGCGCCTGCCTGCTGCTGGCGATGCTGTTCATGGGCTATGGAACGAGTTGGCTCATCAACGGCAGCGCGATGGGTGACCAGAACCTTGTTGAGTCGGGGCACAATGTATGGACCGTTTCCATCATGATCATGCTGGGCTGCGCCCTGATGTGCCTGTTCAAGTGGTTCCTTGCCAAGGGCCCTGGCCGTAATTTCGGCAGCGGCTTTGCCGTCGAGCTTGTCCGCCTTGCCGACGTCCTGCTGAAGCGCGCGAGCTCGAACCTGGTGTTGTGCTACGTGGCCGAGCTGCTTGCCTGCCTGCTGGCGCTGGCCTTCATTGCCGTGGCCTATGTCGTCGCGAGCGTGGCCATCGCGCTTGCGTTCGCGGCCGTAGCCTGGTGGTGTGCCTTGCCGGGATTCCCATTATCCTTGCTGCCTCGTGGCGCAGGTAGCGGGGCGATCATGCGAGTTCTTATCGCAGCGTGAGAAGAACTTGCAGAAATCGCAAGTTCTTTTCACGCGATGAGAAAAACTTGCAGATTGGCGCGAGGACGACGTCCCTCCGCGCGAGCGCGGTTTCGATATTGGTCATTAATGTGTCCGAACGATTGATTGGAGACAAAATGTATCCGGACTATGAGTGCAACAACTACCCCATGAGCGTTACGGATGAGGATGGTCCGTTCCTGATCATGGGGGCGGAGCTGTCTGGCGATGTCGAGCTCAATGATGAGTTTAAGAAAGACGCCAGCTATAGATATTCGTGTGCGACTGTTTCTGCGGCGATTGATCTTTGCAAGTCAATGACGGACGGCGATGCCGATCCTTGGTATGAAAGTTGGGAGAAGGCGGTTGAGCGTTATCCGCTCGAGAAATGCGAGGATGCGACAACGCTGTATTGGATTGAGCCGACCGATCCGCACAAGGCGCTGTGCGCCTTCCATCCCCATCCCGATCTTGAGCGGTACGTGGCTGAGGCAATTGGCGCCGTTGACACCTATCTGCTGGAGCGCGAGTACTGTCCCTTTGCGGTCAGCCACTTAGATCTAAAGGATGTTGACGTCCTGCTCAGCGCCGCTTGGGGATTGGCTCGAGTCCTTAAAGATATTTGGGGAACTTGCGACCCTGATGTTATGGAAAAGATTGAGGATGCTACGTACGGTGCGCATATAACGGTTAGGGACCTGATCGCGGGCGAAGAGGCAGCCAAAGCCAGCGCAAAGTCCGATGACAATTTCTAGCCGCCGCGCTGAATGGCGCGCCTGATTGACAGGCCGTCGGAAAAGTCCGGACAGTCTGCCAATCTCGGTCGCTACATCGTTCCCTTGCTCGCAGCGTAATGTTCCGCCTGCTTAAGGGCGTCCTCGTAGGCGCGCTGCTTTGCTTCGTACTCTAGCGCGTAGCGCTCCTGCTCCGCTCGCCCGGGAACAGGCACGGTCATGCTTCGCAGGTCCATTGGGGCAAGTTGCACAAGCGCGTCTCCGTGCGAGGTGTCCGCCAGTTTCTTCTGCCCCTCATCGGACGACAGGTATGCCAGGACAAACTGGGCAAGCAGCTCGTCCTCAAAGGTAGCGCAGAACATGGCGTCACAGGGGACAATGCTCTCAAACAAAAGACCGCGCTCCACGGGGCGCTCAGAACCGACAGAAAAGTGGCCTGGCGTGATGAGGGCAAGCTTGAATGGAGGCCCGACGCGTGATATGAGAAGGCTCGCCTCGCGGGCGTCGATCGGTTTGGCCTTCCGAAAATCTTCGTAGTCTACACGGCTTACATCGTAGATATCTGTATCGGGGACACGCTCAAGTACATCTTCTGCGGCAATGATTGCGCCATCATGAAGATGCTTTAGCGACAGGTAGTAGCAGTCGTGCTGTTGGTAACTGTCTGTCGGATCTGATTCGGGCAGTTTGGTTACAACGCTGCGGGCGGTGCCGCGGTAGATTGGCGCTAGCGACCCAAGGGGGATGAACATTCTCTCGTCGAACGATCCGCTCTTTGTATTGGGTAATAGGGGATATATGCCGTTGCCCTGATCCTCGAGCCGATGCCAATAGACTGGATTCTTTTGATCGCCGTAGGCTCGGTCGACGGAATCGAGGAGCTGGTGCAGAATCTCATCGGTCATTTGCTTGTCGTCAAAGCTCCTGCCGTCAAAAAGGAAATACGGATCATTGGGCTCGCCGTCGCCAATAAAGAGCAGCGCGCGACCCTCGGCCTTTTTGGCAATGGTGTTGGGAAGAAGCACAATGCTCTTTAGCAGGCCGAGGTCACAAAGAAGGCGACGTCCATCTACGGCTCGCGCCAGATTGAACAGACGGTCCGAAATCTGAATGACGGCCGTGGCATGGGACTGAGAGCAGGCAATGGATGCCGCAAGAAAGATGTAGTACCACTCAGTGACCGAAAGCAGATCGGGGATGCCTGCGCTGCGTTGCAGCTGCTTCGAGCGCGTTCTGAGGAAATCCAGGACTCGCGCATTTGCCGCATCGATAGATGCCGGGAATTGGGATAGCGGTCGTAGCTCGGGGGGCCTGCAGTAAATGAGTGCTGATTCGTACGTGTGAGAGGCTGCGTCCTGCTCGTAGTCGTATAAAAAGATATTCTCCTCGATGGCAGTAAACGTCGACGTCGGGACTTTGACTCGGTTTTTGCAAACGCAAGCGGGCACATAATCCCATTCGTCGGTTGCTTCGTTGTAAACGCGGTCCTCAAACTCAAACGAGGCGGCCGAAGGTCGCTTGAGGTCAATCCCCAAAACAGACCACGAGGGGCCATCGACGTGCTCGCTCGAAAACTCAAAATCGCGACAGCACAGTTCAATGAGCCTTTTCGTTCTCGACGAAGGCTGATATTTCTCGACCATATGAGACACAAGATCCGATAGATATCGGCTCATATATGGCTTGAGATCTTCGTTTAAGCGAAGAGTTGCAAATTCTGCTTTAGTTTTGAGCATGCGCACCTCCTGCATATTCCCTATATTGCGCGGTTCGCTGACTGGCCCGTCGCGGCTCAATTGCCTTCAGTCTACAAGAAGAGCAGTTGCGGCGTTTTTCAGACGGGGCACTCAAATGAAAAAGAAAAAAATCGAATGGTGCGTATGAGGCCGTACGCATTGGGTAATATTTCGCTAGATACTAACACTAAGAGATTTGCATATCTCCTAGTTGTATCAAGCTACAGTGGATAAACCAACTAGTTGTTTCAGCAACGAAAGGACAGCTAATGAACGGATACGACATGTACAGAATCGAGCCGGACGCCCCCAAGAAGCCAACGGCGATGAATATTTTCGGCATGATTCTGCAAACCGTCTTTGCGGTTGTACTCTACGTGGTCGCCATCGACATGATGTGCTTGCTGACGACGTGGCTCGGCGGGTTTATGTTCGAGATTAGTGAGAGCAACACGGTGATCCCGCTCCATTCATGGCGCCTGGTGGCGTTTAGGGTGTACTGGGTTGTGCTGGGCGCGGCGTTTGTTGCGGCGCTTGCCCGCAAATGGATCGTGCTGTTAACGGGAGGGCGCGAATCCGACATGTGCGAGCTGCTCGGTGCAATCGAGAGCGCGGGCGCATTTGCATCCGTCGTCTGCGCGATCGTCTGTTTGCTGGGCTATACCGCGGCATTTGATTGTTGGGCTGGCGTCACCGGAAAGATGGCTTCGGATTCCCGTGCAAATGATTACCTGCTTTGGGCGGTTGTCTTAACCATCGGAACGATTGTCGAGTGGCGAATTGTCGAAGGGGTCCTTAACGCTCTATTTCCCGATGAGCACAAGTTCCACGGGCTTCGCTTTGCATCCGCCTGCGTGGTTACTCCTCTGCTTGCGCTTGTACCCACCACGCTGGTCATCATCGTGTGCGCGCTGGTGGTGGGCCTTTTTGCCGGGATTCTGTTTGCATCGCTTGCGATCCCCGTGGTTATCACGGTTATTGGCATTGCCATCGCTATGAGTCGCTAACCCACAACGCAATCCAAATATCTCGCATGAAGAAAGGAACGACCATGTCGGTATTCTCTAACGCTCAAAAGCTTCTGCTGCTTGCCATACTTACCGCTCTTATGGCTGGTGCCCTGATGTACGAAGTGTTGCATCCCACACTGTTTCCGCTGCTCAAGCAGGGCATTTTGCAGCTGCTCTACCACATTCCGGTCTTTACCCAGCCGGGCAACGTGATCTATCTGGAGTCGGCGACATCGCTGGCACTGTAGTGGTTTAAGGGCTCGGCCCACATCGAAGGAAAGAAAACCAATATGGAAAGGAAGGCGCCCATGACTCAGAAGCAGTATCGAAACATCGATCGCTACCAGGACTTGCTCAATCGAATTGCGCCTACGCGTCTGGTGGAGCAGACGCGTCAGAGTGTTATTGGCCACGAAGGAAGCTTGGAGGCCTTTGTGACGGCGCTGAGCTTTGAGGTCAACCGCTGCGTGATGTTGGCACGCGGCGCCGACCCGCGCGACGTTCTTTCGCCCGCTGCCATTTTGGTGATGGGCTCCACTGGCACGGGAAAGACCCACACCATCAAGGCCGTGGCGGATGCCGCGGGGCTCAAGCTGTTTGTGTTCGATGTCTCCACCATGACGGGCGAGGGCTGGCGCGGTGCCAGCATGAGCAACTGCCTGTCGCAGGTCGCGGACTATCAGGCTGCCAATCCCGGCGATATCTGTTTGGTGCTCTTTGACGAGTTTGACAAGGCAGTTCGTGCCGAGCCCGATGGGGGCGAAGTTGCATCAAGCTTTAGTCCATCGCAGTCGTTCCTTAAGCTCTTGGAAGGCGGGGAGATGCCGTTTGAATGCGATACCTCCAAGAGTGCGGCCATTAAGACGCTCAACCTCGATCAGGTTGTTTGCATTTTGGGCGGCGCCTTTATGGGCTTGGATGCTCTGGTGCGCAAGCGCCTGAGTGACAAGTCTGGCACCACGGTCGGCTTCGGATCCTCGTATGCCGCCGTGTGCACCGCCGCAAAATCGGCAAACGAGCTGCGAGACAGTGCGACCATCGAGGATGTTGAGACTTGGGGTATTATGTCCGAGCTGTGCGGGCGCATTGGCTCGGTGATTAACTTTAACGCCTTGAGCGTGGACGATCTGGTCCAGATTGCGTATGAACAGTACCTGCCCAAGTACAACAACATGATGGGAAATGGCGCCAAGATGGAGCTGATGGCAGATGCTGCTCGCCTTGCGGCGAAGCGCGCGGTTAAGGAAGGTGCCGGCGCGCGCGGCATGCTCCGTCAACTGCGTCCCCTTATGATGTACGCCTGGAGGGACATGCGGGAAGATACCTATATTTCCCGTGCGACCTTGGTCGTGAGCGACGGGGAACTTGCGGTTGCGTACGAGCGCTCTCATGAGCCGCGGGGCTTTTTGCAGGAAGAGATGGGGGAGAATTCGCCCTTTCTGAACGGGAGAGAGATTGAAGCCCTGGCGTTGGTAAGCGACTGGATGGAGCATGAGGACGAGGACGAGCATAAGCCGTATCAGCCTGAGTTTGCTTGGCTGGCGGATTTGGTGGACGGTTCGGCGCTCGACAAGATCGTGCAGGGCGGCAAGGCATTCGATCTTGCTGGGGTGTTGTTGCGCGGCGTTCCGTTTGATGGGCCGGAGCGCATTGCCGCCCACGAGCTGCTTAAGGCGTGCGCCTGCTACAACGACGTGCTCTATGCCGACAAGGAACAGTATCGCAACCTTGCTCAGGTGCTTACGCTCACCAAATTGGTGTACAAAAAATCGCCCGATTGCTTGCTGAGCCCGCTCGATGTGGTTATGAACGGCACGACTACGGGCAACGGTTTTCAGGGTCTTGGCGAGTGGGTCGATGCCATGAGCAGGTCCGAAAAGCCTCGTTGGAAAAGTGGCAGTACCTGGCGGCCGGGGAGGCCCTGCGGATTTACGACCACTTTAGCAAGCGTCCCGACCAGGTAAAGGAGCTTGCCGCCGATGTGTCCCTGATGCGTGTCGCCCTCGCGGTGATCGACGCTGAGGAGCGCGAGGCGTTGGAATGCGATCTTGAGAAGCTGCTCGCTTCGTGCGAGTAGTCGCCGACTGCTTCTCTTTCCTTTCTTTTCTCAAGCGGCATAGATGCCATCGCTCAGCCGCCCTGCGTGAGTTTTTGTCCGCACGGGATGGTATTCAACACATGCAACAACTAAATCGGAGGTTTGACCATGGCTACGTGGGAGCTGAACTGTCAATCGAATCCGTCGTCTGCGGGCGACAAGGAGCTTTCTCCCTATCTTGCGCGCCAAAAGGCGATGCGCGAGTTTTTTGAGCGTGCGCTGTTTGTCCCCAAGGATCAGGACAACAACGGCCTGTACTTTTTGGGCGCCACAACGGGCTCGGGTAAAAACTACACGGCCGAGCAGGTCACGGCAGACCTGATTGCCGGCGGCTGGGATGAGTCGGGCTGTTTTAATAAATGTCCCGGTCGCCGTACTCTGGTGTTTGTGGTTCCGGGTAAGGACAACCGCGACAACTATGTTGCAAACGTGCGCGAATTGTTGGTTGAGCAGGGCATGAGTGACGATGATGCGGAGCGCATGGTGTTCGATCTTCCGCGAGCGGGCGAGAACATCAAAAACTGGATTGACGCCACGTTTGACAAGGGCAGCGTAAGGCCGCGCGATATTCCATGCCCCTTTGGAGCAAAGGACGAGGCCGTTCTTCGCGATATTGCGCACGCGTGGCGCGGTGTGATGGAGGTCGCCGATGACCTTTTGGGCCTTTTGGACAAGAAGGAGCGTCTGGGAAGCGTTGTCGACCGCCTGACTCCAGGGCTGTGGGATAAGCTGGCGTTGGCAGACGCGAGCTTGCGTCGAGCGGTGAGCCGTGGACGCCAGAGCATCACGCGTGGCATTGAGGAGATTCCCCGGATTTGGCCCTCGGCATTGCTTAACGATAAGCGCGCGCCGCATGTAATTGCATGCACGCCGCAAAAGCTCGTCAATAGAATCGATACGGTGACAGAAGCGGGCGTTGTGTTCTTTAACGCAGCGGTTGCCGACGAATGCCTGTTTATCTTTGACGAGATCGACCATGCGAAGGCCGATATGCTGTCGATGCTGGCGGCGGGACATATGAAATTTCAGCCCGACGAGATGCTGCGTATTCTTGACCGTCATTTTAATGGCGGCGTGGTTGATCCTCTGCTGCTGGGAAATCGGGACCAGTGGATGGCGGTCTATACGCATGCCTCGACCTCGGGCGAGCACGAGGGGTCAAACGCGGCAACGGGCAAGGTTTCGCGCGCAAGTGTGGAGACGGCTGCCGAAGAGATCGCCAAGGGTGCCAAGCGTATTCAAAAGATGATCGCTGCGTGTATTCAGGATATGGAGCTGCAGCAGCCTTTTGCCCTGTCTGACAAGGCGAAAGACGAGCAGCTTGCCGGTCGTCATCTGTTTGGCAGCGACGATATTTCGGTGGGCGATGGCCTGTCGAATCCCTTGCGCTATGAGCTCGATACTCGCCGCAACCGCAACATGATTACGTCTTGTGGGACGGACGAGCAGCAGACCGTAAATAAGGCGGTGCGCCGTGCGCGCGGCCTTGTCAGGATGGTGGTGGGCCATCTTGCCCGCTGTGCCACGCTTATGGACAAGCTGTACTACGGCAGCATTTCGTACAAGGACGATCTTTCGCGCAAGAATATCATCGATGCCCTGGGCATTAGGAACGACCAGACCAACGAGAAATACTTCTGGAATTCGTTGATGCTGGCGCTGTTCTTTAAGGACCGCAAGAACGATGAAATCGATGCCGTTGACGACTCGATGTATGCGCGTGGTGTTGACTACCTGGTGATGGAAACCACCATCGACCATATGTTTACCACGTACCTGACTAATCACGGCATTGAGCGCATGCCCGAGGCGTATCTGGCATCCATTGCCGCCAAGGCTCCCTGTGTGTGCATGAGCGCCACCTGGAATGCACCGACTATTAAGAACTTTGACCTGGATTACCTGGACGAAGTGCATGGCGTGGTTCGTAAAGATGCCTGGATTGGCGAGCTCAACCAGGAGATCGTGCGGCAGACCAGGCTGTTCAACAAGCAGGCGGCAACGATGTACGCCGTCGACGTCGTTTGGGTTGACGAGTCCAAGAAGCTTGCCGGCATGGCGGCCGTGGCCGGCGGCACCTATGGCGGCGGTATCGTGTCGCCCGACGAGGTGTACGAGCATGTGATGGGATTCTTTGACCAGATTGGCGTGAGCGAAGGGCTTGCGGCGTGCCTGCGCCGAAAGATTGCCGACAGGGTGACCACGAGCGATGCCGAAAGCATCGAGTTTGAACTAAAGCGTCTGAGCAAGACGCTCGTTGCCGTGAGCGCCTGGGCGCGTGGCGTGGCGCGCAGTGAGCAGCAGGCGGGAGCCATCTTTACGACACGACACATGGGAAACCATGGCGACTTTAATAGTTTGGCGCTGGATCTTGCCCGCGAAATCGTTGCCGAACTGGTGATTAGGAACGTTAAGCATCCCGAGGCTTCGTACGAGAAGTCGCTCGAGGAGGCAAAGGATATGGTGCCGTGCTTTAACGCTGCGGGATGGGAGGAAGGTTGGCGCGGCGCTCAGGAACGTCTGAAGGACGGAGAGCCGACCCTGATGTTTATCAACCTTGCCGCTGGTGGCTTTTCCAAGAACCTTAAATACGAGGTGCCGGAGAGCCTGCGCAACACGGTGCGCCAGGTCGATTGTGGTTTTGGCAACGATGGGCGACATCCCAAGATGGACCTCGATTTTCTGTACGTGGAGTCGCCCACGAGCCGCTTGGCTTGGGGAGTCGATATGAGCTCAAAGAAGTTTGACCAGCAGGCGCTGCTTGGCGTGGTCGAACAGGAGGAGCTCGTGACGCGCGGTGAGATTCCGTTTATCCAGAAGCGCCATCGTGTGCGCACGGTACTGGCGGGCGCCGGCGGAAAACTGCCGGTGCGCGACACCCTCTCGTACCAGGTCGAAGGCGCTCGCATCGTGGCGCAGGCGGTGGGCCGCTTGATGCGTACGAGCGTAAAGATGCTCCATGTGCAGGTAATGCTCGATCGCGAAATCGCCGCCGATTGCGATTTTTCGTTCTTGCACGATTTGCCGATGGGCTACGAGCTGGAGCAGGTGGTTGGCGCCTGTGCGGCCGTCAACAATCACATGGCGGACAAGAAGCAGCACGCTGCCAGTAAGCAGCAGAACCTTGCTGCCTTTAGGAACAACCTGGCGAAAGAGAAGCACGAAAAGCTGGCGTGGAAGGTTGCCTCGCTCGATGCGCGCGAGGAAGATCTGGCCGCTTTCGATGACGAGCGCAATTTTTATCTGCATCATTTTTGCCTGCCGTGGGAGGAGCTTGCGAGCTATCCTGCACGCAAAAGCACCGCACTGCACATGCCGTTTGCCGCGAGTGGCTATGCGTATGCGCAGGGCGGAGCGTGTAAGGTGCCGCATTTTGAATTTCCCAGCTACGATGGCGAGCCTGTTGAGCAGATTGCCGCTCGCCTGGAGGAATGTTGCCGCTACGACAAGGGATTAAAGGGCGCGACGGTTCGTCAGATAAGCCAAGCGGCGGCGCGCGTACCCGAGCTGCTTTCGATTCGCGAGGTGCGCGAGCGCTGGTCACGCGACGGGGTGCCCGCGACGCTGCAGCCGGCGGCGACGGCACATATGACACCCTATATGTTTCAGGCGGTATACCTGGGAGAACTGGGAGAGTCTGCCGGCAGGGCCATCTTCGAGGCGTATTACGACGGTCGCTATTCGCTTACTCGTGGCGATGCAGCCCATGCCGAGACGGGCGGCGATTTTGAGGTGCTCGATGCCGCTGGCAACAAGACCGGCGTGTGGATCGATTTTAAGCACTATCGCATCGGCGCCTACGAGGCCTACAGGCGCTCCGGCGGCGAGACTACGGACGCAGAGCGCTTTAAGGCAAAGGCTCAAAAAGTCGGGGCGAAGCGGCTGCTGATCGTCAATGTTTTGGCTGACGAGGCGGCGCTGGAGCTCCGCCAAAAGCCAATCGATGACGAGGGGATGGTGTTCTCCTTCCCCTATATGGCAACTGATGGAGCAATCAACCTGGAGATGATGGAGGCGATCGGCCGTGCAATCGAAGCATAACCAGCCGTGTGGTCTGGGAGACATCGCTGTGTCCGAGCTCGTATTGCAGCTCGATGCCGCGGCTGCCGAGAAGCGCTACTCGGTCTTTTGGTGCAACGTCGGCGATGCGGACAAGCATGCCGTGGCAAACTTTATGGCCGATGTGTGCCAGACAGGTAAGGTCGTCGCGCTTACGCAGCTCGAGGACAACCGCGTCTTTCTGATGGTCAAGGCGGGCGCGCAGACGGGTGACCTGAGCGCTTCGCTCGACCATGAGCAAATGGTTCCGATTAAAACTCATTGGAACGAGCTGGATGATTACATCGCATTGCGTCTGCTGTTCAACTCGTGCTCGCAATTTGAGGGGATCGAGGACGAGATTCCCAATGATACGGGGCACTTGTATGTTGTAAGCGCCAAGGGTGCTCGCCGCGACGCCATTGAGGAAGCTGGAACGGGCCCTGCCAAGATTGAGACGGTCGAGACCGTTATCAACGAGGATTGCACCTTCGAACTTAAGATCCGAACGTTTACCAAGCGACGGGTGCTCATCGGTCGTGCGGCAGGCGACAAGAAGGAGCTCGAGAAGATTAACAGCCAGGTTGGTTACAGGCTGTCGCCCGTGGCTTCGGTGGTGCTGGCTCACGGACAACGTGACGAGTACATCCTGCGCCGCGCCAAGGGCGATAAGCCGTCCAAGCGCCGTGATCTTACGTTTTCGGCCCAAGCGGAAAAGGTCGCCTATACCAAGAAGGGCATCCTGTACCGAGAGCTGCAGATCCTCGAGCGCCGGTACGGCGACTTTGCCCGGGTGTCGCTCAGGGAGTATCCGCGCAAGAGCTTCTACGAGGTTTTGAAAAGCGAGCGATATGCCCGCGTGGTTGCGGAGCGCGCGGTGGGACAGCGGGTTGTGGTGTCGTTTGCGCACAAAGGGCTTGCTGGGGTGGCGCGCCAGTTGGTCGATCGACTCAACGATTCCTCGTGGGGCGTGTGCGCGTCGTATGGCGGGAAGGATGTGGATCCGCTGGCGTGGAATATCGTCATGGTGCCCAACGAGGTCGCCGAGAACGATGGCTATGCCCTGCACGCTGGCGTGGTTGAGCAGCATGTGACGCCGGACGTGTGCGAGCCGCTGTTTAAGGCGGCGTCGAATGCAAAGGTGTGCGGCGCACAGGAGGGAATCCTGGGCGCCATGCTCAAAGAGCTGTTGGTTAAGCAGGATGTTGCCGACGGCCGGGTGAAGGCGTTTGACCTTGGCTCTTTTGGCGTTGGGTCGGTGACGGTCTGTGGCGTGGTCAATGTCCCGCGCAAGGAGAAGGATAAGGTTGAGCTGGATGAACGCCTCGCAACGCTAACGATTGGTGTCGACGGGACCATGGACTACACCTCGCATCCCATCGAGGACGGTCCTGTGGACGAGATGGAGCTTGAACTGCTGACGTCGGACGGCAAACTCGACAAGGATGCCTACATCTTTGACGTGCGGGCAGGCGAACGATCTATGTTGGCACGCGTGCGGGACACGGGCTTGACGACCTTCTCCAACACTTTTGTGACCTTGGTGCGCGATTACCAGCTTACGGGTAAGGCGGGTCGTAAGAAGGAGTTTTTCGAGAGCTACAACTCGCCCTATTACGGTATTGGAACGTTTGAACGTGCAGGGTTGACCTGCTACTTTGTGGGCGTCAACAACGGCACCAAGGAGGATCTGGCAACGTCGATTCATGTGCGCTCGGTCGAGGTGCTCGAAGGCGACGATCTGTCCGAGCTGCTGGTTCAGCTGGTCAATGAGGGGCTTTCGCGCCACGGGGCTCCTTCCAGGTGGCCGATTCCGGTGAAGTATCTCAACGAATATGCCGCGCGTGAGGGCGCGGCGGGGGAGTGTGGTATTTGCTCGTGAGGAAACAGATTAGTTATATGTGCTAGAAAACTAAAATTGTTCTTGCAACATACAAGCGGAGCGCATATACTGCAGTCATAGCGTATGAGATGGGGTCTCTAAAAGAGGCCAAGCACAGCAATTTGAGTTTATGTAGACGGGACTTGAGCATGAACACCAGCAGTTTCTCCTTTAACAACGATAATAGTGGTTACATTAATCTCGAGACTATCTTTGGTTGCACTGTCGGTTCTCGCGCAGAGAACGGGCTTGTATTTCTAGATGAAGAGAAGCCATGCGGCGAAGAACTCGAGTATTTAGATGAGATTGAGCGCGAGCGGAACTATGAGTTTGGTTTTTGCGGAGATCAGTTTCATCACGATTCAATTCGCTCAATTTAATTACCCCGTTATCACCTCTTTTTAATGGGGCAAGTCAGATCGACTATCTGTGGCAAACAACGGCTCACCGTGGGAAGGAATCGGCAATGAGCAAGAACATGAACAAGGACATGAACGGCAAGGCTTTGGGTAAGGCCAAGGCGGCTGGACGCGTGGCGACAGTTGCTGCGGCGACGATTGCCATGACGGGCGGCTCGCTGCTGTCGCCCCTGGCCGCGGCGGCGCAGGGTGCGGATGGCATTGGCGCTGCGGGCGCAACGGCTGCGGTGATGTCGCCGCTGACGAGCGCTGCGGCCGCCGGTGCTGGCGCGGGTGCTGTGTCTGCGGCGCAAAAGGTCGCCGACCTGCAGGCTGCAGTTGATGCGGCGCGTGCCAAAGCTGCTGCTGCCAAGGCCGATCTGGAAGCGGCTGCTGCTCCCTACGATGCTGCTGCCGCCAACCAGCAGCGGGCGCAGGGCGTCTATGACGCGGCCCGCGGTGCAAGTGATAGCGCGGTTTCCGCTGCCTCGGCCGGGCTGGAAAAGCAGCTGGGCGCTGCGCAGGACAAGGCCGATTTGGATGTCAAGACGCTTGAGGACGCTCAGGCTGCGCTCGATGCCGCCAAGAAGAACCTGACGGACAAGGACGAAGCCCTGGTTGCCGCGCAGAAGGCGGCCGCCAATGCCCAGTCTGCGCTTGAGACCGCACAGGCTGCTGCATCCGACGCCACGCCCGAGGCCGTAGCCGCCGCTCAGGCGGCCGCAGAGCAGGCTGCGAGTGATTTGGAGCAGGCAAAGCAGCAGGCCGCTGATGCGCAAGCCAAACTCTCGGATGCCCAGGCGGCTGCCGATGCCGCCGCTGCCAAGCAGCGGGAAACGCAGGTCAAGCTTTCGGCAGCTCAGCAGGCAAAGACCGCGGCAGATGCGGACGTGGACGCCGCACAGGCGAGCTATGACGCGGCCAAGGCCGATCTGGATCGAGCCGAGCAGGGCGCTGCGGGCCCGGAGTACGAGGACGCCAAGGCAAAGGTGACTGCTGCGTCCGAGGCGCTGACGGCCGCCAAGGCCACGCAGGCGCAGCGCGAGGGCGAGCTTGCCGCCGCCGAGCAAGAGGCGACTGCCGTCGAGGGCGAGGTGCAGACTGCCCAGCAGGCAGTTGCCAATCAGCAGCAGGTTGCCACCGATGCCCAGACCAAGCTGGATGACGCGGCTGCCGCCAAGACGGCAGCCGATGCCGCCCTTGACCAGGCCAAGGCCGATCATGCCTCCGCGCTTACGGAGTTGGCCGACGCCCAGGTCAAGCTCTCGGCAGCCAAGGACGAGAAAGACGCTGCAGACAAGGCGCTCAATCAGGCGAAGGCCCAAAAGCAGCAGGCCGATCAGGCTGTGGCTCAGGCCCAGGCCAAGCTCGATGCCGCTCAGGCAACGGCGAACGCGTCGGCGGAGAATTACCGTCAGGGTGCTATCGCGTTCTTTAAAAGTGTGGGCGCCGACGATGCGGCGAATATCATCCTCAACTGCAAACTCGCTAACTACAACAAGGTGGGCGAGGAGGTCGACGCGACAAGCCTGACCAATATGAAGCAGGCGGTCGTGTGGCTCAAAGCGTGCAACGAGTATCGCGCAAGCGTTGGCCTAGGCGAGCTCAAGGTGACGTATGCCATGATGGCGACTGCCATTGCCGATGCGAACTTCTCGGATACGAAAGTCGCGCACGCTCAGCAGTTTAACGTGGGCGAGAATGTGGCGTGGAACTACGGAAGCAATCCGTTTAAGCAGTGGGTCGATCAGGAGAAGGCCATCTTTGATGCTGCCGCCGCCTCGCTGGGCGCATCGGGCCTTACGGGAAAGGCCGCTTACGATTTCTATACGGCGCATAGCTCCCAGATTGATAACTACGCCGCACTGCACGGTGGATCAAGCCCCTCGGTCGGCCATTACATCAACGTGATCAACCCCGATTACACCGTGACGGGCATGGGCGTTTGCACGCGAGGGACGCTGTACGGGAGTACACAGGCGCAGACATTTGTATATTCTGGTCAATGGTACAAGCCGTATAACCTCAATCCGATGACGGTTGCAGAGTATGAGGCTGCGTTGAACGCGTGGTGTGACGCTCTGGCAAATCCCGAGCAGGGCGTGGACGCGGCACGCAAGGAGCTTGCTGCGGCGCAGGGCGTTGCCGAGGATGCGGGCAACAAGGTGAATGTTGCATCGCAGGCCGTTGCGGCAAAGCAGGCCCAGGTTGAGCGTGCTGCCGCTGACGTCGATACTGCGGCTGCCAAGGCCTCTGATGCCCAGGCTGCTGTGGAGCAGAAACAAGCTGTAGCTGATGCCGCCGCGCGTGCCGTGAGCGATGCCCGCGCCGATTTGAGCGCTGCCAACGCCGTTGTTGCGGCGGCACAGGATGCCGTGGCTGCCAAGTCTGGCGAGCTCGACATTGCCAAGGGCAAGGCGGCTGCTGCCAAACGCGCGCTGGACGCCGCTCGTACCGGTGTTGACGAAAAGCAGGATGCACTTGCCGCGGCCCAGGATGAGCTGGCGGCATACTCAGCCGATATCGCCGCTGCTCAGCGTGCGTTTGATGCGGCATCGTCTGCACTCGAAGACGCTCGTGCCAATCAGCGCGTGGCGGAGGCCGAACTTCTTGCCGCCCAAGGCGATGCCGATCAGGCAGGCATCGATGCTGCTGCCACTCAGGCGGAGCTCGATATGGCCCAGCAGGCTGCGAGCGATGCCGACGCCGTCGTGGCAACGGCTCAGGCAAAATCTGATGCAGCTGCCGGGCGTGCCTCTCAGCTTAAGAATGCCGCTGCGGCACTTGCCAGGGCCACAGAGGGCAAAGCCACTGCCGATGTCGCGCTCGATGCTGCGGAGGTGGCCGTGAGCGATGCCGAGTACGACGTGGTGGAGGCTGGCGATGCCGTGGCGAATGCAACTGCCGCCCGCGATGCCTCTGCCGCCGCGGTTGCCCGCCTGCGCAGCGTCAATCTTGCCGAAGCCATCGTCAATGGCAGCGCTGACGATGCGGACGAGGCGCTCAACGCCAAGATCGCTGCGGCCCACGATGCCGCCGAGCGTGCCGCGACCGCCAAGGCCGAGCTCGATGCCGCCGTGGCTGCGACGGATGCCGTGGCGCCGGCATACTTGGAGGCGCTTGCAAACTACACCGCCGCCAAGGCCGAGCTCGACCAGGCTATTGCCGAGCTCAACGCCGAGATTGCTCGCCAAGAGGCCGCCGAACGCGGGAATGGCGAGCAGGCTCAGACCGCTACGCAGGTGACGTACCAGGCCAAACATGCGGTGGCAACAACCGAGATTGCGACGCAGCAGACGGCGATGCCTGCCACGGGCGATGCGTTCGACCTGCTGGGCGAGACCTTCGTTATCGGCGGCACGGTCCTGGTAGCCGCCGGTGTCTTCCTGTCCGATAAACGCCGCCAGCTGATTCGTTAGGGACAGAAGGGACTGCGGGCCATTTTCGGCGCGTACCGTGGGGGGTGATGAGGCTCCATGCGGCGCGCGCTGCCTTGTTCTTTAAGAGCGATTAAGGAGGGACATATGCAAATTAGGGGAGAGGCCGCGATCGTCTGTGGATTCATGGCGGGCCTGGCAACGGGGCTGCTGTTCGATGGATGTTTCGACAGCTATATCAATCGGTTCTGCGATTCTGGTTTTTCGAGAGGCAAGCCTTGGAAAACAGCGTCGGCTCATCGAGAAGCGACCGCGCCCATCGAGCCCCGCAGTGTGGATACCTCAAAAATCAAGGTAATCGTCACTAAGAACGGCAAGATTTATCACCGCTCTGCTGGATGCAAGAACCTTCCTCAAAACGCCATCAGAACAAGCGTGCCTTTGGCGACCGCGCTCAAGCGAGGAAAGATCCCCTGTTCAGCATGTTGCCCGTCGGCGGTTTAGGAGATTCTTCAGGGCTGCTCTGCAAGGATATGGGTCCCTGCGGACGCGTGGGTTTAAAAACGTGTCCGCACGACATGTGACACTTAACCTGCCGTCATGCTCCGTCGCGGCGGCATGCATCTGAACAGCGACCCTCTAAGGAGTTCGATATCGATGAGTGACAACACCAAACATCTCGCAAAGAAGTGCGTCAAGGACGCGGGGCCGTGTCTCGCGCTGTGCGCAGCCGGCGCAGCGATCGCGCTGCTGGCTGTTCTGGGGCCATTCGACGTGCTCCGAAGTGCCAGTTCCCTGCACGTCATCATCGCCCTTGCCGGTGCCATGATGACCGGCGGCGTGCTCGATCTGATCTTTTGGGTGTTTGACCCGTTTGGATGGAAGAACGAGGGGTAAGCCCTAAGGGATGCAGATGCCGGGGCAGACCCGCAATTTCTGCTATCGATTTGTCCAGAGTCGCACAGCGCGGAGGTGTTGTTTGATGTCCATTTTCGTTACCGGAGACGTTCACGGTGTTGCCGAGTACGGGGCGAGCCGCTTCTCGTCGCGCGTTTGGCCATTGGGTCGTACGCTGACGCGCGATGACGTGGTGATCGTTGCCGGTGACTTTGGCTTTATATGGAGTGGCTCAAACACCGACAAATACTGGCTCGACTGGTTTGAGTCCAAGCCCTGGACCACGTGTTTTGTCGACGGTAATCACGAGAATCACCATTTGCTGGCGGGGCTGCCGATCCGAGAGTGGAACGGGGGCCTCGTTCACGAGGCTCGCCCACATGTGCTGCACCTGATGCGCGGCGAGGTGTTCGACATCGCGGGGAACACGGTGCTCGCCATGGGTGGAGCCGCGAGCCATGACAAACAGTGGCGCCGGGAGGGAAAGACGTGGTGGCCCGAGGAAATGCCGAGTGAGAGCGAGGTGGAATACTGTCGCGCCTCGCTCGATCGTGTGGGCTGGAAGGTCGACTATGTTGTGACTCACGAGGCGCCGGTCGATTTGGCAGACGAGCTGTGCATGGAGTGCAATCGCGAGTTCTACGACGATTCGCTGCAGGCCTTTTTGGGCGAGCTCGATGGGCGACTCGACTACCGCACCTGGTTCTTTGGCCATTACCATGACGATGAATGGCGCGATGAAAAGCATCGCCTTATCTACCAAGATATCGTGCGGATCGAAGCGCGATGTGCCGACGGATTCGGCGAGACGACGAGCAACTATTCCGAGCAAGAGCGTTAGGAGGTCCCCGTGATCTGGTTTACCAGCGATACTCACTTTGGACACGAGAACATGCTACGGCTTAGCGATAGGCCTTGGTCGACTGTTGCGCAGATGAACGACGCCATGGTCGCCAACATTAACAGCAAGGTTGCTGTGGACGACGAGCTCTACATTTTGGGTGACTTTAGCTTTAAGATGACGGTCAAAGAGGCCTACGAACTGCGCAAAAGCATCGTATGCAAGCGCGTCCACCTGCTGCCCGGCAACCACGACAAAGACTGGACGCAGCCTGCGGTGGCGGATGCCTTTATCGTCGAGCCGTCCATTTGCGTGCTCAAGATCGACCGCCAAAAAATCGTGCTGAGCCACTATCCCATGGCTGACTGGCAGGGCATGTCGCACGGCAGCTGGCATTTGCACGGGCATATCCACAGTTGCGGCGGCGCGTACAACAATTTCAACTGCAGGCAGGGACTGCTGCGCTATGACGTGGGTGTCGACGCCAACGGCTACGCCCCGGTGAGCCTGGGGGAGCTCAAGACGTGGTTTGCGCAGGTCGACGAGCCGACGTGTTGCGTTAAATGGCCGTGGTGGGTCAACGCCACGGGCGACGAGCAGGTCGAGCGCGATCTCGAAGCCTATAAGAGGGAAGTGATGATCCGATGACGGTCTATGTGACGGGTGATGTCCACGGTGGTCTCGACATGCAAAAGCTGCGCGACTGGGATCTTGGGGATAGCCTGACGAGCGACGACTATCTGATTGTCGCGGGCGACTTTGGCTTTCCGTGGGATTTCTCTGCCGAGGAATGCGCCGACATCGCCTGGCTGGAATCGCGTCCCTATACCGTGCTGTTCGTCGACGGCAATCACGAGCGTTTCGATTACTGGGCGGAGCGCCCCCTGGAGTTGTGGCACGGTGGACTGACGCAACGCCTGTCGGACACCTCGCCTATACGGCGCCTGACGCGCGGCGAGGTTTTTGAGCTCGGTGGGTCAACGATCTTTACCATGGGCGGCGCCACGAGTGTGGACAAGGAATACCGCATCCCGTATTCCAGCTGGTGGCCGCAGGAGCTGCCGGGCGAGCGCAACTTTGAGGAGGCGCGGGCAAAGCTCGATAGCGTGGGCTGGAAGGTCGACTACGTGATCACCCATACCTGCTCCACGCGCATGCTCTCGCCCACGCTCTATCCGGCACCTGGCTGGAATTATCCAGCTGTCGATCGGCTTACGGCATTTTTCGACGAGCTGGAAGATCGCTTGGACTACAAGCGCTGGTACTACGGGCATTTTCATCGGGATGCCAACCCGGCCGAGCGCCACGCCGTGCTCTACGACTGCATCGTTCGCTTGGGCGACGAACTCCAGTCCTGGGATGTTGCGTAGAGGCGGGGTGGCTGGCTACTCGACCGTTACAGTGATGTTCTCCCGATGCGCGCGGATGACGTCCCAGCTAAAGTGCTCGACCAGCTGCTCGGCGGTACGCGGCGTGGTGTCCGGCGCGATGCCTGTTTGCCCGGCGAGCCATCCCAACAGTGCCTCGGGTGTGCCAAAGCGGGTGCGGAGCTCGCCCAGGTCCAGATCGCAATCGCGCTTGGAAAGGCGGCGGCCGTCCGGCGACATGAGCAGCGGAATGTGCGCGTAGCGCGGTGTGGGCAGTCCCAGCAGATGTTGCAGATAGATCTGGCGCGTCGTGGAACCAAGCAGGTCGCATCCGCGTACGATCTCGGTGACGCCCATGGCAGCGTCGTCGACCACCACGGCCAGCTGATAGGCAAACACGCCGTCGCTGCGGCGCACCAAAAAGTCGCCGCACTCGGTGGCGAGTGCCTCGCATTGGGCTCCGTACGTGCGGTCCACGAATTCGATCACGTCGCCGGCGAGGTCGTCGACGTCGGGCACACGCAGACGCGTGGCCGGAGCGCGCAGGATGCTGCGGCGGGCAACCTCCTCGGCAGAAAGGCCTCGGCAGGCGCCGCGGTAGATGGGCGTGCCGTCGCTCGCGTGCGGCGCGCTTGCGGTGTGGAGCTCGGCGCGCGTGCAAAAGCAGGGATAGGTGAGGCCGGCGTCTTGCAGCTGGTGCAGGGCGTCCTCGTACAAGTCCAGGCGATCGTGCTGGTAGTAGGGGCCTTCGTCCCACTCAAGCCCCAGCCAGGCTAGGTCGTCAATCAATTGGGCGGCAAGTTCCGGGCGCTTGCAGCGATCGTCCAGGTCCTCGATGCGCAACACGATGCTGCCGCCCTGGCTGCGGGCCGAAAGCCACGCGCACAGGCAGCTGAACACGTTGCCCAGGTGCATGCGGCCCGAGGGCGACGGGGCAAAGCGGCCCACGACCGGCGCGAGGGCGGGGGCGAGCTTGCTGTTGGGCGCCGTCGACATGGCCACGGCGGGTGTTGCTATGTTGCATGCGTTGATATCCATGCGGACGAGTATAGCGCGGGGTGAGGTGAGGGGCGTCGTCGATGCTCGCGAGTTGCCGAGGCTGCGTGTTGTGCGCGGCGGGCACCGACTGAACACCTCGATTACCGCCCCAAGCTCAGCCCCTTCAACCCCTCAAACGACAGAAACCCCGGCAGCTCTTCGCAACTGCCGGGGTTTCCGCGGAAAAGGGGGACATGATCCTCAAGCGAACGGCAAAGGGGCAAACCGTTTTCGCTCAACTGCTTTATGCCCCTCGCTCGCCGGCTTAATCGGCTCACGCCGCGCCCACACAAAGCCGCTACACCTGTGACGGAGCTATGAAGTGGTATCTATGCCGGAGCGGGCTATGCCAAGGAGTGTCCCAGATTGCCGGCAGATAAGGAACGTCCCCAGGTGCCGGTCGCGGGCGTGACTTTCGTCCCGTTTAATACTCCGCTGACCTAGATGTTCGTCACATGAACCCGCAAACGTGGGACAATGACGCTACTGGTATCACAGACAAAGGATGTGCCTATGAACGCCCCCGTTGCCAAGACCTGTCGGCAGCGCTGCCCGTTTGCGCGATTTGCTTACATTTGCGCGCTCGTCGCGTGCGCGCTGCTGCTGCTACCCGCCGTTGCACGTGCCGACGGGTATTCCATGACCCAAACCTACATCAGTGCCACGGTCGAGGCCGATGGATCGCTGACCGTTGTCGAGGGACGCCAGTTTGATTTCGACGACGACATCAACGGCGTGTTTTGGGAGATCAATACGGGCACCAACCAGCAGGGCGGCACGGCGGGCGTTGACGTGCTGAGTGTCGAGGAAGAGGACACCGCGTTTAACAAAGTCGATAGCGCGAACAAGGGCGACTCTGGCGTCTACACGGTTGAGCAGACCGGTGACGGCGTAAGGATTAAGGTGTTCAGCCCCCACGAGAGCGGCGACAGCGCGATCTATTACGTGAGCTACACCATGACCGGTGCGGTTATGAACTGGGCCGATACCGCCGAGCTCTACTGGAAGTTCGTGGGCGACGGCTGGTCTGCGGATTCCGATGACGTCGAGATGGAAGTGTGCTTCGCAAATGCCGCTGCCGGGACGGCGGCCGTCAAGGGCGATAACTTCCGCGCATGGGGCCACGGCCCGCTGACGGGCGACGTGTCGCTCGATGCGGACGAGCCCATGGTCACCTATACCATTCCCTGCGTGCATGAGGGCGAATTCGCCGAGGCACGCATCGCCTTCCCCAGCGACTGGGTGCCGCAGCTTGCCGTCTCGGGCGAAAAGCGCATGTCGACGATCCTGAGCGAAGAGAAGGAATGGGCCGACGAGGCCAACGCTCGCCGTGAGCACGCGCGTGCGGTTGCCGGCGCGATTGCCGTGGTGTGTGTTGCCGTGGCGGTTGCCTATACCGGTGTGATCGTGATGCTTAAGCTGCGCAGGCCCAAGCCCAAGCCGCTCTTTCAGGACGAGTACTTCCGCGATGTGCCCTCGGCCGACCATCCCGCGGTGCTTGCAGCTCTTATGAGCTGGAACGACGTGCCCGATCAGGCATATATCGCCACGCTTATGAAGCTTACCGACGACCGCGTGATCAAGCTGGAAGAAGCGACCGAGACCAAGAAGAAGGGTCTGCTCCGTCGCGAAAAAGAGGAGCAGACGTATCGCATCACAGTGACCGACGAGGCCTGGAAGGCTGCCAAGAAGGACGGCATCGATCGCGATGTGCTCAAGGTCTTCTTCGCCGGCGTTAAGCCCGATAAGGACGGAGTCCGTTCGCGCACGTTTAGCGAGCTGGAGGAGTATGCCAGCGAGCGCACCACATCTGTTGGCGACAAGCTCGAGGACTATCAGAGCACGGTTAAGGGCAAGCTGGAGGCGCGCGAGCTTATCGCCTCGGACGGCACCATCGCCCTGGTTGCCGGCTTGGTTCTCGGCATCATTATTGTCTGTGGCATTTTGGGCTCTCTGTTCTATGCCGACTTTGCGGATGCCAATGTCAGTGCCGCTATGATCTCGATCCCCGTCACGATCGTGGGCTTTGTCCTGAGCTGCACCTTCCGCCGTTACACGCCGGAGGGCGCCGAGGTGGCGGCTCGCTGCAAGGCGCTCAAGCATTGGCTCGAGGACTTTACGCGCCTGAAGGAGGCTATCCCCAGCGACCTGATCTTGTGGAACAAACTGCTGGTGATGGGCGTTGCCCTGGGCGTTTCGAAAGAAGTGCTGCGACAGCTGGCCGAGGCCGTGCCTGCGGATCTGCGCAACAGCGACGATTTCTACGACAACTACCCCTGCTACTGGTGGTATTACCATCACTACGGCAACGAGTCTCCGCTCGATTCGTTCAACGATGTGTATCACGAGACCATCCGCGAGCTGGCTTCGAGTTCCGATAGCTCGAGCGGCGGCAGCGGCGGCGGCTTTTCCGGTGGCGGCGGTGGCGGCGTCGGCGGAGGCGGCGGCGGAACGTTCTAACGGTCGTAAATTATGGGATGGGCTTTTCTCGACAGCCGTCGGGGAAAGCCCATCCCCTTTTTACGCGCTACCTACGAAGACTGTCCCCAGCAACTAGTCATTTAAGAACGTTCCCAACGACTAGGTGCGGTTGCTGCCAAGGAGTGTCCCGGGGTGCCGGCACAAAAGGAACGTCCCTAGCTGCCAGGTTTAGGCTGTTAGATCGAGTTCGTAGAGGAAGCTTTCGCGCGGCATGTCGTGGCGGCGCTCTTCGCGGTTGGCGCGGTGCGTGGCCGTGCGCTTAAAGCCGTGCAACTCGTAGAACTTCCACGAGCAGTTGGAGTCGGTGTACAGGTGCGCCCTTGTCGCCCCGCGCGAGGACAGGTACGAGACCGCGGCATCGAGCAACACTGAGCCTACACCCAGGCCGTGGACATCGGGATCGACGGCGAGCAGCGTGACTTCGTTGTCGTGCGGCAACGGGCTGCTCTCGAGCAGACGGTTGTTGGTTCGGATGGTTGCGCGTACAAACGAGAGATACTCGGCGCAGGCATCGGGCTCCAGCTCACGCATCTGCGATAGCAGCGCGCGTTCGGTATCCATCCAATGTTCCTTAACGGTGGCGCCGGAGCTCTGTCCCGCACGCGCGAGCGAAATGCCACGCGCCTGACCGTCGATTACGGCAACCTGCGAAAACGTCGATGACGAAAGGCAATAGGCGAGGTCGCACGCGGCCTCAAGGCGGTTGTACTCATCGTTATCCGAATTGTTATGCCAAAGCTGCTGCAGAATCAGCGCGATGGCGTCGAAGTCTTCGGTATCAAACGGTCGGTAGAGAACCCGCGAGACCATGGTGCCTCTTTCTTTTGCGGATGCATATCGAGCACAGTTCTACCACGCTATTGGCATCTAATTATGGTGCCCCTGTGTTCCATGAACTCACCGTGCCCATCCCCTCCGCGCGCAAACTTTTTCTGCACATGCGCCCGTTGCGGGGTGCATCGATGCGCTCGATGCGCTACATTGAATCAGTATTTTCAATGCCGCTGCGCGAGCGCTGCAGATCGACGTATCACCGACTCACAGAGCACGGCGGCGTACCAGACAGGAGGACTGCATGGGATCTGATGTGAAGATCGCACGCGCGTTGATCTCGGTTACCGATAAAACGGGTGTCGTCGATTTCGCACGGACGCTGGTCGATGACTTTGGCGTCGAGATCATCTCTACGGGCGGCACGGCTCGTGCCATCGAGGACGCGGGCGTTCCCGTAACCCCCATCGAGGAGTTCACGGGCTATCCCGAGATGATGGACGGCCGCGTTAAGACCCTGCACCCCAAGGTTCACGGCGCGCTGCTGGCCCGCCGCGATTCCGAGCAGCACATGCAGGAGGCCGCTCAGCACGGCATTAAGCTGATCGACTTGGTCGTCGTCAACCTGTACGAGTTCGAGAAGACCGTCGCCAACCCCGAGGTCACCTTTGCGGACGCCATCGAGCACATCGACATTGGCGGTCCCTCCATGTTGCGCTCCGCCGCTAAGAACGCTGCGAGCGTTACCGTCATCTCTGACCCGGCCGACTACGACGCTGTCCTTGCCGAGATGCGCGAGACCGGCGGCTGCACCACGCTTGCCACCCGTCGTCGCCTGCAGGTGAAGGTCTACCAGACTACCGCCGCCTACGATACGGCTATCTCCCGTTGGCTTGCCGCCCAGGCAAGCGACGTGGCGGACACCTCTGCCAAGCTCGAGATTTCGCTGGAAAAGGTCGACGACCTGCGCTATGGCGAGAACCCACAGCAGAAGGCCACGGTCTATCGTTTTGCCGAGGGCTGCGAGAACACCGCGAGCTCGCAGTTCCCGCTCGTGGGCTCCGAGCAGATCCAGGGCAAGCCGCTCAGCTACAACAACTATCTGGATGCCGACGCCGCTTGGAACCTGGTCCGCGAGTTCGACGAGCCGGCCTGCGTGATCCTCAAGCATCAGAACCCCTGCGGTTCCGCCGTTGCCGAGGACATCACGGCCGCCTACGATCGCGCCTTTGCCTGCGATCCCAAGAGCGCCTTCGGCGGCATCATCGCCTGCAACCGCGAGGTTCCCTTTGAGCTGGTTGAGCACTTCGCCGACCAGAACAAGCAGTTCGTCGAGGTCATCATCGCCCCGAGCTACACCGATGAGGCGCTCGAGCGCATGGTCAAGCGCCCCAACCTGCGCGTGCTGGCTACCGGCGGCGTGGACCACGGTGCCCAGGTGGAGCTGCGCTCCATCGACGGCGGCATGCTGGTGCAGGAGGTCGACCACGTGACCGAGGATCCCGCGACCTTTACGTTCCCCACCGATCGCAAGCCCACCGACGCTGAGATGGCCGAGCTCGAGTTTGCCTGGAAGGTCTGCAAGGGCGTTAAGTCCAACGCCATCCTGGTCTCCAAGGGCAAGGCCGGCATTGGCATGGGCCCTGGTCAGCCCAACCGCGTTGACTCCGCACTGCTTGCCTGCGAACGCGCCGAGGACTTCTGCGAGCGCGAAGGCGTGGAGAAGGGCGGCTTTGCCTGCGCAAGTGACGCGTTCTTCCCGTTCCGCGACAACGTCGACGTGCTTGCCGCACACGGCGTGACCTGCATCATCCAGCCCGGTGGCTCCAAGCGCGACGACGAGAGCATCCAGGCCTGCAACGAGCACAATATTGCGATGGTTTTCACGGGTGCCCGCCACTTCCGCCATTAAGTAGGGAGGTGGCGCTGCGGCTTGCCCAACCACCGCACCTTGCCGCTCATTCGTCGCTCGCGTACCCAAGTACGCGTCGCTCCTCTTTCACGGCAATCTGCGGCACCTGGGCAACCCTCGCCGACCTGTTAGGTTGACTGGGGAGGATGGGATGTTATCTCGTCCCTTGGACCGCCTCGCTTCTAAAATAATCTCTGCAAAAGACGGTCGCTCCGTTTGGAGGGCCGTCTTTTTGGTATAAGAGGACGGAATGACTAACACGAAAGGTATGACCATGCCCCAGATTGATGATGCAGAGCTGTTTGGCAATGCCGAGGACCAGCGTGCGTACGAGGACTTTTGCGCCAATCAGGAGGCGGTCGAGAAGTTTACGCTCGACAAGCCCGCGCTTATCTGCCGTTGGCGCATGTCCAACAAAAAGGTGCCCATGCTCAACCGTCACATTCGCGCGCTGTCCGAGCGCTTGGTGCAGGGCGAGCCGCTTACCCATAACATGCTCAGCTGGGCCAAGCAGCACGTTGAGTGGTCGCTTGCCGAGGGCGATTACACCGCGCACGACGGCGTGCTCATGCTGGTGATCGACGTTAACGGCAATGCCGCCATGACGGTGGGTGAGTACGAGCCGCTGGCCGATACTTCGGCCAAGGCGCTGCGTGCCCGCTCCGCCGAGGCCCGCTCCGAGGCCGACGAAACCGGCGTGGCGCCCGAGCTGCTCGCTGCCGTCAACAACGGCGAGCTGGCCTTTGTGGCGCCGGCGGACGAGTGCCTGTGTGGCACGGCGACGCTCATAGAGCAGCTGGCCCAGACCAAGGGCATCCCGGTCACGCGCGTGGACATTCCCGCACAGCTCAAGGGCGCGCTGTTCCTGGTGAGCGACGAGCACGGTGTGGTCCCCGCCGACGATACCGATGCCGCCGAGTCCGACGCCGCCACGGTCGCCTTCTTCGCCGAAGGCTACGAAAAGCTCCGTGCCCGCCGCTAAATGATTATTCTGGGACGGGGATTAAAGAATCATTTTGGTTCCCGCCACCGCTGCGAGTGCGAGGCGGACAAAACGCCCCGCTCGCGAACAGTTCTGTCACCTTGGCGACGTGCGTGGCGCGCACCTGCAGTTTCGCAGCCATAATGGTGGCAAGACAACCAAGAGGGGAGCGGAATCCATGGCGCTAATCTATATCGTTGAGGACGACGAGCCCATTCGTCGTGAGCTTGTCGACATCCTTGCCCGCGCCGGGTTTGAAATCGAGGCCTGCGAATCGTTCGAGCATGTCTCGCGCGATATTCTCGCCGCCGCGCCCGACCTGGTGCTGCTCGACCTCACGCTTCCCGTCAAGGACGGCCAGCATATCTGCCACGAGGTTCGCCGCGAATCCGAGGTCCCCATCATCGTCCTCACCTCGCGCACGACCGAGATCGACGAGGTCATGGCCATGACGCTCGGCGCGGACGACTTTGTTCCCAAGCCCTATAGCGCGCGCGTGCTCGTGGCGCGCATCAACGCACTGCTGCGTCGCACCGCGGCGTCAGGCGAGCGCAGCACGCTCGTCCACAAGGGACTGGAGCTCGACCTCGCCCGCTCTATGGTCACCAACACGGCGACCGGCGACAGCACCGAGCTCACCAAAAATGAGCTGCGCATTCTCTCGCTGCTCCTGAGCCGCGCGGGCAAGATCGTCTCGCGCTCGGCCATCATGCAGGACCTGTGGGACTCCGACGCCTTCGTGGACGACAATACGCTCACCGTCAACATCAACCGCCTGCGCACCACGCTCGAAAAAATCGGCATCAAGGGGTATTTGACGACGCATCGCGGCCAAGGCTATTCGGTCTAGGGGCCGGCTATGTCGTTTGGCAAGTTCTTTAAAGATGCACTGCTTCCCGTCGCCGTGTGGACGTGCGGCGTGCTGCTGAGCTGCTTTGTGCTGACGGTCGCCGGCGCACCCGTTTCTATCGTGGTCGTGGCGGTTGGCGTGTCCTTTATCTTCGGTATGCTCGGCATCGTGATCGAGTACGCTCGCCGTCGCCGTTTTCTGCGTCAGTTGGAGCGCGCGGCAGAGGAGCTCGAGAGTCCCGCATGGGTGCAGGAGATGGTGCAATGCCCAACCTATGCCGAGGGCGAGCTCGAGTACGAGGTCCTGTGCCGGGTGGGCAAAGCCGCCTGCGACGAGGTTGCCGAGGGCCGGCGTCAGACCGAAGACTATCGCGACTATATCGAGAGCTGGGTCCACGAGGCCAAGCTGCCCCTGGCGGCGGCCCATCTGATTCTTGAAAACCTAGACGGCAGCGAAGACGACCTGTCGCGTGTGGATGACCTGGGTCGCGAGCTGGCTCGCGTTGAGCGCTATATCGACCAGGCACTGTACTATGCGCGCTCGGAAGTCGTGGAGCGCGATTACCTGATTCGCCGCTGGGATCTCAAGACCTTGGTGACGGGTGCGATTAAGGCCAACGCGCGCGAACTCATTGCAGCGCACGTGGCTCCGGTGTGCGAAAACCTCGACTTCGAGGTCTTTACCGACGAGAAGTGGCTGGAGTTCATCTTAGGTCAGCTCATCCAGAACAGCATTAAATATGCGCGCGAGGACGGCGCGAAGATCGTGTTTTCGGGCGCGTTGCTGGACGAGGGCCTGGCGAGTGAGCGCATTGAGCTTACCGTTGCCGACAACGGCTGTGGCGTGAGCGCGGCCGACCTGCCGCGCGTGTTCGAGAAGGGCTTTACCGGCGACAACGGCCGCACCACCAAGCGCGCAACGGGCATCGGCCTCTACCTGGTGGCGCGTCTGTGCTCCAAGATGGGCATCGACGTCACCGCAGCATCCAACTCCGGCGAAGGCTTCGTCGTAACATTCGCGTTTTCAACGAATAAGTTTCAATATTTCGAGTAACGCACGCGGCAGACGTCCGCCCAAACAAAAACGTGCAGCCCAAACAAAACGTGCCGCCCCAAACGGGGCGGCACGCCATCTTTTATCAGCCAACTCGTTGAAGTAAGGCTGCGAAGGCCGCGAGGCCGGGAGGGGTTTCCTAAGGGCACATCCCGCAGCCGCAACGCGGCGAGGACGTGCCCGTGGAAACCACGCAGGCCCCGCGGCCGGTGGGAGCAACGCTACTTCACGACCAAAATGTCGCAGTCGGTGTTGCGCAACAGGAACGTCGAAATCGAACCCAGGAGCGCATACTTGATCGAGGACAGGCCGCGGGCGCCGCAGAGCACCAGGTCGGGCTTGACCACGTCGAGCATCTCGTCCTTGAGCGTCTCGCGAATGCGGCCGGCGCGAATCATGACCTCGACCTCGGGAATGTCGGGATTGGCCTTGGCCTCTTCGAGCTGCTTGGCGATGGAGTTCTTAAATGCCTCCTCCAGACCGTTGACCAAATCGACCGGATAGGAGCCGGCGCTCTCGAGTGCCGTGGAATCGATAACGTGGCCGATAATCAGCTTGGCGCCGTTGTTCGCGGCGACCTTGATGGCGCGTGCGAGCACAAAATCCTGCTGCTCAGTACCGTCGAGTGAAACAAATACCTTGGTGTAGCCCTCGTTCATGGTTTCCTCCTTGGTCTATCGCACGGGCGCGGGGCTCGTGCGTCGGGCGGGCGCGGGTGCGTTGACCGCCGGACACTTTATCTTGTTGCAGTTATACCCAAGGATTTCGGTTTAACTGCTCGCAATTCTGTGAACGGGCGAGTTTTTTGGTAAGGGTAGGCGCGGTCGCACCGCCAACGGTTGATAATGGGACATCGCCCGCATCGTCCGCAGAACATCTACCGGCGGGTGTCTAACGAGGGGGTCCCTTTGGATATTATCGAGCTTCTAAAATCTGCCTTCATGGGCCTGGTCGAGGGCATCACCGAATGGCTGCCCGTTTCGTCGACGGGTCACATGATCTTGGTGGACGAGTTCGTCAAGATGAACGTGAGCGAGACGTTCTGGAATATGTTCCTGGTCGTGATTCAGCTCGGCGCCATTCTGGCCGTCTGCGTGCTGTTTTTCCACGAGCTCAACCCGTTCTCGCCCAGCAAGGGCAAGGAGGGCCGTCGCGACACCTGGGTGCTGTGGGGCAAGATTGTGCTCGGTTGCATTCCTGCGGCGGCGATCGGCCTGCCACTCAACGACTGGATGGAGGAGCATTTCTACAACGCTCCCGTCGTGGCGCTGGCGCTCATTGTGTACGGCGTGCTGTTTATCGTGATCGAGAACTGGCGCGCGAGCAAGCGCGAGGAAATGGCCGTTGCCGGTTCGTTTGGTTCGCGTGCTGTGGTGTCGGGTGGACGTCCCGCCGGTGCGCACTTTGCGGCGCCCGCCACGGCTACCGCTGAGGATGAGGACGATGACGAGAATCTGGACTTTGGTTCCATCGCCACGTTCGAGGATCTAAGCTGGAAGACTGCGCTGGGTATCGGCTGCTTCCAGGTGCTTTCGCTGGTGCCTGGTACGTCTCGCTCCGGTTCTACCATCATCGGCGGCCTGCTGCTGGGCTGCACGCGTTCGGTGGCGTCCAAGTTCACGTTCTTCCTGGCCATCCCTGTCATGTTTGGCGCGAGTGCGCTCAAGCTGGTCAAGTACTTCATCAAGGGCGGCACGTTCGGCACCAACGAGATCGCCATCTTGGGCGTGGGCTGCGTTGTTGCCTTTGTGGTTTCGCTCATCGCCATCAAGTGGCTCATGGGCTTCGTCCGCCGTCACGACTTCAAGTGCTTCGGTGTTTACCGCATCATCCTGGGCGTCGTAGTGCTCGCATACTTCTTCGTTCTGGAGCCTATGCTCGGCCTGTAACTTGGTTGACGCTGCGCGGCGGCCAGAGCGACAACTTGTCATTCAAAGGGGGTGGCATGACCAAAAGGTCTATGCCGTCCTCTTTTCATGCCAATTTGTTCGCTCTGGCCGCCGCTCGCTACCGTTGCCATGACATCGGTGGCTCCGTGATTGGTGCATTGGGGGTCAGATTCCTTGCACCAACGTGGTGCAGACCAACCTGACCCCATTGCACCAAATCTGCCGGGGCGGGCCTGACGGTGGCGCACGGAGTCGTGGTGTGATTTGCGTCGGTGTCCGCGCGGCTCGGTATACTGGTACGGCTCAAACTATGGCGCTGCCCGCAGGCGCGCCGTCCGTCAGATGAGGAGTCGCCCATGACCCAGCCCTTGCCCTGGGAAAAGAACGCCGCGGTACCCGTGCCGCCTGCGCCGGAACCCGTGCCGCTCGATGCATACACCGCCCCCGCTGCGCCGGAGCCCGAGCTTGTTCCGCTCGACATCTACGACGCCCCGGCTCCGCGCCCAAACCTGCCAAGCCGCTCGTCGATATCGATAGCCTTAACCCCGCCCAGCGCGAGGCGGTCCTGACCACCGAGGGCCCGCTGCTGGTCCTTGCCGGTGCTGGCTCGGGCAAGACCCGCGTCTTGACCTTCCGCATCGCTCATATGCTCGGCGACCTGGGCGTTAAGCCTTGGCAGGTTCTTGCCATCACGTTTACCAACAAGGCCGCTGCCGAGATGCGCGAGCGTCTGGCGGCACTCATCCCAAGCGGCACTCGTGGCATGTGGGTGTGCACCTTCCATGCCATGTGCGTGCGCATGCTGCGCGAGGACGCCGACCTGCTGGGCTATACCGGTCAGTTCACCATCTACGATGACGACGACTCAAAGCGCATGGTGCGCGACATTATGCAGGCGCTCGGCATTGAGCAAAAGCAGTTCCCCATCAACATGATCCGCAGCAAGATCAGCTCGGCCAAAAACGCCATGATCGGGCCCGAGGACATGCTCAAATCCGCTGACAGCCCCAATGACAAAAAGGCCGCGCAGGTCTACTTGGAGCTGGAGCGCCGCCTGCGCGCCGCCAACGCGATGGACTTCGACGACCTGCTCGTGCGCACGCTCGAGCTGCTGCGCACCCGCCCCGAGGTGCTCGATAAGTACCAGGAGCGCTTCCGCTACATTAGCGTCGACGAGTATCAGGACACCAACCACGTCCAGTACGAGATCGCCAACCTGCTGGCCGCCAAGTACCAAAACCTTATGGTCGTGGGCGACGACGACCAGTCCATTTATAGCTGGCGTGGCGCCGACATCACCAATATCCTGGACTTTGAGCAGGACTTTAAAAACTGCAAGACCGTCAAGTTGGAGCAGAACTATCGCTCCACGGGTCACATCCTGAGCGCCGCCAATGCCGTGGTGCGTCACAACTCGCAGCGCAAGGACAAGCGCCTGTTTACGGCCGAGGGCGATGGCGAGAAGATTCAGGCTTTCCAGGCAAGCGACGAGCGCGACGAGGGTCGCTGGATTGCCGGCGAGATCGAGAAGCTGCATGCCAAGGGTACGAGCTACGACGATATCGCCGTGTTCTGCCGCACCAACGCCCAGTCGCGTATCCTCGAAGATATGTTCCTGCGCGCGGGCGTGCCCTACAAGATCGTGGGCGGCACGCGATTCTTCGACCGTGCCGAGATCCGCGACGTCATGGCCTACCTCAAGATGATCGTGAACCCGGCCGACGAGATGAGCGTCAAGCGCGTCATCAACACGCCGCGCCGCGGCATCGGCTCCACCTCGATCCAAAAGATCGAGCAGCTGGCGCGCGACAACCGCTGCTCGTTCTTCCAGGCCTGCGAGATCGCAACAGCCGAGACGGGCATGTTTAGTGCCAAGGTGCGCAACGGCCTGTCGAGTTTTGTGGCGCTGGTGCGCGAGGGCCGCCGCATGGACGGCGAGCTCAAGGACGTTGTCGAGATGATTGTCGATAAGACGGGCCTGCTGCAGGCGTTTCGCGCCGAGGGCACCATGGAGTCCGAGAGCCGCGCCGAGAACATTCAGGAATTCTTGGGCGTTGCGGCCGAATTTGAGGAGACGCACGAGGATATCGAGGGTACGCTCGAGAGCTTGGAAGAGCTGCGCGCGGCTGGCGTTGCCGATGTGCCGGCCGGCGTCGAGTCCGAGCCTGTCGTGGTGAGTGCGCCCGCGCCCGAGCCGGGACCGTCCGCTCCGGCATCCTCGTTTGAGGCACTTGTCGGCGCTCGTGACGCCGCGGGCTCCAATCCGCTCGATAGCCTAGCCGCCCCGGCGCTCTCGCCGCAGGATGCCTTGGCCGCCGCCATCGCGGGCAACGCGTATGCCGTGCCAACAGAGCTACCGGCGGGCGCCGTGCATGCCGACGAGATCGAGCGCACCTACGGTCCGCTCACCTGTAAGGCGCTGCCGGCACTCATGGAGTGGCTGGCCCTGCGCTCCGACTTGGATTCCCTGGCCGGCGAGACGCATGCCATTACCATGATGACCATCCACTCCGCCAAGGGCCTGGAGTTCCCGGCGGTGTTCGTGGCCGGCATGGAGGAGGGCATCTTCCCGCACGTGCACGACTTTGGCGGCAGCGATGATCCGGGCAAGCTCGAGGAGGAGCGTCGCCTGGCCTACGTTGCCATCACGCGTGCCCGTAAGCGCCTGTTCCTGACCTATGCGGCCACGCGCCGCACCTACGGCTCGACTTCTGCCAACCCGCGCTCGCGCTTCCTCAACGAGATTCCGTTTGAGGATATCGAGTTTAGCGGTATCGGTTCTGCCGGTTTTGAGGGCACGGGCTGGGAGAAGCGCGGCGACCGTCACGGCACCTTTGGCTCGGGCATGGGCTCGGATATGTATGGCGGCAAGGTGTTCGGTTCGCATACGCGCTCGACCGGCGGCTCCGGATCGCGCGGCGGATCGAGCTTCGACGATTTCTTTGGTGGCAGCACCTATGGCACCGAGCGCCATCGCGGGGTTTCGCCCGACGCCGGCCGTGTTGCCTCGACCTTTGGTTCGGGCGCGCCGCGAGCTAAAAAGCCGTCGTCCAAGGTGTCGCCGACGGTGGAGCGCAAGGTCGATCGCGCCAGCGCGTCGCAGGACTTTGCCGCGGGCGATACCGTGAGCCACAAGACCTTTGGCACCGGTACCGTGATCTCGGTCGCCGGAGACATGATCGAGGTTCAATTCGAAAAAACCGGCCAGACTAAAAAGCTCATGAAAGGTTTTGCACCGATCGTCAAGCTGTCGTAATCCCGGCGGACCTGGGAGGGCGTATGGGGCAACATCGCCTGCTCGGGCAGTCCTGCGCAAGACGGAGAGCACATTAAGTGCTCTCCTTTGCGTGCGGAACTCGCGATCGATGTTGCCCCATACGCCCTCCCAGGTCCTTTGATAACGCTGCTTGCGAACGTCGCTTTGCTCGTTCGTTTTTTGGTCTGGAGAGCCGGGTGGGCTGATAGCTAGATATGGCAAGGGGCTCCTCCGTTGATGAACGGGGGAGCCCCTTGTTGCGTTGTGATTGTTGTTGCTAGTCGGAGGCTCGCCGGGACGGGGCGCGGGGTTTGGTCGATCGCGAGTTCCGCACGAGCCGGAGAGCACTTAATGTGCTCTCCGTGCGAGCAGGACTGTCCGAGCAGGCGAC